>NZ_ASXG01000120.1 GCF_000411975.1 Amycolatopsis orientalis DSM 43388
ATCCTTCCAGGCGAGGCCGAAGCCTCACAGGTGAGGTGTCAACCAAACCCTGAGCAGACCCCACGCCACACACGACCGAACCGCCACGCGGGCCCGAACAAACTCCGCCGCGCAAGCACCCGCGCCAACGAGTAAACGCCGCCCCAGCCAGTCCGCCACGAACGCCCGCGGCGCAAACGACCGCACCGTCACCAGGCACCCACGCCAACGGCTAACCACTCGACACAGTCCGTCCGCACACGAAGGCCCGCACCGCGCAAACGCCCGCACCGCCACCCAGGCACCCGCGCAATCCCCAACGACCGCACCGCGAGACCGGCACACCCGCCCGTGACCAAACGCCCAGCACAACAGGCCCACCACGACAGGCACCCGGCCAGCGCCAACCGACCGACCGCACCCGCAGACGCCTCCGCCCCGCCATCAACCGCCGGGCTCAGCCGATCCACTCGCGGGCGTCGCGGAGCAACCCGAGCATTCCGGAAACCAGTCGCATCTGGTCCACCGTCCGGATGTCGGCCTCGAGCAGCTTCGGGGAGCACACCAGGACAGCAACAGACTGCGCGCGGGACAGCGCGACGTTCAACCGATTACGGGACAAGAGAAAATCGAGGCCTCGTGGCAAGTCTACCGCCGACGAGGACGTCATGGTCGTCACCACAACGGGTGCTTCTTGGCCCTGAAACCGGTCCACGGTGCCGACTCGGACGTCGCCGAAGCCGGCGTCGGACAGAGCACGCGTCACGACTCGCGCCTGCAGGTTGTACGGGGCTACGACAAGGAAATCGGCGTCCGTGAGCGGTCGGCCTTCCCACAACCGGCCGTGCAGAGACTTGATCACCGAGACCACCTGCTCGGCTTCCTCCACCGAACGCGTCGTGTTCCCGCGATGCTCGACCGACGCCAGATAGAGACCTGACGGAAAACCTTCGATCGAGCGTTCCGCGCTGGGGTGCGAGTGCAGCAGGCCCGCGTAGGACAGATTCGAGACCGACGCGCAGACGGCGGAATGCATGCGCCGCGTCAGGTCGAGGAAATAGCCCAGCTCCGGCGGGATGATGTCGGCCTCGCCGATCAGGTGGCCCAGCGCCGAAGCCTCCGCGCCTGCCGGATGCGTGCCCTGCACGACTTGCGGCAGCTGCTGCGGATCTCCCAGCAGCACCAGATTTTTCGCGCACATCGACACCGCCAACG
Organism: Amycolatopsis orientalis DSM 43388; assembly: GCF_000411975.1. Taxonomy (GTDB): domain Bacteria; phylum Actinomycetota; class Actinomycetes; order Mycobacteriales; family Pseudonocardiaceae; genus Amycolatopsis; species Amycolatopsis orientalis_D. The sequence continues at coordinate 1,195 of NZ_ASXG01000120.1, forward strand.
CGTCCGCGAGGGCGAACTGGCCGGCTTCGTCGATCACGAGAACGTCGAAGGGTTCCTCGCGCACGGCAGCGTTGGCGAAGGTCCAGGCCGTTCCGCCGACGAGGTGACCGGTGTTGTGTTCCTCGCGCCAGCGTACCAGTGCGGTGTTGTTTTTTGGCTGCTCCCAAGGCAAAGCTGGGTCCGGCGTCCGCTTCGCGCGCTTGGCGCAGGCCATCTCCGGCGCGTTTTCCATGGCCGCCGAGAGCACGTTCTCGACCGCTTTGTGGCTGTTCGACGTGACGCCGACCGTCCGCCCCGAACGCACCAGATGCGCGATGAGTTTCCCAGCCAGGTAAGTCTTTCCGGCTCCGGGCGGGCCTTGGACGGCGAGCACGGACCCGTCGAGCTGGTCGACCGCGGTGATTACGGTGGCAACCAAATCTTCGCCCGGTTCGGGCAATCCGCCGCGCAATCGGGGGATGCGGCGCAGCAGGTCGACGCCGGGGTGTGCAGGCAGCGCAGGCAGAGTTTCCCCTACCAGCCGGGCGAGATCGGCCACCGCCTCGTCCTTCGGAGACGGACGCACTGGGCTGCCCGGCAGGACGGCTGCGGGAAGGTCGTTGGACGTCCGGTCCGGAGCGCTGCTTTCCTCCAGCGTCACTTCGACGGCGGTCGCGGACACGACTTTCGCGTCACGTGCGTCGGCGCCGTAGCGCAAACGCACGTCGTCACCAGGCGCGAACGGATGCGGACGGTCCGGGTCGCACCGCACGACCAGCGTACGTTTCGCGGTGCGCAACCGGCCGGACGGCGGCACCCACTCGCCCGCGGTCACCGACACCGGAACCGCGCAGGTCGTGTCCACTTCGAGGTCGCTGAGCGGGGCCGCCAGCTGCCGGAAAAACTCCCACCACGCCGGGTTCGTCTCGCGACGGTGGTAGCCGACGGAGGCGGCCAGCAGCGCGCGGGCGTGGTCGTCAGGGGTGAAATCCGCGGGATCGTCAGGGAGGCCGTCGAGGAGCGGGTCAACCAACGCGGCCATCGCGGCCGCCCGTTCGGCCCGGCGCTGGGCGGCTTCCTCTTCTTCGGTGCGGCGGAGCAGAGCGTCCACTTCGGACTCGGGGTCCGGTTCGGCCAGGTCGATTCCGGCCTCGGTGCGCACGCGGTGGAGGAATTCGTGCAGCCGCAAGGTGGAGACGCAGTCGTACTCGTTGTAGTCCGCGATGCCGCGCAAGACTTCTTCGGCCTGTTCGGTGTTTCCCGCGGACGAGAGCGTCAGGTAATCCTCGTACGCCTCGATGCTCGACACCGCCGTTTTTACCTCGCCAGCGCGGGCTTCCGGCATGTACAGTGGTTCTAGATACTTGATCGAATACGACCGCTGTCCTACCCGCAAAGCCTTGCGTACCACGGCATACAGGTCGATCATCGCGCCGCTGCGCAGCAGCTCGTCCACGGCTTCTTCCCGCGTGCCGTGCACGGCGGCGAGCCGCTTGATCGCCGTGACCTCGTACGGCGCGTAGTGGTAGACGTGCGCGTCGGGGTGTTCCGCGAGCCTTGCGGTGGCGAAGTCGATGAACTCCTCGAACGCTCGTTTCTCCTGCGCGCGCGAGTGTGCCCAGAACGGGGTGAAGCGCCCGTCCGTGGTGACCGCGCCGAAGAGGTACTCGAGGCCGGTGCCGGCCAGGGCGTACGGGTCTCCTTCCATGTCGAAGAAGACGTCGCCGGGGCTGGCCTCGGGCAGTTCGGCGAGCGCGTCCGGAGCGATGATTTCGTAGGCCAGCTCACCGGTTTCGTCCTGCCGGACCTGGATCGCGGCCTGCGCGCGCAATGACGCGAACGTGCCCTCGGACATGTCGCGCGGGCGGTCCTCCGGCTCCGCGGCGGCGAGCGCGTCGATGGTGCCGAGCCCGGCGGTCACCAGCTTGCGCCGCTGCTCGCTGCGCATCCCGGCGACCAGCGACAGGTCGCGGTCGGCCTCCCGCGCGGACGAACAGTGGTCGGCGAACGCGCACCCGGTGCACGCCGGACGCTCGTCGGCCCAGATCCGGTCCGGCAGCTGCGGCGGACGGTCCTGCAACCGGTCGCGGAGCCGGTCCACGAGCGGGAGGAAGTCGTCGACGCGGAGGCTGCGCTTGCTGCCGTCGCCCAGCAGCAGATGCATCTCCGGTCCGGTGGGCCAGCCCGCGCGGCGGAGAGCGTCGGCGTACGCGGTGAGCTGCACGACTGCGGACGGCTTGGCGTGCCGGGCGAGCTTCGTGTCGTAGACCTCGTAGCGGCCTTGGTCGTCGCGCAGCAGGAAATCGGCGCGGCCGGAGAACTCCCCGTCGTGGAACACCGCCTGGTAGATCACGGGCGCGCCCGCGCGCAGCGCTTCCTCGGTCGCCTTTGCGGCCAGGACCGGATCGTGCTCCTCGATCTCGACGACCTGCGTCCGCTCGCTGCGCAACTGCTTGAGCGTGGCCGCCTCATGCTCCCGCCCGTGCTTCACCGCCAGCCGATCGGGTGCGGAAGTGGGACGCGGCGCGCCGGGTATCCCCGCCGCCAGCGCCTGCTTCAGGATGCTCCGGTGCTCGCATTCGAGCAGGTCAGCGAGATCAGACGGCGTGTACATCGCCCGGCAGTCTGTCACGGGTTTCGACGGGTTCTGGCCAGGCGGCTGGCGACACGCCGCCCGGAATTGTCGGTGGCGGGTGGGATGATCTTGGAGTGGTCGGCGGCGGGCGTTGATGGGAGGTGAGTGCTGGGTTTTGCGGAGGTGAATGTCGACTGGTGGTAGTCGGAGGTAGCGCTGGATGGAGGAGGTTCTGGTTGGAGTCTGTGTCAAGTAGCGCACGGTGACGTGCGGGCTGGCGGGTATTGGCGGTCAGGTTGTCCGGCGGGGTGCACACCGTCCGGGCGGCCTCGGCGGGCGGCCCTGACAGGGTTGCGCGGTGCCGACAGCTGGGCGGCCCTGGCAAGGTGGCGCGGCGCAAGCAGAGTTGCGCGGCGCAAGATCGCGCTACACCAGCAACCGGGCCATAGCAAGGTCACGGAGCACCGGCAGCTAGCCGACCACACCAAGGTGGCGCGACACAGGCAGCCAGGCGACCACACCAAGGTCGCGCGACACAGGCAGCCGGGCAACCCGCCAGGGTGGCGCGGCACAGGCAGCCGGGCAACCCCGCCAGGGTGGCGCGGCGCAAGCAGAGTTGCGCGGCTCCAGCAGTCGAGCGATCCCAAGCAAGGTCGCGCAGCACCGGCAACCGGGCGGCACCAGCAAGGTGGCGCAGCACCGGCAACCCGGCGGCCCCAGCAAGGTCGTGCGGCCCTGGCATGATTGCGCGGCCCAGCAGGGTTGTGCGGCCGCTGCGACGCGGAGTGCCGCGCGGCGGTCGGAGGTGGGGCTCGCAGTCGAGAGCCGCGAGCTGCGGCCTGCGTGCGCCAGCGTGAAATTCCGCGGGGTCTTGGGCCGGAGGTCGGTGGCGAAGTTGATCGTGTTGTCCAGCAAGGTGCACGACCGTCGCGGTGACTTTGGCATGCCGCGCCGTCTGCTGCGGGCTCGGGCTCCCGGCAGTCGCTAGAGTCAGCATTCGTGTGCGACGGCACGCGTCTCACTCAGGCGCGAACCTCGGCGCGACGTCGTGGAACACGCCGGTCAACCGCGCCGTCGATTACGCGCCGCGAGAAGCTCGCCACCCCGGCGGCTCCGGCAGGGCAACGCGCCACCCTGACGGCCTCGCCAAGGCGGCGCGCCGCCCGACGGCCTCGTCCCTCGTCAGGGCAGCGCGCCACCCTGACCGCCTCGTCAGGGCAGCGCGCCATCCGCTACGACGTCGGGCGGGCCAGCAACCTCTCGAGCCACGACTCGCGTGCCGCGAGGCAGGCTTGTGCCAGTGCGGATTCTGGGGCTAGGTCGTAGAACCCGTGGAACGCGCCGCCCCATGTGTGGAGTTCTGCGTCGCCTCCGGCTGCCCAGATCGCGCTCGCGAAGGCGACCGCCTCGTCTCGGAAGACCTCTGCCGCGCCTACGTCGATGAAGGTGGGCGGGAGGCCGCTCAGGTCGGTGGCTCGGGCGGGCGCTGCGTAGGGCGAGACGGCGGCCGTTCCGCGGCGGTTGCCTAGGACTGCTGTCCACGCGGTCACGTTGCTTGTCCGGTCCCAGACGCCGGTGCCGTCGTATTGGCGCGACGACACCGTCTCGTTGCGGTCGTCGATCATCGGGCATTGCAGCAGCAGGCCGAGCAGGGCCGGCCCGCCGCGGTCGCGGGCCAGCAATGCGGTGCCGGCGGCGAGGCCTCCGCCGCCGCTGCCGCCGAACATCACCAGGCGGTCCGGGGCGAAGCGGAGGGCTTCCGCGTTGGCGGCCGTCCAGCGCAAACCCGCGTAGCAGTCTTCGACGGGCACGGGGTCGGGATGCTCCGGAGCCAACCGGTACTCGACAGTGACGGCTACCGCGTCGTGCTTCAGCACCCAGTCGATCAGTGGGCCTGCCGCCGCGAACCGGTCTCCCATAACCATGCCGCCGCCGTGCAGGTGGTAGATGCCGGGGCCGGGAGTCTCGTGGTCCACGCGGGAGAGGACGGACACCTCGATCCGCGCGCCGCTGTAACCGGTGATCGCGTGATGCGTGCAACGGACCGGGCGGTCGCCGATTTGTTCTTCGACGCTGGGGAAAGGGAGGTTCCGGTAGTATTGCAGCCGGTCCGCCGTCATGCCGACCGGCACGCGGCCGTCGAGAGCCGGCAGGACCGCGGCGAGTTCTGGGTTGAACGGGGGACGCGGCAGATCGTGCGTCATGAGTGCTCCTGAGCGTCATCGGGTCCCTTCGTCCACGATCGAGCGCACGACGGAACGCACGCCAAAGCGCGAAAAAGGGAAGGTGGGAGAGAGTCGTAGCCAGAGCACTCGTCGGCCGGTACGCCGCCGAGAGCCCGGCGGCTAGCCTCTGTCCACCTCGATGAGCATGCCGCGAGATTACCCTACGGCTGCGACATTTCGTGCCAAGATTTCCGGCACGCATCCGAAGCCGCTGTCTGGCAAGGACTTCGGACGAGGCTCTCGCGAAAACCCACTACTCCAGCTCGTCTCGCCGACGGGACAGCGCCGCGGTCTCCGCAGTATTGCCTGCCAGCTCAATCGCGCGCGCATAAGCCGCTCGCGCGTCCTCAGGTCGGCCTAACCGGCGCAGCAGGTCGGCACGCGTGGCGTGGAACGGGTGATACCCCGCCAACCGGTCCACGAGCTGGTCCACCACGGACAACGCCACCTCCGGACCGTCGAGTTCGGCGACTGCGATGGCTCGGTTCAGGGCGACGATCGGGGACGGGTCGATGCGGACCAGCTGGTCGTAGAGGGCGAGGATCTGCGACCAGTCCGTCGAACGCATGTCCCGCGCGGACGTGTGCACCGCGTTGATCGCGGCCAAGATCTGGTACCGGCCCGGGGCGACGCCGCTGGCCATGCGTTCGCGTACCAGCCGGTGGCCTTCGGCGATCAGCGCCGCGTCCCACAGCGCCCGGTCCTGTTCGTCCAGGGCGACGAGTTCGCCGGCGGCGGAGACGCGGGCGGGGCGGCGGGCCTCGGTGAGCAGCATCAGGGCCAGCAATCCGGTCACCTCGCCATCGTCCGGGAGCAGGGCGCGGATCAGGCGGGTCAGGCGGATCGCTTCGGCGGTCAGGTCTTGGCGCACGGGATCGGTGTCGGGACCGGTGGCCAGGTAGCCCTCGTTGAAGGCCAGGAAAAGCACCGTGAGAACGCCGGACACGCGGGCCGGCAGGTCCTCGGCGGCGGGCACTCGGTACGGGATGCGGGCGGCCTTGATCTTGGCTTTCGCGCGCGTGATCCGTTGCCCCATGGTGGTTTCCGGCACCAGGAAGGCGCGGGCGATCTCCGGCACGGTCAGGCCGCCGACCATGCGCAGGGTCAGCGCTACCCGGGATTCGGCGGCCAACGCCGGGTGGCAGCAGGTGAAGATCAGCCGGAGACGGTCGTCCTCGATGTGGTGGGGAGGCGTGCTGTCATACACCGGCTGCGCCTCCCGTTGTTTGTCGTCGCGTTTGTTTTCGCGGCGGATGCGGTCGATGGCTTTGCGGGTCGCGGTGGTGGTCAGCCAGGCGCCGGGGTTGGGCGGGACGCCGTCGGCCGGCCATCGTTCGACCGCGGTCGCGAACGACTCGGCGGCGGCTTCTTCGGCGATGTCCAGGTCGCCGAAGCGTTTGGTCAAACCGGCGACCACCCGGGCCCACTCCTCGCGGTGGGCGCGGGTGATCGCCTCGCCGACGTCGTTCACCGGAACGGCCGCACCTCGACCTTGCGGTTGCACGCCTTCGACCCCTCGGCGGCGAGTTTGAGCGCCACGTCCAGGTCCGGTGCCTCGATGATCCAGAAACCGGCCAGGTACTCCTTGGATTCCAGGAAAGGGCCGTCGGTGACCATCCCCGCGCCGCCGCGGTTGTCGAGGACGGTCGCGGTTTCCGGGGCGGCCAGGCCGCCGGCGAAGACCCAGTGGTTTTCGTTCTGGAGCCGTTCGTTGAAGACGTCGATCGCGGCGTCTTCCTCCGGCGTGGCGAGCGTGGGCTGGTCGTGGACCACGGAAAGCAGGTACTGCATCCGATTCTCCCGTCGTTGTCGAGGTCAGCGGCCCGCGTACTGCGGACGCCCGGCCGGGCGCCAGACCTGGATCGTCACGCCCTTGGTGTCCACCCGAGACTCAACCAGATCCAGCGCCAGATCCGGGCCGTTCCGCGGAAAGAGCCGTTTGCCCTGTCCGACGACCACCGGGATCACCAGGAAGATCATCTCGTCGACCAAGCCCTGCTCCAGCAGCCATCGGACCAGGGTGCCGCTGCCGTGCACCTGCAGTTCTCCGCCCGGCCGGGCTTTGAGGTCCGCAACGGCGGCCGCCAAGTCTCCGGTGAGCGCGGTGGTGCCGGACCACTTCGGGTCGGTGAGCGTCGTCGAGGCCACGTACTTCGGCCGTTCGTTCAGCGCCCGCAGGATGGGCTCCCGGCCCGGGGCGTCCTCGACGCGCATCGAGCCCCACGAGCCCGCGAACAGGTCGTACGTCCGCCGGCCGAACAGGAAAGCGTCGGCGCGCTGGTAGGTCTCGTTGATGAACGCCAGGGTTTCCTGGTCGCCCTTGCCGAGCGCCCATCCGCCGCGTTCGAATCCGTTCCGGCGGTCCTCGTCGGACGCGCCGCCGTTGCCCTGCACGACGCCGTCGACGGTCAGCTGGGTCACGGTCGTGAGCTTCATGGTGGTGGTTCCTTCGCTTCGGGGTCGCCCCACTCGGGCGGCTTCACCCTTGCTACGAACCCCAGCGGCCCGATCCGACAAGGCAGCCAAAAAATCTTCGAGAAAGTTCGAAGGGTGCGGCTAGCCGCGTGCCTCCAGCCAGGCGACGACAGCGCGAACGAAGCCATCGACGCTGGTCAGCGGCTTCCCCGCGAAGACAGCGTGAAGGTGTTCGACGCCGATGAGGTCGTTCCAAACCTGGGCGCGGCGGTAGGTCTCCTCGTCGGCGGCCGCGCGCAGCACGTCCCAGCCATGCCAGGTCGCGACCAGCGCGGCGTCGATCGCGGGGTCGGACAGGCTGGCCAAGTCCCAGTCGAGCACGCCGGCCAGCTTGCCGTCCGCGCCGAAGTGGACGTTGCTGCCGCCGAGGTCCCCGTGGACGAGCCGGGCCGGGGTTTCGTCGAGCGCCAGCAGCGTGTCGAGCCGCTGCCGGACGCCGTCCTGCCACCTCCGGGGTAAGCGGGGAATGACGTCCTCGACCAGCTCAGCCCAACCCAGGCCGTTGGCATATCGGCGCGGCCGGTGAAGAACCGCTTCGAGCGCCGGCGAGATCTCCACCTCGCGCAGTGCGGTCAACAGCGGACCGAACGCCGCCGGATCGCCGACGCCTTCCGGCAGTCCCGCTCCGTCGATCCACGAGACCGCTACGGCCGCGCGGTCTCCGAAGGTGGTGACCGGGGTCAGCGGCTCCGGCACGGCGAACGGCAGGCCGGCCGCCGCGACCGCGCGCAGGATCGCGACCCGGCGCGGCAGTTCGGCGGCGGAATCGGAGCGCCGGCTGATCCGCACCGCGGCGACCCCGGGCACCAGCACGACGTGGTGCATATTTCCTTGCGTAGCAAGGCGAGTGGAGCCGATCGGCGCGTCCGGGACGAGTGTTTCGGCGATTTCCAGCAGGTCAGCGGGGACCGGGTGCGGCATCCCGCGATTCTGCCGGACCGTCGCGCCTCACCGGCGCGGAGGCAGCGGCACCACGTCCAGGTCCCGCGCCACGTGGATCTCCCCGTCGAACACCTTCGCGGCCTCGTCGCGGAACCGGTCCGCCTCCTCGTACGGATAGCGCTGCGAGAAGTGCGTCAGCAGCAGCTTCCGGGCCCCCGACTCGGCGGCGAGCCGACCGGCGTCGGTGCTGGTCAGGTGGCCGTAGCGGGAGGCAAGTTCGGCGTCGTCGGCACGGAAGGTCGATTCGGCGATCAGCAAGTCCGCGTCGCGCGCGCAGGCGAACGCGCCCGCGCATAGGCGCGTGTCCATCACGAACGCGACCACCTGACCCCGGCGCGGCACGCTCACGTCCTCCAGCCGGACCACGCCGTGCGCGGTCTCGAGCACGCCGTCGGCCTGGAGTTTCCGGATGGCGGGGCCTTGAACGCCCGCCGCGGCGAGCGCGTCCGGCAGCATCCGGATTCCGTCCGGTTCGGCGTAGCGGTAGCCGAAGCAGTCGATGCGGTGTTCCAGCGGATACGCCGACAGCGCGCCGCCGAGCGGACCCGGTGCGGAGATCGGCAGCGGGACCAGTTCGGCGCGTTCGTGGAACGACGTCGAGTGCCGCAGCCGGTCGAAGTACTCCTGCCCGGACGCCGGGTAGTGGCAGCGCACCGGATGCGCGACGTTGTCCAGCGACAGCCGCTGGATGACGCCGGCGAGGCCGAGGCTGTGGTCGCCGTGGAAGTGGGTGACGCACAGGTGGGTGAGTTCGCTCGCCGTCGCGCCGGCGTACATCATCTGCCGCTGGGTGCCCTCGCCCGGATCGAAGAGGATGCCGTCGGTGTCGAAACGCAGCAGGTAGCCGTTGTGGTTGCGGTGCCGGGTCGGCGTCTGGCTCGCCGAGCCCAGCACGACTAGCTCGCGTCGGGACATGACGATCATCTTCGCGCCCCGCCCGCGCTCGCCGCCACCGAAATGAACTCCGCGGAAACGACGGCGGCCGTCCGGGACGAATTTCCCGGACGGCCGCTCGCCGTTATCGCCGAATGAATTCGTTCGATCACTTTCCGCGAATTGGATCTTCAGCCCGCTTGCGGAATTGCCAGGCATTCCCGATACCAGTTCCGGGATTGGGCCAACCGGACGCCGATTCCCGGCCCCGGCGGCACTCCGGTGACCTGCCAGACCTTGCCGCTGTCGTACCAGTGGTCCTTCGTGAGCAGCGACCACTGGTGCTCGCTGAGCCACGGCATCCGTGCCCGGTGCTCGCGCAACGGCACGTCCGAAGCGGGAACTGGCAGGTCAAGCAGGGTGCAGACGGCTTCGAGCAGCTCGCGCATCCGCACCGGTTCCGGGTCGGCCACGTGGAACACCTCGCCGGGCCTGCCCAGCGCCGGGTCCAGCGCGAACGCGCTGAGCACAGCGGCGAGATCCCGCGACGAGACCACCGAGGTGCGAGTCCTCCCGCCGTCGGCCCACGCGGGCACCGTCCTCAGCCACTTCGCCAGCGCCGGGACCACGTGCCGGTCGCCGTCGCCGTACACCAGGTGCGGCCGCAGAACGATCCCGCCTGCCGCGCGGACCTGCTGTTCTCCGGCCAGCCTGGTGCGGCTGGTGGCCGAGGCGGGCCCGAGCTCGAGCGTGTCCTCGGGCGCGCCTCGATGTTCGCCGTCGCGGTAGACCGCACAGGTGCTGAGGTACACGACGCGGCGCGTGCCCGCGCGGTGTGCCTCCGCGAGAAGCCGGGCCGTGCCGCGATCGTTGACCTCGGCGCATTCCCCTTCGGTGCCGCCGATCCGGGACGCGGCGTGCACGAGCGTCGTGACGCCCGTGCACGCCCCGGCCAGCCCGGCGGCGTCGGTGAGGTCGCCGCGGTGGATCCGCACGCCGGATCGCGTGATCCACCCCGGCACCGCACCGCGCGCCAGCACCCGCACCGGGGCGCCGCGGGCGAGCAACGCCCGCAGCACCGCCGAGCCGATGAACCCGGTCGCTCCGGTGACGAGGATTTCCCCGGTCCTGCCGTCCGCCCCCAGGCCGGCAGTCATGACCTGCGCATCGCCAGGGTGCCGGAGGCGACGGAGCGGCCCTTCTGCTCCGCCACCACCCGCACCAGCCGGCACCCGTCCGCGTCGGGTTCGAGTTCCTCCGCCACCAGCAGGCATTCGGAGTCGAACTCGACGTAGGCGGAGAACTCGAAATCCGAACGCAGCGGCAGCGCCTGCGGGTCGCCGAGCGTCAGCAGGGCCGCCTGCCGCGCGCCTTCCATCAGCACCATGCCCGGGACATGGTCCGTCGAATGGTCGAACAGCACCGGATGGTCCGGATCGAACTGCAGCGACCAGGTTCCCGCCAGCGCGGTGTCCGCGACCAGCACATCTCCCTTGCGGTCCCGGCCGACGAGCACCGGTTCCACCGTGTCCAGCGCGCACGCCTGGAACGGCGTCGCCGCGAAGTGGTCGCCGCGCAGGCGGCGGTAGACCGCCGGGGACACGCAGCGCCAGCTCTCCGACGCGGTGCCGATCAGTTCGCCGTCGCGGAAGCAGCCGAAATCGGTCCGCATGCCGACGAGGTTTTCCTTGCGGAACACCGGTTCGTGCGCGCTCACCCGCAGCACCACGTCGATCGGCCGCCCGGCGGTGGCCAGCCCTTCGGCGGTGACCGAGCTGACCTTGTGGTCGGAGATGAACGCGGTGCCGAGCGAAACGCCATAGGCGCGGTGCGCGATCAGCAGTCCTGCCTGGCGGCAGGTTTCGGCGAACAGCATCGGGTCGTGCGAACCCGGCGCGCACGGGCCGAAAAACCCGTGCCGGCGCGGCCACTGCGCGCCGACTTCGAACCGGCCCTCGCCCACGATGTTCAGATCAGTGACGAAAACTTCCGAAACGGCCGCGCGGTGCACGAGATTGCGCGGGATCGTCTGCTGGAAGTCGACCGGGCGTCCGCCCGGCGAACTTTCGCCATCGGTGATGAAGGTTCTTCTGACAGACTCCTCTAACAACGTACCGACCATGTCGGTCCTCCCAGAAAAAAGAACTTCCCCAGTACCCCCACCACATTTCTAGCGGAAACGGGCGGACAAAACCATACCTACCTACCGGTTTTTTTCTCTGGCTTTGCCGGCCGGGGCAGAGGTAGACTGGCGTGTCAGCGTGGCCGGAACCGGCCCGCGGCTTCCCGAAAGGAGTGTGCGCAGTGGCTCGCCAGGAACGCGCGGAGCAGACCCGCAAGGCCATCCTCGACGCGGCCGCGTCCAGGTTCGACGCGGTCGGCTTTCTCGGTGCGAGCCTGTCGGACATCCTCGCCGAGGCCGGGGTGACGAAGGGCGCGCTGTACTTTCACTTCAAGTCCAAGGAAGAGCTGGCGGACGAGCTGATCCGCGAGCAGTTCAGCGTGCAGACCCCGTTCGCCGACTTCGAAAACCCCGGGCTGCAGGCGGCCATCGACCTGAGCCAGAACATCGGGCACAGCCTCCGCTCCGACGTGCGCGTGCGCGCCGGCATCCGGCTGGTCATCGAACAGGGCTCGTTCGTCGCGCCGGCCGCGAACGCCTACAAGCAGTGGATCGACACCGTGCACGGCATGCTGCTCGCCGCGAAAGCGGCCGGCGACGTGCGGAAAGACGTCAACGCGCACGATCTCGCGCAGTACGTGGTCGCGTCGTTCACCGGGAGCCAGCTCAGCTCGCAGGTGCTGACCGGGCGCACGGACCTGCACGAACGGCTCACGTTCATGTGGCAGATGATTCTCGCGGCGGTCGTGCCACCGCGACGGCTGCACAAGTTCGATCCGGCCGGGACAGCTCCCGCCGACCCCGAATGAGACAACGGCCGTCCGGACGAAAACCGGACGGCCGGTCTGTTTGCCGGGGCGGGGTGCGGGTGCTGCTCGGCCAAAGGGTTTCCGGAACTCGACCGGTCCGGACTGGCGGATCTCGCGGCAAACCAGGGCGGACTGATGGTTACTCGGGCCTGCTGCGGCGCGGGAACGCTCCGACCCGGGCGTCCGCAGCGGGATAGGTCAGGTGCCCGTTGCCTCGGCGGTCGAATCCGCTGGCTGCGAAGCCTCGATCTGCCCGGGCTCGCCGATCCCACGGCAAACCAGGGCGGACGGTTGGTTTGCCCGCTCGGGCCCGCGCGGCGCGGAAATGCTCCGATCCGGTTCTCCGCAGGGGGATAGGTCAGGTGCCCGTTGCCTCGGCGGTCGAATCCGCAGGCCGCGAAGCCTCGACCTCTCCGGGCTCGCCGATCCCGCGGCGAACCAGGGCGGACGGTTGGTTTGTCTGCCCGAGCCTGCTGCGGAGCGGGAATTCTCCGACCCGGACGTCCGCGCCGGGGCAACTCAGGTGCCTGTCGCCTCGGCAGTCGAACCCGCTGGCTGCGAAGCCTCGATCACGCGCCAGAGTTCGGCGAGTGTGCTCGCCAGGTCCGTGCCCGGCGGGATGGTGCCGCTCGCGGCCGCCGATTCCAGGCCGACGCAGGTCACCACAACCAGCAGCGCTGCCATGTCCGGGCGGACGTGCGGGCTCAGCTCCCCCGCGCTGTGCGCCGCGGCGATGTGTGCGCGCACTTGGCCCAGCCAGGCGCGGACGAAGGCCACGAAGCGGGGATCGTTCGAGCCCATTTCGCGGGCTAGGCGGAAGCTCGCGCCCACCTTCGCGTCGTCGGCCAGCCAACCCATCAGCGCCCGGCTCAAGTCGGCCAGCCGGCGCAGATGCGGACGGCGTCCGCGTGCTCGCGCGACGTGCTGGTGCAGGACCGCGACGGCCGCCGACTGCACCTCGTCGCAGACCTCGTCCTTCGACGAGAAGTGGAAATACAGGCCGCCCTTGGTCACGCCCGCCTCGCGCGCGATGTCGACCATGCTCGTGGCCGCGTAGCCGTCGCGGTGCAACAGCACCGCCGCGGCGTCGAGCAGCAAGAGCCGGGTCACCTCCGCGCGGGCCTGTTTAGTCACCGTCTTCCCCATCGTCTCGCGCCGGGAACGGCACGGCGTGCGTTCCGACCGCCTCATCATGACATACCGACCGCCCGGTTTACCACCCTTTCGACCCGATTACCTGGCCACATCGGCCACTTCAAGATCGAAACAGACCAACCTCCCGGTTTTATCTTGAAAACCGACCTCCCGGTTTGCTATGGTCCAGTGGTGGACCCGGCTCGGACCGGCAGGCAGCGGCGCTGGGGGCGCCGCCGGACGGGTCCGGCGCGAGAGACACCGGAGGGCAGTCATGCTGAACTACGAAATTCTCGGACAGATCAGAGTGAGCGGCCGGCCCGGCGTCTCCGCCCCGCGGGCCCGCAAGATCGAGACCCTGTTGTCCGTGCTGCTGGCGAAGAACAACCAGGTGGTCACCGCGGAGCACCTGATCGGCGAGATCTGGGGCGAGCATCCGCCGGCGCGGGCGAGTGCCGCGCTGTACGTGTACGTGTCGCAGCTGCGGAAACTGTTGCGCGGCACCAGCAAGGATGCGGAAGAAAGCCCGGTGGTCACGAGTCCGCGAGGGTATTCGTTGCACGTCGGGATCGACGAGCTGGACGCTGACCGGTTCACCCGGCTTTACGAGCAGGGGCGGACGTTGCACTGGGACCGCAGCTACGGGCAGGCGGCGAAGGTGCTGCGGGAGGCCACGAATCTGTGGCGTGGCGCGGCGTTCGGCGGGTTCACCGACTCGTCCGATGTGCAGGCTTACGCGACGCTGCTGGAGGAGAGCCGGCTCGGGTGCCTTGAGCTGCTGATGGAGACCGAGCTGTTGATCGGGCGCCATCGCGAGGTCGTCGGGCAGCTGTCCGCGCTGGCGAAGGAGCACACGCTGCGGGAGACGTTCACCGAGTATCTGATGACCGCGCTGGCTCGGTCCAACCGGCGGGCGGAGGCGTTGGAGACGTTCGCCTCGGCGCGGCAGAATCTGGTGCAGCAGCTGGGGATCGAGCCGGGGAGTTCGTTGCGGAAGCTGCATCAGAGCATTCTTGTCGGGGAGATGTCGGACGCGGTCTGATCTCTCATCCGGTTCGGGTTCGGCCCGGTCTTCCGTCTTGGCGGGGCCGGGTCGTTTTCGCGGCTGTGCCGCGTTGGTCGCGGTGGGCACCCCGAAGCCCGATTGTGCTGACGGTCTGAGGGTGGTTGTCAAGGCGGGAAAGCGTGCCTTGACAACCACCCTCAGACCGCAGAGAGGCTTCGTATCGAGGTGCAGGGCCAGGGCTGGGTGCCTCGATGAGTTGAGTGCGCTGGCTGCGGTCTGTCTGGGGCGGCGCTGGGTTGGTCGTGAGGGGAACCCTGGAGGAATCTGGGTTCCCCTCACGTCCTCCCTAGCTGCGGTAGACCGAGACTACGAAACCGCCGCAGGTTACTGGTTCTCCGTACCAGCCGCCCCATCTGCTGTCCAACGCCAGGCCGGCCAGTTCGGCCATCAGGTCCAGTTCCGCGGGCCAGACGTAGCGCAGGGGCAGCGAGGCGTCGGCCAGGTGCACGATTTGCCGTATGTCGTCGACCGCGCGGACGCGGGCGTCTGCGGTCCAGCAGGCGGGATCCGGGTGGCGGCCCTGGACTACCAGGGCGCCGCCGGGGCGCAAAAGGCGGCTGTAGCGGCCGATCGCGCGCAGCTGGTCTCGCTGGTCCGGCAGGCGGGAAAGGACGTCCGCGCCCAGGTAGCCGGCGTCGAAGCGCGGGCCTGGTTCGAGGTGGACCTCGTAGCCTTCGCCGGCCAGTGCGTCCGCGACCGGGCCGCCGCCGGGGACCAGGACTCGGCCGGAGCCGGGGCGGCGCGATACGCGGTCGGTTACTTCCGAGAGGAACGCGACCGCGCCGGCCGGGTCGTCCGACAGCGGGGCCAGCCACGCGGCCACGGGATCGACCGGCTTTTCCATCACCCGGGTAGGCATGTCGCCACCTCACTTCACGCAGTGGTCCTCTCTACTCCACAGAGAGTGCCGGAACGATCTAAAGCCGACCTAGCGGACTCGGGGTCCCCTAGGCACGACGGAAGGGCGACCCGCGCGGAGGCGGGTCGCCCTTCGGGGAAAACAGCTCAGCCCTTGGTGCGCCGGTTGAACTTGCGCACCGCCAGGAACGCGGCCGCGACGGTGATGACGCCCCACCAGGCGAGCGCGAGCCACGCCGTGCCGCCGGCCGGGGTGCCGTTCATCAGCGCGCGCACCGCGTCCATCAGCACGGTGAACGGCTGGTTGTCCACGATCACGCGCAGCACGCCGGGCATCGCCTGGGTCGGCACGAGAGCGCTGGACGCGTACGGCACGAAGACGAGGATCATGCCGAGACCGCCGGCGCCTTCGACCGTCTTCGAGATCGAACCGAGCAGCACCGCCAGCCAGAAAACGCCGGCCGCGAACAGGACCAGCAGTCCGATCGCGGCGAGCCAGCCGAGTGCGCTGCCGCCGGGGCGGAAGCCGATCGCGAAACCGATCGCCACCATGATCACGAACGACACGAGGCTGCGCAGCATCCCCGCGGCGACGTGGCCGACGAGCACCGCGGGGCCGAACATCGGCATCGAGCGGAAGCGTTCCACGAGGCCCTGGGTGAGGTCCGCGGCGACGCCGACGACGGTGGTCGTCGAGTTGAAGCCGATGCTGATCGCCAGCAGGCCGGGCACCAGGTAGTCGATGTAGGCCATGCCGGGCACGTTGATCGCGGGCCCGAACATGAAGCGGAACAGCAGAAGCAGCACGACCGGCAGCGACACCGCCTGCAGCAGCATCTCCGGGTTCCGCGTGATGTGCTTGACGTTGCGCCCGATCAGCACGCGGAAGTCGGACAGCACCGAGGCGAGCCCGGCGCTTTCGGGCGCCGCGGGGATCCGCGCCCCCTCGGTTTCCCTGGACAAGGTCTGGGTCATCACTTCGCTCCCGCGGTTGAGGTGAGGGTGTGGAACACGTCGTCGAGCGTCGGTTCGGACAGCTCGATCCCGGCGGGCTCGAGCCCGGCGTCGGCGACTCGGTTGAGCGTCGCCCGCACCTGGCCGGGATGGTCGATCGGGACGCTGACCGCCTCCTCCAGCAGCACGCCGCCGGTGACCTGCTGCGCGCGGCCCGCCTCGGCGTCCGACGCGAAGGTCAGCTTGAGCCGTTCGGTGCCGACGCGGCGCTTCAGCTCGGTCGCGGTGCCCTCGGCGACGACGCGGCCCTTGTCGATGACCGCGATCCGGTCGGCGAGCTGGTCGGCCTCGTCGAGGTACTGCGTGGTGAGGAGGACCGTGGTGCCGCCGTCGAGGAGTTTGCGGATCGCGTCCCACATCGCCGAGCGGCTGCGCGGGTCGAGACCCGTGGTGGGCTCGTCGAGGAACAGCACCGGCGGCGACGTGATCAGGCTGATCGCGAGGTCCAGCCTGCGCCGCATGCCGCCGGAGTAAGTCTTGACCGGGCGCTCTCCCGCCTCCACGAGGTCGAACTGCGCGAGCAGTTCGGTGGCCCGCTCCTTCGCCCGCGCGATCGGCAAATGGAACAGCCGCCCCATCATTTCCAGGTTTTCGCGTCCGGTGAGCAGTTCGTCGACCGCGGTGTTCTGTCCGGTGAGGCCGATCTGCTCGCGGACCTTGCGGGTGCGCTTGGCGACGTCGTGCCCGTTCACGGTCACGGTGCCGCCGTCGGCCTCCAGGAGGGTGCTGAGGATCCGCACCGTCGTGGTCTTGCCGGCGCCGTTGGGGCCCAGCAGCGCGAACATCGTGCCCCGCTCGACGCTGAGGTCGACGCTTTCCAGGACGTCGACATCGCCGTAGGACTTGCGCAGCCCCCGTGCTTCGATTGCGTAGCCGGTGACCATCGGGTTACCTCTCCTCGGTTCGGTCAAGCGGGGAAACTGTCGGGATCAAGTGGGCCACAGCGGCCGCGAGAGCGGCAATACCGGCCGCGCCCGATAGGGGTGGGCTAATCGTCGTCCCCACCCCCGATTGCCATGCTGATCAACGCGTCGGTGTCCAGCTCGTCGATCGTGTCCTCGGCCACCGCGGACGGCTCCTCTTCGAGGTGCTCGGCCTGCTCCGGAATCCGGATGCCCGCCAGTTC
Organism: Amycolatopsis orientalis DSM 43388; assembly: GCF_000411975.1. Lineage (GTDB taxonomy): Bacteria > Actinomycetota > Actinomycetes > Mycobacteriales > Pseudonocardiaceae > Amycolatopsis > Amycolatopsis orientalis_D. Next base: position 18,393 of record NZ_ASXG01000120.1, read on the forward strand.
GAGCAGCCCGTCGAGCAGGCCCGCCGAACGCAGCCGCTCCAGCGGGATCTCCGCCAGCGCGTCCCGGATTCCCTTCTCCGACAACGGTTCCGGCGCGGTTTCGGCCGGGGCCAGTTCGGACACCAGGTGCTCGGCCAGGATCCGCGGCGTCGGGTAGTCGAAGATCAGGCTGACCGGAAGCTTCAGTCCGGTGACGAGGCTGAGCTTGTTGCGGAACCCGGTGGCGGACAAGGAATCGAAGCCGACCTCGTTGAACGAGCGGTCCGGTTCCACCGCCTCCGGACCGGCGTGCCCGAGCAGCGTGGCGGCGTGCGCGCGCACCAGCGCGAGCACGGTCGGCACCCGCTTCCCGGGCGGGAGCGCACCGAGTTTCTGCGCCAGCGATTCGGTGTCCTCCACCGCGTCCTGAGCCGCGCGACGGCCGCGAGCGCCGGCGAGTTCGCGCAGGACTGCCGGGAGGTCGTCGTCGCCCGAGGACGCCAGTACCCGGGTGTCCAGCGCGATCGGCACGAGCAGAGGTTCCGGGGAACCCGCTGCCGCGTCGAGCAGCCGCAGACCGTCCGCCGTGGACAGCGCGGTGATGCCGGTTTCGCCGATGCGGTGGGCGTCCGCGTCCTCGAGTGCCGCGCCCATGCCGCCGCCCCACAGGCCCCAGGCAAGCGAGGAGCCCGCGAGTCCCTCGCGTCGGCGGCGGACCGCCAGTGCGTCGAGGTAGGCGTTGGCCGCGGCGTAACTGCCCTGCCCCGGCGCGCCGAGCACGCCGGCGGCCGAGGAGAAAAGGACGAACGCGGTCAAGTTGCGGTCGCGGGTCAGCTCGTCGAGGGCGGCCGCGGCGTCGACCTTCGGGCGCAGGACGTGGTCGAGGCGTTCTGGCGTAAGGGAATTCAGCACGCCGTCGTCCAGCACGCCTGCCGCGTGCACGACCCCGCGCAGGTCGATTCCTTCCAGCAGTGCGGAAACCGCGGTCCGGTCTGCCACGTCGCATGCGGCGAGCGTGACCGCGGCACCGAGTTCGGTCAGTTCGTCCCGCAGTTCGGTCGCGCCGGGTGCGTCCGCGCCGCGACGGCTGACCAGCAGCAGGTTCCGCACGCCGTGCTCGCTCACCAGGTGCCGGGCGACGGAACCGCCGAGCGCGCCGGTCGCGCCGGTGATCAGCACCGTGCCGTCCGGATCCCAGACCGGCGCGGCAGCCGCGTCGGCCGCCCGCTGCAGGCGTGGCACCAGCACCGCACCGGCGCGAAGAGCGACCTGCGGTTCGTCCGACGCCGATACCGCGGCCAGGGTGCGGCCGCTCGGCGTTCCGGTGCCGAGGTCGACCAGGGTGATCCGGTCCGGGTGCTCGGCCTGCGCCGAGCGGACCAGGCCAGCCACCGCGGCACCGACCGGGTCGGGGCTTTCCTCGGCGTCGGCCGCGACCGCGCCGCGGGTGACCACCAGCAGCGAGCCCTCCGGACGGCCGAGGAACGTCTGCAGTTCGCCGAGGACGCGGTGCAGTTCGGCGTGCACGTCGTCGCCGGCGGCAGGCAGCACGACCAGTCCGGACGCGCCGTCGACGCTGGCCGCGGCGGTCGCGCCGAGCGTCTCGGTGAGACCGAACGGGTCGTCGCCGACCACCGTCCAGTCGGTGACCTCCGGGACCGCGTCCAGGTCGGTCTGCTCCCACGCGAGGCGGAACAGCGACTCCGCGCCCCCGGTTTCGGCGGCCTGAGGCTGTGCCGACATCGGACGCAGCAGCAGCGAATCCACCGAGGCGACCGGCGCGCCAGTGCCGTCGGCGATCTTCAATGCTGCCGCTCCGGAGCCGATCTGCTTCACGTGCACTCGCAGCGTCGTCGCACCGACCGCGTGCAGCCGGACGCCTTCCCACGCGAACGGCAGCGCCGGTTCGTCGCCGACCGCGCCGGAGACGCCGATGGTGTGCAAGGCGGCGTCGAGTACAGCCGGGTGGATGCCGTAACGGTCCACATCGGACACCGCGGCGGGTAGCTGGATCTCCGCGAACGCTTCCCCGTCGCCCTTCCAAGCAGCGACGAGTCCGCGGAAAGCCGGACCATACGCGAGGCCGTCAGCGGCTAGTTCCTCGTAGGTGCCTTCAAGCTGCACCTGCTCGGCGGCGGGCGGCCAGGCGGACAGGTCGAACTTCTCCGCCCTGCCCGCCTTGGCGAGGCGTCCGGTGGCGTGCCGGGTCCACGGGACGCCGTCCGCGGCGCCTTCCGGTCGCGAATGGACAGTGAACGTCCGGACCCCGTTTTCCGCGGCATCGAGCGCGAACTGCACCCGCACGCCGGCCCGCTCGGGCACCACCAGCGGGTACTCGAGGGTCAGCTCGTCCAGCCTCGGGCAGCCCGCCTCGTCGCCAGCCCGGATCGCCATCTCGACGAAACCGGTGCCGGGGAACAGGATCGAGCCGCCGACGACGTGGTCGGCCAGCCACGGGTGCGTGCCGACGGACAGCCGTCCGGTGAACAGCAGGCCCTGCGCACCGGCCAGCTCCGTTGCGGTGCCGAGCAGCGGGTGGTCTTCCTGGCCCGGCGCGGCGGCGGTGCTTTCCAGCCAGTACCGCTGGCGCTGGAACGGATACGTCGGCACCGGGACCGGGTGCGCGCCGGTCGGTGCGTAGATCGCTGCCCAGTCGACGTCGACGCCGCTGACGTGCAACTGCGCGACCCCGGTCAACGCGGCGACCGCCTCGTCCTGCTCCTTGTGCAGCAGCGACGCGAGCACGAGCCCGTCCGGACGCTCGTCGAGGCAGGCGTCGGCCATCGCGGTGAGCGTGGTGTCCGGGCCCACCTCGAGGAACCGGGTCACGCCGTCCGCGGCGGCCCGGGCGACCGCGTCGCGGAACCGCACGCCCGCGCGGACCTGGTTCACCCAGTACTCCGGCGACGTCAGATCGTCGGCGGGCTCGCCGGTGACCGTCGAGATGATCGGGATCCTCGGCTCCGCATAGGACAGTCCTTCCGCGACAGTACGGAACTCGGCGAGCATCGGGTCCATCAGTCGCGAGTGGAACGCGTGCGAGACGCGGAGTTGCTTGGTGCGCTCGAACTTCGCCGCCACTTCGGCGACCGCTTCCGCGGCCCCGGAGATCACCACGGCGGTCGGGCCGTTCACCGCGGCAAGGTCCACCGTGTCCCCGGCGGCTTCGCGAACTGCTTCCGGCGTCCCGTCGATCGCGACCATCGCACCGCCGGCCGGCAGTGCCTGCATCAGCGCACCGCGCGCCACCACCAGCTTCGCCGCGTCGGCCAGCGAGAACACGCCAGCGCAGTGCGCGGCGGCGAGTTCGCCGATCGAGTGCCCGGCGAGCAGATCCGGCTTCACGCCCCAGGACCGGACGGTGCGGAACAGCGCGACTTCCAGCGCGAACAGGGCCGGTTGCGTCCAGCGGGTCTCGTCGAGGCCGTCGCCGCTTTCGATCACTTCGCGCAGCGGACGGTCGAGGTGCTTGTCGAGCTCGGCGCACACCTCGTCGTAGGCCTCGGCGAATGCCGGGTACCGCGCGGCCAGCTGCGTGCCCATCTGCGCGCGCTGCGAACCCTGGCCCGCGAACAGGAAGGCGGTCCGGCCGCTCCCAGTGGCGACGCCGCGGACGACGCCCCGTGCGTCCTCCTCGTCCACCAAGGCCGCCAAGCCGCGCACGAACTGCGGCGAGCGACTGCCGATCAGCACTGCCCGGCGGTCGAACGCACTGCGCGTCGTCGCCAGCGAGAGACCGATGTCGGCGAGGCTGCCTTCCGGTTCCTCGTCCACATAGGACATCAGCTGCTCGGCCTTGGCGCGCAGCGCCGTCGCACCGCGGCCGGAGACCGGCCAGGCGACCGGACCGTCGTACTCCGGACCGGTCGAGCCAGTGACCTCGCGCCGGTCGCCTTCCTCCAGGATGACATGCGCGTTCGTGCCGCTCACCCCGAAGGACGAGACACCGACGCGGCGGGTGTGGCCGTTGGGCAGCCACTTCACCGGCTCGGCGAGCACGCGCACCGCGCCGGTGGACCAGTTGATCTCGCTGGACGGTTTGCCGACGTGCAGCGTGGCCGGGAGTTCGCCGTGCCGCATCGCCTCGATCATCTTGATCACGCCGGCCGCGCCGGCGGCGGCCTGGGTGTGCCCGATGTTCGACTTCACCGAACCGATCCACAACGGACGGTCCGCGGACGTCTGCGTGCCGTAAGTGGCCAGCAGCGCCTGGACTTCGATCGGGTCGCCGAGCTTCGTGCCGGTGCCGTGCGCCTCGACGGCGTCCACATCGGACGGCTCCAGTCCGGCGTCGGCCAGCGCGGCGCGGATCACCCGCTGCTGCGCGGGCCCGTTCGGCGCGGTCAGGCCGTTCGACGTGCCGTCCTGGTTCACCGCGCTGCCCTTGAGAATGGCGAGCACCGGGTGGCCGTTGGCGCGGGCGTCGGACAGGCGCTCCAGCACCAGCACGCCGACGCCTTCGGACCAGGTCGTGCCGTCGGCGTCGTCGGAGAACACCTTGCACCGGCCGTCGGCCGCGAGACCTTGCTGGCGGCTGAATTCCACGAAGGTCTCCGGCGTGGCCATCACCGTGACGCCGCCGGCCAGCGCGAGCGAGCAGTCGCCGCCGCGCAGCGCCTGGGCCGCCATGTGCATCGCGACCAGCGACGACGAGCACGCGGTGTCCACCGACACGGCCGGGCCCTCGAGGCCGAGGGTGTAGGACACGCGCCCGGTGACGATCGAGCCGGCGCTGTTCGCGCCCACGTAGTCGTGGTACTGCACGCCCGCGTACACCCCGGTCGGGCTGCCCTTGAGCGATACCGGGTCGATGCCGGACCGCTCCAGCGCTTCCCAGGACGCTTCGAGCAGCAGCCGCTGCTGCGGGTCGATCATCGGCGCTTCCTTCGGCGAGACGCCGAAGAACGTCGGGTCGAAATCGCCCGCGTCGTAGACGAATCCGCCGCGGGCGACGTAGGTCGTGCCGGGTCGACGGCCGGTCGGGTCGAGCAGGCCGTCGAGGTCCCAGCCGCGGTCGGCCGGGAAGTCCCCGATCGCGTCGCGGCCCTCGGCGACCAGCTCCCAGAGCTGTTCCGGCGAGGTGACGCCGCCGGGCAGGCGGCAGGCCATGCCGACGATCGCGATCGGCTCGGCCGAAGTGTCCTTAGTGGACACGGTGCTGACCTCGGCCGCGGTACCGGCCAGCTCCGCGAGCAGGTGTGCGGCGAGCGCGGTCGGCGTCGGGTGGTCGAAGATCAGGGTCGCGGGCAGCCGCTGGCCGGTGGCCGCGGTGAGGCCGTTGCGGAGTTCGATCGCGGTCAGCGAGTCGAAGCCGAGCGACTGGAACTGCGCCGACGGTTCGATCTCGTGTGCGGCGCGGTAGCCGAGCACGGTGGCGGCGTGGCTGCGCACCAGTTCCAGCACCGCGTCGCGACGGTCTTCTTCGGCCAGACCCAGCAGGCGTCCGGCAAACGAGTCCACAGCGGACTCAGCAGCGGCGGCAACCCGGCGAGTGGTGCGGCCGACGAGTTGTTCCAGCGTGCGCGGGAGCCGGTCAAGCTTGCGCAGCACCGGCAGGTCGAGCTTCGCCGGGACCGCGGTCGGCTTGCGGACCGCGATGGCGCGGTCGAACAGCGCCAGCCCCTCCGCAGTGGACAGTGGCACGATGCCGCTCGCCGCGAGGCGCTGCACCTCCTCTTCGGTGAGCGTGCCGCCCATGCCGCCGACCTCGCCCCACAGGCCCCAGTCCAGCGACAGACCCGGCAGGCCGTGCGCGACCCGATGTGCCGCGAGGGCGTCCAGGTACGCGTTGGCCGCGGCGTAGCTGCCCTGGCCGGGCGCGCCGAGCACGCCGGAGACCGACGAGAACAGCACGAATGCGGACAGCGCGATCTCGCGGGTGAGTTCGTGCAGGTTCAGCGCGCCGTCGACCTTCGGGGCGAGCACCGCGTCGACTCGTTCCGGGGTGAGTGCGGTGACCACCCCGTCGTCGAGAACGCCGGCGGCGTGCACGACCGCGGTGAGCGGGTTCTCCGCCGGCAGCGACGCCAGCACGCCGGCCAGCGCCTCGCGGTCGGCGACATCGCACCGCTCCAGCCGGACGTCGACCTCGCGTTCGCGCAGCTCGGCGGCCAGTTCGCCGAGGGCGGGCGTGATCCGGCGGCTGAGCAGCAGCAACCGGCGGACGCCGTGCTCGGCGACCAGGTGCCGGGCGAGTTTCCCGCCCAGCGCGCCGGACGCGCCGGTGACCAGCACTGTGCCGTGCGGGCAGAAGTACGGCCGCTCCAGCTCGGGCGTCGTGCGGACGAGCCGCGGCACCAGGACGGTGCCGAGCCGGACCGCCGCCTGCGCTTCGCCAGAGGCCAGGACCTGCGGCAACACCGCTTCCGGCGCGGTTTCGGCGTCGAGGTCGAGTAGGACGACAGCGTCCGGGTTCTCCTCCTGCGCGGAACGGACCAGGCCCCAGACCGCGGAGGCGGCGAGGTCGGTGACGTCCCCGGCAGCCGGGACCGCGCCGCGAGTGACGACGACGAGCCGGGCGTGCGCGGGGTGTTCCGCGGACAGCCACGTCTGAAGCGCGGCCAGCACGCGGTGCGTCAGCTCATGGGTTTCCGCCGCGGTGCCGGATTCGCCGACACACTCCAGGATCTGCGTGTCCGCAGTGTCCACAGTGGTCTCGATGTCCGCCGAACGCTGCCACTCGATCCGGTAGAGCGGAGCGGCCTGCTCAGCGACCGGAGCGGAGAACGCGCGGAACACCGTCTCCGCGACCGTCGCGACCGGAGCGCCGGCCGGGTCGGCAAGCGCGATCTGGAAACCGTCCTCTGTGGTCGGAGTGAACCGCACGCGCAGTGCGGTGGCACCAGTGGCGTGCAGCTCAACACCGGTCCAGCAGAACGGAACCCGGCCGACGCCTCCGTCACCGCCACCGGCCACCCGCAGCGCGTGGGTGCACGCGTCGAGCGCGGCCGGGTGCAGGCCGAATCGGTCAGCGTCGCTGTCATCCGGCAGCGCAACCTCGGCGAAGATCTCGCCGTCGCGCTGCCAGACTGCTTGCAGGGAACGGAAAAGCGGGCCGTAGGTGAGTCCGGTGTCGGCGAAGTCGTCGTACAGGCCGTCGATGGCGACCGGTGCCGCACCGGCGGGCGGCCATTCGGTCAGCTCGGTGCCGCCGTTGGCCGACTGCGGAGCGACGCTGCCGCTCGCGTGCAGGGTCCAGTCGGCGTCGTCGTCCTCGGGTCGGGAGTGGACAGTGACCGACCGGACATCGCGCTCCCCCGCCGCGCCGACGGTGACCTGCACCTGGATGCCGCCGCGGGCGGGCAGCACGAGCGGGCTGCCCAGGGTCAGTTCCTCGATCCGGCCGGAGCCGACCTGGTCACCGGCGCGGACGACGAGTTCCAGGAACGCCGTGCCGGGCACGGTGACCGCGTCGCCGAGCTGGTGTTCAGCCAGCCACGGATGCGTCTCGACGGACAGCCGGCCGGTCAGCACCACGCCGTCGGTGTCGGCGAACGCGACGGCCGCGCCGAGCAGCGGGTGCCCGGCCGACGTCAGCCCAGCCGCGGTGACCTCGTCGCGGTTGGCGCGAGCGTCGAGCCAGTAGCGCTTGCGCTGGAAGGCATACGGCGGGAGGTCGACGCGCTGGGCGCCACGGTCGGCGAAAACCGCGGCCCAGTCCGGGTTCAGGCCGCTGACGAACAGCTCAGCCAGCGCGGTGAGCGCTGCGGCCGGTTCGTCACGGTCCTTGCGAAGCACCGGAACCACGAGCGCGTCGGACGTCTGGCGGACCAGCGCGGACAGCACACCGTCCGGGCCGACCTCGACGAAGCGTCCGACGCCTTGCGCGGCAAGGGTTTCCACGCCGTCGTGGAACCGGACCGCGGCACGCACCTGCCGCACCCAGTAGTCCGGAGTGGACATGTCGACTTCCGGTCCGACCGTGGAAACCAGCGGGATCTCCGGCTGGTGGTAGGTCAGGCCGCGGGCCACCGTGGCGAACTCCGCGAGCATCGGCGCCATCAGCGGCGAGTGGAACGCGTGCGACACCTTGAGCTTCGAAGACTTCTGCCCGGCGAACTTCGCGACCACCGCGGCGACCGCGTCTTCGGCGCCGGAAAGCACGACGGAATCGGGACCGTTGAGCGCGGCGATGCTGACGTCGTCGGTCAAGTGCGGGGTGACCTCGTCCTCGGTCGCCTGCAGGGCCACCATCGAGCCACCGGACGGCAGCGCCTGCATCAGGCTGGCCCGCGCGGCCACCAGTGCGGCGGCGTCGGCCAGCGAGAAGATCCCGGCGACGTGCGCGGCGGCGAGTTCGCCGATCGAGTGGCCGAGCAGAAAGTCCGGCTTGATCCCCCACGACGCGAGCAGCCGGAACAGCGCGACCTCGATCGCGAAGAGCGCGGGCTGGGTGTAGCCGGTCTGGTTGATCAGCCGGGGTTTGTCGAATAGGACTGTCTTGAGTGGACGGTCGAGGTGCTGGTCCAGTTCGGCGCAGACCTCGTCCAGCGCCTCGCGGAAGACCGGGAACGCGGCGGCCAGCGCGGCCCCCATCCCGGCCCGCTGCGCGCCTTGTCCGGAGAACAGGAACGCGGTCAGCCCTTCGACCTGCGTGCCGCTGACCACGTCCGGACTGGCAACGCCCTCGGCGAGCGCGGCGATGGCCTGCTTCGGGTCCTCGGCCAGCACGACCGCCCGATGCGACAGCGGCGACCGCGAGGTGGCGAGCGAAAAGCCCAGGTCGAGCGGGGCCGCAGCCGACGAGACCAATTGCGCGGCCTGCGCCCGCAGCGCGGCACTGCCGTGGCCGGCGAGCGGCAGCGGAACCGCGACGCCGTCCGGCCAGCTCGGCGGCACCGGCGCAGCGGTCTCTACCGGGGGCGCTTCCTCCAGGATGACGTGCGCGTTGGTGCCGCTCACGCCGAACGACGAAACACCCGCGCGACGCGGCCGGTCCCCCGCCGCCCACGGACGCTCGGTGCGCAGCAGCTCAACCGAGCCGGAGGACCAGTCGACCTCAGTGGACGGTTCGGTGACGTGCAGCGTGCGCGGCAGCAGACCGTGCCGCATCGCCTGCACCATCTTGATCACGCCGCTGACGCCCGCCGCCGCCTGCGCGTGGCCGATGTTCGACTTGATCGACCCGAGCCACAGCGGCTCGGTGCGGTCCTGGCCGTAGGTGGCCAGCAAGGCTTGCGCCTCAATGGGATCGCCCAGCGTGGTGCCGGTGCCATGCCCCTCGACCGCGTCCACATCGGACGCCGACAGCCGGGCGTTGGCCAGCGCCTGCCGGATCACCCGCTGCTGTGAAGGACCGTTCGGCGCGGTGAGGCCGTTGGACGCGCCGTCGGAGTTCACCGCGGAGCCGCGCACGACCGCGAGCACCGGGTGCCCGTTGCGCTGCGCGTCGGAAAGCCGTTCCAGCAACAGGGTTCCGGCCCCCTCGGCCCAGCCGGTGCCGTCCGCGCTGTCCGAGAACGCCTTGCACCGGCCGTCGGGCGCCAGGCCGCGCTGCCGGCTGAAAGCGAGGAACGGGCCGGGCCGCGACATGATCATCACGCCGCCGGCCAGGGCGAGCGAGCAATCGCGCTGGCGCAGCGACTGCACCGCCAAGTGCAGCGCGACCAGCGAGGAGGAGCACGCGGAGTCGATCGTGACGGCCGGGCCTTCCAGACCGAGCGCGTACGCGATCCGGCCGGAGATGACCGAGCCGGCGTTGCCGGTGCTCAGGTAGTCCTCGACCTCGCCCGCGAGCACGGACTGCGGCAGCTCGTCGTAGTAGTCCTGCCCGCCGCTGCCGACGAACACGCCGACCTGCTGTTTCGCCAGCGAATGCGGCGCGATGCCGGCGCGCTCGAAGGTCTCCCACGCCAGCTCCAGCACGAGCCGCTGCTGCGGGTCCATCGCGAGCGCCTCGCGCGGCGAGATGCCGAAGAACGGGGCGTCGAACTCGCCCGCGTCGTGCACGAACCCGCCTTGGGAGACGTAGCTCGTGCCAGGGCTGTCCGGATCGGCGTCGAACAGCCGGTCCAGCGCCCAGCCGCGGTCGGCGGGGAACTCCCCGATCGCGTCCCGGCCGTTCGCGACCAGCTCCCACAGGTCGTCGGCGGACCGGACGCCGCCCGGGTAGCGGCAGCCCATCGCCACGATCGCGATCGGCTCGGATTCGGCGGCCTCGACCGCGCGCAGCCGCGCCCGCGTCTCCTGCAGATTGGCGGTGACCCGCTTCAGGTAGTCGACCAGCTTGGTTTCGTCGGTCCTGGCTTCGTCAGACATCTGGAGAACCTCTTGTCGCAGAATCAGGGGCGGGTGGTCAGGCGCCGAGCTCGTCGTCGATGAGGGCGAACAGTTCGTCGGTGGTGGCCGCTTCGAGCGCTTCGGAACCGGAGTGGCCGCCGGAGAGCGTCTGGTGCAGCGCGGCGACGACCGCCTGCAGCCGGGGCAGGATGCGGGACCGGTCGATCTCGGCGGCGTCGAGCGCGGCGGCCGCCGCTTCGAGCCGGTCGAGCCCGGCCTCGAGCGGGACCTCGGTTTCGCCCGCGCACAGCTGGCTCCACAGGTGCTCGGCCAGCGCCTGCGGGTTGACGTGGTCGAACGCGACCGTGGCGGGCAGCTTCAGCCCGGTGCCGGCGCCGAGCCGGTTGCGCAGGTCGACCGCGGACACCGAATCGAAGCCGAGTTCCTTGAAGGCCCGCGCGGGTTCCACCGCACCGCCGTCGTCGTACCCGGCGACCGCGGCGACCTCGCCGCGCACCAGGTCCAGCACGGTCCGGCGCTGTTCGGCCGGGCTCAGCGAGGCCAGCCGGGCGCCGAGATCGCCCGCGCCCGCCGGTTCGGCGTCGGTCTGCTCGGCCGAGGCCTCGGGGATGCCGCGCAACAGCGGACGGGGCCGGGCGAGCTGGTAGACCGGCGCGAACGCGGACCAGTCGATGTCCGCGACGACCAGCTGCGACTCGTCGTGGTCGAGGGCCTGGCCGAGGGCTTCGACGGCCAGCCGCGGATCCATCTCGGCCAATCCCATGCGGCGCAGCAGGTCGCTCGCGTCCGCGTCGACCATGCCGCCCCCGCCCCAGGACCCCCAGGCCACCGCGGTCGCGGTACGCCCCGCCGCGCGACGGCGCCGGGCGAGCGCGTCGAGGTAGGCGTTGCCCGCGGCGTAGGCGGGCTGGCCGGAGGTGCCCCAGACCGCGGCACCGGAGGACATCAGGACGAATGCGTCGAGTTCGGTGTCGCCGAGCAGCCGGTCGAGCAGCGCGGCACCGGTGACCTTCGCGCGGATCGCGGCGGTGAACTCCTCCGGCGTGACGTCGGCCAACGCGGGTTCGCGGGTCAGCACGCCAGCGGCGTGCACCACGGCGGTCGGCGGGTGTTCGGCGAGCACCTTGGCCAGCGCCGTCTCGTCCGCGACGTCGCAGGCCACGACGGTGACTCGGGTGCCGGACAGCTCCTCGACCAGCTCACGCGCGCCTTCGGCGTCGAGCCCGCGACGGCTGGTCAGCACCACGTGTTCCGCTCCGCGAGAGGCGAGCCAGCGCGCGACGTGGCCGCCGACCGCGCCGGTGCCGCCGGTGATCAGCACGGTCCCGCGCGGCTGCCATGGCTCCGGGGCATTCGCGCCGAGTGGCGCGCGCACCATTCGCTTGGCGAACACTCCGGACGGCCGGATCGCAACCTGATCCTCGTCGTTGACGCCGGACACGAGCGCGGCGAGCTTCGGCGCGTCCGATGCGTCGGTGACGTCCACGAGACCGCCCCAGCTGCCAGGCTGGTCCAGGGCGACCACGGTGCCGAGGCCCCACACCGAAGCGGCTTCGGGGTCGGCGTCGGAGAAGGCGTCGACCGCGACCGCGCCTCGGGTGACGACCCACGCCGGAGCGTCGATCTCGTTGTCGCGCAAGGCTTGCAGCAGCGCGATTGTGTTGAGTGTCGGGTTCTCGTCGTAGGCGAGCAGCGACAGGACACCGTCAAACGGACGGACTGCGGTCGCTTCGCCAACCAGTTCGGCCAACGCCGCGCGGGTGTAGTCGGCGGCCACCAAGCGGACCACGTCGCCCTGTTCGGCCAGCGCGTCCGCCAGTTCGGTTGCCTGCGCCACCCCAGCGGGGACGACGACCAGCCAACTGCCGGTGAACCCGCTGGCCACGCCGGACAGCGGCGACCACGACACGCGGTACCGCCATGAGTCCACCGTGGACAGTTCGGTACGGCGGCTGTGCCACGCGGCCAGCGCCGGGACGACCTCGGCGAGCGGTCCAGTGCCGACGCCGAGCCGGGCGGCGAGCGCGTGGACGTCGCCGCCGGTCACGTCCTGCCAGAACTCCTGGTCGGCGACCGGCGTGGCCGGCGCTGCCGCGGCGGCTTCCTCTTCCTGCCAGAAACGCTTGTGCTGGAACGGATAGGTCGGCAGATCGGCGAGCTGGCCGCCGGGGACAAGGGAGAGCCAGTCGACCGAACCGCCGCGGACCGCGTACTCCGCCATCGAGGTCGCGAACCGGGTCAGGTCGCCCTCGTCGCGGCGCAGGGTGCCGCCGACCGAGCCGACGTGCCCGCTCTCGTCCAGCGTCTCCTGGATGCTCATGGCCAGCACCGGGTGCGGGCTGATCTCGATGAACCGCGTGTAGCCCGCTTCGGCGAGCTGCGCGACGACCGGGGCGAACCGGACTGTGCGGCGCAGGTTGGCGAACCAGTACGCGGCATCCACAGTGGACTCTTCGACCGCGTCGAGGGTGACCGTGGAGGTCATCGCGACGTCCCCGCGCCTCGGCTGGATCGGGGCGAGGTCGGTGAGCAGCCGGTCCGAGAGGTGTTCGACGTGCGCCGAGTGCGACGCATAGTCCACCGGGACCAGCTTCGCGCGGAAGTCCTCGGCCACCAGCTGGTCACGCAGCTCTTCGAGGGCTTCGGTGTCCCCGGACAGCACCGCGGACGTCGCGCCGTTGTCGGCCGCGACCGAAATCCGGCCGTCCCACGCACCGACCCGCGCCTCCAGTTCGGTCGCCGGGAGGCCCGCCGCGAGCATGCCGCCGCCGCGTCCGCCGAGGACGTCGCCGATCGCCTTGCTCCGCAGCGCAACCACCAGCGCACCGTCCTCAAGCGACAGTGCACCCGAGACAGTCGCGGCGGCGATCTCGCCCTGTGAGTGGCCGATCACCATGTCCGGCTCGACGCCGTGCGCACGCCACAACGCGGCCAGCGAAACCATGACCGCCCACAGCATTGGCTGCACGACGTCGACCCGGTCGGCCGGCGGCGTGCCGGGCTCGCCCCGGAGGACTTCGATGACCGACCAGTCGGTGAACTTCCGCAGCGCGGCGTCGCATTCGGACATCCGGGCAGCGAAGGCCGGGGACTGCTCGATGAGGTCGAGCGCCATGCCAGTCCACTGTGAACCCTGGCCGGGGAAGACGAAGACCGTCCGGCCACGCACGTCCGCGGTGCCGGTGAGCACGTCGGGGCGGGAAGCACCGGAAGCCAACGCACGCAACGCTTCCGCGGCCTGTGCGCGGTCCCGCGCGACAACGACCGCGCGGTGCTCCAGCGGCGCGCGACCGGTGGCGAGGGTGTGTACGACATCCGCGAGGGCACTGTCCACTTCCGCCAGTCGCCCAGCGGATTCGGCCAGCGCGGCGGGCGTCTTCGCCGACAGAGCCAGGGGGTAGACGGGGGCCGAGGCGGACTCGACCTCCTCGGCCACCGGAGCCTGCTCCAAGATCACGTGCGCGTTCGTCCCGCTCACGCCGAACGACGACACCGCCGCCCGCCGCGGCCGGTTCACCTCGGGCCACGCCTGCGGTTCGGTGAGCAGTTCGACCGCACCGGAGGTCCAGTCGACGTGCTTCGACGGCGTGCCGACGTGCAGCGTCTTCGGCAACCGGGCGTGCCGCAGCGCCTGCACCATCTTGATCACGCCCGCGACGCCGGCGGCGGCTTGCGGGTGGCCCATGTTCGATTTGATCGACCCGAGCAGCAACGGCGCGCCGGTGCTGCGCTGACCGTAGGTTTCCAGCAGCGACTGGGCTTCGATCGGGTCGCCCAACGCGGTTCCGGTGCCATGCGCCTCGACGGCGTCCACATCGGACACTGAGAGACCCGCGTCGGCGAGCGCAGCCTCGATCACGCGGACCTGCGAAGGACCGTTGGGTGCGGAGAAACCGTTGCTGGCCCCGTCCTGGTTCACCGCCGAGCCGCGCAGCAGCGCGAGCACGCGGTGCCCGTTGCGCTGCGCGTCGGAAAGCCGCTCCAGGACCAGTACCCCGACACCCTCGGCCCACGAAGTGCCATCCGCGGCGTCGGAGAACGACTTGCTCCGGCCGTCCGCGGCGAGACCGCGACGGCTGCAGAAGTCCACGAACATCTCCGGCGTGCCCATCACCGCGACCCCGCTGGCCAGCGCGAGCGTGCAGTCGCCGCGACGCAGCCCCTGCGCGGCCAGGTGCAGCGCGACCAGCGAAGACGAGCACGCGGTGTCCACCGAAACCGACGGACCTTCGAGGCCGAGCGTGTAGGAAACCTGGCCGGACACGAGACTGCCGTCCGGGCTGCCGCCGCTGTAGTCGTGGTACATCACACCGGCGTACACGCCGGTCGAGCTGCCCTTGAGTCCGTGCGGGTCGAGGCCGGCGCGCTCGAACGCCTCCCACGAGGCTTCGAGCAGGATCCGCTGCTGCGGGTCGGCGCGGCGCGCGTCGCGCGGGCTGATGCCGAAGAACTCGGCGTCGAAATCCGCCGCGTCGTAAAGGAAACCGCCGTGGCGGGTGTAGGTCTTGCCGGGCCGCTCCGGCGTCGGGTCGTAGACGCCCTCGAGGTCCCAGCCGCGGTCGGCGGGGAACTCCCCGATCGCGTCGCGGCCCTGCTCGACGAGGTCCCACAGGTCGTCCGGCGTCCGCACGCCCCCGGGGTAACGGCAGCTCATGCCGATGATCGCGATCGGCTCGGTGTCGCGCGCCTCCAGCTCGTGCAGCCGGCGGCGGGCCTGTTTGAGGTCGGCCGTCGCACGCTTGAGGTAGTCGCGGAGCTTGTCCTCGTTGCTCATGGTCTGCCCGTTCATGAGATGCCCAATTCGTCGTCCAGGACGGCAAACAGCTCGTCGTCGGTGGCCTCGTCCAGATCGGCTTCGGTGGCGGCTCCGGCGTGCGCGTCGGTCCACTTGCGCACCAGCGCGTCCAGCCGCGCGGTGACCTTCGCGGTCGATCCGTTCAGCGTTCCGGCCGCGCCGCCCAGGAGGGCTTCCAGCCGGTCGATCTCGCTGAGCAGGGGTTCGGCCGGACCGCGGCCGGCGCCGAGCAGCTCGTGCAGGCGGCGAGCCAGCGCGGCCGGGGTCGGGTGGTCGAACACGATGGTCGCGGTCAGCTTGAGACCGGTGCGCGCGCCGAGCTGGTTGCGCAGTTCGACGGAGGTGAGGGAGTCGAAGCCCATCTCCTGGAACGCGCGGTCCGGCTCGACCGCCGTGGCACCGGCAAAGCCGAGGATGGCCGCGACCTGGTCCGACACCACGCCGAGCAGGTACTCCTCGCGCTCGGCCTCGGGAACGGTCGCCAGCCGAGACACGGGAGCTTTCTTGACCGGACGGCGCGCCATGCCCCGGAGCACCGGCGGCAGGTCGTCTGTCCGAGCGCGCAGCGCGGCCTGGTCCAGGCGGACCGGGGCGAGCACGGGTTCGGCCGAGGCGAGGGAGGCGTCCAGGAGTGCGAGCGCTTCGGCGGTCGCCATCGGCGGCGTGCCCAGGCGGCGGAGCCGGCGGAAGTCCGCTTCGGACAGTTCGCCCGCCATGCCGCCGTCTTCGGACCACGCGCCCCAGCACAGCGAAGTCGCTGGGAGTCCTTGCGCGCGGCGGTGTTCGGCCAGTTCGTCCAGGAAAGCATTGGCCGCGGCGTATCCGGCCTGCCCGGCGGCGAGGACCGTGCTGGCGGCCGACGAGAACAGGACGAACGCGTCCAGGTCGCCGGTCAGCTCGTGCAGGTTCCACGCACCGTCGACCTTCGGGGCGAAGACGCGGGCGGTTTCTTCCTCGGTGAGCGTCTCGACCCGACCGGCCGACGGTACGCCCGCCGCGTGCATGACCGCCGAGAGTGGACCGACCTTGGCGAGGAGGTTCCGGACCGAGTCCGCGTCGGTGACGTCACAGCTCTCCACCGCAACCGTCGCGCCGAGTGCGGCCAGCTCCTCGCTCAGCTCGGCCGCACCGGGGGCGTCCGCGCCGCGACGGCTGGTCAGGACGAGGTTCCGCACCCCGTGCTTGGTCACGAGGTGCCGGGCGACGACCGCGCCGAGTCCGCCGGTGCCGCCGGTGATCAGGACCTTGTCCCAGTTCAGCTCGGCCGGTGCCGCGGCGGCCGCGGTGAAGCGCGGGGCGAAGACCTGGCCGGCGCGCACCGCCGTTTCGGGCTCGCCGGTGGCCAGCGCGACGTCGGGGTCGCCGTCGACCAGTGCGAAGCGCCCGGGATTCTCCGCCTCGGCAGCGCGGACGAGACCCCAGGCCGGGGCCAGCGCCGGGTCGACGTCTTCGCCGTGCACGGACACCGCGCCGCGCGTGACCACGGCGAGCCGACCGTCGCCGTCGAGGGTCTCCTGGATCGCGGCGAGGACCTGAGCAGCGACAGCACGCGCGGCTTCCGGCACCCGACGCTCCGGAGTGGACACTTCGAGGATCCGGAAGCCGTGCTGTCCGCCGGTGTTCGCGACCGGCTCCCAATTGACCCGGTACAGCGGGTCTTTCGTGGGGACCGCCTTCAGCGCCCGCGCGGCAAGTGCCTCGACTGTCAGCACCGGGCCGCCGGTGGCGTCGGCGATCTGCACGGTGATCGTGTCGGTGCCCGCCGGGGCGACCCGGACCCGCAGCGACGACGCGCCCGGCGAGTGCACGGTGGTGCCGCTGAACGAGAACGGCAACATCGGTTCGGCCCCGCCTTCGGGCGCCGGGCCGAGGAGTTGTGCGTGCAGAGCGGCGTCGAGCAGAGCGGGATGGACGCCGTAGTCGCGGGCCTCGGCACCGTCGGGAAGCTTGACCTCCGCGTAGATGACGTCGCCGTCCTGCCACATCGCCTGCAGGCCTTGGAAGGCCGGACCGTAGTCGTAGCCCAAGTCGGCGAGCGTCGCGTACGGGTCGTCCAGCTCGACCTTGCGGGCACCGGTGGGCGGCCATTCGGTGAGGTCGAACGAAGGCGGATCTGCTTTCGGGGCAACGAAACCGCTCGCGTGGCGGGTCCAGGCTTCCGCTCTGTCCGGTCGCGAGTGGACGGTGACGGCGCGGCGGCCGTTCTCGTCCGGACCCTCGACGGCGACCTGGATCGCCGCGCTCTCAGTGAGGGTGAGCGGGGCTTCGAGGGTGAGTTCTTCGAGATACGCGCATCCCGCCTCCTCTGCGGCGCGGTGCACCAGCTCGACAAACGCCGTGCCGGGGACGAGAACCGTGCCGAGCACGACGTGGTCGGCGACCCAGCCGACGCTGCTGGCAGACAGACGGCCGGTGAGGACCACAGCGTCGGTTTCGGGCAGGTGGACGACCGAACTCAGCATCGGGTGCCCGGCGGGGCGCTGGCCGTGCTCCGTTGCGTCGCCGCTGGCTGTGTCGGCGGGGAGCCAGTAGCGGGTGCGACGGAAGGCGTAGGTCGGCAGGTCGACGCGGCGTGCGCCCGGATAGAACGCGGTCCAGTCGACCGGGACGCCGCGGGCATGCAGCGTCGCCAGCGCGGTGACGGCGGTGACCGCTTCGTCCCGGTCCTTGCGCAGGGCGGGGACGAACGCGAAGGTGCCGTCGTCGAAGCTTTGCTGGGCAGCGGCGGTGAGCACCGCGGACGGTCCGATCTCGACAAACGTCCGGACACCTTCGTCCACCAGCTGCTGAACCCCGGCGTGGAACCGAACTGCGGCGCGGACCTGGCGCACCCAGTAGTCCGGAGTGGACAGGTCCTCGGCGACGCCGACCGTTGAGACGATCGGGATCTTCGGCTTCGCGTAGGTGAGTTTTTCGGCCGCGACGGCGAATTCGGCGAGCATCGGCTCCATCAGCGGCGAGTGGAACGCGTGCGACACCTTGAGCTTCGAAGACTTCCGTCCGGCGAACTCCGCCACCACCTCGGCGACCGCCTCCTCCGCGCCGGAAAGCACCACCGAGTCCGGGCCGTTGATCGCGGCGATGCTGACCTGGCCGGTCAGGTGCGGCGTGACCTCGTCCTCGGTCGCCTGCAGGGCCACCATCGAGCCGCCGGAGGGCAGCGCCTGCATCAGGCGCGCCCGCGCACCCACCAGCGCGGCCGCGTCCGGGAGCGAGAGAATCCCCGCGACGTGCGCGGCGGCCAGCTCACCGATCGAATGGCCGAGCAAGCAGTCCGGCTTGATGCCCCACGACGCGAACAGCCGAAACAGCGCCACCTCGACGGCGAACAACGCCGGCTGCGTGAAGCCAGTGCGCTCCAGTTCGGCGGCATCGTCGAGGACTGTCTTCAGTGGACGGTCCAAGTGCGGATCGAGTTCGGCGCACACCGTGTCGAGGTCCTCGGCAAACACCGGGTACTTCGCGGCGAGTTCGGTGCCCATCCCGGCGCGCTGCGCGCCCTGGCCGGTGAAGAGGAACGCGGTACGGCCGTTGGTGCGGCGATCCCGGACTTCGCGCAGCTCGTCGCGAGTGGCACCGACGAGCACCGCGCGGTGGTCAAGCAGGGACCTCGTGGTGGCCAAGGAGAAACCGATGTCAGTGGGCGAACCTTCGACCGCCGCCAGCTGGTCCAGTTGGGCATCGAGCGTGTCCGCGCTGTCCGCGGACACCGGCCAAGCCAGCACCGGCGCTTCAGCTGGTGCAGCGGCTTCCTCGATCGGCTCGGCCTGCTCGACGATCACGTGCGCGTTGGTGCCGCTGATGCCGAACGACGACACCGCGGCGCGCCGAGCACGGCCGGTCTCCGGCCACGGCCGCGCCTCGGTGAGCAACTCGACCGCGCCAGCCGACCAGTCCACGTGCGGCGAAGGCGCGTCGACGTGCAGGGTCTTCGGCAGCACTCCGTGCCTGATCGCTTCCACGACCTTGATCACGCCGCCGACCCCGGCCGCGGCCTGGGTGTGCCCGATGTTCGACTTGAGCGAGCCCAGCCACAGCGGCTCGGTCCGGTCCTGGCCGTAGGTCGCGAGCAGCGCCTGCGCCTCGATCGGGTCGCCGAGCTTCGTGCCGGTGCCGTGTCCCTCGACGAGGTCGACGTCCGCCGTCGTCAGCCCGGCGGAATCGAGCGCCTGGCGAATCACGCGTTGCTGCGCGGGTCCATTAGGGACAGTCAGACCGCTCGACGCGCCATCGGAGTTCACTGCGGAGCCGCGGATCACCGCGAGCACCGGGTGCCCGTTGCGGCGGGCTTCGGAAAGCCGCTCGACCACGAGGACGCCCGCGCCCTCGCCCCAGCCCGTCCCGTCGGCCGCGGCGGCGAACGCCTTGCACCGGCCGTCGTCGGAAAGGCCGCGCTGCTCGGAGAAATACACGAAGGTCTCCGGAGTGGCCATTACCGTGACACCGCCGACCAGCGCCAGCGAACAGTCGCCGCGGCGGAGTGCTTGCGCCGCCCAGTGCAGCGCGACCAGCGACGACGAGCACGCGGTGTCGACGCTCACCGCCGGTCCTTCGAGGCCGAGCGCGTAAGCGACCCGGCCGGAAACGACACTGCCAGCCGCCGCGTGTCCGGCGTAGTCGTGGTACATCACGCCGGTGAACACGCCGGTTTCGCTGCCGCGCAACGTCTCCGGCACGATCCCGGCGCGTTCCAGCGCGGTCCACGAGGTTTCCAGCAGGATTCGCTGCTGCGCGTCCATCGACTGTGCTTCGCGCGGCGAGATGCCGAAGAACTCCGGGTCGAATTCCGCCGCGTCGTAAAGGAAACCGGCCTCGCGCGTGTTCGTGGTGCCGGGTCGTTCGCCGGTGGGGTCGTACAGCGTGTCCAGCGGCCAGCCGCGGTCCTCGGGGAAGCCGCCGATCGCGTCGGTTCCAGTGGCGATGAGGTTCCACAGGTCCTCGGGCGACGTGACGCCGCCCGGGTACCGGCAGGCCATGCCGACGATCGCGATCGGCTCGCCGT
Source organism: Amycolatopsis orientalis DSM 43388 (assembly GCF_000411975.1). Classification (GTDB taxonomy): domain Bacteria; phylum Actinomycetota; class Actinomycetes; order Mycobacteriales; family Pseudonocardiaceae; genus Amycolatopsis; species Amycolatopsis orientalis_D. The sequence continues at coordinate 38,408 of NZ_ASXG01000120.1, forward strand.
CGCGTTCGCGGGTTTCCTGCAGCGCCCGCTTCGCTTCGCGAAGATCGGTCGTCGCGCGTTTGAGGTATGCGAGCAGTTTGCGCTCGTTCTCGCCGCCGGACTGGAAGTCGCTACTCACGCCAATCGCCCCGCCTAACCGCGAAAAAGGGTGGAAAGTGCCACGTCGGGAACGCTACCGACGGCACCGGCGTGCCCCCACCCCTAGCGGCCCCACATTCAGCTGGCCAGGGCGGCGGCGACCGCGCGCGGAGCCGGCAACGCGGCCACCTCCGCACGCAACGCGTCCGCACCGGCGCGAAGCGTTTCCTCGGTCAGCCGGGAAATCCCTTCCACCGCACCGGAAATTCCGGCACCCGCAGCGGTGACGCGAGCACCGAAAGCGGACTCGGTCAACGACAGCTGCGGCAGTCCGTAAGCCACCGCGGCAAGCGCCAGTGACTCGTCCCCGTCATGGACAACCGCCGCGCAGGTCGGCAGCACGGCGGCCGGTGGCGCGGAGTCGACCAGCTTCACCTTTTGCGGCAACGCAAGCCCGGCAGGCAGTTCCGCCGCACAGACCAGCTCTGCGTCCACTTCGGACAGTGCCGCGAAGACTGGCTCGTACCAAGAGGGATCGGTCAGCGACAAGAGAATGCGCGTGCGGCGCGCCTTGCGCCGCAACCAAGTCGGCACCTCGACCGGACCGAAATACGGCACATGCCGCAACGGGTCTCCCGGAGAGCTGTTCTCCCGCAAGGAAGGCGGCACGACATCGAGCGCGTGGTCCGCAGTGGCCTCGGCGTCCTCGGGACCCAGCACGCGAACTGCCTTGGCCTCCACCTCGCGCGCGACGGCGATTCCGGCGGCCGCGTTCGACACCACCACCGCGGGCCGCCACAGCCGGGCGAACTCGGCCAGCGCGGCGGATTCGGTCAGCTCCGCGTCGCCGTCCTCCAGCTCGACCGCGACGCAGCCGGTGCGGAGGATGTCCTCGACGAAACCGGGCCGTCCGGCGATTTTCACATCGTGCCCAGCAGTCCGCAGCGCCCAGGCCAGCGGCACCAGAGTGTGCAGACGAGCGGTCGCCGACGGCGCGGCCAGGAGTACACGCATGGGGATCACTCCAGATACGACGAAAACCGGGCCGGCCCGGTGCGGACAGTCGTGCTGAGACTATCCACCCCGGACCGGCCCGGCGTACCCCTAGAAACCGTTACTGGCCAGGCATTTTCACCGCTTCGATGGCGTTGCGGCGCATCGCGAGCCGGGCGGAGAGCGCGGTCGCCGGCCACACGATCAGGAAAATCGCGAGCACCACGGCGAGGAACACCCAGACCGGCCCGGACGGGATGATCTCGCCGGTGGTGAGCGCCATCGGGATCACCGTGAAGAGCGAGATCACGATGCCGAGCACCAGCCCGGTCACCGCGACGATCCCGCCTTCCACGAACAGCATCCGCCGTACCTGCCCGCGGTCCGCGCCGGCGAGCCGTTGCGCGCCGAACTCCCGCCGGCGGGCCAGCACCGCCACCGAGAGCGTGTTCACCGCGGCGATCGCGGCGTACGCGATGGCGAGCACGGCCAGCAGGTAGTTGATCAGCGCCTCGACGTCGGCACTCGCCTGGAAACTCGCGGCGAGCGCACTGTCGTCGCCGACCGTGACTCCGGGCCAGTCCTTCGTCCGGTCGGACAACGCGGACCCGAGCGCGCTGGCGTCCCCGCCCCGCACGAGCACCTCCGACGCCAGGCCGCTGGTGGTGTGCGCGGCCAGCAGGTCAGCGGGCAGCACCATGCTCGCGTAGCTGGACGGGCTGTCCAGCAACGCCACCACGGTCACCGGGACCTGCGCCCCGTCGCCGAGCCGCATCTTGATCTTGGAACCGACCTTGACCTCGAGGTTGTCGGCCACCGAAGCGGGCAGCGCCACGGAGTTCCCGCGCAGGTCAGTGAGCGAGCCTTCGGTGACCTCGGTGGCGAGCACAGTGCCGCCTTGGTCCTGCGCGGCGACGCCCAGCAGCCGCAACGGGTCGCTCCCGTTGCCGTCGTAGGGGTCCTCGACCCAGCCGGAGCTGGTGACGAGCGGCGACGAGGTCGAAACCCCCGGCGTGCTGCGGATCTGTGCGAGCTGGTCCGGCGAGAACCCGCCCGCGGCCGAGGTGACCACGGCGTCCGCCTGCAACTGCCCGGCGTACGCGCTGATCTGCGCTTTCTGCGCGGTGGTCTCGGAGTACACGTTGCCGAGCGCGACCGCGCTGGCGAGCGTGATCGGCGTGAGCACCGCGGCGAACGCGACGGCCCGCGCCCGGGTGTTGATGACCGCGAGCGTGGCGTCGCGGCCGGCGACCCGGCGCACGAACGGACCGAACCGGTCCACCACCCAGGCGATGATCTCCGGGCCGAGGAGCGCGACGCCGATCGCACCGGTCAGCACCGCCGGGCCGCCGATCGCCGACGCGGTGTCGGCGGGCATGAAGATCGTGGTCGCGGCGAGCAGAACCGTGGCCGCGCCGCAGATCAGCGCGCCCGTACGGCGCAGCGCGTTCACCTTGACGCCCGGGATCGCCGCCTCGGCCAGCGCCTGGATGGGCCGGGCCCGCGCGGCGGCCAGCGCGGCGAACCACGCGGCTCCGAAGGTGATCGCGAGCGTGGCGACGATGCCGGCCGCGAACGCGATGACGTCCTGGGTGAAGGCGAGTTCGTCCGGCACGATGCCGAGCGAGCCGCTGGTGCTGAAGATCCAGTTCCCGAGCAGGCTGCCCAGGAACGCCCCGCACACCGCGGCGATCGCGCCGACCGCCATCGTCTCCATGACGACCATGCGGTGCACCTGTTTCGGCGTCGCCCCGGTCGCCCGCAGCAGCGCGAGTTCCTGTTGCCGCTGCCGGACGGTGAGGCTGATCGTCGCGGAGACCACCAGGGCCATCACGACGAGCACCATGCCGCCGAACACCGCGGCGAGCAGGATCAGCGGCAGCTGGCTCCCGCTCACGCCGAGGAATTCGGCCGAACCCCGGTCGTCGCCGGTCAGCACGGTGAGCGACGGGACCTGTTCCGAGATCTTGCCCGCCAGGTCGCCCGCGTCGACGCCGTCCGCCGGGAAAACGCCGACGAGCCCGACCGTGCCGGGATGCGGGTTGAACCGCTGGGCGTCGGCGGCCGAGAAGAAGAACGCGGGCGACTTCACGGTCTGCGCGGGCTGTGCGACCCCGGAAACCTGGAACTGCTGCCGCTGTCCGTTCACCGCCAGGTCGACGGCCGAACCCGCGTGCAGGCCGGCCGAGTACGCGGTGGTCGCGTCGAGCACGACCTGGCCGGGCGTGTTCGGGGCCGCGCCCTCGGTCAGCTTGTAGCCGCCGAGCGAAGCCGAGTCCCAGCCGTGTCCAGAAAGGACAGTCGCGCCGGACTCCGCGGGTGCCCCGTCGTGCAGCAGCACGGTCGCGAACGAGACGTCCGGCACCGCCTGTCCGACGCCCTGGACCGCGGAGATCTTCGCGACCTGGTCCTCCGGCAGCACCGCACGCTCGGCGTACGGGACGACCTGGGATTCCTCGTCCGGCAGCTTGAATCCGGCGGACCCGCCGACCACGAGCGGAGCCGCGGACAGCCGCTGTGGCGCCGCCTTCAGCACGATCGCCGTCTCGAACAGCCCGGCGCACGCGATCAGCAGGCCGCAGCCGATGAGGATGGCGACGAACGACGCGAGCGACGCCGCCGCGCGGTACCGGAGGCTCGACAGCGCGAGCGCGAGCACCACTCGCCGCGAACTCACCGCTGCCTCCTCGCTTGCTCGCCCAGGTGCGCCAGCGTGCTCGCCACGGCGTCGACGCCGGGCGCGGCCATCTGCGTGACGATCCGGCCGTCGACCAGGAACAGCACGTTGTCCGCGTGCGACGCCGCGACCGGGTCGTGGGTGACCATCACGATGGTCTGGCCCGCGCTGACCAGCTCGCGCATCAGCCCGAGCACCTCGAGCGCGGTGGTGGTGTCGAGCGCGCCGGTCGGCTCGTCGGCGAACACCACCGCCGGGCGGGCGGCGAGCGCGCGGGCGATCGCGACGCGCTGCTGCTGCCCGCCGGACAGCTCGCCGGGCCGGTGCTTCACGCGCTGGGACAGCCCGACGCGCGCGATCACCTGGTCCACCCACGCCTTGTCCGGCGTGCGGCCGGCCAGCAGCGTGGGCAGCGTGACGTTCTGCTCCACGTTCAGCGCGGGCATCAGGTTGAACGACTGGAAAATGAACGCGACGTGCTCGCGGCGCAGTTCGGTGAGCTGGGTTTCGTTCTTGCCCTTGAGGTCGGTCCCGACAAGGGTGACGGTGCCCGAGGTCGGCGTGTCCAGCCCGGCCGCGCAGTGCAGCAGCGTGCTCTTGCCGGAACCGGACGGGCCCATCACCGCGGTGAAGGTGCCCGCCGGGAAGGCGACGGACACGCCGGCGAGCGCTTCGACCGCGCTCTCGCCGCGGCCGTAGGTCTTGTGCACCGCGTCCAGCTGGACGGGCGTTGCCACGGAAGTGGTGGTGGACACGTCGTTCACTCCGATCCGTTCCCGGAACCGCGGCGGTCGAGCGACCACCACACCGCGAGCACGATGGCGCCTCCGCCCAGCGTCCACAGCCAAAACGGCGATTTGAACGACATGCTGATGAGACTCATCAGCAGCCAGATCACGAACTGGACGCCGGTGATGGCGGCCCAGGCGATCGTGACGACACGGCGAGCGAGTCCGCTCCCGGAGCGGGTCTTCTCGGTGCTCTCCGACATGAGGCCCCCCAATACGGCTTCGGCGGAGTCGGGATTAATTGTGTAAGGCTTGCACAGTTTAGCGGACCTCCGCCGACCGGGGAACCCCGGCCCCGCGCGCAGGGGTGGTCAGGAGGGCTCGCCGGCCGAAGCCCGGGTCCGCCGGTCGAAGTCCCGGACGCTCCACACGCCCGCGACCAGCACCCCGCCGCCGAGCAGCACCCAGAGCAGCCACAGCGGGTCCCACTGCCCGCCGATGACGCCGATGCCGAACCAGATCAGCGCGTTCACCGCGGAGACCAGCACCCAGAGCCCGAACGCGAGCTTCGGCGCGGCCTCCAGCAGCGGAGGCGGCGAAACCGAGGTGCGCCCTTCGACGGCGGCCCGCAGTGCCGCGTGCGACCCGGCGAGCCGGATCCGGGCCAGCCTGCGGGCGGCCTCCGGCCCGTCGCAAGCGCCTTCGGAGCGGGCGTGCTCGACCTCGGTCGCCGCCAGTTTCCGGTCCAGCTCGGTGACCTTCCCGAACCCGAACCGGTTGGTCTCGCTCACGTTGGCTCGCCCCCAGACCAGATCAGTGTAAGACTTGCACAGTTTACTGAAAGACGTACCGGAGCGAAAGATGCCGATCGAGCCCGATCCCCGAGCCCTGCCGCCCGGCCTGGCCCCCGCCTGGCTGGGCGCCCCGCGCCCCCGCCGAGGACCGAAGCCGTCGCACACGGTCGAGGCGGTGGTCGCGGCCGCCGTCGAGCTGGCCGACACCGAAGGCCTGGCAGCCGCGTCGCTGCCGAACATCGCGTCCGCGCTCGGGCTCACGACCAACGCGCTGTACCGCTATGTCGGTTCGAAAGACGAACTGCTGATCCTCCTGGCCGAGGCCGGCTTCGGCCCGCCCCCGCCCGCCCCCGTCGGCCTGGACTGGCGCTCCGCAGTCCGCACGTGGGCCGACGCGGCCAGGAAACGCTATGCCGCCCGCCCTTGGCTCCTAGACGTCCGCGAGGGCCTCACCCCGCACCGCCTGCGCTGGACCGAACAACTGCTGGCCGTCTTCACCGGAACCGGCCTGTCCACTGTAGACGCCCTGTCGTGCGCCGAACTGGTCTCCGCCGTAGTCCGAGCCACCGCCGACCGCCGCCGAACGATCGCCGACCCGGACTCCCCGGAGTCGACAGAGCACGCCGCCGAGGTGCGCGCCTTCCTGCAACCACGCCTGTCCGAAGGCGGCTACCCACATTTGGCGGAGCTGGCGGAAGCCCAGGAATTTCCGGCCGCCGCCCCCGAAGACTTCGCCCTGGAACGAGTCCTGGACGGAATCGCCGCCCTCCTCCCTGACTGACCCGTACGTGCGGGGAATCCTGAGGAACTCTGATTCCCTCAAGGTTCCCCGCACGCCCCGCCTCCGCCCGCCGAGTCCGTCGGGAGCCCCTTCACGGACTCTGATTCCCTCAAGGGGCCTTTCACGGACCACCCAGCCCCCGCAAAGCCGCGAACCCGACTCAACCACCCACCGAACCCGCGCCACGAAACCGCACCGACGCACCCACCCATCGAGGCATCCAGCCCTGACCCTGCACCCCGATACGAAGCCTCCCTGCGGTCTTGGGGTGCTTGTCAAGGCACGCTTTCCCGCCTTGACAAGCACCCCAAGACCGTCAGCACAATCAAGCTTCGGGGTGCCCCACGCCACCCCCGGGCGCAATGTCGCCGCCAGGCGACGAGCCGTCCCAACGAACTCACCCCAGAGACCCCAACCACCCCTCCACAGCCTTGGCGGTGGTCTCCACATCCCCTTCCACAATACTGAAATGATCCCCCGGAACAGTCACCACGACATCCGCCTGATCCCAGGTAGTCCGCCACAACCCGGGATCCTCCTGCGCCCGCTCCGCCGGATCCCCCGCGGTGACAAACCGCCGATCCGGCCGAACCAAAACCGAGGGAATCCCCACCTCCGGCAACCGAACCCCGTCCAGCAACCCAAGGTAATAAGCCATCGCAGTCAACTTGTCCCGATCAAACGGCCCGAACTGCTCTTCCCGCTCGACCATCCCGGAAGCCATGTCCCGAACGGTGTCCCCGACTTCGCCGCCGTCATCCATCGCGTACGTGTCCAGTAGAACAAGCCCAGCCGCATTCACCCGGGAAGCCAGCGCATACGCGAGCATCCCGCCGGAAGAATGCCCGACCAACGCGAACGGCCCATCCCCGGCAAGCCGAACACTTTCCGCCAGCACCTCCAGCAACGCATCCAGGTCAGCAGGCAACAATTCCCCGGTCAAAAACCCGGGCGTAGGCAACGCCGCAACCCGCCGCACCCCGCGGAACCGAGCGGCTAGCTTCGCGTACTGGTAAGCGCCGCCCAATCCCGCCGGAGTAGGCACCGCCAGCAACGTCACCGCACCCGGCCCAGCCGCCAACTCCACCGGCCGCGGCTCTTCCCGCAGCTCAGCTACCGTCCGGAAAACAGGACGCAACTGCGCCGCCGCCTCCAGCAAGGCGAGTCCGTTCTCCACCTGCCCATTCCGGACCGCGTCGAAGAACATTTCGGTGACCGGATCTCCGGCTGCCTGCGCAACCGGCCCGGTCAGCGCGGACAGCAGATGCTTCGCCAACCGAGCCGGCGTGCCGTGATCAAACGCGATCGAAGCAGGCAACGAAATCCCCGCCGCCCCGGCGATCCGATTCCGCAACTCGACCGCGGTCAAGGAATCGAATCCAATCTCCAGAAAATGCGCGTCCTCGTCCAGCTCAGCAGTGTCGGCGTAGCCCAGCAGCCCAGCGACCTGCTCCAGCACAAACGCCAGCAGCCCCTTCTCAGTCAGCTCCAACGCCGAAACGTCGTCCGAAACCGCACGCCGCTTCTTCGCCACTGCCTGCGCCGACGGCACCGCTTTCGGAGCCACCAACTGCCGCAAGGTCACCGACTCAGCCGCGGCTACCGGACGCCCGGAACGATCGGCGAACAACACCGCCACCCGATCGTCTCCCAACGGCGTCAACCGAACCCGCAGCTTGGCCGCCCCAGTCGCGAACAGCCGATAGTCCCGCCACTCGACCGGCTCTCCGTCCACAATGGACAGTGCCGCCTCAAGCGCGGCCGGAGACAGGCCGAACTGCTCGTCCGGAGCGACCTCGATTTCCCCGAACACCACCCCGTCGACAGACCAAGCAGCGTCGAGCAATTCAGCTGCCACCGGCTCCGCGCCAGCAGGCGGCCATTGGCCGAGGCTGTCCGGCTCGGCACCGTCATCGACCGCCAACACACCCTCGGCATGCCGAGTCCACGATCCCTCGTGTCGCGAGTGGACAGTAACCGACCGCTGTCCCGCCGCATCCGGCTCACCCACCACGATCTGCACCTGCACCTCACCGGACGCGAACGGCGACTCGACGGTCAACCGCGCCAACCGTCCGCACCCGACCTCGTCCCCTGCCCGAGTCGCCAGCTCGACAAAGCCCGCGACCGGGAACGCTTGATCCGCCGGCAAGGTGCCGCTCAAGACCACAGTGGACGATCCAGCGACAGTCAACGCGGGCCCGAACCACGTCCCGAGCCCAGTTCCGGTAGCCCGCCGAGCCTCCATGTCCACCGACGGCCAGTACCGCGTCCGGTGGAACGCATACGGCGGCAACGGAACCGTTTTCGCGGAACGTCCAGCGAACATCCGCCGGACCTCCAACCCCGCGCCGAGGACGAACAACTGCCCAGCCGCCAGGAGCGTCGAAGCGACCTCGCCTCGATTGCGCCGGAGCACCGGAACGAACGCCGCGTCCTCGACCACCGCTTCCGCCGCCGCAGTGAGCACGCCGTTCGTGCTCAACTCGACAAAACGCGTCGCCGCCGAAGCCCGCACCGCGTCGGCAAAGAGGACCGTCTCTCGGCAGTTCGCTACCCAATGCGCGGGATCGGTCAGCTCGTCCGTTACTTCGGCACCGGTGACCGTCGAAATCACCGGCACAGTCGGCTTCTCGAACGTCAGCTCCTGTGCGATGTCTTCCAGCTCTTCGAGAATCTCGTCCAGCAGCGGCGAGTGAACCGCACAGTCGATCGCGAGCCGATTAGTCCGGCGGCCAAGCTTCTCGAAGTGCTCGACGATCGCCTGCACGGCACCGTCCACCCCGGACACCACGACCGAGCGCGGCCCGTTCACCGCGGCCAGCGCGACGTCGTCGCCGAGCATGGGTCGCACCTCGTCCGCACTGGCCTCGACCGCGACCACCGCACCAACCCGGGTCTCCGCCATGAGCTGACCGCGATTCGCCACCAGCTTCACCGCATCGTCCAAAGAGAACACCCCGGCCAGGTGCGCGGCCGTGATCTCGCCGACCGAGTGTCCGATCAGGACGTCCGGCCGCTGTCCCCACGATTCCAGCAGCCGGTGCAGCGCCACCGAGAAGGAGAACACCGCGGCCTGGCTGAACTGCGTCCGGTCCAGCAATTGCGCGTCCACCGAGCCGGCCTCGGCGAACATCACGGTGCGCAGTGACCGGCCGAGATGCTGATCGAACTTCGCCGTCACCCGATCCAGTTCATGCGCGAACACCGGGAACGCGGCGGACAGCTCCGCGCCCATGCCGGCCCGCTGGCTGCCCTGCCCCGGCAAGAGGTAGGCGGTCCGCCCGCCGGGACGAGCACGTCCGGTCACCACAGCGTCCGAAGCGGCCATCGCTTCCAACGCCGCACGGAGTTCAGCTGCATCCGAGCCGACGACCGCGGCCCGGTGCGAGAACAACGGCTGCCGATTGGCCTGCGAGTACACGACATCCAGCGCCGGATACTCGTCGAGGTGCGCCAGCAACGCCCGCGCCTGATCCGGAAGAGCCGCCGCCGTCCGAGCCGAGAACACGAGCGGCGGCAACACCCCACCCGAATCGACCGGCTCGCCCGCTTCGGCCGCGCCTTCCGGAGCCTGCTCCAGAATCACGTGCGCGTTGGTCCCGCTGTACCCGAACGCCGAGACCGCGGCGCGACGCGGACGGTCCACTTCCGGCCATTCCCGAGCCTCGTCCAGCAACCGCACAGTCCCAGCGGCCCAGTCGACATCGTGCGTCGGTTCGCTCGCGTGCAAGGTCGCGGGCAGCACTCCGTGCCGCATTGCTTGCACCATCTTGATCACGCCCGCGACGCCTGCCGCTGCCTGCGTGTGCCCGATGTTCGACTTCACCGAACCAAGCCACAGTGGACGGTCCGCCGCCCGCTCCCGGCCGTAAGTAGCCAGCAGCGCGGCGGTCTCGATCCGGTCGCCCAGCGGAGTGCTGGCCCCGTGCCCTTCGACTGCGTCCACATCGGACGCAGCCAGCCCCGCCGCCGACAATGCACGTCGAATCAGCTTCTCCTGTGCCGGAGCACTGGGGGCGTTAAGACCGTTGGAAGCACCGTCCGCGTTAACCGCGCTGGACTTCACCACGGCGAGTACCTGGTGCCCGTTGCGCTGCGCGTCGGACAGCCGCTCGATCACGAGCACCCCGACGCCTTCGCCCCAGCCGAACCCGTCCGCCGCGGCCGAATACGGCTTGCAGCGGCCGTCGCGAGCCACCGCGCCGTCGACGAACTGCGCGAACGGAGCCGGCGACACGAGCGCCGAGACCCCGCCGACCAGCGCGAGCGAGCAGTCACCGCCGCGCAACGCCTGGGTCGCCTGGTGCAAGGCCACCAACGACGACGAGCACGCGGTGTCCACCGAAACCGCAGGACCTTCGAGGCCGAACGCGTACGCGACTCGCCCGGAGACCACGCTGCTCAGCGCGCCGGATCCGCGATAAGCCCCGCCGCCCTGTTCGAGCGCGTCGCCCGGGTCGTAATCGGATTGCATCACGCCGACGAAGACCCCGGTCGTGCTTCCCTTGAGCGCCAACGGGTCCACGCCCGCGTTCTCCAGCGCGATCCACGACGACTCCAGCAACATCCGCTGCTGCGGGTCCATCATGACGGCTTCGTTGGGGCTGATGCCGAAGAACGCGGCGTCGAAGTCGGTGGCGTCCGGCACGAAACCGCCGCGCGGCGTGCCGCCGTCCGGCGCGACCTGCTCCAGCCAGTGGTCCATGTCCCAGGCGCGGTCGGTCGGGAAGTCGCTGGTCCCGTCCCGCCCCGCAGCGACCAGCTGCCACAGCTCCTCGGGCGTGCTGACGCCGCCGGGGAACCGGCAGGCCATGCCGACGATCGCGATCGGCTCGTCGCTGCCCGCCGCGGTGGTCTCCAGCCCGCCCGCGTCCGGGTCCAGGTCGCCGAGCAGCTCGTCGTGCAGGTGCGCGGCCAGGTCGCCGGCCGTGGGGTGGTCGAAGACGAGCGTGGCGGTGAGGCTCAGGCCGGTGACCTCGTTGAGCGTGTTGCGCAGTTCGACCGCGGTCAGCGAGTCGAACCCGAGGTCCTTGAACGCGCGGTCGGCGTCGATCACGTCCGTCGACGCGTGGCCCAGCACCGCTGCCGCGTGCTCGATGACCAGGTCACGGAGGTGGTCGAGACGCTTGTCGGCCGGAAGGCGGACCAGCTTGCCCAGCAGGGAGTCGGTCCCGGCCTCGCGGTCGGAGACGGTACGCCGTGCCGCCGGGACCAGGCCGCGCAGCAGGTCCGGCACCGCGCCGGCCTCGCGCCACGCGGGCAAGTCGAGCTTCACCGGGACGAAAACCGAGCCGCTCGAGCTGACCGCGGTGTCGAACAGAGCCAGTCCCTCGGCCGCGGTGAACGCGCCGAGTCCGCGCTTGCCGGTCGTTTCGCCAGCCATCCCGGCGGCCGACTCCCACATCCCCCAGGCCAGCGAGTGTGCTGGCTTGCCTTCGGCACGCCGGTGCGCGGCGAGGGCATCGAGGAAAGCGTTTGCGGCGGCGTAGTTCGCCTGGCCAGGCGCGCCGAGCACGCCGGCAGCCGACGAGAAGGTGACGAACGCCTTGACGTCGCCAGCCAGTTCGTGCAGGTGCCAGGCCGCGAGCGCCTTCGGGTCGAAGACGCCGTCGATCCGCTCCGGAGTCATCGACGGCAGGACACCGTCGTCCAGCACGCCCGCGGCGTGCACGACAGCGGCGACCGGATGCTTCTTCAGCAGCCGCGCCACGGCCTTGCGGTCAGTGAGATCGCACGCGGCGACCGTCGTCTCCGCGCCGAGTTCAGTCAGTTCGGCGACGAGGTCCGCGGTGCCCGGTGCCTGGTCGCCACGGCGGCTGACCAGCAGCAGCTGCCGGGCACCCTGCTTGGCCAGATGCGTGGCGACGATCCGGCCGAGCGCCCCGGTACCGCCGGTGAGCAGCACCGTCCCAGCGGACCAGTCGACCGGCTCACCCGGTTCCGGCGCCGCCCGGACCAGCCGCGGCACGCGCACGTCGGTGCCGGAAACCCGCACCGCTGATTCGTCCGCCGCCGCGATGGCGGCGAGCTGCTCCTGGGTCGCGTCGCCCTCGACGAGGACGATCCGGCCTGGGTTCTCCACCTGCGCGGACCGGACCAGACCGGCCACCGCGGCACCGGCGAGGTCGTCGCCGATCACCACCAGAAGCTTCTCTTTGCCGTCCGCCTGCAGTTTGGACAGTGCACTGTGGACGGCCTTCTTCGCCGAAGCCGCGCTGTCCCCGGCCTTCGCTGAGTAAACCTCGTAAGCGGCCTGAGCGTCCGGCAACGCAGTCGGGACCCAGTCCACTTCGTACAATTCGTCGGAACCAGTCGGAGCCGCCGCCGCGAGCTGTTCCTCGCTGATCTGCCGGAGTTTCAGCGTGCCGACCCGCGCGACCGGGGCACCCACGCTGTCGGCCAGCCGCAGTTCAACGGCCTGCTCGCCAGTCGGTCGCACGTGGACTCGCAGCGAGGACGCGCCCGTGGCGAAAAGCTCCACTTCGGACCAGGCGTACGGCAGCGTCGTTCCTTCCCCAGCCGCCGCGCTGAGCCCGACAGCGTGCAGGGTCGCGTCAAAGACCGCCGGGTGCAGGCCGAACGCCTCGGCGCTGATCCGCTCCTGCTCGGGCAAGGCGACCTCGGCGTACACGTCCGCACCGCGCTGCCACGCCGCCTGCAGCCCCTGGAACACCGGCCCGTAAGCCATTCCGTGCTCGGCCAGCAGGTCGTACATGCCCTCGACGTCGACAGTCTCCGCCCCGGCCGGCGGCCATTCGCTGAGGTCGAAGTTCGTTCCGGAGGCAGCAGGCGCGAGCGTGCCGTCCGCGTGCCGGGTCCAGCCGGCCGCGGTCGCGAGATCGTCGGGTCGCGAATGGACACTGATCGGCCGGGTCCCGTCCGCGGCCGAAGTTCCGATGCGGACCTGAATCCGCGCGGCACCCTTCGCAGGCAGTACGAGCGGCGCGTGCAGGGTCAACTCCTGGACCCGGCCGCTGCCGACCTCGTCCCCAGCCCGCACCGCGAGTTCCACGAACGCCGTGCCAGGCAACAGGATCGAGCCGCCGACGGCGTGGTCGGCCAGCCAGGGGTGCGTCGCCGTCGACACGCGGCCGGACAGCACCACGCCGTCCGCGTCGGCGAGCAATGTCGACGCGCCGAGCAACGGGTGGTCGACCGGGTCAAGCCCCATCGACGAGACGTCCCCGGACTCGGAAGTAACCTCCAGCCAGTAACGCTGGTGCTGAAAGCCGTAGGTCGGGAGATCCGCTCGCCGCGCGCCGCGCGAGGCGAAGTGCGCGGCCCAGTCCGGCACCACGCCGCGGACGTGCAGAGTCGCCAACGCGGTCAGCAGCGCCACGTCTTCGGGAACGTCACGACGCTGAGCGGGCACCGCGACGGCCTCGTCCGCGGACTGCGGAACCACAGCGGTCAGCGGTGCGTCCGGGCCCAGTTCGAGGAATCGGTTCACACCCTCGGCGGCGAGTGCGCGGACCGCGTCGGCGAACCGGACCGGCTCGCGGACGTTCCGCACCCAGTACTCCGGGTCGGTCAGCTCGGCGTAAACCTCTTCGCCGGTGACGCTGGAGATGACCGAGATGGTCGGCTGCGCGTAGGCAATGCTCTGCGCGACCGAACGGAACTCGGCGAGCATCGGCTCCATCAGTCGCGAGTGGAACGCGTGCGAGACCTTGAGCTGCGTCGTCCGCCGCCCAGCGTCGCTGAACTTCGCGGCCACCGCGAGCACTGCATCCTCGGTGCCGGACAGCACGACCGAACGCGGCCCATTCACCGCGGCGAGGTCGACCGTCCCTTGTGGATCGTGCGCGGCGACCTCGTCCGGAGTTCCTTCGACGGCCACCATCGCGCCGCCCTTCGGCAGCGCCTGCATCAACCGGCCGCGAGCAGCGACCAGCTTCGCCGCGTCTGCCAGGGAGAACACCCCCGCGCAGTGTGCCGCGGCAAGTTCGCCAATGGAGTGACCGCACAACGCGGCCGGCGTGAGTCCCCACGACTCGACCAGCCCGAACAACGCGACCTCGAACGCGAACAGCGCGGACTGCGTGTTCGCGGTCTGCGCCAGTGCGTCCGCGTCGCCGTCGATCACCGCGCGGATCGGCCGGTCGAGATGCTGGTCCAGCTCCGCGCACGCCGCCGCGTAAGCCTCGGCGAACACCGGGAAGACTTCCAGCTGCCGACCCATCCCGACCCGCTGGGATCCCTGGCCGGAGAACAAAAACGCCAGCGACGCCTCGCCGCGAGCCAGGCCGCTCACCGCGCCCAGCTCGCCGTTCGCGAGCGCGTTCAACGCGGGCAGGACGTCCTCAATGGACTTGCCGAGCACCGCGGCCCGGTGGTCCAGATGCGTCCGCGACGCGCCCAGGGTGGCCGCGACGTCCAGAAGCTCCAGTTCCGGCTGCGCCGCAAGGTGTTCGGCCAGCCGCTTTGCCTGTGCCCGCAAGGCCTGCGGCGTCCGGCCGGACACGACGACCGGAACCGCCGCGTCGTCACGCGGGGTCTCCGCGGTCTCCGGCGCGGGAGCTTCCTCAAGGATGATGTGCGCGTTGGTGCCGCTCAACCCGAAGCACGACACCGCACCGCGGCGCGGCTGCTCCCCGCGTTCCCACGGCCGGGCCTCGGTCAGCAGCTCGACCCTGCCAGCGGTCCAGTCCACGTGCCGGGTCGGTTTGTCGACATGCAGTGTTTTCGGCAGCAGGTCGTGGTTCAGCGCGAGCACGAGCTTCAGCACGCCAGCGACGCCGGACGCGGCTTGCGTATGCCCCACGTTCGACTTGATCGACCCCAGCCAGAGCGGCTCTTCACGGTCCTGCCCGTAGGTCGCGAGCAGCGCCTGCGCCTCGATCGGGTCACCCAGTTTGGTCGCGGTGCCGTGCGCCTCGACGACGTCGATCTCGTCCGGCCGCAGCCGCGCGTTCGCGAGCGCCTGCCGGATCACGCGCTCCTGCGCGGGCCCGTTCGGCGCGGTCATGCCGTTGGACGCGCCGTCCTGGTTGATCGCCGTGCCACGGACGAGCGCCAGCACCGGATGTCCGTTGCGCCGCGCGTCGGAAAGCCGCTCCACCAGCAACATGCCGCAGCCCTCGGACCAGCCGGTACCGTCCGCGGAGTCGGCGAAGGTGCGGCAGCGGGCGCTGCGCGCGAGCGTGCCGTCGAGGGAGAACTCGACGAACGTACGCGGCGTGGACATCACGGAAACACCGCCGGCGAGCGCGAGCGTGCATTCACCGTTGCGCAGCGCTTGGACCGCCAAATGCAATGCGACGAGCGAGGACGAACACGCGGTGTCGATGGTCACCGCGGGTCCTTCGAGCCCGAAGGTGTAGGCGAGACGGCCGGAAATGACGCCGGAAGAGCCGTAGCTGCCCTGATAGTTGTGATACATCGTGCCCGCGAAAACGCCGGTGGGGCTGCCCTTCATCGAATGCGGCGCGATCCCGGCGCGCTCGAACGCCTCCCAGGACGTTTCGAGCAGCAGCCGCTGCTGCGGGTCCATCAGCAGCGCTTCGCGCGGGCTGATGCCGAACAGGTCGGCGTCGAAATCGAGCGCGTCGTGCAGGAACCCGCCCTCGCGCACATAGCTCGAACCCGGCCGCTGCCCGGTCGGGTCGTAGAGCCGGTCGAGGTCCCAGCCCCGGTTCGCCGGGAACTCGCCGATCGCGTCGACGCCCCCGGACAGCAGCTCCCACAACGCTTCCGGGGTGCCCGCGCCGCCGGGAAGCCGGCAGGCCATCCCGACGATCGCGATCGGCTCCCGTGCGGCTTCGGTGAGCTTGCGGTTCTTTTCGCGCAACCGCTCGGTTTCCTTCACCGAAGCCCGGAGCGCACCGACCAGCTTCTCTTCGGAGTTGCCCACGTGCCCACGTTCCTTCCGCGTCGCATGCCCATCCGACGCCGTGACGATACGAGCGCGCCCGCGCGCGGACCCACCCCTAACGGCCCCTGCCGCCCCGGTCCGCCCGCCCGGCCAAGGTCCGCTTTAGACGGTCTTTAGGGGTTGTCGCAGGCAACCGCGGATGTCAGATTTTGCTGGCGTTCCAAGCCATTTCGCACGGCTCGTTTCCGCTGGGGGTTTCACCGCCCGGACAAGGACTGGGGAATCGTATGCACACGTTGACACGCAGGCTGCTGGTGGTGGGAGCCCACGGCGACGACGAAACGCTCGGCGCGGGCGGGACCATCGCCCGGCTCGCCGACGAGGGCGTCACCGTTTCGCTTTGCATTCTCACCAACGACGACGGTTCGCGTTCGGCCGCAGGCGCCGAGGTCACCAATCGCACCGACGCGATCGAACTGGCCGCGAAAACGCTCGGCATCGAGCGCGTGCGAGTCCACGAATTCGGCGACAACCGGCTCGACACGGTCAGCCACCTCGAACTGAACCAGGTCGTCGAGCGCGAGGTCCGCGAATTCGAGCCGGACACCGTCTTCGCCACCAGCATGTGCGACCTCAGCACCGACCACGCGCTGGTCAGCCGCGCCGCGCGGGTCGCCGGACGGCCGGGCAAGGGCCCGGTGCGCGAGGTCCGCACGTTCGAGATCCGTTCCGCCACCGACGTCGGCGAGGCCTCCGGGCTTCCGGTCACGTTCCGGCCGAACTTCTGGCAGCTCCTCGACGAAAGCCACCTCGAACGCAAAATCGAAGCACTGCGCGCCTACGGGAAAGAACTCGAGCCGTGGCCGAATCCGCGCAGCGAACGCGGCGTCCGCGCCCTGGCCGAATACCGCGGCTCGCAGGTCAGCGCCGGGCTCGCCGAGGCCTTCGAAATCGTCCGCACGGTCCGATGACCGGCGGTCCCTCCGCTTTTCCCGCTCGCTTTTCCCCAGCCCATCCAGAAACGGGTGACCAGGAATGACCAGTACTGTCGCTGAATTCGAGACCATCGCCGAACGGAACGAACTGACCTCGGTCGCGGTCATCGGGATGGGCTATGTCGGCCTGCCGACCGCGCTCGGCCTGCACGCCGGCGGCGTCGGCGTGATCGGCATCGACCTGTCGCAGAACCGGCTCGACGCGATCCGCTCCGGCGACGTCGACCTCATCGAAGCCGACCACCGCCGGCTCGAGAAAGCCGTGCACCAGGAGGACTTCCAGCTCACCACGGACTCGGCGCGGATGGCCGAGGCGGACGCGGTGCTGGTGTGCGTGCCGACCGGGCTCGACGAGTACCTGATGCCCGACCTCGGCCCGCTGGAGGCGGCGTGCGCGGCACTGGTCGCCAACGCCCGCCGCGGCCAGACGTTCATCCTGACCTCGACCAGCTACGTCGGCACGTCGAACCGGCTGCTGGTGAAACCGCTGGTGGCCAAGGGATTCACCATCGGCCGCGACCTGTTCGTGGCGTCCAGCCCGGAGCGGATCGACCCGGGCAACGTCACCCACACCCAGGCGGAGACACCGCGCGTGCTGGGCGGTGTGACCCCGGTGTGCACCGCGATGGCGCAGCGCGTGATCAACGTGCTCACCCCGAGCGTGCACTGCGTCAGCTCGCCGGAAGCGGCCGAGATGACCAAGCTGTACGAAAACACCTTCCGCGCGGTAAACATCGCGCTGGCCAACGAGTTCGCCGAGATCAGCGACGGCTTCTCGATCGACCCGATCGAGGTCATCGACGCGGCGGCCAGCAAACCGTACGGCTTCATGGCCTTCCACCCCGGCCCCGGCGTCGGCGGCCACTGCATCCCGTGCGACCCGCACTACCTGCTGTGGCAGCTGCGCGCGACGCAGAGCAACGCACCGCTGGTGACCCAGGCGATGCACGCCATCGCGGAGCGGCCGAAGCAGGTTGTCGACCGCGTACTGAACACACTGTCTCGCGAGGGCAAGGGCATGGCGGGTACGCGCGTGCTGGTGGTCGGCGTGACGTACAAGCCCGGCGTGCAGGACGTGCGTTCGTCGTCCGCGCTGGACATTCTCGACCTGCTCGCCGCGAAGGGCGCGAAGGTCGGCTACTACGACCCGTTGGTCCCGAACGTCCGAGTGACCGGCGGTTCGCTCGACACCGTCCCTGAGCCGGACGGCCAGGACTGGGACGTCGCGCTCATCCACACCGTGCAGCCGGGCCACGACTACGAATGGCTCGCCGACTGCCCGACCGTCATCGACGCCACCTACCGCTTCGACCGCGCGCTCTTCGCGAACTGAGAGGACATCGCTGTGCGTTACCTGATCACCGGAGGCGCCGGGTTCATCGGCTCCCACCTCACCGAGTACCTGCTGGCCCGCGGCGACGAGGTCGTCGCACTGGACAACCTCAGCACCGGCACCCTGGACAACCTCGCCGGCGTCGCCGGGCACCCCGGCTTCCAGTTCGTGCGCGGGTCGATCACCGACCCGAACGCGGTCGAATCGTGCATGGCGGGCATCGACGCGATCTTCCATCTCGCGGCCGCGGTGGGCGTGTTCACCATCCTCGACAAGACAATGGACAGCTTGCGCACCAACCTGCACGGCACGGAGAACATGCTCGACGCGGCGCTGCGGCACGACGTCCCGATCCTCGTCGCGTCGACGAGCGAGATCTACGGCAAGAACACCGCGGACGGCCTGCGCGAGGACGACGACCGGATCATCGGGTCGCCGCTGAAGAACCGCTGGTCCTACGCCGAGGCGAAGGCGCTCGACGAGACGTTCGCCCACCTGTACGCGGTCGAGCACGGCCTGCGCACGGTGATCGTGCGGCCGTTCAACACCGTCGGCCCGCGCCAGACCGGCCGCTACGGCATGGTCATTCCGCGCTTCGTGACGCAGGCGCTGGCCGGCGAGCCGATCACGGTGTTCGGCGACGGACAGCAGACCCGCTGCTTCTGCCACGTGCACGACGTCGTGCCCGCGCTGGCGGACCTGCTCGCCGACGAATCCGCGTACGGCAAGGTGTTCAACCTCGGCAGCAACGAGCAGACCACCATCTCGCAGCTGGCCGAGCGCGTGATCGGCGCGACCGGTTCCAGCAGCACCATCACGAAGGTGCCGTACGAGGAGGCGTACGGCGACGGGTACGAGGATATGCAGCGCCGCATCCCCGACTGCACCCGCGCGTACAACCAGATCGGCTTCGTGCCGACGCGCACCTTGGACGACATCATCGACGCGGTGGTCGCCGACCGCCGCTCCTGACCTCTTTCCGGTGAAGGGCCTCTCGCGGAGTTCGCGCGAGAGGCCCTTCACGCGTTTCGGAGCTTGACGTAGACGGCAGTCAGGTGGCGGGTGGCGGTGTTCGCGGACACTCCCAGTACCTCCGCGATCACCGCCACCGGCATGCCCTGCGCGGCGAGTTCCGCGACTCGCAGTTCCACCTCGGTCAGCGCTGCCCCGCCCTCGCTGTTTTCGATCACTGCCCGGCACCGGCCAGCTCCCCGGCGAGCGCGCTCCGCCCCGCCACGCCCAGTTTCCGGTACACCCTGGTCAGGTGCTGCTCCACAGTGGACACTGTGATGTACAGCGTTTCGGCGATCTGGCGGTTGGTCCGCCCGTGTGCCGCGAGCTCGGCCACGCGCAGTTCGGCCTCGCTCAACGCGGTCGCCGCCGGTCCGTCCGGATCCGCGCGCGGCGGCTCCGGCCTCGACGCCACCGGACGAGGCGTCAGCGGACGCATCGGCTGCCGCGGCACCTGCACCGGCTTCACCAGGCCGGCCGAGCGTTCCGCGCGCTGACCGAGCTGGTTGATCGCGCGGACCGTGCGGGCCAGCTCGAGCCGGTCGCCGGATTCCTTGAACGCTTCCGCCGCCCGGTTCAGCAGGCCGGACCGCGCACCGCTGTCGCCCGCGAACGCCAGCACCCGCAGCGCCACTGCCTGCGAAAACGCGTCCTTCGCGTCCGCCAGTTGCTGTTTCGCCAGCTCTACTGCGAGAGTCGGGTTGCGCAGCCGCAGGTTCGCTTCGGCGAGATCGGTCCGCCACGGTGCCACAGCGGGCAGGTCGAGATTGCTGTCCCGGAGAATTCGCTGGCACTGCTGGAAATCGCTCACCGCGGAAAGCCCGCGGTTCGTGGCGAGGTGGAACTGCCCGCGTGCCCGAAGGAACCGTACGCCGCCGAGTGTCGTGTACACGTTCTCCGGCAATGCGTGTCGCAACACCGCCGCTGCGGCTTTGAACGCACCTGCCGCAGTGTGCGCGGTCAGCATCGTGGCTAGCGGGTACGTGATCGCGACGCCCCAGTTCGGTTCGTCAAGCAGCGCAAGTGCACGGCTCGCGGCTTCGGCCGCTTCAGCCGGTTCGCCGCGACGCAGCAGCAGGCTCGCGCCGAGCGCGTCAAGCATCGCCTTCCACGTCACCGCGCCGCGGTACTCGGCTTCCTCGGCCAGCGAAGTGCACCAGCCTTCGGCGCGCTCCGCCTTACCGTCGTACGCGAGCGCGAGAATGGCCGTGGCCAGGGCTTCCAGCGAAGTGTCGGACAGTCGGCAGTTCTGCAGAATCCGCTCCGCGCACACCGAAGTCTCTTCGCTGCCACCGGCGCGCCAAACCGACGCGAGTGTGGTCGCCGTGCGCAGCCAGGGATCCGAGTCATCGACCGACAGTGCCGGTGCCGTGCCGTAATGCCAATGTGCGGCCAGCGTCAGTTCCGCAGCCGTCCGGGGGTGCAGCGGCTCGAGGTCATCGCCCAGCCGGACCAGCGCGGACTCGAACGTCTCCCGGTCACCGAACCACAATGACTGGCGCACCAGGGCGATCCGGTCGGATTGATCGAGCGAACCGGCTTCGCGCAACGCGGCGAGATGCGGGGCGGCTGCCGCGGGGTTGACCCGCCACGTGATCTTGGCCAGCAGCTGCGAGATCATCTGCTGCTCCCACGACGCAGTGGCCGTCGACGCCGCTAGCTGCAAACAACGGGTCGCGAAGTCGACGTCGTCGCCGAGCATCACCTGCTCCGCCGCCGCGACCAGCACCGGCAACGCCCACTCCGCCTGCGCTTCACCCGCCGCCACGAGGTGCCGCGCGACCTCGGGCGCCGACAACCCGCGTGCGTGCTTCACCTCAGCGGCCCGGATGTGCAGCCGCACCTTCTCCGACCCGCGCAGCCCGCCGACCACCGCCGCCGCGGCCGGCTGCCGAAACCGAACCCCGTCGACCAGCCCAGTCTCCACGAGCATCCCCGCAGACGCCTCGGCCTCGACTGGGTCCACGCCCGCGACCGTCGCCACCGCATCGGTCGTCACGTCGGTGTCCAGCACCGCGATCGCCGTCGCCACTTCGCGCAACGGCGAACCGTAGCGATGCAAAAGCCGTTGCACCGCATCGGAATACACCGCGCCGTCGTCCACCGAGCTGCGACGAGCGTCGACCAACGCGCTGACCAGCAACGGATTCCCCGCGCTCAGCCCGTGAATCCGCTCGGCCTCGTCGTGGTCGGCCACCAGCTGTGCGATCGCCTCCACGGTGAACGGCGTGAGATGCACGTATCGGTGCGGTTGCGCGGCGAATTCGGCACCCTCGCCGGAATACCAGCCGTCCGGCTGCGTCAGCACCAGCAACATCGCCGCCGACCGCGCGCGCCGCTGCAACCTCAGCAGCAGCCGCGCCGACGTCTCGTCCACGTGCTGCAAATCGTCGACCGCGATCAACAGCGGCCGCTCGCGCGCCAGCCGGTGCAAGGCACTGCACAACGCCGCGATCTGGTCCTCTCCGTCGGCCGCGGCCAGCACGTCGCGCGGCAACGCCGGACTGGCCAGCAATTGGTCGAGCACGCCACCGTCGACATCGCGCTCGTCCGCCGCCCCGGCCGCGGTGAGGGTGAGAACGCCCAGCTCCCGAGCTCGCGCCACTACTTGGTTCTGCACCTGCGTTTTCCCGCTGGCCGGTCCTCCGCCGACCACTACCGTGTCTCCTGCCCCCGCATCGCATTCGATCAGCAGACCCTCGAGGAGGGACACTGCTTCATTCGGCTCGGTGCGGCGGTTCTGCCCCCAGTTCACGCCCATCGCAAGCTCCTCGACCCAACGGTCATTCTTCCTGCGTGTGCCACAGTCGCAGCCGCCTCCTAAGCACAGCCAACCGCGATCTAAAGTCACTCAATCAGGTGATCACGATCACCTTGCGTCGCGCTCGGCGCGGGTCTTGTTTGGCGAGCGGCAGAATTCTGCTGTCGTTTGCGCGGTTTGGCTTCGGATAGTGATCTTGCTGGTGGCGCTTCCGCAGTCCGGGTTGACCGCTTCGAGCGATAGCGTAGTCGAACGTGCGTTCGAGAGAATAGAGAGGTGTCGACGACTACGACGCTTCCCGCCTGGCAACTGTCAGACCGGGACCTGACCACCAGACTCCTGACCACCCAAAGACAGCAGAACGTCGCTTACGCCGCGCAACTGGAGGCCATCCGGGAACTGGACTCGCGCGGTGCCGTGCCGGACGGCTACGCCTCGACTTCGGCGTACCTGGCGACGATCCTGCACGTGACGCAACGCGAGGCCCGCTCCCGGCTCGCCCAGGCCACCGGTTCCTTGCCGCTGACCTGGAAAGCCTTGACCGCAGGCGAAATCGCCGCCCAGCACGCGGCGGTGATCGCCGACTTCCTGGCCGACGCGCCCCGATGGCTCACCCCGGAGGACTACACCCTCGCCGAAGACACCCTGGTCACCCTCGCGGCACAAGCCAACCCGAGCATCGTCCGCCGCGCCGCGACCCGGCTGAAGATCTACTGGGACAACGATCCTGCCGACGTACCCGGCGCGTCCCCGGACTCCCCGGACTCCCCGGACGTGGACCACGGCCTGGACCCCGACTCGGTACCGGACCCCGGTTCGGGTTCCGGTGCAGATTCCGGCTCGGGTTCCGGCTTGGGTTCCGCTGATGCTGCCCGGCCCTGGCGCGAATTCCGCTGGCACTGGACCCAAAACGGCCGTTTCCGCTTCACCGGCAACGTCGACCACGAGACCGGCACCCTGATCGAACAACTGCTGGTCCCCTTGGCCGCGCCGGATCCCGCCACCACGCCGGACACTCCCGACCCGCGCACCCCGGCCGAACGCCACGGCGACGCCCTCGCCGCGATCGTCGACCTCGCAGCACGCACCCCGGACCTTCCGGCCAAGGCGGGCGAACGAGCAGTCGCGACGGTGACCGTCAGCCTGGAAACCCTGCAGAGCACCGCGAAGAAGATCTTCACGGACGACGAATCCGTCCTGCCCGCGTCACACCTGCGTCGCATCCTGTGCGACGCCAAGGTCTATCCCGCTGTCCTGGGCACCGAAGGCCAGGTCCTCGACCTCGGCCGCTCCGCCCGCACCGCCACGAACGCCCAGCGCCGGGCACTGGCGATCCGAGACCGCGGCTGCACCTTCCCCGGCTGCGACCGCGGTCCGAAGTGGACCACCCCGCACCACATCGTCCACTGGGCGCACGGCGGTGCGACGGACCTGGACAACCTCGCGTCCTGCTGCGAACGCCACCACCGCCTCCTGCACCACAGCGGCTGGAAAATCGTCCTCCGGGACGGTGCCGTGCACTGGATCCCGCCGTCCATCCTCGATCCGGAGCAGAAACCGCTCCGCAACACCGCCCACAACCCACCGCCCGCTCCCCTGCGCGCCGCGACTATGAGCACCCCTCCCTCGCCGCGCGAAGGCAGCTAGGGGTTGTCCAGTGCCGACCAGCCCCGAACACTCCTGGGTTTGTGACCGCAGTGGACGAAACACCCGCGAACGCACGCACCAGCCGATGGATCCGCCGTTTCCACCAGGCCGATGGGGCACGGGTGCGCCTGGTGTGCCTCCCGCACGCCGGCGGCTCGGCGACCGCCTACTTCCCGCTCTCCGCCGCCGCGGCGGGGCAGGACTTCGAGGTGGTCGCCGTCCAGTACCCCGGCCGGCAAGACCGCCGCGCCGAACCCTGCCTGGACACGGTCGCCGCCATCGCCGATGCGATCGCCGACGACCTCGCCGGCTGGTCCGACCTGCCACTGGCCCTGTTCGGCCACAGCATGGGCGCCACCGTGGGCTACGAAGTGGCCCGCCGCTTGGAGGCGCGGGGCACTCCCCCGCTCGGCCTGTTCGCCTCGGCCTGCCGGGCCCCGTCCGCGCAACGCATCGAGTTCGTCCACCAACGCGACGACGACGGCCTGATCGCCGCCCTGAAGGAACTGAGCGGCACCGACGCCAGCGTACTGGGCGACGACGAGCTGCTGCGCATGGTCCTGCCCGCGATCCGCGGCGACTACACCGCGGTAGAGACCTACCGGCACCAACCAGGCGTGGAACCAAGCTGCCCGATCCAGGTCCTGGTCGGCGACGCGGACCCGGTAACCGACCTGGACGAGGCCGACGCCTGGCGCGACCACACCACCGGCCCCAGCCACGTGCAGACCTTCCCCGGCGGCCACTTCTACCTGAACGACCAGCTCAACGCCGTCCTGAAGACGATCACCACAACCCTGGCCGGATGGCAACCGGGGATCTGCCGGGGATAAGGGTGGGGAAACCCCAGGGAAGCTTCAGGAGCACACCCCATGGCTCCCGCAGCTCCGTTCCGAGAAACTAGGTACATCAAGGAAACACCCCCTCAACCAGGAGGCCATCATGATGGCGATCACCACCGCCCCCGGCGTCACCCAGCGCATGCTCGCCAACGGCCACCTGGAGCTGACCTGCCGCACGACCAACCGCCACATCGAATGCGAGCCGGTAGCCGCCGCGATGTGGATCGCCCTGAAGCAGCACAACGGCGACGTCGACCAGGCCGCCAGCACCCTCTCCGCCCTGTGGGAAACGAACGAGGACGACACCCGCTACGACCTGATCGCCCTGGCCGGTTCCCTGTGCTCGCTGGGCATGGCCACCGAGTCGTAACCCGATGATTCCCCGAGCCCGCCGCGAATGGCGGGTGTGTGCAGCCGCCGAGTCCGACATCGACATCGAACGCCGCCGCCAGCAGGACCACGGTGAGGCCTCCTCGACGCACTGCTCCCCCAGTGCACGCCGCCCCTGCAGACCCCTCCGGCCCCGCCATGCCCGTGGAACGGCGCTCAGACGGCGCAGCCGATGCGACGGGGCATTCCAAGCTCACCGGAATCCCACTCGAACGGCACCACGCCGACGGGCACGAGCCGAACGTCGCGGTGCTTCGCGATAACGACCGTCGCACCACATCGCTCCCGCGCGCAACACCCGCGGAGGAAGAAGTTATGGTCCGGAGCGGGAAATCGTGGCCGCCGCCGGCGTGAACCCGGTCTAGTTCTGAGAAAGACCAAGCCGCGCTGGCTTGAACCAAGGCCGCGCGGTCATGGTCGCTTGAATGGCCGGAATCCGCGCGCGAGGTAGTTCTTGAGCGCATGGGGATGGTCGTCGCTGGAGGTGTGCAGCCACACGCGCTGCGCGGACAACCCCCACGTCATCGAGACGGCCTCAGTGAGGAATGGACCGCCGAGTCCCTGGCCGATTCGTTCCGGCACGAGGCCGAAGGAGTCGATCTCGATGTCCGGTGCCTGCCGGACGTTGAGTGAGAGCAATCCGATGACTGCGCCGTCGAACACGCCAGCCCAGTGCCGCATCGTTGGGTTGCTCAGGTATTCGTTCCACTGTTGGGTGTCCCAGTGCTGGCTCGGCCACGCGAAGTCGCGTCCGACCGCGAGAGTCAGCGTGCGGACCTCTTCTCCGTCGATGGGCTTCAACTGGACCTGTCCGCTGAAGGTTGACGTCGACGGGTGCAGCTCGCTTGGATGGGTCATCTCCAGATACGTCAGCTCGGGCACTTCGCGATCTTCGCACAAGCAGGCCGATGGCCAAAGGCAATTTGAGAGCGTCGGTACCACGCTCCGCACGCTTGCGGTCGTGCTGCTGCAAGTAGTGCTCCCGAGGGAGCGGACCAGTTCGCTAATGCGGAGGCACGCGACGCGGCGAACTTGAGCATGATCCCAGGGAAACTGACTGCGGAGGGTTTTGCGGACGGCGCGCGGAAACTGGTGTCTAACGCAACGGTCCTCGCGACACAACCGCGCGATTGCAGAGAAGTTCGCGTGGGCACCGTGCCCGAGGAGATTCCCTCGGTACGCCTGGATCCAGCAAAGATCAAAGGGCCGCCCAGCAGGTGCGGGCGGCCCCCCAAACCGTTACCGCGCTTCCAATTCTTCGTCCAGCAGCGCGAACAGTTCGTCTGCGCTGGCTCCTTCCACTTCCTCGTCTGGGGCCAGCGATGCCAGTACCGCCTTCAACCGCGTCACTACTCCGGAGACCTCGTCTGGTTCCAGGCCTCGGACGACGTCTTCGAGCGCGTCCAACTGGACCTCGACTGCCGACGGGGCACCATCCGCGACCAGGTGTTCTCCTAGGACCTGTACGGACGGGTAGTCGAAGATCAGCGTCGCGGGCAGGCGCATTCCGGTGAGGACGTCCAGGCGGTTGCGTAGTTCAATGGCAGTGAGCGAGTCGAAGCCGAGTTCGATGAAGCCCTTTCGTGGATCGACGGAGTCTCGGCGTTCGTGGCCCAGGACTACGGCCGCGGTGCCGCAGACCAAGTCCACCGCCGCTCGGACTCGTTCGGCTCCCGAGAGGCGCAGTACCTGGTTCCAGGAATCGTCGACGACCTCGACTCGGCGGCGGCCTCGGACCAGACCGCGCAGCATTGCGGGGACGCTGTGGGCGTCGGCGCGCAGGCCCGACATGTCCAGGCGCACTGGTACCAGTGATGGTTGGCCGGCGGCGACTGTTGCGTCGAACAGTTCCAGGCCGTCGGCGAAGGACAGGCCGAAGACGCCGGATCGGGCCATGCGGATCAGGTCGGTGTCGGCCAGGTCGCCGGACATGCCGCCTTCGGACCAGAGGCCCCAGGCGAGCGACACGGCTGGCAGGCCTTGTGCTGCACGGTGGTGTGCTAGTGCGTCCAGGAAGACGTTCGCCGCCGAGTAGTTGGCTTGGCCTGCGGCGCCTAGGGTTCCACCTGCCGACGAGTACAGCACGAAGGCGGACAGGTCCAGGTGCGCGGTCAGTTCGTGCAGGTGCCATGCGGCGTCGACCTTCGGACGGAGGACGGCGTCCATTCGTTCCGGGGTCAGGGACAGGAGCACGCCATCGTCGACGACGCCGGCGGTGTGGATCACCGCGGTGAGCGGGTGGTCGGACGGAACGTCGGCGATGAGTTTCGCGACGGCGTCTCGCGAGGCCAGGTCGCAGGCGACCAGCGAGACTGACGCGCCCAGTTCGGTCAGGGAGGCGGCGAACTCGTCGGCTCCTGGAGCGGCGGGGCCGCGGCGGCTCGTGATCAGCAGGTGGCGGACGCCGTGTTCGGTGACCAGGTGGCGGGCGATCAACTGGCCGAGCACACCGGTACCGCCGGTGACCAGGACGGTGCCGTCCGGGTCGAAGGCGGCGGTGCCGGACGGAACGTACTTTGCCAGACGGTGCACCAAAACCGCGCCGTCGCGGACTGCGACTCCGGGTTCATCGGCGTACATCGCGCCAAGCACCGAGCCGATCGGGAGCGCGCCGTTGTCCAGGTCCACGACCATGAATCGATCTGGGTACTCGAGTTGCGCGGTGCGGATCACGCCCCACAGTGCCGCGTGGGTGAGGTCGGGCGCGCCCTCGTCCGGGCTAGTGGCAATCGCGCCGGACGCGACGACGACCAAGCGCGAAGCGGCCAGAACATCCTCGGAGACCCAGGCTTGGGTCAAGGAAAGGAGGTTATGGACGGCTGCGCGAGCACCTTCCGGCGTGGCGGTTTCCCGGGCAGTGAAGGGTACGTAGACGACGTCTGGGACCACCGCGCCGTGGCGGATGGCTTCGCGCAGGGCGTTGAGGTCCACATAGGACTCGCCGCCGAGGCCGAACGGGTCAGTGCCCAGGATCGCGGTGGTCACTGCGGTGACCTCGTCGCCTTGCCACGGGATCCAGTCGACGCGGAAGAGCGAATCGTCCACGGCCGAACGCGTGGCGTTGGCGAACGCGTCGTCCGCGATGGGACGCAGCGCCAGCGAATCCACGCGCAGCACGGGGGCGCCGGAGGCGTCCGTCGCGGTGAGTGAGACGGTGTTCTCGACATCCGACGAGATCAGCACGCGCAGGCTCGCCGCGCCGCCGGCGTAAAGCGAGACGCCGGACCACGCGAAGGGCAGGACTGGCTTGTCCTCGGTCGGCCCGGCGAGGCCGATTGTGTGCAGGGCAGCGTCGAGCAACGCGGGGTGCAGGCCGAACGCGCTGCCGTCCGCGTGCTCGGGCAGCGCGACTTCGGCGGCCAGCACGTCGCCGGCTTGCCACGCTCTGCGCAGACCGGCGAAGACCGGGCCGTAGTCGAAGCCTTGCGCGGCCAGCTCGTCGTACCGCGAGGTCACGTCGATCTCCGTAGCCTCGGCGGGCGGCCATTCCGCGGCCGCCGCGGGCGGCGAACCTGCCGGGGAGAGCCGGCCGCTGCCGTGCTGGACCCATTCGTCGGCGTCCTCGGGCTGGGAGAAAATCCCCAGCGCGCGGGTGCCGTCGGCCTCCTGCGCGCCGACGGTCACCTGCAGCCGCACCGCGCCCTGTTCCGGCAGGATCAGCGGTGCGGCCAGGGTGAGTTCGTCGACCCGGCCGCAGCCGACCTCGTCGCCCGCGCGCACGGCCAGCTCGACGAACGCCGTGCCGGGGAACAGCGCGTTGCCCTGGACGACGTGGTCGGCCAGCCAGGGCTGCGCTGCCAGCGACAGCCGTCCGGTGAGGACGACCCCGCCCGTGTCCGCGGTGCCGACCACCGCGCCGAGCAGCGGGTGCGCGGCTTCTCGCTGTCCGACCTCGGCCACGCCGCGGGCCCGCGCGCCGGTCGGGTTGTCCAGCCAGTAGCGCTTGCCCTGGAACGCGTAGGTCGGCAGCTCGACCACGTGCGCGCCGGAGTAGAACGCGTCCCAGTCGACCGTCCCGCCGAGCGTGAACAGGGTCGCGACCGCGGCGGCGGCCGACTCCGCTTCGGCTCGGTCCTTGCGCAGGACTGGGACGAAGGTGGCGTTCGCAAGAGTGGCGGCGGCGTTGGCACTGCCGGCACCACTCCCGGGCCCGCCTGCCCCATCAGCGCAGCTTTGGCCCATCGCGGTCAGCACCGCGCTCGGGCCGACCTCGACGAACGTGTCCACGTCGGCCGCGGCCAGCGCTTGCACGCCGTCGGCGAAGCGGACTGCTGCGCGGACCTGGCGCACCCAGTAGTCCGGCGTCGTCACCTTCGCTGACAGTTCCACGGTGGACACAATGGGCACCGATGGCTCGGAGTACGTCAGGGTGCGCGCCACCGCGGCGAACTCGTCCAGCATCGGGTCCATGAGCGGCGAATGGAACGCGTGCGACACCCGCAACCGCGAAGTTCGAGTAAATTTCCCAGCAACCGCAAGTACTTCTTCTTCGACCCCCGACACTACCACCGACCGCGGGCCATTCACCGCGGCGATTCCTACACCATCGGTTGATAGCGGAAGAACCTCGTCCTCGGTAGCCTGCACCGCCACCATCGCGCCGCCCGCAGGCAGGGCTTGCATGAGCCGGGCCCGCGCGACGACCAGTTTTCCAGCGTCCGCAAGGGAAAGCACTCCGGCGACGTGTGCGGCGGCGATCTCTCCGACGGAGTGGCCCAGCAGGTACGAAGGCCGGATGCCCCACGACTCCAACAGCCGATACAGGGCGACTTCCACCGCGAACAGCGCTGGTTGCGTGTAGCTGGTCTGGTCGAGCCGGTCCGCGTCGGCGAGCACAGCGCGCAGGGGGACGTCGAGGTCCAACGCAGCACCGACCTCGTCCAGCGCGGCGGCGAAGACCGGATACGCGGCGGCGAGGTCGAGACCCATACCAGCGCGTTGCGCACCTTGGCCCGTGAAGAGGAACGCCATGCGCCGCGTGGAGGCCATGCCTTCGACCACCGCGGACGAAGCCCGGCCTGCTGCATAATCTCCCAGAGCCCGAACAGCAGCTTCCCGATCGGCAGCCACCACACCAGCGCGATATTCGCTCAGGGTTCGCGTCGTCGCAAGGGAAAGCCCGACATCCGCGGCAGAACCCGAAGGAGCGAACCCGGCCAATTGGGCAGCCTGCGCCCGCAGGGCCTCCGGTGAGGAAGCCGAGAGCAGCCAGGTGACTGGGCCGCCGACCGAGGAAGGTTCCGGCACCGGATCGCCTTGTTCGACAATCACATGCGCGTTCGTTCCACTGATGCCGAACGAAGAGACCCCAGCCCGCCGCGGGCGTCCGGCCGACGGCCAAGGGGTGGTCTCGGTCAGCAGCGCGACGGTGCCATCCGACCAGTCGACGTGCGGCGAGGGCTCGTCCGCGTGCAGGGTCGGCGGCAGCACGCCCCGCCGCATGGCTTCGACCATCTTGATGACTCCGCCTACCCCGGCAGCGGCCTGCGTGTGTCCGACGTTCGACTTGAAAGAACCGACATACAACGGTCGCGAAGGGGCAGCGGCCTTGCCATAGGTGGAGATCAGGGCCTGAGCCTCGATCGGATCACCGAGCTTGGTGCCGGTGCCGTGCGCCTCCACGGCGTCCACATCGGACAGTTCCAGCGAAGCATCGGCCAGCGCCGCCCGGATCACCCGCTGCTGGGCGGGACCGTTCGGCACCGTGATCCCACTCGAAGCACCGTCCGAGTTCACCGCGCTGCCGCGCAGAATCGCCAGCACGTGGTGCCCGTTGCGGCGAGCGTCGGAAAGCCGCTCCAGCAACAGCATTCCGGCGCCTTCCGAGCACCCGACACCGTCCGCACCGCTGCCGAAGGCCTTGCAGCGGCCGTCCGAGGACAAGCCATGCTGTTCGCTGAAGTACACGAACATGTCCGGCGTGACCATCACCGTCACCCCGCCGGCCAGCGCCAGCGAGCACTCGCCGCGCCGAAGTGCTTGCGCGGCAAGGTGCATCGCGACCAACGACGACGAACAGGCGGTGTCCACTGACACCGACGGGCCCTCGAGGCCGAGCGTGTACGAAACCCGCCCGGAGATCAGGCTGCCGTCGCTGCTGCCCGCGCCGTAGTCGTGGTACATGACACCGGTGAACACGCCGGTCGCGCTGCCGCGCAAGGTCGACGGCACGATCCCGGCGCGTTCGACGGCTTCCCACGCGGTCTCGAGCAGCAACCGCTGCTGCGGGTCCAGCGTGATCGCCTCGCGCGGGCTGATGCCGAAGAACTCCGGCTCGAAATCGGCGGCGTCGTAAAGGAAACCGCCTTCGTTCGAGTACGTCGTGCCGGGCCGGGTGCCGGTCGGGTCGTGCAGGGCGGCGGTGTCCCAGCCGCGGTCGGCCGGGAACTCGCCGATCGCGTCGACGCCGCCGGCCACCAGGTCCCACAGCTGCGCGGGCGTGGTCACCCCGCCGGGGTACCGGCAGCCCATGCCGATGATCGCGATCGGCTCGGACTGCCGGGCGGCGAGCCGCTGGTTGTCCGCACGGAGCCGTTCGTTGTCCGTCATGGACTGCCGCAGCGCGGCGACGATCTGCTCGGTCGAAGGAGCGGACTTGTCGGTCACTGGGATTCACCCCGTTCGTCGGTGCCGCCCATCGCGGAGCGGACCAGGTCGGCCAGGTCCATCGCGGCGGCCGCGGCCGCCGCGTCGTCAGTACCGTTCAGTTCTTCCGCCGAAACCGCGGACTCGGCGGGAGCGGGAGCCAGTTCCGCCAGCAGGTGCCGGGCCAGCGGCAGCGGGCTCGGGTAGTCGAAGATCAGCGTCGCGGGCAGCCGCAGCCCGGTCGCGGCGCCGAGCCGGTTGCGCAGCTCGAGCGCGGCGAGCGAGTCGATGCCCAGGTCGGTGAAACCTTTCTCGGCCCCGACCGCCGATGCG
Organism: Amycolatopsis orientalis DSM 43388; assembly: GCF_000411975.1. Taxonomy (GTDB): domain Bacteria; phylum Actinomycetota; class Actinomycetes; order Mycobacteriales; family Pseudonocardiaceae; genus Amycolatopsis; species Amycolatopsis orientalis_D. The sequence continues at coordinate 70,173 of NZ_ASXG01000120.1, forward strand.
TCGTCGTACCCGAGGACTGCCGCGGTGTGCTCGCACACCAGGTGCAGCGTCGCCGAATCCCGCTCGTCCGCCGGGAGCGTGGCGAGCTTGTCGGCGAATCCGGCCTCCGGCTCTGCCGACGAGGCGACAGCAGCCCGCCGCGGCGCAGCGGTCACGAGGCCCTTCAGCAGTGCCGACGCGCGGTCGGCGTCCTTGAGGTCGAGTTTCACCGGCACCAGCACCGCCGTCGAAGCGGACAGAGCCGCGTCGAACAGCTCCATCCCCTCCGCCGCGGACAGTTCCGCGACCCCGGACCGGGCGATGTGCGCCAGGTCCACCTCGCCGTCGGTGCCTTCCCACGGACCCCACGCGAGCGACGTCGCCGGGAGACCAAGGGAAGCGCGGTGTTCGGCCAGCGCGTCCAGGAACACGTTCCCCGCCGCGTAGTTCGCCTGTCCCGCCGCGAGCAGCAGACCGCCTGCCGAGGAGTAGAGGACGAACGCCGCCAGGTCCCGGGCAGCCGTCAGCTCGTGCAGGTGCCAAGCCGCGTCCACCTTGGGCCGCAACACGTTCTCGACTTGCTCCGGCGTCAGGGCGCTCAGCACCGCGCTGTCCATCTGTCCGGCCGCGTGCACGACGGCGGTCAGCCGCGGCAGCGTGTCGAGCAGCTTCGCCAGCTCGTCCCGGTCGGTGACGTCGCACGCGGCCACGGTCACCTTCGCGCCCTCGCCGGCCAGTTCGTCGACCAGTTCCCGCGCCCCCGGTGCATCGAGACCGCGCCGGCTGGTCAGGACTAGGTCCCGGGCGCCGCGAGCGACCAGGTGCCGGGCCAGCAGTCCGCCGAGCAGCCCCGCACCGCCGGTGATCAGCACCGTGCCGTCCGGGTCCCAGTCGAGCGGCTCGCCGACCTCGGTGACCCGGGTCAGCCGCGGCACGCGGACCTCGCCGTTCCGCACCCGCGCCTCCGGTTCGCCGGACGCGACCACCGCGGGCAGCGCCCGGGCCGATTCCGCCGAAGCGTCGAGGTCGACGACCTGGATCCGGCCCGGGTTCTCCGCCTGCGCGGCCCGCACCAGCCCCCAGACCGGGGCCTGCGCCAGCTCGTCGCGAGTGACCACGACCAGCTTTCCGTCCCCGGCCGAAAGCCAGTTCTGCAAGTGCCGCAACGTTTCCTGCACCACCTGGTGCACCTGAGCGGGAACGTCACCGGAACCGGAACCGACCGGCAGCACCAAGACCTCGGCACCGCCCGACTCAGTCCGAAGCGGCACCCCGAGACCGAGGTCGTCCGTGCCGAGCACGGCCCAGCCGTCCAGCGAAGGCACCAGCCGCACGCCCGAAGCGGGCTGCCACTCGATGCGGTACAGCGAGTCCGGCACCTTCGTGCCGAGCTGGCTTTCCGACACCGGCCGCGTGACCAGCGAGGCGATCCGAGCCACCGGCGCGCCCGCGGCGTCCGCGAGGTCGAGCGACGAACCGCTCTCGGTTTTCCGGACCCGCACCCGCAGCGCCGTCGCGCCGCTGGCCTGCAGCGACACCGAGTTCCAGGCGAACGGGATCGTCGTCTCGGTCAGCGCCTTCGGCCCGCCCGGGATCAGGAAGTCCGTCGCGCCGAGTGCCGAGTCGAGCAGGCCCGGATGCAGGCCGAACTCGTTCGCCGCGGTGCCTTCCGGCAGTGCGACCTCGGCGTACACCTCGCCTTCGCGCAGCCAGATCGCCCGCAGGTTGCGGAACGTCGGCCCGTAGCCGAAGCCAAGCCCGGCCAGGTCGTCGTACAGGCCGGTCAGGTCGACCGGTTCCGCGCCGGACGGCGGCCATTCGGCCAGCGAGAAGTCCGCCGCCGCTCCGTTGGCCAGCGTGCCCGCGGCGTGCTGGACCCAGCCCGCCTCGGTCCGCGAGTGCACCGCCAGCTCCCGGCGGCCGCTGGCGTCCGGCGCGCTGATGACCACGCGCAGGTCGACCCCGTCGTCGGCCAGCAGCAACGGTGCCTGCTGGGTCAGCTCCTCCAGAAGGTCGCAGCCGACCTGGTCCCCGGCGTGCATCGCCAGCTCGACATACGCGGTGCCGGGCAGCATCGTCCGGCCCATCACCACGTGGTCGGCCAGCCACGGCTGCGTCGCGACCGACAGCCGCCCGGTCAGCACCGCGCCGCCGTCCGGCAGTTCCACCAGGGCGCCCAGCAGGGGGTGTCCGGCGGACTGCGCGCCCAAAGTACTCACGTCGCCGGTCGGCTTCGTCGCGTCGAGCCAGTACGACTTGTTCTGGAACGCGTAGGTCGGCAGGTCCACAGTGGACGCGCCCTGGCCGGCGAACAGCGCCTTCCAGTCGATCTTCGCGCCCCGGGCGAACAGCGTCGCCAGCGCGGTGAACACGGTCGGCACCTCGGCCCGGCCGCGGCGCATCGCGGGCACCTGGACGACCCGGTCCGGCCGGTCGGCGACTGCGGTGTCGCATTCGCGAGCCATCCCGGTGAGCACCGCGTCCGGCCCCAGCTCGACGAACCGGGTGACGCCCGCGGCCAGCAAGGTGTTGACGCCGTCGGCGAATCGCACCGCTTCCCGCACGTGGCTCACCCAGTACTGCGGCGAGCACAGCTCGGCCGCGGTCGCGATCTTGCCGGTCACGTTCGAGACCACCGGGATCGACGGCGCGGAGTAGGTCAGTTTCTCCGCCACCACGGCGAACTCGGCCAGCATCGGCTCCATCAGCGACGAGTGGAACGCGTGCGACACAACCAGTTGCTTCGTCCGGCGACCGGCGTCGGAGAAAGTCGCCATGGCAGCGACAACGTCCTCTTCCGGACCGGAGATGACCACCGACCGCGGCCCGTTCACCGCCGCGACGTCCACCCCGGCCGGCAGCGAGGCGCGCACCTCGTCCTCGGCGGCCGCGATCGCCGCCATCGTGCCTCCGGTCGGCAGCGCCTGCATGAGCCGGCCGCGAGCGGCGACCAGCGAGCAAGCGTCGGCCAGCGAGAACACCCCGGAGACGTGGGCCGCGGCGAGTTCGCCGATCGAGTGCCCGGCGACGTAATCCGGCTTGGCGCCCCACGATTCGACCAGCCGGTACAGCGCGACCTCGATCGCGAACAGCGCGCATTGCGTGTACGCGGTCTGGTTGAGCAGCGGCGAGCCTTCCCAGATCACCTGCTTGAGCGGGGTGTCCAGCTCGGCGTCGAAGAGTCCGCAGATCTCGTCGAACGCTCCGGCGAAGACCGGGAACGCCTCGTACAGCCCGCGTCCCATGCCCGGCTGCTGCGCGCCTTGTCCGGTGAACAGGAACGCCGTCAGGTCGGCTGCGCTGACCGTGCCGGACACGGTGCCCGCCGGGGTCCGGCCCTCGGCCAGCCCGTCGAGCGCTTTCAGCGCCGCTTCGCGGTCGGCCGCCAGGACCACCGCGCGGTGATCGAGCGCCGCGCGACCGGTGGCCAGCGAGTAGCCGATGTCGGTCAGGCTGACGTCCGGGTTCGCCCGCAGGTGCGCGGCCAGCCGGGCGGCCTGGTCGGCGAGCGCCGGGGCGACCGAACCGGCGATCGGCAGCGGGATGGCCGGGAATTCCGGTGCGGTGCGCCGGTTTTCGGCAGCCGGCGCGGGCGGGGCCTCCTCGATGATGATGTGCGCGTTGGTGCCGCTGATGCCGAACGACGAGACGCCGGCGCGACGCGGGTGCCCGTTGCGCGGCCACGGCCGCGGTTCGGTGAGCAGTTCGATGTTGCCGGCGGTCCAGTCGACGACCGGCGACGGCGCGTCGACGTGCATCGTCTTGGGCAACAGGTTGTGCCGCAACGCTTGCACGACCTTCATCACGCCCGCCGCGCCGCCGGACGCCTGCGCGTGCCCGATGTTCGACTTCACCGAACCCAGGTACAGCGGCCGGTCGCGGTCCTGGCCGTAGGTGGCCAGCAGCGCCTGCGCCTCGATCGGGTCGCCCAGTTTGGTGCCCGAACCGTGCGCTTCGACCGCGTCCACATCGGACGGCTTCAATCCACCAGCGGCGAGGGCCGCGTGGATCACGCGTTCCTGCGACGGGCCGTTCGGGGCGGTCAGGCCGTTGGACGCACCGTCCTGGTTGACCGCGCTCGACCGGACCACCGCGAGCACCTCGTGCCCGTTGCGCTGCGCGTCGGACAGCCGCTCCAGCAGGAGCAGACCCGCGCCCTCGGCCCAGCCGACGCCGTCGGAAGCCGCGGAGAACGACTTCGACCGGCCGTTGGGCGAAAGCACGCCCTGGCGGCTGGAGTCGACAAAGAGATCCGACTGCGACAGCACGGTGACCCCGCCGGCCAACGCCATCCCGCACTCCCCGGCCCGCAGCGCCTGCACCGCGAGGTGCAGCGTGACCAGCGAGGACGAGCACGCGGTGTCCACCGTCATGCTCGGGCCCTCGAGACCGAGCAGGTAGGAGATCCGGCCGGAGACGACCGCGCCGGAGCTGCCGTTCGGGATGTAGGCGGCGACGTCGGCCGGGGCGCCCGGGGCGCGGCTGCCGTAGTCGTCGTACATCGCGCCGGTGAAGACGCCGGTCAGGCTGCCGCGCAGCGCGGTCGGGTCGATCCCGGCGCGCTCGATGGCCTCCCACGCGGTTTCCAGCAGGAGCCGCTGCTGCGGGTCCATCGCCATCGCCTCGCGCGGGCCGATGCCGAAGAACGCGGGGTCGAATTCCGCCGCGTCGTGCAGGAATCCGCCCTGGTTGGCGTACGTCTTGCCGCGTTTGCCGCGCTCCGGGTCGTAGATGCCCTCGATGTCCCAGCCGCGGTTGGTCGGGAACCCGGTGACCGCGTCGACCTCGTCGACCAGCAGCTGCCACAGGTCCTCCGGCGACCGGACGCCGCCGGGGTAGCGGCAGGCCATGCCGACGATCGCGATCGGTTCCTGCATCGACGCGTTCGTCCGGGCCGTGGCCGCCGGGGTCTTCGCGACCGCGCCGAGCAGCTTGCCCTTGACGAAGTCCGCGACGGCCTTGGCGGTCGGGTGGTCGAAAATCAGCGTCGCGGGCAGCGTCAGGCCGGTCGCGGTGCCCAGCAGGTTGCGGAGTTCGACCGCGGCGAGCGAGTCGAAACCCAGCTCCTTGAACGCCCGCGTTCCGTCCACTTCGGACTTGTCCGCGTAGCCGAGCACGGTGGCCACCTGGGTGCGGACGAGGTCGAGCAGCACCCGGTCCCGTTCGCTTTCGACCAGCGCGGCCAGTTCGTCGGCGAGCGCGTTGTCCGCCGCTTTGGCCGCCTTCGCCACGCGCCGTGCCTTCGGCGGCACGAAACCGCGCAGCAGGGCAGGCAGTTCGTCGGTGCGTGCCCGCAGCGCCGGGACGTCCACGCGCAGCGGCGCGATGACCGCGTCTTCGGTGGCCACGGCGGCGTCGAACAGGGTGAGCCCCTGCTCGGCGGTCACCGCGGGCAGGCCCAGGCGTGCCATCCGGGCGAGATCGGCTTCGGCGAGGTCGCCGCCGAGTCCGGTGTTCTCCGCCCACAGCCCCCAGGCCAGCGCGGTGGCCGGGAGCCCGGCCGCGCGCCGGTGTTCGGCGAGCCCGTCGAGGAACGCGTTGGCCGCGGCGTAGTTCGCCTGTCCGGCCGGCAGCACTTGGCCGCCCGCCGAGGAGAACATGACGAACGCGGACAGCTGCCGGTCCGCAGTCAGCTCGTGCAGGTGCCAGGCCGCGTCGACCTTCGGCCGCAGCACCGCGGCAAGCTGCTCCGCAGTGAGCGAATCGAAGACGCCGCTGTCTGCGGTACCGGCGGCGTGCACGACCGCGCCGAGGTCCGGCAGGTCGTTGATCAGCCGCTCGACCGCCGCCCGGTCCGCCACGTCGCAGGCCGCTACCTGAACAGTCGCGCCCAGGTCAGTCAGCTCTTCGGCCAACTGCGCGGCGCCCGGTGCGTCGAGACCGCGGCGACTGGTGAGCACGAGGCTCTGCACCCCGTGCTCGGCGACCAGGTAACGCGCCAGCAGGCTGCCGAGCCCGCCGGTGCCGCCGGTGATCAGGACCGTGCCGTCCCACGTGGTGGTTCCGGTCGATTCGGTCCGGGTGTAGCGCGGAGCGAGTACCGCACCAGCGCGGATCGCCGACTCGGGCTCGCCCGAGGCAACCACCGCGGCGATCGTCTCGACCTTCGTGTCCGCGTCCGCGTCGATCAGGACCGCACGGCCAGGGTGTTCGGCCTGCGCCGCCCGGGCGAGGCCCCACAGCAGGCTCTGCGTGACGTCCACAGTGGACCCGCCCGCCGGGACCGCGGCCTGGGTGACGATGGCGAGTTTCGTTGCGGCCAGCCGCGATTCGGCCAGCCACGCCTGGATCTCGGCGAGCAGCCAGGTCGCGTTGGCCCGAGCCGCCTCCGGCACCTCGCCGGCCGCGGCGGGCACCGAGAGCGTCAAGAGGCCCGGCACCGGCTCGCCGCGGTCCACCGCACCGAGCAGGTCCGCGAACCCGCTGTAGGTGGCGGCCACGCCGACGCGGCCCCGGCCGATCGCGACGACGTCGCCCGGCTCCGCGGCCGGGACCGGCACGGACTGCCAGCCGATCTTGAGCAGCGAACCGTCCGTGGTTTCCGCCGGCGCGGCCAGTTCGGTCCGCACCGGCCGCGAGACCAGCGACTCGACCGACGCGACCGGGTTGCCTTCGCCGTCCGCGACCTCGATCGACGACAGCTCGTCGCCGTCCAGCCGCACGATCCGCACCCGCAGCACCGAAGCACCGACCGCGTGCAGCGTGACGCCGTTCCAGACGAACGGAAGCAGCGTCGAACCGCTCGGGTCGCCGAGGAGGTCGGCGTGCATCGCGGTGTCGAGCAGCGCCGGGTGCAGACCGTAGGAACCCGCCGTGGACGCCGCCGGTTCCGGCAGCGCGACCTCGGCGAACACCTCGTTCCCCCGTCGCCACGCGGCCTGCAGGCCCTGGAACGCCGGGCCGTAGCCATAGCCTCGCTCGTTGAGCCGCTCGTACGCGCCCTCGACCGGGATCGGGGTCGCCCCGGCCGGCGGCCATTCGGTGAGGCCGGCGGGTTCCGGCCGTGCGGTGGCGGACAGCGTGCCCAGCGCGTGCTGCGTCCAGTCGCCGTCCGATTCGACCGGGCGGGAGAACACGGTGACCGGGCGGCGGTCGCCGTTCGCCGGACCGACCACGACCTGCAGCGCGACCGCGCCGTCCGGCGGCAGGACGAGCGGCGCCTGCAGCGTCAGTTCCTCCACCGTCGGGTGACCCACCTGGTCGCCGGCGGCGACCGCCAGCTCGACGAATCCGGTGCCGGGCACCAGGATCGCCCCCTTCACCACGTGATCCGCGACCCACGGCACCGACGAGGCGGACAACCGTCCAGTGAGGACAGTGGTGTCCGAGCCGGACAGCGCCACGACCGCACCCAGCATCGGATGCGCCAACGGCTGCTGTCCGACCGACGTGACGTCGCCGGACGGTGTCGCGTCCAGCCAGTAACGCTTGTGCTGGAAGGCATACGTCGGCAGGTCGAGCCGGACCGGGCCGTCGCCGAGCAGCTGGCCGAGCTTCGCCGCGCCGCGGACGTGCAGGCGACCGGCCGCGGTGAGCGCGGTGCGCACCTCGTCCTGGTCGCGCCGGCCGAACGGAACGAACTCGGCGTCGACACTCTGCGGGCCGAGCGCGGACAGCACGCTGTCCGGCCCGATCTCCAGGAACGTCTGGACGCCGCTCTCCGCCAGCGTCGTGACCGCAGCGCCGAACCGGACGGTGTCGCGGACATGGGTGACCCAGTATTCCGGCGAACGCAGCGCGTCGTCGGTGGCGAGTTTCCCGGTGACCGTCGAGACAATCGGTATCTTAGGTGCCTCGTAAGTCAGTCCGGTCGCGATCTCGCGGAACTCGTCGAGCATCGGTGTCATCAGCGGCGAGTGGAACGCGTGGCTCACCCGCAACCGCCGCGTTTGGACCTCGTCAGCCGCCCGCTCGATCTCGGCGACCACGTCCGCGTCGCCCGAGACGACCACCGCGGCCGGACCGTTCACCGCGGCGATGCTGACCGCGTCCTCGTGGCCCCGCAGCAGCTCCCGCACTGCTTCTTCGGGCGCGGCGAACGAGACCATCGCGCCGCGCCGGTCGCTCAGCGCGCCCATCAGCCGGCCGCGCGCGGCGACCAGTTTCGCCGCGTCCTCCAGGGAAAGCACGCCCGCGACGTGGGCCGCGGCCAGTTCGCCGATCGAATGCCCGGCGAGCGCGTCAGGCCGGAAGCCCCACGATTCGGCGAGCCGGAACAGCGCGACCTCGACCGCGAACAGCCCGGTCTGGGTGTACTGCGTCTGGTCCAGCAGGCCGCGGTCGGCTAGTTCGGTGGTGCCGAATACGACGTCCCGCAACGGCACGTCGACCAGCGGGTCGATCGCCGCGCACACCGCGTCGAACGCCGTCGCGAAGGCCGGGTACGCGTCGTACAGCTCGCGTCCCATCCCGACCCGCTGCGCGCCCTGGCCGGAGAACAGGAAGGCGAGCTTCCCGTCCACGACCTGACCGGTCGGCGCTTCTCCGCCAGCCAGCGCGTCGAGGCGGTCGGCGAGTTCGGCTGCCGTCTCGGCAACCACCACTGCCCGGTGTTCCAGCGAGGCCCGCGTCGCCGCCAGCGAACGCGCGATCTCTGCGACGGAAACACCTTCAGCCAGCCAAGAACGCAGCCGCGCCGCCTGTCCGCGCACCGCGGCGGCGGACCGGCCGGACAGCGCGACCGGAACGATCGTCTGCGTCTCCGAAGGCCGCTCGACCTGGATCGCCGGCGCCTGCTCCAGGATGACGTGCGCGTTCGTGCCGCTGATACCGAACGACGACACCGCGGCGCGACGAGGCCGGTCGGCCGGCCACTCCCGGGCCTCGGTCAGCAGCCGAACCGCGCCGGTGTCCCAATCGACCACAGTGGACGGACGGTCGACGTGCAGCGTCTGCGGCAGCTGGCCGTGCTGCATCGCCATGACCATCTTGATGATGCCCGCGACGCCCGCCGCGGCCTGCGTGTGCCCGATGTTGGACTTGATCGACCCGAGCCACAGGGGCTCGTCCCCGGAACGGTCCTGGCCGTAGGTGGCCAGCAGCGCCTGCGCCTCGATCGGGTCGCCCAGCGTGGTCCCGGTGCCGTGGCCCTCGACGGCGTCCACTTCGGACGGTTGCAGGCCAGCGTCGGCCAGTGCCTTGGCGATCACCCGCTGCTGCGACGGACCGTTCGGCGCGGTCAGGCCGTTCGACGCGCCGTCGTGGTTCACAGCGGAACCGCGTAGCACCGCGAGCACCGGGTGCCCGTTGCGGCGCGCGTCCGACAGCCGCTCGACGAGCAGCATGCCCGCGCCCTCGCCCCAACCGGTGCCGTCCGCCGCCTCGGCGAATGCCTTGCACCGGCCGTCGGCGGAAAGCCCGCGCTGACGGCTGAAGTCGATGAAGGTGTCCGGAGTGGACATCACGGTGACCCCGCCGGCCAGCGCCAGCGTGCACTCGCCGCGCCGCAGCGCTTGCACCGCCCAGTGCAGCGCGACCAGCGACGACGAGCACGCGGTGTCCACGGTCACGGTCGGGCCTTCCAGGCCCAGCGCGTACGACACCCGGCCGGACACGACGCTGGCGAGGCTGCCGTTGCCGAGGTAGCCCGCGATGTCGTCGGAGACGGTGCCGAGGCGGGTGCCCCAGTCGTGGTACATCACGCCAGCGAACACACCGGTCGCGCTGCCGCGCAGGCCGACTGGGTCGATGCCGGCCCGCTCGAACGCCTCCCAGGACACCTCCAGCAGCAGCCGTTGCTGCGGGTCCATCGCCGCCGCCTCGCGCGGGCTGATCTCGAAGAAGTCCGCGTCGAACTCGGCCGCGTCGTGCAGGAAGGCGCCGTGCTTGACGTAGGAGTGGCCGGGCTTGCCGGGCTCCGGGTCATACAGCGCGTCGACGTTCCAGCCGCGGTCGACCGGGAAGCCGGACAGCGCTTCCTCGCCCTCGGACACCAGCCGCCACAGGTCTTCCGGCGTCTCGACACCACCCGGGTAGCGGCAAGCGATGCCGACGATCGCGATCGGCTCCTCCGGGTCCGCCGTGGTGACCGGAGTGATCGGGCGTGCCGGAGCCAGCCCGGCGAGCCGCGACGCCAGGTACTCGGCGAGCGCGCGCGGCGTCGGGTAGTCGAATACCAGCGTCGCGGGCAGCCGCATGCCGGTGACCGAGTCGAGGATGTTGCGCAGTTCCACCGCGGCCAGCGAGTCGAAACCGATCTCGCCGAACGGGCGGGCCGGGCTGATCGCGTCCGCGCTGTCGTGGCCGAGAACGGCCGCGACGTGCGTGCGCACCAGGTCGAGCAGCGCGCGGTCGCGGTCCGCCTCGACTAGGTGCGCGAACCGCTCGGCGAACTGCTGCTCCGGCGTCACTTCCCCGCTGGCGGCTGCGATCCGGCGGCGACCGGCGGGAACGAGCCCGCGCAGCACGGCCGGAACGTCCTCGCCACGCGACCGCAGTGCGGCGCGGTCGACGCGGGTCGGCACGACCGTCGGAACGCCGGTGCCGAGTGCGGCGTCCAGGGCGGCAAGGCTTTCCGACACAGTCAGCGGAGCCAGCCCGAGCCGCGTGATGCGGTTGCGGTCCACTTCGGACAGAGTCGCGCCCATGCCAATCGCCTGACCGGCGTCGGGTGCCCACAGCCCCCACGCCAGCGACGTGGCGGGCAGGCCAGCGGCGTGGCGGTGCTCGGCCAGTGCGTCGAGGAAGGTGTTGCCCGCGGCGTAGTTCGCCTGTCCGGCCCCGTCGGCGAGGCCGGCCGAGGAGGAGAACAAGACGAACGCGGACAGGTCCAGCTCCGCGGTCAGCTCGTGCAGCGCCCACGCCGCGTCCAGCTTCGGAGCCAGCACTGCGTCGAGCTGTTCGGCGGTCAGCGAGCCGATCATCGCGTTGTCGAGCACGCCAGCGGTGTGCACGACAGCGGACAGCGGGTACTCAGCCTTCTTGATCGCCGCTGCGAGCGAACGCTTCTTGCTGACGTCCGAGGCGACCACCTTCGCGGTCGCCCCCAGCTCTGCCAACTCTTCGACCAGCTCAGCCGCGCCCGGTGCGTTGAGCCCACGTCGGCTCAGCAGCAGCAGGCTGCGCACACCGTGCTTCGTGACCAGGTGCTTCGCGACCTGAGCACCGAGACCGCCGGTGCCGCCGGTGATCAGCACAGTGCCGTCGGCGCGCCAGGTCGGCTCGCCGGCCTCGGCCGCCAATCGGACCATCCGACCAGCCGACACGGTGTCGCCGTCGATTCGCAGTTCCGGCTCTCCCGAGCCAAGTGCGGTGGCCAGGGTCTCCGCGGTGACAGCGCCCTCGACCAGGACCACGCGGCCGGGGTGCTCTGCCTGGGCCGACCGCACGAGTCCGCGGACGGCGGAGTCGGCCAGCGTGCCGCGCGTCAGCACCACCAAACGTGCTCCGGAGTAGCGGTCGCCTTCCAGCCACTGCTGCAGCACCGTCCGCACTCGGTGTGCGGTCTGCTTCGCCGCGGCGGCGATGTTCTTGCCCGGCACGGAAACCGGCAGCAGCACCGCCTCGGGAACGTCGATCAGCGACACCAGCGAGTCGACCACCGGAAGGTCGAAGCCGCTGATCGAACCCAGCGACGCCAGCGCCGGCAGCTCCGCCGACGCGGTGACCGGAGTCCATTCCACGGTGTACAGCAGTTCGCGCGCCTGGGTGCCAAGGTCGGCCTCGCGGACCGGCCGCGAGCGGAACGACTCGACGGACAGCACCGGCGTACCGGCCACGTCCGTCACGTCGATCGCGACGCCACCGGTGGCTGGGGACGTGATCCGCACCCGGACCTCGGCCGCGCCGGACGCGTGCAGCCGCACGCCGGTCCACGCGAAAGGCAGCCGGATCTCGCCCGGCTCGCGCGCCTCTCCCGGAGCGAAGTCGGTGGCGTGCAGGACCGCGTCCAGCAGCGCCGGGTGGACGCCGAACGCCGCGTCCCGCCCGGTCGCCGGCAGCGCGACCTCGGCGAACACGACGTCGTCGCGCTTCCACGCGGTACGCAAGCCCTGGAACAGCGGGCCGTAGCCGTAACCCTGCTCGGCCAGCTCGGGGTACAGCTCATTCGTCGCGACCACTTCGGCGCCGGCGGGCGGCCATTCGGCGCGCGGGGCGGGCTCCACGACCGGCCCGGCGGCGAGGACACCGACGGCGTGCCGGGTCCAGGCCGCGTCGGCGTCGTGGTCGGGACGGGAGTGGAACTCGATCGTGCGGCGGCCGTCGACGTCCGGCCCGACCAGCGTCTGCAGCGCGACGCCGCCGGCCTCCGGCAGCGCGAGCGGAGCCTGCAGGGTCAGTTCGTCGACCACGCCGTAGCCGACCTGAGCAGCGGCGTGCAGTGCCATCTCGACGAACGCGGTGCCCGGCAGGACCGACGTGCCCGCGATCGCGTGGTCGGCCAGCCACGGGTGCGTCCGCAGCGCGACGCGACCGGTGAGGACCAGACCGTCGTCCCCCGCCAGCCCGATCTCGGCGGCGAGCAGCGGGTGCCCGGACGCCAGCTGGCCGAAGTCCGCCGCGTCGCCGTGCCCGGTCGGCGCGGTGAGCCAGTAGTGCTTGTGCTGGAAGGCATACGTCGGCAAGTCGACCGCCCGGGCCGGCCCGAAGAACGCCGTCCAGTCGATCGCCACGCCACGGGTGTGGAGGCGGCCGAGCGCGGACGCGAGGGTGGCGACCTCGGGCCGGTCGCGGCGCTGCGCGGGGGTGAACGCGATCGCCTCGCTCGTGCCAGCGGCCATCGCCGACAGCACGGCGTCCGGGCCGACCTCGACCGCGGTCGTCACGCCGGCGTCGACCAGGGCTTGGACGCCGTCGGCGAACCGCACCGCGCGGCGGACGTGCCACAACCAGTACCCCGGCGAGCACAGTTCTTCCGCAGTCGCGATCCGACCGGTCACGTTCGAGACGACCGGGATCGCCGGGGCCGCGTACTCGACTACCTCGAGGATCTCGCGGAACTCGGCCAGCATCGGCTCCATCAGCGGCGAGTGGAACGCATGCGACACGCGCAGTTCGCTGTTCTTGCGGCCCTGCATGCGGAACACCGACACGACGGTTTCCACCGCTTCGCGCTCGCCGGAGACGACGACCGACGTCGGGCCGTTCACCGCGGCCAGGCTGACCTGGTCGCCCAGCAGCGGCTGGACCTCGTCCTCGGACGCGGCGATGGCGACCATCGCGCCACCTTCCGGCAGCGCCTGCATCAACCGGCCACGCGCGGCGACGACCAGGCAAGCGTCGGCGAGCGACCACACGCCCGCGATGTGCGCCGCGGCCAGTTCGCCAATCGAGTGGCCGAGCAGGATGTCCGGCCGAACGCCCCACGATTCGAACAACCGCGCGAGCGCGACCTCGACCGCGAACAGCGCGCACTGGGTGTACTGCGTTTCGTTCAGTTCCTCGGCGCTGTCACCGAAGAGCACGTCGCGCAGCGGGGTCTCCATCTGCACGTCGAGGTGGTCGACTGCCTCGTCGAAGACCTCGGCGAACTTCGGGTACGCCAGGTACAGCTCACGCCCCATCGCGAGGCGCTGCGAACCCTGGCCGGTGAACAGCATCGCGAGCTTGCCCGGCGTGCGCTCACCGACGACGACGTTCGGGTCCTGCTCCCCTGCCGCCAGCGCCTGCAGCCCACGCACGGCGCCCGCGAGGTCCTCCGCGACCACCACGGCACGCTGGTCGTGCGCGGCACGCGTGGTGGCGAGTGAGAAGCCGAGGTCAGTCAGGTTGTTGCTCTCCACAGTGGACAGCAATGCGGTAGCCTGCGCCTTCAGCGCTTCCTCGCTGCGCGCGGACACCACGAGCGGCACCACGGGCAGCTCTTCGCTGGTGGTTTCCGCAGTCTCGACGGCCGGAGCCTGCTCGATGATGACATGCGCGTTGGTCCCGCTCACGCCGAACGATGAAACGCCAGCGCGGCGCGGACGTTCGTTCTCCGGCCACTCCCGCTGCTCGGTAAGCAGCTCAACCGCACCGGCGGACCAGTCGACGTGCGGCGTCGGCTCGTCCACGTGCAGCGTCTTCGGCAGCACGCCGTGCCGCATCGCCTCGACCATCTTGATCACGCCCGCGACGCCCGCCGCCGCCTGCGTGTGCCCGATGTTCGACTTGATCGAGCCGAGCAGCAGCGGCGTCTCGCGGTTCTGTCCGTAGGTGGACAGCAAGGCCTGCGCCTCGATCGGGTCGCCCAGCCGGGTACCGGTGCCGTGCGCCTCTACAGCGTCCACATCGGACGCTTCCAGCCCGGCATCGGCCAGCGCGCGCTTGATCACGCGCTGCTGCGACGGACCATTCGGTGCGGTCAGACCATTCGACGCACCATCGGAGTTGATCGCAGAGCCGCGCACCACAGCGAGCACGGTGTGTCCATTCGCGACCGCGTCGGAAAGCCGCTCCAGAACCAGCACGCCGACGCCCTCGGCGAAGCCAGTGCCGTCCGCAGCCGCGGCGAACGCCTTGCACCGACCGTCTTCCGCGAGGCCGCGCTGACGGCTGAACGCAGTGAACGTGCCGGGCGCGCCCATCACCGCGACACCACCGGCCAGGGCGAGCTGAGTTTCCCCACGCCGCAACGCCTGCACCGCCAAGTGCAACGCGACGAGCGAACCCGAGCACGCAGTGTCAACGGTCAGCGTCGGCCCTTCCAGACCGAGCGCGTAAGCGACGCGACCGGAGACGACGCTGGGCGCGTTGCCGGTGAGCAGGTACCCATCGAGGCCATCGGGAGCTTCGTGCAGGCGCGGGCCATACTCCTGTGCCTCCGCACCGATGAACACGCCCGCCGGAGTGCCGCGCAGCGCGGACGGGTCGATCTTGGCCCGCTCCAACGCTTCCCACGCGGTTTCCAGCACCAGCCGCTGCTGCGGGTCCATTGCGGACGCTTCGCGCGGCGCGATGCCGAAGAACCCGGCATCGAATTCCCCGGCCCCGGGCAGGAATCCGCCCGAGGCCACGTAGCTGCTGCCCGGCTTGTCCGGGTCGGGGTCGTACAGGCGGTCGAGGTCCCAGCCGCGGTCCTCCGGAAAGCCGGAGATGGTGTGCACCTCGTCGGCGACCAGCTGCCACAACGCTTCCGGGGACCCCGCGCCGCCCGGGTAACGGCAGCCGATGCCGACGATCGCGACCGGTTCGTCGTGCGCCGCGCCACCGGCCAGCGCCGCGGCGGATTCCTCCGCCCCGAACACCTCGGCGTGCAGGAACCGGGCGACCGCGGCCGGGGTCGGGAAGTCGAAAGCCAGCGTCACCGGCAGGTCCAGCCCGGTCGCGTCGGTCAGCCGCGCGTGCAGCTCCACCGCCGCGAGCGAGTCGAAACCGTGGTCGGAGAACGCTTTCTCCGGATCGAGGACAGCGGGGACCTCCGGCAGCGCGGCCCGAAGCGCCGCCCGCGTCGCGTCGTGGACCACGCCGGCGAGGAACCCCGCGCGGTCCGCCGGCGGCAGAAGCGTCAGCCGCTCCGCGAAGCCGGATTCCCGATTCTTCTCACTCTCACGCATTGCGCACTCCACCGCGGTAGCCAGGCAGCATTCATGGGTCGTCGGTCGGATCGTATGGCCGGCTCGCGCCGCGCCGGATCCCCAGAAAACGTCGTTAGGGGCGGGAAATCACCAGGCGACGCGCAGCAGGGACGGGCCGCGCACGATCACCCCGTACTCCCATTTCACGCCTTCGCGCCCGTCCGCCAGCCGCAATTCCGGAAACCGCTCCAGAATCGCCTTCAGCGCCTCCTGCAGTTCCAGCCGGGCCAGCTGCGCCCCGATGCAGTGGTGCGGGCCGTGCCCGAACGCGACGTGCGGGTTCGGACTGCGGGTCAGGTCGATGACGTCCGGATTCGCGAACACCTCCGGGTCGCGGTTCGCCGCGTGCAGCGCGGGCAGCACCGGATCGCCCGCCCGCACCACGACGCCGCCGATCCGGATGTCCTCACGGGCGTACCGGGCGAACATCGCGGCGGTGTTGATGGGCACCCACCGCAGCAGTTCCTCGACCGCGGTCGGCATGATTTCCGGCTGCGCCCGCAGCTGCGCGAGCAGTTCCGGCTGGGTCAGCAGGGTGAACACGAAGCTCGGCAGAGCCGAGGAAACCGTCTCCACGCCGCCAGTGAGCAAGCCCGCGCCGGCGATCGAGATCAACTCGTTCTCGCTGAGCTTGTCCCCGGCGTCGCGGGCGTAGACGAGCGCGCCGAGGAGATCGTCGGTCGGGTCCTCGCGGCGTTGCGCGACCAGTTCGGCCACGTAGTTGTCCAGCTGATCGCCGTAGACGTCGAGCACGTCGCCCTTCGCCGTCGCGTCGCTGACCAGCGCCTGCGTCCACTCGCGGAAGATCGTGTGGTCTTCCTTGGGCACGCCGAGCAGGTTGCAGATCACCGTGACCGGCAGCGGCCGCGCGAGATCCTCGACGATGTCGCCGGGCGCACCGTTCTCCATCATCGCGTCGATCAGCTCATGCACCAGCGTACGGACGCTTTCGCGCATCGCCTCCAGCCGGCGCGCGGTGAACGCCTTCATCACCAGTCGGCGCAGCCGGCTGTGATCCGGCGGGTCCATGCCCATGATGCCGTCGCCCATCTGCTGGCGGCGCATCCGCGGCTGGTCGAGCCCCTGGGCCAGTTCGCGGCTGAACCGCGGGTCGGCGGTCACCAGCTTGACGTCGGCGTACTTCGTCGCCAGCCACGCTTGCTCGCCGAAGGGCAACTGCACCCGGCTCATCGGCTCGTCGTGCTGCAACTGGTGATAGGTCTCGGATACGGACGTCTCGTGCATGTCGAACGGATACGCCCGGACAGTCCGGCGAGTGCTCATCGCGAATCCCCTCCGATCGCGGTCATCGGCTGCTCCAATGCCTGGGTGTCGTGGGTGTGCTGGACGTAGGAAAGCGCCGACATCAGCGTCGACGAGGTGATCCGGCCGCTCGGCGCGCGTTCGGCGATCCCGCGCAACGGCAGCGAACCGAGTTCGGACCAGCCGAGCCGGCCCTCCGCGTCGAGCGTGCTGCGCGCCTGGCCCGCGTTGTCCGGATGCAGGCAGTACGGCACGTCGAGCAGTCCGCGTTTGAAGGCGACCACGAGCGCGCGGTCGAGATCGGCGTGGCTGTTGAGGACCGCGTCGACCAGGGCGTAAGCCTCGCGGTAAACCTGGTTGTCCTCGTCCACGATGGCCTTGATGCCCCGCGCCGACGCGGCCGCGTGTTCAAGCGCGGTCACGTTCTCCGCGACGGTCGGGATGCGGTGCGCTTCGGCGGCGGTCTTCACGATCAGCCGCTCCGAACCGGTGCTCATCGCCAGCTCAGCGGCCTTGCCCAGCAACAACATCGCGCCGTCCGGCGTGCGCGGGAAGAGGCCCATGTAGGCGTAGATCACTACGTGCCAGGTCGCATCCGGTAGCAGCTCGGCGCACAACCGGCGCAGCGCGGCGACAGCTTCCCGGTCCTGCTGAAGGTTCGTCTGCTGCGCGTAGCTCACCGAAATGCTGCGCACGCCCTTGCGGTAGAAGAACAACGCCTCCAGCACGCTGATCGCGACCAGCTCGCTCGGCGGGCAGAGCTGTCCGAGCATGCAGCCGCCGAAGGTCTCCAGATGCGGACGGCCGCCCGGATGCTCGGCGTCGACCAGCAGCTCGCAGCAATACGCCCAATTCCGCACGGATTCGTCGAGCGGCGTGCGGCTGTAGGGCAGGCAGTAGGAAATCGGGCCGCCTTCGGTGGCGTGCAGACCCGCGGCGATCATCGCCCGGAAGATGTCTGACGGCCGGGCCGAACCGTGCCGGACCTGGACCGGGAAATCCGGGCCTTCGAGGCCGTCGAGCATCGCCCGGGTCACCTCGGGCGGATGGTTGACGATCGGGTAGCCGTTCAGCGGAATTCCGTTGCGCAGCGCGTGTTCCGCGGATTCGGTGTCGCGGACGCGGGTGTAGCTGTCGAGCGTGAGCGTGCCGACGGTCGCGGCGTTCGCGCGTTTGGTCGCGACCAGCCCGGCGCGCATCGCCGCCGGACTGTCGAACCCCATGCGCGGTTGCACGACCAGTTCCCCGGCCGCGTGCCGTTCCGCGACGAACCGCTCGAAGCTCACGCTCCCTCCAACTGGCTGACGCCGCCGGGAAGCGTGGCCGCGAAATGCCGGAACGCGGCGGCGTTCTGCTCGTCGAAGACTCCGTCGAACCCGGCGAACAGCAGTTCCGCGGTCTGCTCGTCCGACAGCGGACCACCGGTGCCGAGCTTGCCGCCGATGACGATCGGCAGCCGGCGCAGCTCCGGCAGCGCCCGAAGCCGTTGCACGACCCGCAGTCCGTCCTGGTAGCCGTGGCCGTTGACGCTGCTCAGCACCAGCATCGCCGGACGGCGGCTCACGCATTCGGCCTCCAGCAACTCGTCCGGCACGCACGCGCCGAGGTTGACGACGTCGAAACCGAGTTCCCCCACGAGAAGTTCGAGGTAGACGAGGTTCCAGGTGTGCGAGTCCGACGCCATGCTGCTCACGATCACCGTGCGCGCACTCGGCTCCTCGATCACGCTGCCGCCGTATGCGCGGACTTCCTCGCTCATAGCGAAACCTCATAGGCTCGCTGGTAGTCCAAACGCGACACTGAGACGACCTCGTCGCCGCGGACCACGACTTCAGTCGGCGCGGGACGGCCGAGGAAGCTGATCAGACTCGCGGTGACGCCGTACGCACCGACATTCGGCACGGTAAGCAGGTCGCCGGCGGACAGCTCGGGCAGCTTCGCGGTCTTCGAGAGCGAGTCGCCCGGAGTGCACAGTGGACCGACGAGCTGCCCCGGCTGGTCTCCCGTCTGCTCGACTCCGACCGCGGCAGGAAGCAGGCGCCCGATCCCGGAAAGCCCGCCGACCACGTTGATTCCGGCGTCGAGAATGACGAACCGGTGCCCCCGGCTCTCCTTCACGTTCACCACCCCGGCCAGCAGCGTCCCGCAGGTGCCGGACAGGTAGCGGCCGGACTCGCAGGCCAGCTCGACCTCGCCGCTGCGCCATTCGGGCAGGTAGAGGTCGAGCAGCTGCGCCAAACCGGTGCGCAGCTTCGGGTAGTCGGTGCGCTCGCCCGGAACCGCATACGGCGACGAGAAGCCGCCGCCGATGTCGAGCAGTTCCAGCGGAAGCCCGGTTTCCTGGCGTAACTGCGCGGCGGACTGCAGCACGAACTCGTACTCGCCGAGCAGCGCGTCCTCGTCCTGCGCGTTGCTCATGGTGAAGAAGTGCGCGCCGACGACCTTCGCCCCGGAGACCGCCTTGAACAGCGGCATTAGCTCGGGCAGCGTCTCGGCGTCGACGCCGAACTGCGATGGACGGCCCATCATCCGGATACCGGTCGACGCGCTGCCCTGCGTGGTGTTCACCCGCAACAGGCACCGCGCGACGGTGTCCTGCCGCTGCGCCGCGGCCCCGACGTGCTGCAGGTCAGTCAGCGATTCCACAGAGAACAGCCGGACGCCCGCGGCGATCGCCGCGTCCAGCTCGCCGTCGGTTTTGCCCGGGCCGGTGTAGAGGATGTCCTCCGCAGCGAACCCGGCGGTCAGCGCGTTGGCCAGCTCGCCGGTCGAGCTGATCTCCGCACGGCAACCGCCCTCGCGCAGTTCACGGGCGATCTCCGGATGCGGGTTGGCCTTCAGCGCGTAGTAGACCGCGAACCCCTCCGGGAGCAGCCCGAACAGCTGATCGCGCGACTGGGCGGTCACGTCCAGGTCGTACACGTAAGCCGGCGTGCCGTACCGGGCGGCCAGCTCGTCGTACTTGCTCATTTGCGGGCACCTTCCACCAGCAGGGCGAGTTCCTTGGTCGCGTTCTTGCCGTGCGCGGTCAGCGGGAACTCGTCCACGACGTGGCACAGCGCGGGCACCTTCTGCGGCTCAAGCCGCTGAGCCAGTTCCTTGAGCACGGTGGTCGGCGGCAGGTCGCTCTCCACGCAGATCGCCAGGTCCCGCGTCTCGCTCGGCGGGATCGCACCCGCCGCGCGCACGCCCGGGATGTCCATCGCGGCCGCCTCGATCTCCAAAGTGGACATCCGGATTCCCTTGCGCTTGAACATGTCGTCGCGGCGGCCCTCGAAGTAGAGGTAGCCGTCGTCGTCGAGCCGGCCGTAATCGCCGGTGTGCAGCCGCAGCTCGCCGGTGGCCTCGTCGCGGCGGAAGGCTCGCGCGGACAGCTCCGGGGCGCGCCAGTAGCCGGGCATCACGTGCGGTCCGGCGGCCACGATCTCGCCGATTTCCCCAGCGGGCAACGAAGTTCCGTCGGCAGCGAGAATGTGCACGGTCGTTCCGGGCAGCGGAAGGCCGGACGAACCCGGCCGCTCCGCGTCTTCCTCGGGCGGCATGATGGTGATCCGCTTGCACTCGGTCTGGCCGAACTGCCGGACGACCCGCACGCCGGGGAAAGCGGTGCGAAGCTTCTCGATGGTCGAATCCGGCAGCGCCGCACCGGTGTTCGTGAACAGCCGCACCGGAGCGGGTTCGCCGCTGTCGCGCTCGGCGAGCGTGGCGATCATCGTCGCGAGCGAAGGCACGATCGGGACGACCGTCGCGCCGACCTCGCGCATCCGCTGCAGCAGGCGGAGATCCGACTCGGCGTCGGCCAGCACGATCTCGCTCCGGCCCAACGTCGAGAGCAGGACTTTGTAGAGGCCGTAGTCCCAGGACATCGGGAACCGGCAGAAGACGACGTCGTCCTGGCGGTAGCCGAGCACCGCCTGGATCGCGCCGGCCGCGAAGGTGACCTGCCGGTGCGGCCCGATGACGCCCTTGGGCGCGGCCGTGCTGCCGGAGGTGTAAACGAGTACCGCGACGTCGTCCAGTTCGACCTCAGTGGGCTCGACGCGCGTCGCTTCGCGGTAAGCCTTCTCGACTTCCGTCCACAATGGAGCGAACTGTCCGGAATGGACGACCAGCACCGGTTCGGCGTTCTCGACGACGGAATCGAAGTGGAACTGCTTCATCGCCGGGTTGATCGGCACGAATACCGCGCCCCGGCGGGAAGTGCCGTGGAAGAGCGCGACGAGCGCCCGGTCCGTCGGCAGCTGCACCACGACGCGATCGCCGCGCCCGACCCCGCGCCGCGCGAGCACCGCCTCCACCGCGTGACTCCAAGCGGCCAGCTCGGCATACGTCCACACCCCCGTCCGGTCGCGCACCGCGGCGGCGTCCGGCGCGCTGGCCGCCGCCGCGTCGAGCAGGGCATGGACGAGAGAACCGGATTCGTTCACGACTGCCACTCCCGAAAGGATTCGTAGAATCACCGTGCCTGCGCGGGACAGCTCCCCGACGTCGGAAAGTTATCCGCGCGCAGGCGGTGATCCACACCCCTAACGGCCCCTAGCTGGCGCTCTGCCGGTCCTCGCGCAAAAGCCGTGAAGGGCTCCTCGCAGGAATCTGGTTCCCGCAAGGAGCCCTTCACGGACGCGTCAGGCAGGGACGGGACTCAGCAGGTCGGCGGCGCGGGCGGCGAGCGTCTTCCGGTCGATTTTGCGGTTGGAATTCAGCGGGAACGCCTCGACGTGCTCGTACCGCCGCGGGATCACGCCCTCGGGCAGCACCGCCCGCAACGCCCGCACCAGTTCGAGCACCGGCCGCTGCGGCCCGGTGTAGAAGACGAACAGCTCGGTCCCGCTTTCGCCTTGCACCCCGAGCGCCACCGCGTCCACGCCGCAGTCCCGCAGCGCGTGCTCCACCTCGGTCAGCTCCACGCGCCAGCCGAGCACCTGCACCTGCGAATCGAGCCGCCCCAGGTACGCCAGGTCGTCCCCGCCGAGGCGGCGCACGCGGTCGCCGGTGCGGTAGAACCGGCGGCCGTCGCGGTCGAGGAACCGGCCCTTCTCGTCGGCCGGGTCGAGATAGCCCGGCGTCAGCTGCGGGCCGGCGATGGCCAGTTCGCCCTCGCCCGCCTCGTTCTCGTCGAGCAGCAGGTACTCGTGTCCCTCGTGCACCGCGCCGATCGGCACCACGCCGTTCACCGCGATCCGCGGCGTTTCCTCGTCGTCCCACCGGTATCCGGCGACGGTGATGGTCAGCTCCGTGGGCCCGTAGAGGTTCTCGGTCACGGAGTTGCCCGCCGCCGCGCGCCAGTCCGCGGTGTCCCGGACGGTCAGCGCTTCCCCGGCGAAGAAGCTCCACCGCAGGCCCGGCATCGCGCCCGGGGCGAGCCGTCCGGTGCGGCGCACCAGGTCGATCGCGCTCGGCGTGGAGAACCACACGGTGAGGCCGCGTTCCGCCACGAACGCCGGCACGTTCCGGTATGCCGCCGCGGGCAGGACCACCGCTTCCGCACCCGCGCCCCACGCGCAGAAGAGGTCGAACATCGCGCAGTCGAAGTTCAGGTCGAACGTCTGGGAGAAGACATCGTCCGGCGTGAAGTCGTACCGCGCGTCGAGCAGCCCGAAGTAGTGCTCGGTGGAGCCGTGCCCGATCCGGACTCCCTTCGGCCGTCCGGTGGACCCCGAGGTGAAAAGCACGTACGCGGAATCCTCGGCCCGCACGTCCTTCGGCGCGGTCAGTGCCTGGTGCGGCTGCAACTTGGTGCTTTCCGGAGCCAAGACGGTCTTCACCGGCGGAGCCACGGTCAGGCCGCGTTCGTCGGCGATGAGCGCGTCCACCTCCGCCGCCTCGACCATCTGCGCGGTCCGGGCCGCCGGAAAGTCCGGCCGCAGCGGGACGACCGTCGCCCCCGCATACAGCCCGGCCAGAATCCCGGCGTAGGCGGTCACGCCCTTCCCAGCTAGCACCCCTACCGTGCGTGCGCCGGACTCCGCCAGCGCACCGCCCCACAGCAGCGCCCGCTCGTGCAGCTCGCCGTAGGTCAGCGACTGCCCGCCGACGCTGACCGCGGGCCGGGACTCGGAACGGGCCAGCCCGCGCAGAAACCGCGCGTGCAGTCCCGAGGTGGTCGTCGTGTCCATCGTGGTCCTCCGCATACTGTGCCGATCGCTGCTGACCCGACCACAGTCACGGCCTCATGGCTTCGCGGCAACGGTTGCGTTCCGGGTCGGGGGTCGGCCTTCTGGTGGCCGGATGAGCAATAGGGGTCCCGACGCGTCGCCCGGACACGGCGGCGCGGGGTAAGGTTCAAAACCGAACCGGGCGGTCGGTTTCCCTGCCTGGTGAAGTGCCCGACCCAGCCACCGGAGTAGCCATGTGGGACAGCTCTTTCGACGAAGTCCTCCGTCCGTACCTGCCGTTCCTGCCCGCCGACGAGGCGCTGAAGCCCGAGACCCCGCTCAAGGAGTACGGCCTCGACTCGCTCGCCACCGTGGAACTGCTGGCCGTGCTGGAGGAGAAGTACAACGTCCGGTTCTCCGACGACGCGCTGAACCTGGAGACGTTCGAGAACCCCGGACGCCTCTGGACGACGCTGTCGCACCTGCAGCCGGCTAGCTGACCCGCGAGGGACCCGCGCCGCGCCGCCGCGGCTGCAGCGCGAGCCGCGGGTTCACCGTGGTCACCTCGAACCGGCTGGTCGTGGCCCGGACACGGCCGAACAGCGTGTCCGGCCCGGCCACCCACAGCTTGCGCACGCCGAGCTGTTCGAGCGACGACACGACGTCCGGCCAGCGCAGCGGCTCGACGATGCTGTCCAGCAGCATCGTGCGGACCTGCTCGCCGGACCGCAGCACCGAACCGTCCTGGTCAGCGACGATCGGAAGGAGGGGATCATGGAAGTCGAGGCCGCCGAGCACCTCGTCCTCGGCCTTGCGCCGCAACGCGCCGAACGCGCGCGAATGCAGCGGAGGACGCATCGTGTACAGCGACAGCCCGCCCATGCCCCGCACGGTCTGCTTGAGCCAGTCGAGGTTCCGCTCCCGCACCGAGACCATGTAGAAGTCGTGGTCGATGTAGCAGGAGATGTCCGACCATTCGCCGCGGCCGTCGAGTTCGGTCAGCGCGTCGCGCAGTTTCTCCTCCGGCGTGCGGACGAACGAGTGCGTCACGACGTCGGTGTGCTCGGTCGCGAAGAACTCCTCGAGGCACCGCGCGAGCTTCGCGGTCATCCACACCGCGTCCGGGAAGGTCAGCGAACCGGCGTACACGCTGGCCGGTTTCTCGCCGAAACTCGGGCCGGTGCAGTAGTCCGGGCTCATCCCGTACTCCTGTTCGGCCCATTCGGCGAGCGCGACGCAGGTGAGCATGAACCCGACCTGGGCGTACTCGGAATAGTCGCCCTCGGCCTCGCGGAAGCGGTCGACCAGCGAGTAGCCCAGCCGGTCGTCGGCGTCCTTGATGAGCCTGCGCGCGAACGGGTTGATGAGCAGGAACTTGCCGAAGTCGACGAACCGGCACGGGCTCATCCCGGGGAACACGACCGCCGATCCGGCCTGGCTGGCCTCATCCATGACTGGCGACCTCTCTTTCGGCGGGGGAATGGACTTCCTGCAGGAATCCCAGCAGGACTTCGCGGAACCGTTCCGGCTCCTCGAGATGGGGGACGTGGCTCGACTCCGGGAGGATCTCCCAGCGCACGTCGTGGATCCGGTCGTAGTACGGCTGCACGGTCGCCGGGGTGGCCTCGTCGTGCGCGCCGGAGATGAGCAGGGTCGGCGCCTCGATGTCGTCGAGGCGGTCGATCACCGAATAGTCCGCGAGCGTGCCGGTGACGGTGAACTCGCTGGGGCCGTTCATCACCGAGTAGACGGTGTTGTTGTCGGCCATCTCCATGAACGAGGCGAGATAGTCGGCCGGCCACGGCAGGACCCGGCAGACGTGCCGGTCGTAGAAGACGCGCATGAGGTCGAAGTACTCCTGCGTGTCCGTCGTGCCGGCGGCCTCGTGCGCCCGCAGGCCCTCGTCGACGCCGGGCGGCAGCAGCGCGCGCAGCCGGTCCATCTCGCTGCGCCACAGCTCGTACGACGCCGGCGAGTTGGCGATCACCAGCCCGCGCAGGCCGTCCGGGCGCTCGGCGGCGTGCCGCGCGACGACCAGGCCGCCCCACGACTGTCCATAGAGGACGTAGTTGTCCTCGATGCCGAGCCGGTGCACCAGGTTGTCCAGCTCGTCGCCGAACAGCTCCGGATTCCAGAACCCCGGTTCGGCGTCCGGCAGCCGGGTGGACCCGCCGCTGCCGAGCTGGTCGTAGTGCACGACCGGGAAGCCGTGCTCGGCGAGTCCGGCCAGGCTCAGCAGGTAGTCGTGCGTGCTGCCCGGCCCGCCGTGCACCACGACCACGGCGGGGGCCGCTCCTCCCGGTTGCCCGGTGATCCGGTACCAGGTGCGGTGCTCGCCGAACGGGACCCAGCCTTTCGCGGTGGGCGCCACGGCCATGCTCATCACCTCGTTCGCTTCCCTCGTGCCTCTCCGGCGCGGCGCGGCCGGATCCGGATACCTGTCTATCCGCCGCGGCCCGCGCGCCACTAGCCCCTAAGGGGCATCTAAAGCCGGTCCAAACCCGCCTTCCCCGCGCCGGATTCAGGGGCCCCTACCGGGTGGGCGAGGCGGCCGCGCGGACCTACCGTTTCCGTTGTCCTGCCGCACCTACGAATCCCGGAGCTGCCGCGATGCGCGTGATGCTGATGGTCTTCCCGACGAGGACGCACGTTTACAGCATGGCTCCGCTGGGCTGGGCGCTGGCCGCGGCCGGGCACGAGGTGCGCTTCGTCGGGCAGCGCAACCCGCGCGAGGTCGCGTCGTTCGCCGAAACCGGGTTGGACGCCATGTGGTTCGGCGACGAACTCGACATCGCCCGGCACCGCCAGCTGCAGGTCGACGGCAACAACGCGATGCAGGGCGACTTCCGGATCTCCGAAAGCCGTCCCGAGCGCTACACCGACGAGTACGTGCGCAACGTGTACGAGCACTGGGTCGACGTGTTCCGCTGGACCACGCCGGATTCGCTGCTCGACGAACTCGTCCGCTTCGCCCGGCAGTGGCAGCCGGACCTCGTGGTGTGGGACCCGATGATCTACGCCGCGCCGATCGTCGCGCACGCGCTCGGGGTGCCGCACCTGCGGATGATGTACGCCGCCGACCAGACCGCCCGCATCGGCGCGCAGTACCGCGACCTCAGAGCCAGCCGTCCGGAAGACACGTCGCCGGACCCGTTCGTGACGTGGATGTCCGCCGCGGTCGGCCGGTTCGGCGCGGACTACGACGAAACCCTCCGCTACGGCGTGCGGACCATCGACTGCCATCCGTCCTATCTGCGGTACGACGGCGTGGACGTCGACTACCTGCCGGCCCGGTTCGTGCCGCAGAACAAGCCGATGGCGATCCCGTCGTGGGTGCTGGAGCAGCCGGAGCGGCCGCGGGTGATGCTCACCCTCGGCATCTCGAACCGGCAGGTGCTCGGCGTCGAGGAAACCTCCGTCGGAGACCTGCTGGACGGACTCGCCGATCTCGACCTCGAAGTGATCGCCACGCTGAACGCGAGCCAGCTCGCGTCCGTGCGCACGATCCCGGACAACGTCCGCGCGGTCGATTTCGTGCCGATGAACGAACTCCTCGCTTCGTGCTCCGCGATAGTGCACCAGGGCGGCGGCGCGACGATCGGCAACGCGGTCGTGAACGGCGTCCCGCAGCTCGTCATCCCGGGCACCACGTGGAGCGAACGCGGTTCGGCGGTGGCTCAGGTGAAGCGCGGCAACGGCTTGCTGGTGGACCTCGAGGACGTGACGCCCGCGAGCGTCCGAGCGGGAGTGCGCCGGCTGCTGGAGGAACCGTCCTTTCGGGAATGTGCGCTCGAGGTGCGCGACGAGATGCTGGCGACGCCCACCCTCGACGACCTCGTGCCGGAACTGGAACGGATCGCGCGATGCCCGTGACGCGGCCGCCGACCATGCGGACGATCGGGTTCCTCGTGCTGAGCCTCCCGATCCGGCTCGCCGCGTTCGTGCTGATCCTGGTGACCATGCTCGTCGGGGTCGCGACGACCATGCTGTGGATCGGCATCCCCGTTCTGGTGGTCGCGACCTCGCTGATGCGTTCGTACTGCGCCTTCGAACGACGCTGGGCGCGCCGGATGCTCGCCGTCGCGATCGCCGAACCGGTCCGCCGCCGACCGGCCGGACCGGGCCTGCTCCCGGTGTGGCAAGCGCGGTTGCTCGACGCCGCCACCTGGCGCGAATTCGCCTTCGTGCTCGTCGCTTTTCCGTTGGGCATCGTGGAATTCGTGGCGGGCGTCGTGTCCATCGCGGTACCTCCTTTCGGGATTTTCGTGGCCCCGGGGATCGGGACCATGCACGGCGAACTGGCGACGTCGTTCCTCGGCCCGAACCGCACCGCGCAACTCGAGGCGCGCACCCAGCAGCTGCGGAATTCGCGTGCGCGCGGAGTCGACGCGGTGGAGGCCGAACGGCGCCGGATCGAACGGGACCTGCACGACGGCGCGCAGCAGCGGCTGGTGTCCGTCGCGATGAGCTTGGGCCGCGCCCAGCTCAAACTCGACCTCGACGACCCGGCCGCCGTCCGCGAACTCATCGGCGCCGCGCACGCCGACGCCAAACTCGCTGTCTCGGAGTTGCGTGACCTCGCGCGCGGGATCTACCCGCCGGTGCTCCAGGATCGCGGCCTGGACGCGGCGTTGTCTTCTCTTACCGCAAGAATGCCTGTCCCGATCGAGGTCGAGGTTACCGTAGAACCCCGTCCGCCCGCACCTGTCGAGACCACGACTTATTTCATCGTGAGCGAAACGCTCACCAACGTGACCAAACATTCCGGCGCCGACCGCGCGTCCGTGCGAGTGACCCGCGACGACGACACCGTGGTCGTCGAGATCACCGACAACGGCCACGGCGGCGCCTCGATGCGCCCCGGCGGCGGCCTGGCCGGCCTGGCCGACCGTGCCGCCACGATCGACGGCGTGCTCACCGTCGTCAGCCCCGCCGGCGGCCCCACCGTCGTGCGGGCCGATCTGCCCGTCCGCTGGTGAATCCTGTTGTGGAGGCGAGAAAATGCGCGTCGTGATCGCGGAAGACTCAGTACTGTTGCGCGCCGGGGTGCAAAGCCTGCTCGCGGACGTCGGCATCGAAACCGCCGCCGCGGTCGACAACGGCGACGACCTGCTGGTGGCGATCCGCGACCACCGCCCCGACCTCGTCATCGCCGACGTCCGGATGCCCCCGACCTTCACCGACGAGGGCCTGCGCGCGGCTTTGGCCGCCCGCAAGGAAATCCCCGGCCTGCCGGTGCTGGTGGTGTCGCAATACGTCGAAGGAAGCTACGCGGTGGACCTGATCGCGGAAGGCACCTCCGGCGTCGGCTACCTGCTGAAGGAACGAGTCGCCGACGTCGCGGACTTCCTGGAAGCGGTCCGCCGCGTCGCCAGCGGCGGATCGGCCATCGACCCGGACGTGGTCGCGCAGATGCTGTCGCGCAGCCGGGACCCTTTGGAGGCGCTGACCGCACGCGAAACCGAAGTGCTGGCCCAGATGGCACAGGGCCTGTCGAACACGGCGATCGCCAAGGCTTTGGTGGTGACCCAGGGAGCGGTCGAAAACCACATCAGCAACATCTTCGCCAAGCTGGGCCTGGAAGCCAGCCGGGACGAGAACCGCCGCATCCGCGCCGTCCTGACCTATTTGGACAGTACCGCGGTGCATGCTTGATTCACCGGATCGATACCGTGCAGATGTTCGACTGGCGGCGGTAGCTTGGAGACATGGATCTTGGACCTGTCCCCGTGTCGTCCGTTGCGGACGAGGTAGTTGTTCTCCTGTGGCGCAAGGCTTTCGCCGCCCGCCGCCGATCGCTCTTGCCGTCGAGATCGCCCCTTCGCCCGGGCCGGTTGCTGCGAAGACCGACGTTCCGCGCAGCCGCCGTCTTGCGGAAAGCCCGCATCTCACTACGCCGATCCGGGCCCCGCTCCCTCACGCCCTCCGCGAGCCGAGTTACCGCGCCCGCCAGCTCGTCGCGGGAACAAACCTTGCCGACGGTCGCCGAGGTGCTGGCACAGCAGCTTCCTCGCACCCATTACCCGCTGCCTGACCAGCCGCGGCCAGCGCGACGAGGAGGGCAGCCAGTTCTAGGTCGTCCGGATTCCCCCGCACAACACGTACTGCGGGGATTGCCACCCCATCGCGCGGTGCGGCAGCTGGCTCAGCAGGTCCGGAGTCGGCCGAATCCCCCTGCCCTGCAGAGGCTTCCGCGCCAGTCACGCTCGCAGACCCATTCACCGCAGCACGCCGCGCCTCACCCGCCCTGGCAACCCACCAGCCATCCGAACCTCCCCGGGCTGCAGGAACTTCCAAACCTGTCGCAGACCCGGCCGCCGGAGCACGCCGCGCATCACCCGACCCGGCAACCCCACAGCCAACCGAACCTCCCCGAGCTGCGGGGACTTCCACTCCAGCCGCACCCGGAGTCCCTGCTACCGAACCACGCCGCGCATGATCCTGCCCGTCAGCGCCAAAGGCAGAATCCCTCTGTCCCGCGAGGAGTTCTACCCCAGCCACAGCAGCTGACTTTTCCTCCGCAGCACGTCGCGCTTGATCCGGCCCGGCCGAATTCCCTTGCGCCGCAACAGCTGCCGCATCAGTCACGTCCACACACCCCGCGACCGCAGCACGCCGCACATCGCGCGCCAGAGCAGATTCCAGGCCAGCGAATTCCCCCGACGCCGAAGGAAGCTGTGTCCTGGCCCCACCTGCGTCCCCTGCCGTCATCCCGCGCGGTTCACCATGCGTCTCGTCCGGGGCCAGGCCAGCAAGTTGCCGCTGCTCCGCAGGAAGTTCCGCCGCTTCCGATCCGCCAACATCCTCGGGCGATGCGACCGCGCGAAGCTCTCCACTCGGACCGGGTCCAGCCGAATCCTCCGGCGTCTCGACCGCACCAGAACCGCCGGGCGGCCCAGCCGATCCGTCCTGCCCCGCAAGCATCCCCGGCTCAGCCGAGCCACCGGAACCCGCCTCGTCAACCGAGGCGCGAACCCCCAACCTCGGATCCGCCACTCCAGCCGACCCCATCGCATCCCCCGTTCCTCGACGCGCGACCCGGACCGCCATCACATCGGCGGGTTCCCGTGCTTGCGCGCCGGAACGTCGGCGTGCTTGGCCCGCAACATCGCGAGCGACCGGATCAGCATCTCGCGCGTCCGGCCGGGCTCGATGACGTCGTCGACCAGTCCGCGTTCGGCCGCGTAGTACGGGTGCATCAGCTCGGTCTTGTATTCCTTGATCTTCTGCCGTCGCACCGCGTCCGGGTCGTCGGCCGCGTTGATTTCGCGGCGGAAGATCACGTTCGCCGCGCCTTCCGCGCCCATCACCGCGATCTCGTTCGTCGGCCACGCCAGCGAAACGTCCGCGCCGATCGACCGCGAGTCCATCACGATGTACGCGCCGCCGTAGGCCTTCCGCAGGATCACCTGCACCCGCGGCACCGTCGCGTTGCAGTAGGAGTACAACAGCTTCGCGCCGTGCCGGATGATGCCGCCGTGTTCCTGGTCCACGCCGGGCAGGAAACCCGGCACGTCGACCAGCGTCACCAGGGGAATGTTGAACGCGTCGCAGGTCTGCACGAACCGTGCGGCTTTCTCGCTCGCCTCGATGTCGAGGACCCCGGCGAGCGTCGCCGGCTGGTTCGCCACGATCCCGACCACGTGTCCCTCGAGCCGGGCGAGAGCGCACACGACATTCGTCGCCCAACCGGCGTGCACCTGGAGGAACTCGCCGTCGTCGACGATTTCCTCGATCACCGCACACATGTCGTACGCGCGGGCCGCGTCGGTCGGCACCACCTCGAGCAGCTTGTCCGTGCGACGGTCCGCCGGATCAGCGGTCGGCTCGACCGGCGGCGCCTCGTTGTTGTTCGACGGCAGCAACGAAATCAGGTACCGCACGTCCTCCAGGCAGCTGGGTTCGTCGTCGTAAACGAACGCGGCGACCCCCGACGTCGAGGCATGCACATCCGCGCCGCCAAGACCGTTCCGGGTGATCTCCTCGCCGGTCACCGCGTGCACCACGTCCGGCCCGGTGATGAACATCTGCGAGGTTTCGCGCACCATGAACACGAAATCCGTCAACGCGGGCGAGTACGCCGCCCCGCCCGCGCACGGGCCGAGCATCACCGAGATCTGCGGGATCACTCCCGAAGACCGGGTGTTGCGCTGGAAAATCCCGCCGTACCCGGCGAGGGCCGTCACGCCCTCCTGAATCCGCGCACCGGCGCCGTCGTTGAGCGACACCAGCGGAGCGCCGGCCGCCGCGGCGAGATCCATCGCCTTGTGGATCTTCTGCGCGTGCGCTTCGCCGAGCGCGCCGCCGAAAATGCGGAAGTCGTGGGCGTACACGAAAACCGTGCGCCCGTACACCGTGCCCCAACCGCACACCACGCCGTCCGAATACGGCTTCCGGTGTTCGAGGCCGAAGGCCGTCGCGCGGTGTCGGCGCAAAGACTCGATCTCAGTGAACGAACCGGGGTCGAGAAGCAACTCGATGCGCTCGTGCGCGGTCAGCTTGCCGCGGTCGTGCTGCCGGTCGGTCGCGGCGTCGTCGGGACCGCGTCGCGTGGCTTCCTTGATCTCGCGCAGTTCCTCGAGCCTGCTGTCGAATCCCGCCGCCAATGCCTCAGACATGCGCCCGCCCCTTGTCGACCAGCCGATCGGTCAGATACCGGAGAATCACGTTCTGGTGGCGGGTCAGGAAGAAGTGCCCGCCATCGAGCGGGACCAGCTCGAAGCCCGCCGAGGTGTGGTCGCCCCACGACCGGACCTCGTCGACCGAAGCGACCGGGTCGGCGGTTCCGGTGAACGCGACCACCGGGGCGGCCAGCGGCGCGCCCGGCTGGTACCGGTAGGTCTCCACGGCCCGGTAGTCGTTGCGCACCACGGGAAGGATCATCCGCACGACGTCGTCGTCGCCGAGCAGGTCCATTTCGGTGCCGCTCAACCGGCGCAGCTCGTCGATCACGCCGTCGTCGGTGCGGGTGTGCACGTTCTCGTTCCGATGCCGCGACGGTGCCCGGCGGCCGGACACGAACAGCGTGTCCACCGCGGTGCCCGCGGCCTCCAGCCGTCGGGTCACCTCGAAGGCGATCATCGCGCCCATGCTGTGCCCGAACAGCGCGAGCGGCAGGTCGTCGCGGCCGCGCAGCAGGTCGGCGATCCGGTCGGCCAGCGCGTCGATCGTGGTCAGGAACGGCTCGTGCCGCCGGTCCTGGCGGCCCGGGTACTGCACCGCCAGCACCTCGATGTCCGGCGTCAGCGCCCGCGAAACCGGGAAGTAGAACGGAGCCGAACCTCCGGCGTGCGGCAAGCACACCAGCCTTGCCTTCGCCTCGGGCGACGTGTGGAAGCGGCGAAACCAGCTGTCCTCGTCGGAATGCGCGCTACCCGTCATGTCGTCCCACCGCCTTTCCGACGTGTGCGCCGGGACGACCCGGCCACGGGATCCTTCTTCGCCGACCCACGCTAGCCGCGCCTCAGCGCGCGCAACGACCCCTAACTCCCCCTAGATCCACAATGGACAGTCACGCCGACCCCTAGCCGGAGGAAGCCCTTCGCCAGCAGCCGACATTGCTTCATCCCAAGCACCGCAGTGTTCAGCGCACCGCAGCCCCACGAAAGCCCACCCGACCGACGACTACGCCGAAGGAGCCCGATAAACGCCGAACTGCATCTTCCGGGTGTGCCGGAACCCCAGCTTCTCGTACAACCGGATCGCGCCGGTGTTCGTCTCGGCCGCGTGCAGGAACGGCCGCTCGCCGCGTTCCCGGATCCCGGCGGCCACCGCCAGCACGAGCCGGGCCGCGAGGCCCTGCCCTTGGAACGCCGGGTCCGTGCACACCGCGCTGATCTCCGTCCAGCCCGGCGGGTGCATCCGCTCGCCCGCCATCGCCACCAGCGCGCCGTCGCGGCGGATGCCCAGGTAGGTGCCCAGGGCGATCGTCCGGGGCAGGAACGGGCCCGGCTTCGTCCGGGAGACCAGGTCGAGCATTTCCGGCACGTCCGCCTCGGTCAGCCGGACCGCTTCCGGGTCGGCGGCGGCCGGGGCGGCCGAACCGTCCATCTGGACCCCGGGCAACTCGGCTTCCACCGTCCAGCCCGCGGGCGGCGGCGTCCCGACCCGGCCGACCACGAGCGTCGACGCCCCCGGCCCGATGAGGTCGGCGATGTCGTGCCACACGTGCTCGTCCGGTTCGTCCGGCACGGCGAGGAACGGCGAGACGTCCACCGGATACCGCAGCACCTGCCCCTTCTGCTCCGCGAACGACGCGTGCGGGCCGCTCAACGCGGCCCACAGGGGATTCTCGAGCGGGGAGGTGCTCATTCGTGCCTGCCATTCCGGTCCGGGGTGCCCTGTCCAGAATGCGTGGCCCGGACCAAGCCCGGCCACCGCCTCCCACATGGTGAGCCGTTGAGGACCGTTACTGTCCGCGATCCGCCCTAGCGTCACCGCCATCACCGACGAAGGGACCCCGATGAGCACCGTCGACCGCAACCAGCCGCTCGGCACCCCGACCTGGATCGACCTCACCGTGCCCGACCTGGACCGCGCGCAACGCTTCTACCGCGCTGTCCTCGGCTGGACCTTCGATGGCGACCACTGCCTGCTTCGCGACCTCCCCGTCGCTGGGCTCCGCCAAGGCAGCAGTTCGCGACCGGCTTGGACCGTCTACCTCGCGACCGACGACTGCGACGGCACCGCCAAAGCCGTCACCGCAGCCGGCGGCAAGCTCCTCGACCCACCACACGACGCAGGAGCGCACGCCCGCGTCGCCGTCGCGGAAGACCCGACCGGAGCACGATTCGGACTCTGGCAAGGTCGCCAGCTCCCCGGTGCCCGGCTCGTCAACGAACCCGGCACCCTGCTGCGCAACGACCTGGTCACGCCGGCTCCGAACCCGGCGCGTGACTTCTACTGCGCGGTCTTCGCCTTCACCCTCGACGGCAACGACGACCTGACCGGCATCGACTTCACCTTCCTCCGCCGCCCGGACGGCCACGAAATCGGCGGCATCATCGGCGACTCCACCGCCGCGGCATCGGCCTGGGGCACGCTGATCCTCGTCACCGACGCCGACGCGGCAGGGGCGCGGGCCGCCGAGCACGGCGGCAAGATCGTCGAAGCGCAGGACAGCCCCTACGGACGCATGGTGACCATCCGCGATCCGTTTAGCGCGGAGTTCGTCCTTGGGTCCTGAACCGGCCTTAATCCAGTGCTAGAACAGGACAGGTGGACCTCGAAACCCTCCCCGGCGCGACCCTGCGTCCCGCGACCCCCGACGACGCCGCCGAGCTGATGGTGCTCCAGCGGTGCTGCTGGGTTCAGGAAGCCCTGCTCAACAACACCCTGGAGCATCCCGCGCTGAGGGAGGACCTCGCCGAGGTCCGCGAGTCGATCAAGACCTGGCACAGCTGGGTCGTCCGAGACGGACACCGGCTCGTCGGCGCGGTCCGCGCCCGCACGGTCAAGGACGGCGGCTGGGAGATCAGCCGCCTGATGGTCGCGCCGGACCTGGCCGGGCGCGGCCTCGGGCGTTTCCTCCTCGAGCACGCCGAACGCCACGCGCCGCCGGAGACGAAGCAGTACGTCCTGTTCACCGGTGCCTCCAGCGAACGCAACATCAGCCTCTACGAACGGGCCGGGTACCGCCGCGCGCCGATGCCGTTCGAGCCGACCGGCGTGTTCCGGCTCGCGGTCTACCTGGTCAAAGCGGCCTGACTCACAGCTCGTCGAAGACCAGCACGGTGTGCGTCGAAAGGACGTCCGGCATCGACTGCAACCGTTCGAACACCAAGTCCCGCAGGCTGTCCGCGTCGCGGGTCCGCACGAACAGGATCAGGTCGTTGTCCCCGGACACCAGACCGCCGTGCTCGATCTCCGGGATGTGCTTGAGTTCCGCGCTCACCGTGCGCCACGAGTTCTGCGTGACCTTCAGGTACACGTACGCCGCCAGGCCCTGTCCCATCCGGCGCGGATCGGTGACCGCCGCGTACCCGGTGATCACTCCCTCGCGGTGCAGCCGCTCGACGCGCGTGTAGCACCCGGCCCGCGAAATGTGCGCGCGTTCAGCCAGGGCGCGCATCGACGCGCGGCCGTCTTTCTTCAGCTCCGCGATCAGTTTCAGGTCGACCTCGTCCAGCGCCGCGGCCATTTGTCCACCCGGCTGCGACATCCGCACCACCTCACCAGCCAATCGTCCAGCCAAACCCCATTGATCAGGCCATCATTCCACAGTTCTGAATCAAGTCTGGATCTCTGATCGCTCGCGAACGAGTATCAGGGCCTACTCGTCTTCGTCGATGGGAGCTGTCGGTGACCACCACGGAACGCACTGCCGCGTCCTGTTTCCTGCCCAGCGACGAGCCGCTCGGCCTCGTGACCGCCGGCGGCGCGCCGACGCCTGACCCAGCGCTCGCGATGCCCGCGGACGACGTCCTCGTCCGGCTGTATCGCGGCATGGTTTCCGGACGCCGCTTCGACACCCAGGCCACCGCCCTCACCAAACAGGGCCGGCTCGCGGTGTACCCGTCGGCGCGCGGGCAGGAAGCCGCCGAGATCGGCGCGATCCTCGCGCTTCGCCCGCAGGACTGGCTTTTCCCCACCTACCGCGACTCGATGGCGGTCGTCGCGCGCGGCGTTGACCCCGTCGAAGTGCTGACGCTGCTTCGCGGCGACTGGCACTGCGGCTACGACCCGTACCGCGCCAACGTCGCCCCGCAGTGCACTCCCCTCGCCACCAACACGCTGCACGCGGTCGGCTTCGCGCACGCTGCGCGCGTGAAGGGCGAAGACACCGTTTCGCTCGTTCTCGTCGGGGACGGTGCCACCAGCGAAGGCGACACGCACGAAGCGCTGAACTTCGCCGCGGTCTGGAAGGCACCAGTCGTCTTCCTCGTACAGAACAACGGCTACGCGATCAGCGTCCCGCTCGAGAAGCAAACGGCTGCTCCTTCGCTCGCGTACAAAGGCGTCGGCTACGGCATGCCGTCCGTACTCGTGGACGGCAACGACGCGGCCGCCGTACACGCTGTCGTCGAGCAGGCTGTCGCGCGCGCCGCGGCCGGCG
The DNA here is from genome assembly GCF_000411975.1 of Amycolatopsis orientalis DSM 43388. Lineage (GTDB taxonomy): Bacteria > Actinomycetota > Actinomycetes > Mycobacteriales > Pseudonocardiaceae > Amycolatopsis > Amycolatopsis orientalis_D. Next base: position 106,058 of record NZ_ASXG01000120.1, read on the forward strand.
AAGGACCGACGCTCATCGAAGCTGTCACCTATCGCATGGAGTCGCACACGAACGCAGACGACGCGACGCGCTACCGCGCGAAGGCCGAAGTGGAACAGTGGCTCACGCGCGACCCGATCAGGCGGCTCCAGCAGTACCTGACCGACCGTGGCCTCCTCGACGACAAGACGCAGCAAGAGATCGACGCGCGTGCTGAAGAGGAAGCAGCCGCGTTGCGCGAGCGGATGAACGTCGACACCGAACTCGACCCCGCGGACCTCTTCCGGCATGTCTACGCCGAACCGACCGCTGCGTTGCGACAGCAAGCCGCCGAACTGGCGCACGAGAACACCGAGGACCAGGCATGACCGCCACTCTGGACACAACGCTGTCCCTCGCCGGGGCGCTCAACCGCGCTCTCGCGGACGCACTCGCCGAGGACGAGCGCGTGCTCATCTTCGGCGAGGACGTCGGCACGCTCGGCGGCGTCTTCCGGGTGACCGACGGACTCGCCGCACGCTTCGGCGACGCCCGCGTCTTCGACTCTCCGCTCGCCGAATCGGGCATCGTCGGCACCGCGATCGGGATGGCGATGAACGGCCTGCGCCCGGTGATCGAGATGCAGTTCGACGCGTTCGCCTACCCCGCGTTCGAGCAGATCACCAGCCACCTGGCCAAACTCCGTAACCGCACCAAGGGCCAGGTCGAACTGCCCGTCGTGATCCGGGTGCCCTACGGCGGCGGCATCGGCGGCGTCGAGCACCACTGCGACTCGTCCGAGGTCTACTACACGCACACGGCCGGCCTGCGCGTCGTCACCCCGGCCACGCCGGACGACGCCTACACCTTGCTGCGCGACGCGATCGACAGCCCAGACCCGGTCATTTTCCTCGAACCCAAGCGCCGGTACTGGGAAAAGGGAACCGTCGACCCGCAACGCCGCTCCCCCGGACTCGACAAAGCGCAGATCCGTCGCGAAGGCAGCGACGTCACCCTCATTTCCTACGGCGGCGCATTGGGCACGACTCTCGAAGCCGCCGAAGCAGCCGCGGAAGATGGTTACCGCGCCGAGGTGATCGATCTCCGCAGCCTCGCGCCGTTCGATCTGGAAACGGTCGCCGCCTCGGTGCGACGCACTGGTCGCGCGGTCGTGGTGCACGAGGCGAGCCGATTCTGCGGCTACGGCGCCGAGGTCGCCGCGCAACTGTCCGAGCATTGTTTCCACTACCTGGAAGCGCCGGTCCTGCGCGTCGCCGGATTCGATATCCCCTATCCCGCGCCGAATCTGGAACAGCACCACCTGCCGGGCGTCGACCGGATCCTGGACGCGATCGAACGCCTCCAGTGGGACGACGCGGCACCGCTCGACGGGGAGAAGTGATGGCCGTCTTCACCCTGCCCGACCTCGGCGAAGGCCTGACCGAGGCGGAGATCGTCGCGTGGCACGTCGCGGTCGGCGACACCGTCGCCGTGGACCAGACCGTCGTGGAAGTCGAAACCGCGAAGGCGAGCGTCGAGGTACCGGTGCCGTTCGCGGGCCGAGTCGCGAAACTGCACGGAGCACCGGGCGAAGTGCTGACCGTCGGCAGCCCGCTGATCACTGTGGACAGTGCCGCGGACTTCGCCGAACCCGGTGTCGTGACCCCGGAGGGCAGCGGCAACGTCCTGATCGGTTACGGCACCAGCCAAACCCGAACCCGGCGCGCACGCCGGCCACGCGGCAGCAAGGCACCGGCGTCCGTTCCCTCCCCGAACCCAAAGTCCGCTTCAGACCGGATCCGGGTCGTTTCCCCGCTCGTCCGGAGGCTCGCCCGCGAGTCCGGAGTGGACCTTCACACCCTCACCCCGACCGGCACTGACGGCATCGTCAGCCGCACCGACGTAGAACGCGCGATCGCCGCCGCTGAGACCCGGGCAGCGACATCGGACGAGCAGCGAATCCCCTTGCGCGGCCTGCGCAAAACCGTTGCCGACAAACTCGCCCGCTCCCGCCGCGAGATCCCCGAGGCGACCGTCTGGGTGGACGTCGACGCGACCGAACTGCTGCGGCTGCGCACCGCACTCAACAGCGATCCGCACGCCCCGAAGATCAGCCTGCTCGCGCTCATCGCCCGGTTCGCCGTCGCGGGCCTGCGCCGCTTCCCGGAACTGAACGCGCATCTGGAAGGCGACGAGATCGTCATCCCGTCCGCCGTGCACCTCGGCTTCGCCGCGCAGACCGACCGCGGCCTGGTCGTCCCGGTCGTCCAGAACGCGCACCAGCACCCCCTCGAAGACCTGTCCGCCGCGCTCGCCGACCGCACCGAACAAGCCCGCGCCGGACGCCTCGCTCCGGCCGACCTCACCGGCGGCACGTTCACGGTGAACAACTACGGCGTGTTCGGCGTGGACGGTTCGGCCGCCATCATCAACTACCCGGAGGTCGCGATCCTCGGCGTCGGGCGGATCATCGACCGGCCGTGGATCGTGGACGGTCAGGTCACCGCACGCAAGATCACCGAACTGACGCTGGCGTTCGACCACCGGGTCTGCGACGGCGGCACCGCGGGCGGATTCCTGCGTTTCGTCGCCGACTGCATCGAAAACCCGGTTCGGCTGCTGCGCACTCTCTGAAGGCGGTCAGGCTGGCGACTCCGCCAGTCTGACCGCGCGGCTCTGCCCACCTAGTGGTCCAGACCGCCAGCTCAGTGCTTCCCCGGCACGTATTCGCCGGGGACCATCCGCGTCGTGACAGCGAACCGGTTCCACGCGTTGATCACCGTGATCGTCGCGATCAGCTGAGCCAGCTCGGCCTCCTCGAAGTGCTCGGCTGCGCGCGCGAAGACGTCGTCGGGCACGAAGCCATCGGTGAGCACCGTGACCGCTTCGGTCAGCTCCAGCGCGGCGACCTCCTTCGCCGTGTAGAAGTGCTTCGACTCCTGCCACGCGGACAGCTGGATGACGCGTTCGGTCGTCTCGCCGGCCGCCAATGCGTCCTTCGAGTGCATGTCGATGCAGAATGCGCAGTGGTTGAGCTGCGACGCGCGGATCAGCACCAGCTGCCGCAGCGCCGGGTCGAGACCGTGCCGGGTCGCGGCGTCGAGCCGGATCATCGCCTTGTACGCCTCGGGGGCCAGCTCCGCCATCTTGAGGCGGGGCGGTTGTACTGGAAGTCGTTCCGTAGTGGTCATGGTTTCGACCCTACGAGCGATTGGCACTCTGTTATGGTCCATTTCCGTGCGCGCGGAGTGGGCCAGTTCGCTGAGTGAAGACCTCCACCTCGACCTGCGCGGGCCTCGCCTGCGCGACGGCCTGATGGAGGCCCTGCGCGACGCCATCCGCACCGGACGGCTCGTCCCGGGCGCGAAACTGCCGTCCAGCCGCACGCTCGGCGCGGATCTCGGGATCGCCCGGAACACGGTGGCGCAGGCGTACGCGGAACTGGTCGCCGAAGGCTGGCTCACCGCGCGGCAAGGTGCCGCAACCCGGGTTGCCCCACGCGCCGAGATCGCGCCCGCGCCAGCCGTACCGAAGCCCGCGTCGCGCCACCGGATCGTGCACGATCTACGCCCCGGCCAACCCGACCTGTCCGCGTTTCCGCGCGCAGACTGGCTGAAAGCCGCGCGTCGCGCTCTTACCGACGCGCCTGACGACGCGTTCGGCTACGGAGACCCGTACGGCCGCCCGGAGCTTCGCGAAGCCGTAGCCGCGTACCTCGCCCGTACGCGTGGCGTACGCGCGCACCCGGACCAGATCATGCTCGGCACCGGTACGTCGCACAGTCTCATGGTGCTCGCCGAAGTACTGAAGCAGCGCGAAACGCGAGCAGTGGCCGTGGAGTCGTACGGCCTGCAAGTACACCGCGCGCATCTCACGAAGGTCGGCCTAGCCACCCCGCAGCTGCCGGTGGACACCGACGGCGCGAGGGTCGAACGCCTCAACGATCTGCCCGACGTCGGCGCGGTGTTGCTGACGCCGTCGCACCAGTTCCCCACCGGCGTCGCACTGCATCCGGACCGCCGCGCCGCGGTGGTGGACTGGGCGCGCCGGACCGGCGGCCTCGTGCTGGAAGACGACTACGACGGCGAGTTCCGCTACGACCGCAGCCCGGTCGGGGCGATGCAGGGCCTCGACCCGGAGCACGTGATTTACCTTGGCACCACAAGCAAAGCGCTCGCCCCGGGCGTGCGGCTGGGCTGGATGGTGCTGCCGCCGCGGATCGCCCGGGCCGCCGCCGAGGCCAAGGGCGACCGCGATCCGTTCTCCGGCGTGCTCGACCAGCTGACCATGGCCGAGTTCATCACTTCGGGCAGTTACGACCGGCACATCCGGGCGATGCGGCTGCACTACCGCCGCCGGCGCGACCAGCTCGTCGCGGCGCTGGCCGAGCACGCCCCGAACACGCGGGTGACCGGGTTGTCCGCTGGGTTGCAGGTGCTCGTGGACGTCCCGTCCGGCGAGGAAGACGCGGTGGTGCAGGGATCCGCGTGGCAGGGGCTGGCCATGCACGGGCTCGGCGCGTTCCGGCATCCCGAAGCGCCCGCGGACCGCGACGCGCTGGTGATCGGCTTCAGCACGCCGTCGGCGAGCGCGTGGTCGGGCGCGCTGGCGGCGCTGTGCCGGGTGCTGCCCTGATCGCCTCACTCGACGCCGAGCATGACCTCCGTCGATTTCACCAGCGCGGTCACCGGCTTGCCGACCTCGAGTTCGAGTTCCTCGGCGGCGTCTTTGGTGATCGAAGCGACGACGGACTGCCCGCCGTCGAGCTGAACCGTGACCACGGTCATGACCGCACCGGGCTGGATCGCGGACACAGTGCCGGTGAGCTGGTTGCGAGTGGACAGACGCATGGCCGGGGCTCCTTCGAAACGGGACAGAACACGGGCACAGTAAAGGGAAATCCGCGGTCTCGCCCTCGCCGTGCGCGACGGTCCGCGGCACGTGCGGAGGCAGTCACTCCGCCGTACCCGCAGCTGCTGCCGCTCACTGAGCGTAGCGCCGATTCTGCGTTTTCGTGAGTTTGGCGCCCGGCAGAGCGGGTAGCCGGACCGCGAGGGGCACGACAAGGGAGGACCCATGAACGACAAAGCCGAGAACAAGGCCGAGGAACTCAAGGGCCGCGCCAAGGAAGCCATCGGCAACGCCACGGACAACGAGCAGTGGCAGGCCGAAGGCAAGGCCGAGCAGGGCAAGGGCAACCTGAAGCAAGCTGCCGAGAAGGTGAAGGACGCGTTCAAGAGCGGCAAGGACTGACGCGGCACACGCGAAGTGGCCCGGGGCGTTCGCGCCCCGGGCCTCTTTCGGTCCCACTAACTTGCGTGAAGAGCAAAGTTTGCGTGGAACGCAAGAAATGGGCTATGGTCGTCGCATGACCGAGCGACCGAGCCTGCGAGACCGCCGCCGCCAAGAGACCCGGGTGGACATCTCCTGGGCGGCAGTCCGGCTCACGGTCGAGCGCGGTCTGTCGAACGTGACAATCGAGGACATCGCCCGCGAAGCGGGAGTTTCTCCGCGCACCGTCAACAACTACTTCTCCAGCAAAGCCGAGGCGATCGTCGCGCGGCACCAGGACCGGGCCCGCGGGATCGCCGATCACCTCCGCGCGCGCCCGGCGTCGGAGCCGTTGTGGACCGCGCTGCGGGAAGCGTCGCTGACTCAGCTCGACGCCGACCGCGACACCGCTCCCGGCGCCCGCACCGATCCACAGTGGACGGCCGGGGTCCGGGTCATGATCGCCGAACCCGCGCTGGCGGGCGAATTCCTCAAGGCCAATGTCGCGGCCGAAGAAGCACTGGCCGAGGCGATCGCGGAACGCCTCGGCGCGGACGTCCACGATCTCCGCGTCCAACTCATCGCCACCACCGTCGGCGGCGTGCTGCGCACAGTCATCCAGGAGTGGCTGCGCACCGCGCCGCACGCGGAGCTGGCCTCCATCGTGCACCGGGCGTTCGACACCCTCGCCGAGGTGTTTCCCTGATCCCGCAAGGAGATCTCCATGTCCGATGTCGTCATCGCGGGCGCCGGGCCGAACGGCCTGATGCTCGCCGCCGAACTCTGCCTCGCCGGGGTCCGCCCGATCGTGCTCGAACGGCTCGCCGAGCCGGACGGGGTGCGCCGGGCCAACGGGCTCGTCGGCCAGGTCGTGCCGCTGCTGCACCGGCGCGGGCTGTTCGAGAAACTCGCCGGCGTCCCGGAACCCACGCCGGTGCCGCAGTTCGTCTTCGGCGCGTTTCCGGTCCCCTTCGCCGATCTGCCCAGAAACCCGATGTACATCCTCGGAAAGCCGCAGCACGAACTTGAGCGGCTGCTGATCGAGCACGTCCGCGCGCTCGGCGCCGAACTCCGCCGCGGCCACGAAGTCACCGGCTTCGGCCAGGACGAGAACTCGGTGACCGTGCGGGTGCAGGGACCGGACGGGCCTTACGAAATCGCCGCCGGCTATCTCGTCGGCGCGGACGGCGGACGCAGCACCGTGCGCAAGCTGGCCGGGATCGACTTCCCAGGCGTCACCTGGGACGAAACAGTGTCGCGCAGCGCGAATGTGCGGCTCCCGCGTTCCTTCGTCGACCCCGCGACCGGCGGACTGAAACTGGAGACCGGCGTCCTGCCGCCGTTCCAGCACCACCGGACGGAAACCGGGGTGTTCGTGTTCGCCCCGTTCGACCCGGAGAATCCGACGCTGTCAGTCACCGAACACCGCGGAGCCGCCGAGTTCGCCGACGACGATCCGTTGACCATGGCGGAATTGCGCGCGAGCGTGCGGCGCGTGCTCGGGGCCGATCTTCCGCTCGAACCGCCGTCCGGCCCCGGTCCGTTCCTGCTGCGGAGGCTGTCCGGCGGCAACACCCGGATCGCCGAGAGGTACCGGCGGGGCCGGGTGCTGCTGGTCGGAGACGCGGCCCACGTGCATTCCGCGATCGGCGGGCCCGGGCTCAACCTCGGCCTGCAGGACGCGGCGAATCTCGCGTGGAAGCTCGCCGCCGAGGTGCGCGGCTGGGCGCCGCCGGGGCTGCTCGACAGCTACGAGGCCGAACGCCGCCCGGTCAGCGAACGCGTCGTGATGCACACCCAGGCGCAGAGCGCGCTCGTCGCGCCCGGACCGGAAGTCACCGCGCTGCGCGAATTCTTCGGCGAACTGCTGGCGTACCCGGACGTGCGGCAGCATGTCGCCGACCTGATGTCCGGCGCGGATCTCCACTACGGCACCGACCCGAGCAGCGGCCGCTGGGCTCCCGATCTGCCGCTCGCCGACCCGGGCCCGCTGACCGCCGCGTACCGGGCCGCCCGCCCGGTGCTGCTCGACCTGACGCCCGGCGCCGTGCTCGCCGACGCAGCCGCGCCGTGGGAAGACCGCGTGACCACCGTGTCGACCACGGCAACCGGCGACGCGCCGACCGCGCTGCTCATCCGCCCGGACGGTTACGTCGGCTGGTCGTCCGCTGCCGCCGAGCCAGACCTCGAGGCGCTTCGAGCCGCGCTCACCCAGTGGTTCGGCGCACCGGTCAGGTCAGCTGTGTCGTCGCCACGTTGACGCGTGCCCCGGCCGGCAGCGTGCCGTCCGGGGCCACCAGCGGCCGGGACGCCACCTTGAACGCGGTCCGCAACCCCATCAGGTGGGTCTCGTCCAGGGCGTCGACCTGGTAGTAGGTGTCGTGGCAGGTCTGCCAGACCTCCTCCGGCGTGCCGGACAGGTCCACCAGCAGCTGGTGCCAGCCGACCGGTGCGAACCCGGCCGGACCGAGCAGCGAGTCCAGTCCTTCGCGGGTGCGGGTGCGCGGGTCGCCGGAGGTCGGCACCTGCCGGTCCTCGGGCACCACGGCGAAAAGCGGCCGGGCGACCTTGAGGAACACCTCCAGCGCGTCGGTCCCGCCGCCGCCCACCCCGATCACGAAGGCGCCGCCGGGCCGCAGCACGCGGACGGTCTCGGCGACCACCTTCTCGACGTCGGACATGAGCATCAGCGCCATGTGCGAAACGACCGCGTCGAAGCTGTCGTCCTCGAACGGCAGCTCCTGCGCGCGGCCGGGCCGCAGGTCCGCGTCGGCGAGCCCGGCCCGGCCGCGCGCGAGGTCCAGCTGTTTGGCGGAAAGGTCGATGCCGGCGAGCTTTTCGGTACCGCGACCGGCGAGCACCGCGAGCAGCGCGCCGTCTCCGCAACCGAGGTCGAGCACGCTGCGCGGCTGGCCGACGTGGTCGGCGAACGCCTCGTACACCGAGTGTCCGCCGACCCGGCCGCGCTCGGCCAGTTCGGACGCGGCGGCCGGGTTCCGGTCGTGAAACTCGCGCAGGAACTCTTCGGCGGGCGTCATCATGCCCGAGACGGTAGCGCGGACGGTCACTTCAGCAGCTCGGTTTTCGCCAGGTTGACGCACAATCCTGCCGGAAGCCGGCCGTCCGCGGTGCGCAGGTGTTCGGTTTCGGCGAGGAATGCCGAGCGCAGCTGGGCGAGCTGCGCGTCGTCGAGGGTGTCGGTCGAGTAATACGATTCACAGCACCGCGTCCAGACCTCGTCCGGCGTGGCGGTCAGGTCGATCTCGTACTGCTCCCAGGAAACCGGCGCGAACCCGGCCGGAGCCAGCACCTCGTCGATCCCCTCGCGGTTCGACGTGCGGCGCTCGGCGGTGTAAGTCGCCCGGCGTTCCTCCGGCACCTCGCGGAACAGCGGCCGAGCCAGTTCGAGGAACACCGGAGTCGCGCCAGTCGATTCCGGACCGCCGACCACGACCGCGAAAGCCCCGCGCGGAACCAGCACCCGCGCGACCTCGGCGGCGACCTCCTCGGGGTGGTCCATCAGCATGAACGCCATATGCGACACGACCGCGTCGAAGCTGTCGTCCTCGAATGGCAGCTCCTGCGCCCGCCCGTGATGAAGCTCGGCGCCGGCGAGCTCGGGCCGCTGCCGGGCCAGGCCGAGCTGGCCCGACGACAGGTCCACGCCAGCGAGCTTTTCCGCCCCGCGCCGGGCGAAAACGGCCAGCAACGCGCCGTCGCCGCAGCCGAGATCGAGCACCCGGCGCGCGGGCGCGACCCGATCGGCCAGCACCTCGTAACTCGTCCGGCCGTCGCCGGCCACGCGGCCGGACTCGATCAGCACGGACATCGCGTCCGGTTTGCGATCGTGGTACTCGCGCAGGTAATTCTCCGCGGCGGAGGTCATGCTCCGACGGTAGCGAATTCCTGGTACCCCTGTGGCATGCACGAAGAAGCTCTGCTCGGCATCGACGTCGGCACGACCGCGGTGAAAGTCGCGGCGTTCGCACCGGACGGCCGGGAACTCGCGGCGCACTCGGCCCCTTACCCGATCACGCGGCCGCGTCCCGGCTGGGCCGAGCAGGACCCGGAAGACTGGTGGCACGCAACGGAAACCGCGCTCCGCACCGTCCTTTCCGGACTCCCCGCCGGTTCGGTGCGCGCGGCCGGGATCGTCAGCCAGGTCAACACCCATCTCCTCGTCGGCGCCGACCTGCGGCCGCTCACCCCGGCGGTGATCTGGCAGGACCAGCGCTGCGCGGAGATCGCCGCGGAACTCGACGCCCGCTTCACCGACGACGACAAAAAACGCATCTGGGGCGGGCCGATCGCGCTGGATGCGTCGTTCGCCGGCGCCCGCGCCGCGTGGTTTGCCCGTGAAGAACCCGAGTTATGGGCCCGCGCGCGATGGATGCTGAGCCCCAAGGACTTCATCGGCGCGCGGCTCACCGGACGCGTCGCGACCGACCTGCTGTCCGGCGTGCGCATCGCGGGCGCGTCCGGTTATCTGCCCGAAGCGGTCGCGCTCGTAGACGGGCTCGGCGACCGTCTGCCGGAATTGCTCGCGCCCGAGGAACCCCTCGGCCACGCCGCCGTACTGGGCGACGCTCCGGTCGTCGTGGGAACCATGGACGCGTTCGGCGGCGTTTTCGGCACCCGCACCACAGAACCGGGCCGCGCGATGGTCACCTGCGGGACCTCGCTGGTGGTCGCGGCCGCCTCGCACCGGCACGAACCGATCCGCGGCCTGGTCGCCTTCCCGCCTCGCGGCGACCTCGTCGTGCACGCCGGACCGACCCAAGCCGCGGGCGACGCGGTGCGCTGGTGGAGCCGAGCGTCCGGACTGTCCGTGCCCGACGTGTTCGCCTCCGCCGCGGAAGGCACGCCCGGGGTGGTCTTCCTGCCGCATCTGCAAGGCGAACGCGCGCCGCTGTGGGATCCGGATCTGCGCGGCAGTTTCCTCGGACTCAGGTCGTCCACCACCACCGCGGATCTGTCGCGGGCCGTCCTGACCGGCGTGGCGTTTTCCGCGCGGCACGTGCTGGAAACCGTCGAGGAAGCCTGCGGCGAGGCCCTTCCCTCGGTGACCTTCTCCGGCGGTGGCGCACGCAGCGACCTCTGGACCCAACTCCACGCCGACACACTGTGCCGACCCGTCGAACGCCTTCGGGTGCCCGAGAGCGCCGCCCTCGGCGCCGCCCTGCTCGGCGCTGTCGGCGCGGGCCGGTACCCGGACGTCGAAACCGCCGCGGCCTCGACGGTCGCCGTGGAGCGAACCTTCACCCCCGAAACAGACTTGACCGGCCTGTACGAGGCGTATCGCGCGGCACACGAAGGGCTCGCGAGAGTGCACGAGCGGCTGGCGCGACGGTGATCTAATGGCCCGCATGGAAACCCTCCGCTACGGCAGCGAGCCCAGCCAGTTCGTCGAACTCCACGGGAGCCCGGGCGGGCGGGGCACCGCGATCCTGCTGCACGGCGGATGGTGGCGCGCCCGGCACGACCTGCACCAGCTCGACCCGATGGCCGCCGACCTGGTCGCCGCGGGCTGGTACGTCGCGAACGTCGAATACCGGCGCATCGACGGCGACTCGGGCGGCTGGCCGCAAACCCTCGACGACGTACGGGCGGCGATCGCCGCGGTCGAGCGCCCGGACGCACTGCCGGCCGTCGCGATCGGACACTCCGCGGGCGGCCACCTGGCCCTGCTGGCCGGCGGACTTTCCGGGGTCGTCGCGCTCGCCCCGATCACCGACGTCCCGCGCGCCCGAGCCGAAGAGCTGGGCGAAGGCGCCGCCGGACTGTTCCTGACCGGCGACGACCCCGCCGCGTCGCCCATCCGGACGCTCCCGATCGGGTGCCCGCACCTGGTCGTGCAAGGCGACGCCGACGTCCGCGTCCCGGTGGAGCACAGCCGCGACTACGTGGCCGCGGCCAAGGCGGCGGGCGACGACGTGGACTACGTCGAGCTTCCCGGCGTCGACCACTTCCGCCTGATCGACCCGGCGGACGAGCCGTGGCAGCCCGTCCGCGACTGGCTCGACCGGCGGTTCAGCTGACGTCCGCCTCGACGAACCGGTGCCCGGCGGTGTTCTCGATGACCACCGCCGTCACCTGCGCCGGGTCGACGACCGCCGTCCCGTAGAGGTACGCGCCGTCGCGGGCCGCCCGCTCCGAGACCAGCCAGCCGCCCGCGACCTGGCGCTGGCCGTTCTTGCCGAGGACGACGAGCAGGCATTTCTCCCCGGCCGGGATGCCCGTCACCGAACCGTCCACGCGCACCCACCCGCTTTGCGGCACGATGTTCGCGGTCAGCCGGGTCTTGCCGCTGGCGTCCGCGCCGGAAACGACCTTCGTGCCCGGAACCGCGCTCGTCGCCGGCGGCGGCGTGGTCGGCACCGCGACGGCGGGCCCGGACGAACTGCGTCCCACCAGCACCCCGACGCCCAACGCGGCCGCGACCACCACGGCCGCGGCGACGATCGCCATCGACCGCCCCCGCCCGGCCCGCGTACGCGCCTCCGCCCGGACCTGGCCCACGGTCCGCTGCAGCACGAGGTCCGCGCCCACCGGCGGCCCGTCCAGCAACGCCTCCGGCGGCAATTCGCCGAGGAAACTCTGCACCTCGCGCAACGAAGCGGCCTCCGCCCGGCAGCGCTCGCACCCGTCCAGATGCGTCTCGACGTCGCGCTGCTCGCCCGAGGCGAGCTGACCGGACAGGTATCCCGCCAAGTCGACGTGCTCGTCAGCAGTGTTCATCCGGCCACCCCTTCCGCTCGACGGAACTCTTCCCGCAACGCCCGCAGCCCGTAATACGAGCGGGATTTGACCGTGCCCGGAGGAATACCGAGCCGCTCCGCCGCCTCCGCGACGCTGCGCCCCTGCAGATACATCTGCTCGAGCACCTCGCGATGCTCCGGCGACAGCCCGTCGAGCGCGGCGAGCACCACCATCGAGTCGACGACCTGATCGGCATGATCCCGCTCGACCGGCCCGCTCGACGATGACTCGGCCACCTCCTGCGGCCGCGCCTCCTTCGCCCGGAACCGGTCGATCACCAGATTCCGCACCACGGTGAGCAACCAGCCGCGCACCGACCCGCGCCCGTTGACCAGGCTGTCCGGACTCCGCCACGCGCGGACGAGCGCCTCCTGCACCACGTCCTCCGCCGCCGCGCGATCGCCGAGCAGCCGGGTGGCGTAAGCGAGCATCGCCCGCCCGTGCTCCTCGAACAGCGCACGGACCAGCGCCTCGTCCGCAACCGCCCGCCGGTGACGGGCCCTGAACCCGGCCATGCCCCGATCATCCTCCCGATCGGGACCGATTGTCCCGCGGCGGAGGCGTGTTGCGGTGTGCCCGGTACCGGTTTGTTCCTTGCCTGCTGCTCCCTGGCTGGTTACCCCTTGTGACCGCGCTCTCCCACTTCCCGTGCAGCTCCGAATACGCGGGTCCGGGTCCCCTCGTTCCCCGCCGCCGCCCCTTCGACGGAGCGCGCCCACCCGCCGTCCCCGATCGGTGCGGTGCCCTGGCCCACCGCCGGTTCCCGGCACCCCGATCGATACCCGCCCACCAGCGTGGTTCCGCCGACACGATCGGGGAACGCACCGCCTGCGGGCCCCGGACCTGGGCTAAGTTCGCAACTGATCCAGCCGGAAGGCTTGCTCACCAGGTCGGCGCACGCCGGTGCCGTGCACTGGGATCACCGCCCCGGCCGCCCGACCGCCCTGGAGCCGCCGGGAGCGCTGCGCACACCGCCCTCCCGGCGGCTCCGGGGCACCTATGGGCGTCGCGCCTCCCAGGACGAGCGGCAGTCGCGGGCCGAGAAGCCGAGGCGGGGAAGACGGGCGACTGCGGGAGCGCGGCTCTCCTGAAGCCGACCCTGCTGTTACCGAAGCGGCAGCAGGAGGGCAAGCCCCGCGAGCAACCACAGCCCTCAACCGGGTCCGGGCAACGTTCTCGCCTCGCCGGTGAAGCGACCCGCCGGGCTGGCCGGTGCGCCAGCCGTCCACAAAGGACTCAGGCGGCTGCCGCGCCAAGGTCAGTCAGCACCACGGGGCTCGCCGGCGCGCCGCGACGGCGAGCGACTCTCACCAGACCCCGACAGCCCAGGCGGCCCAGACAGTCCAAGGACTCAAGCAGCCGCCACGCCAAGGTCAGTCAGCACCACCGGGCTCGCCAGCGCGCCGCGACGGCCCGCGACTCTCACCAGACCCCGACAGCCCAGGCGGCCCAGACAGTCCAAGGACTCAAGCAGCCGCCACGCCAAGGTCAGTCAGCACCACCGGGCTCGCCGGCGCGCCGCGACGGCGGGCGATTCTCACCAGGCCCCGGCGACGCAGGCGGTCCATCGCCTGCGTTTCCCACAGCGGAACCCGTCCGCCGACCGACCACAGGTAGCACTCCCCGGCGAAACCGTTATGGACCACCACCAGCCCGCGCCGGACGTCGTCCAGTGCGTGTACGTCCTCCTCGACGAGCACCATGACCGGCTCCCTCCGTCCCCTTCATGGTGAAACTTCGCGGGCCGCCGGTACATCCGGGAATCCACCTCAGGGGTTCCCTGGAGAAATGGGGTCGCCCTCGCCTCGCCGGCCTGGCAGGATCGGGCCTTGTGCGGCCGCCCACGATCGCGTGCGACGAATCCGGCTCGGAGGGCGCGAACCTGATCGGCGCGAACACCGCGGTCTTCGCGCACGCCGCCGTCCGGCTCGAGCCGGCAGCCGCCGCGGAATGTGTTGCGCGGCTGCGGGAACTCATCGGCTCGCCCGCGCTCGAGTACAAGGCCAACCACCTCCTGCGCGCCAAAAACCGCGCCGCCCTGGAGTGGCTGCTCACCGAACCTCTCGCCGACACCGCCAGCGTGCTGCTCGTCGACAAAGCCCTGTTCCTCGCGGGCAAAATCGTCGATTTGCTCGCCGACCAGACCCCCTACCCGGACTGCTTGCGACGCCGTCCGGACGCACGCGCTCGCAACTTGTACGAAGCCGGCCCCCGCGTCCACGGCAGCCGCCCCTGGACCGAGTTCCTGCGGTCGTTCACCGGACTGCTGCGCACCTCGAACCGTCGTCTCCCCGCGACCACACCGGCCGAATTCTTCGCTCAGACAGACGTTCTCGGCGAATGGGTTTCAGCTCGCCCGCATCTGACCGCTCTGCGCGAGCAGTTGCTCGCCGACCCCGGTCTCGCCTCGCCGATCGACCCGTTGCTGCCCGCTCTCGCCGACACGATCGCGTTCTGGCGTCCGGAAAAGGTCATTCACGACGAGCAGCCGTCCCTTACACCGGCCCGGCTCGCCCAGCTGCTCGATCCGGTGCCCCAGTGGGAATTCGTCGATTCGAAGTCCGAACCGCGGGTCCAGATCGCCGATTTCCTGGCCGGCGTCGCCCGGCGGCTGGCCGAGGAGACGCTGCCCGGCGGCGGGGATGCGGAACTGGTGAAACTGCTGCGGCCGTATGTGCTTCCGGCGTCGGTCTGGATGGGGGAACCGGCGGCCTAGCTGCCCCGCGATCCCTCCGGCTGGCTTGACCGGGTCACCAATCCCGCGGGTCGACGACGTGCACCGCGGCTTCCTCCGCCGACGCCGCGCCGCCGTCGATGCCGATGTCCGAGGCGTAGAGCTCGGCCTCGGTGTCCGGGCCGAAGCCCGCGTTGGTGGCCACCAAGCGGCCCGCGCGGGAGTCGCCGACCTCGTCGTCGACGAGTTCGCCGTCGGTGTCGTCAGTGTCGCCCAGGCCGTCGCCGTCAGTCTCGCGGATGTCCGGGACTTCGCGGGCCAGCCTGCCCTCCCAGCTTTCCCCGGCGGCTTCTTCGGAGGCGGTGGTGCCCCAGTCGCGAGTCGCGAGTGGACGTTCCGGCGGCGAGTAACCCTCGTCGTAGGGGTCGCCGTCCTCCAGGGTGTCCTCGGGGTCCAGCAGGCCGGTGTCGGCGTTGTCTTCGATGTCGTCGTCCACTGCGCCTCCTTTCCGCGTGCCCAGGTTACTGCCGCCCGCTAGCCTGTGCGCGCACGCCGGGTGGAGGAACGATGCCTCAGTGGAGTGGCCCCACGCTGATCGCCGTGTTCGCCGGATTCGGGCTGGCGTTCGTTTTGGTGGTGCCGTATGTGGCGATCAGCTATCGCAAACGCGGCGAGCTCGGGCTGCTGCGCGCGATCGCCGCGCCGGCGTTTCTCGTGTACTGCTTCGCGCTGGTCACCTACACGCTGCTGCCGCTGCCGAACGTCGACGCGACGTACTGCGCGACGCACGAAGCACTGCGTCACCCGGTGTGGAATCCGCTCCAATTCCTGGCCGACATGAAGCAGTTCAACACCGGACTGCTGGATAATCCAGCGCTCCGCCAGGTGTTGTTCAACGTCGCGTTCTTCGTGCCGTGGGGCGTGTTCCTGCGGCGGCTGTTCGAGCGCAGCATCGGTTTCGCCATCGTCAGCGGGTTTTTCGTGTCGCTCGCCATCGAGACGACCCAGTTGACGGGCGTGTGGTTTCTGATGGACTGCCCGTACCGGCTCTTCGACACCGGCGACCTGCTGTCCAACACGGTTGGCGCGGGAGTCGGCGCGCTCCTAGCGCCTGTGCTGCGCCGCTCCGGACGGTTGCGGCCGGCCGACGAACCGCGTCCCGTCCTCGCCCGGCGTCGGCTGCTGGGCATGGTGCTCGACCTGGTGTCCGTCACCCTGGTGGGGGTCGTGCTGAGCATGATCGCGCTCGCGGTGCAGTACGTCACGAAGGGCACACTGCAGAACAACACGCTGATCGACGACGTTCTCGGCCGGTGGGTGCCCACCGCGGTCCTGCTGCTGCTCGTGCCGCTGGCGGGCAACGGCGCGACGCCTGGTCAGCGCGCGGTTCTGCTGACGATGGTGCGCGCGGACGGACGGCCGCCGTCGGCGCTGCAGTCGATCGCCCGGTTCCTGCTCGGTTCGGGCGGCTACTTCATCCTGGTCGGATTGAACTCCGGGTGGACGTCGCTGTGGCTGCTGGCGCATCTGGGGTTCATGGTCTTCACCCGAGGGCATCGGGGCCTGACGGGTCTGGTGTGCGGGTTGTCCGTGGTCGACACGCGGGCGGTGGATCGGGAGCCGGTCGCCCGGTCAGGGTGATGTCGTTTTTTCGCGAGGTTTCGTGCGCGCGGCGAGGCAGACTGGTCGACGTGTACGAGGAGACCGAACGCTGTATCCGCGCGGTGCAGTCGAAGGACGACCGGTTCGACGGGTGGTTCTTCACCGCGGTGCTGACCACGCGGATCTACTGCCGGCCGAGTTGCCCGGTGGTGCCGCCCAAGGTCGAGAACATGCGCTTCTACCCGAGCGCGGCCGCCGCGCAGGCCGCCGGGTTCCGCGCCTGCAAACGCTGCCGGCCCGACGCGTCGCCGGGTTCGCCGCAGTGGAACGAACGCGCCGACGTCGTGGCGCGCGCGATGCGCCTGATCGGCGACGGGGTCGTCGACCGGGAAGGCGTGCAGGGGCTGGCCGCGCGGCTCGGGTACAGCGTCCGGCAGGTGGAGCGCCAGGTGCAGGCCGAACTGGGCGCTGGCCCGCTCGCCCTCGCCCGGGCCCAGCGTGCCGAGACCGCCCGGTTGCTGATCGAAACCACGACGATGCCGATGAGCGACATCGCGCACGCCGCCGGGTTCTCCAGCATCCGGACATTCAACGAAACCGTGCGGGCCGTCTACGCCCTGACGCCGAGCGAATTGCGCGCACGCGTCCGCGGCGGCAAGCGAACCAAGTCGCCCGGCGTGCTGTCGCTGCGGCTCCCGTTCCGTCGGCCGCTGTGTCCGGACAACCTGTTCGGACACCTGATCGCCACCGCGGTCCCGGGCGTCGAGGAATGGCGAGACGGCGCTTACCGCCGCACGCTGCGACTGCCGCACGGCCACGGCGTGGTCTCCCTCCGCCCGGAACCGGACCACGTCGCGTGCCGCCTCAGCCTGACCGACCTGCGCGATCTGTCCGCCGCGATCAGCCGCTGCCGCTGGCTGCTGGACCTGGACGCCGACCCGGTGGCCGTCGACGAGCAACTCGCCGCGGACCCGACCCTCGCTCCCCTGGTCGCCGCCGCTCCCGGCAGGCGCGTCCCGCGCACGACCGACGCGGCCGAGTTCGCCGTGCGAGCGGTCCTCGGCCAGCAGGTCTCGACCGCAGCCGCCCGCACCCACGCGGCCCGCCTGGTCTTGGCGCACGGCACCCCGATCGAGGACCGGGAAGGCGGCCTGACCCACCTGTTCCCGTCGCCCGAGGCATTGGCGAACCTGGACCCGGAAACGCTGGCCATGCCGAAGTCCCGCCGCGCGACCCTCCTGGGTCTCGTATCGGCCCTGGCCTGCGGCGACCTCGACCTGACCGCCGGCGACTGGGTCCGCGCCCGCGCGCAACTGGCCGCCCTGCCGGGTTTCGGCCCGTGGACGGTCGAAAGCATCGCCATGCGCGCCCTCGGCGATCCGGACGCCTTCGTCGCGACCGACCTGGGCGTGAAGATCGCCGCCGAAACCCTAGGCCTGCCAACGAGTCCAGCCGCACTGATCGCCCACGCCAGCCGGTGGCAGCCGTGGCGCGCGTACGCGGTCCAACACCTGTGGGCGACCGGCGACCACCCGATCAACCGGATTCCCGCGGAGGAATCGGCATGACCGTGGTGCACACCGTCATCGACAGCCCCGAAGGCCCGCTCACCCTCCTGGCCCGCGACGGCAGCCTGGCCGGCCTGTACATCGGCGACGAGCAGTACCGCCCGCCCCGCGCCGCCTTCGGCGACCGAGACGACCGCCCGTTCATCGCGGCGACCCGTCAGCTGAACGAATATTTCGCCGGTACCCGAGCCGAGTTCGATCTTCCGTTAGCTTTCCGTGGCACTCCTTTCCAAGAGACGGTGTGGCGGGCGCTCCTGCGCATCCCCTACGGCGAAACGACGACCTACCGAGAGCTGGCCGAATCGATCGGCCGCCCGACGGCGTCCCGCGCGGTCGGCCTGGCGAACGGCCGGAACCCCATCGGCATCGTGGTGCCATGCCACCGGGTGCTGGGCAGCGACGGATCACTGACCGGCTACGCGGCTGGGGTGGAATGCAAACGGAGATTGCTGGAACTGGAACGGGGTCGGCGGCTGGTCGCGGGGTGAGCAGGGGACGGGGTGCACTTTCAGCGGGCTGGCCCGGGGTCAGCTGGGCGGGCTCTCCGGGCCACGTGACCGGCTTGCTCAGGCTGAGCAGCTCGGCTCCTGGCCAAGGGCACGAGACCAGCTAGCTTCTTGGGCCGAGCGCGCTCAGGCACGGGCGAAGTTAGCAGGGCTGGCCCCGGCAGGACGGCCCGAACTCGGCCAAGCCGCCAAGACCAGATCGCCCAGGACTGGACAGGGCTCCGGGCTTGAGCCAAGCGAGCGATACCTGTCCCGCCTCAAGGTGAGGGGATTGCCTCCGGCCGGGCGGTGCGGGAAGGGCTCACTAACGCGGGTTCACGTGATTCGGCCCGCGACGAGCGAAGCGCACAGGTCCGAATCGGACTGTGCCGCACCGACCAGGGCCGGGTGACTGGGGTTTCGGCCGAGCCGAAACCTCGCCCTCCGCGCCGACCACAAGCGATGTCGGGCTGGGCCGGGTGAATTGGGCCCAGTCGAGGTCTCAACCCGTCTGCACGCCTCGCCTACACGGCTCGCTCCGCCCACCAGCCCGCCCTGCGTGGCTCCCTTCGCCCGCACTCGCTCGGCCTGCGCGCCTCGCCTGTATAGACCGCTCTACCTGCGCGACTCCCTCCGCCCGCACGTCTGGCCCTTCCGCCCACGCGACTCCCTCCGCCTGCACGTCCGCACGCCTCACCCGACCTTGTACGCCTCACTTACCTGGCTCACTCCGCCCTGCGCGACTCCCTCCGCCTGTACGCCTCGTCCGGGCCTGCACACCCCACCCACACAGCTCACTCCAACCACGACTCGCCCACACGGCTCACTCCGCCCGGCACTCGCGTGCACGACTCCCTCCGCCCGCGCCCCTCGCTCGGCCTGCGCGCCTCGCCTGCATAGGCCGCTCTACCTGCGCGACTGACTCCGCCTGCACATCTGGCTCCGATCGCTCGCCACCTGGCCCTGCACACCCGGCTCGCACGCCAGCGAGGACGATCCAAACCTCGTCCGGTCGTCTCGATTCCGCAAAGCGCGGCTCGAAAGCGCAGCTCGGCTCTCACCCGCGGATCGGACGCGCTGCAGCTGGCCCGGCAAAGCGCGGGACAACGTGGCTCGCCTCGCCAGGCCAGGCCAAACCGGATCCCCGCCTCCGCCGGCCAAGCCCGATCCACCAGATCGCCGCTCACCCCGCGACCAGCTCACCCCGGCAACTGATCGGAGCCAGGCCCGCGCGCGGGTTCAGTTGAACCAGCCATTCACCGTGCCGAAGTCCAGTGCGCCGGTCACCTCCCCGTAGGTCCCCTGCTTCAGCATCTCCGCGGCCGCGTGGTGGGCCAGGGAGTAGGCGGCTTGGGCGATGGCCGTGCCCACGCTCACGCGACGCACGCCAGCCGCGGCTAGGTCTGCCACCGGGGGTGCGCCGGGGCCAGCCATGGCGCTCACCGGGATTGGTGAGGACTTTGCCAGTTCCGCCAGGACCTCGACGTCCACCAGGCCGGGGACGAAGATGCTGTCCGCTCCGGCGTCGGCGTAGACGCGGGCTCGGGTCAGCACCTCGGCGAAGCGGCCGGAGGGTTCGCCGATTCCGAAGAGATAGACGTCCGTGCGGGCGTTGATCCACAGCTCGGAAAGACCGGCCGTCGCGGCGGCGGCGCGGGCTGCGGTGAAGCGTTCTGCCTGTTCGTCCGGGGTGAAGAGGGTGGCGGTGCCGGCGCGGGAGTCTTCCAGGTTCACGCCTACCGCACCGGCTTCGACGACGCCGGTCACGGTTTCGGCTACGGCCGAGGGTGCCAGGCCGTAGCCGCCTTCGATGTCGGCGGTGACGGGGACCTCTACTGCCGCGGCGATGTGCGCGATCACCGACAGCATTTCCTCGCGCGAGAGATGCTGTCCGTCACCGCGGGCCAGTGCCCAGGAGACGCCTCCGCTGGTGGTCGCGATCGCGGGTGCGCCAGCGCGTTCGATGGCGACGGCGCTGCCCGCGTCCCAGGCGTTCGGCAGCACGAGAACGTCCGCCGAGTGCAGGTCGCGGAAGAGTTTTGCCTTGTCTGGCAACGAGTTCATGAGGTTCCTCCCCAGTGGCGGGCCCCGGGCGGGGCGACTGCGGAGGAACGTATCAGCGGCCACCGACAAAAACGGCGCGGAAAGAGTCAGGGGAGGTCGAAACCCAGTTCGCGGGCGGCGTCGGCGGGGGTCGGCTGGGTCCAGCGGCGGGCGACGGCCTCGTGCGTGGACAGCGAGCGCAGTTCGGCTCGGTCGAGGTACAGGATGCCGTGCAGATGGTCGGTCTCGTGCTGCACGATTCTCGCTGGCCAGCCGGACAATTCCTCGTCCAGGGCCGCGCCGGTTTCGTCCGCGCCGCGCAGCCGGATCCGCAGGGCTCGCGCGACGACCGCCTGCCAGCCGTGCACGCTCAGGCAGCCTTCGAAGAACGCGGCGGTTTCGTCGCCGACTCGGGTGTATGTCGGGTTCACCAGCACGCGGAACGGCAACGGGACGATCCCGCGGGTGGCGAGGGTGGATTCGGCGACGCCGGGGCGTTCGCGGGCACCGTCCTCGACGACCGCGATCCGCACCGACAAGCCGATCTGGGGCGCCGCGAGACCGACCCCGGGCGCGGCGTGCATGGTCTCCTTCATGCCCGCGATCAGCGCGGACAGCATGTCGCCGCTCAGTTCGCCCTCGTACGGCCGGGCAGCGGCGCGCAGCACGGGGTCGCCTGCCTGCACGATCGGCCACGGCAACGGCTGGGCGAGCAGTTTTTCCACCTGTTCGGCAAGCACCAGCGAACCCCTTTCCAAGGGCAACGGGACAGCGGCATGATCGCACCCGCGCGGAGCACGACACTCGCCCGGGCATCAGGCAAGCTGGCAGCCGTGGCCTACGACGTGAACGCGATCCGCAAGCACTTCCCCGCACTCGAGAACGGCGCTGCCCACTTCGACGGACCTGGTGGCTCCCAGGTCCCGGACGTGGTCGGCGAAGCAGTGTCCTCGACCCTCTGCGCCGCCATCGCGAACCGCGGCACCGTCACCGCGGCCGAGCGCCGCGCGGACGGAGTCGTGCGCGAAGCCAGGCAAGCCGTCGCTGACCTGCTCGGCGCACGTCCAGAGGGCGTCGTGTTCGGGCGCAGCATGACCCAGGTGACCTACGACTTCTCCCGCACGCTCGCGAAGAACTGGGGCCCAGGAGACGAGGTCGTCGTCACCCGCTTGGACCACGACGCCAACGTCCGGCCCTGGGTACAAGCCGCCGAAGCACGCGGGGCGACTGTCCGCTGGGCGGACTTCGATCCTGAGACAGGCGAGTTGCCGACGTCCTCGATTACGGACCTGCTCAGTGACCGGACGCGGCTGGTCGCGGTCACCGCGGCGTCGAACCTCCTGGGCACGCGGCCCGACCTCCCGGCGATTACCCGGGCGGTCCGTGAGGCAGGCGCGCTGAGCTATGTGGACGGCGTGCACCTGACGCCGCACGCGCCGGTCGACATCGCCGCCCTGGGGGCAGACTTCTACGCCTGCTCGCCGTACAAGTTCCTCGGCCCGCACCTCGGTCTCCTCGTGGCCGCGCCGGACCTCCTGGAGACGCTGCAGCCGGACAAGCTGCTTCCGTCGAGCAACGCGGTCCCGGAGCGTTTCGAGCTGGGTACGTTGCCGTACGAACTTCTCGCGGGCACCACCGCGGCTATCGACTTCCTGGCCGACCTCGTGCCGAGCGAAGGCAGTCGCCGCGAGCGTTTGCGTACGTCGCTGAGTGCGCTCGAAGAGCACGAAGACGCGCTGCTGCAGCGATTGGAGAACGGACTCGCGGCCTTGCCGCGCGTCGTGCGCTACGGCTCGCCGACGCGACGCCGTACGCCGACCGTGCTGTTCACAGTCACCGACTTGACCCCGCAGGCGGTGTACGAGCGCCTCGGAGCGCGTGGGATCAACGCGCCTGCTTCGACCTTCTACGCCATCGAGTGCGCACGGCATCTCGGTCTTGGCGACACTGGTGCCGTACGCGCGGGCATCGCGCCGTACACGACTGCAGCGGAAGTCGATCTGCTGCTCGCTGCTGTTGCGGAGCTGTGAATGAGCATCGAGACGACTGTCGACGGACAGGTCACCACCGTCACCATCAACCGCCCGGAGAAGCGGAACGCACTCACGAAGGCGATGTACCTCGCCCTCGCGGACGCCTTCGACGCTGTCCGCACACCGATCGCCGTACTGACCGGAGCTGGCGGCGCGTTCACCGCGGGCAACGACCTCGGGGACTTCCTCGCGCACGAAGCCGGCGACAACACGAAGACGCCCGCGCGGGTCTTTCAGGAGGCGCTGCTCGCAACGCAGGCGGTGGTGGTCGCGTCGGTCGACGGTCCCGCGGTCGGTATTGGCGCAACCCTGCTGCTGCACTGCGACCTCGTCTACGCCACCGAACGCAGCTACCTGCAGTTCCCCTTCGTACCGTTGGGGCTGGTGCCGGAGTTCGGCAGCAGCTACGCGCTGCCGCGGCGGGTCGGCCCACAGCGGGCGACGGAGCTGCTGCTGTTCGGCGAACGGCTGCCTGCGGCTCAAGCGGCGCAACTCGGGTTGGTCAACGAAGTGCTCTCTGATGAGACAGCGCTGCGTACGCGGGTCTCGGAACGCGTCGCGACGCTGGCCGAGCGATCAGTACGCGCGGTGACGACGACGCGCGCGCTGTTGCACGACCGCACCGACCTGAGCGTCGAGGAGCGAATGGAGTCTGAGTCCAAGCACTTCGCGGAACTGCTGCACGACCCGCACACGGTCGAAACCTTGCGCGCGAAGCTCAACCGGCGCTAGCGACGGCGGCGCTTGTCCACTGCTGCGTCGAGAACTGGACCCAGCTCTTCGACCACGGTGTCGAGCGCCGTCACCGTACGCTCCACGCGCGCCAACACGATGGCCCCTTCAAGCGCACTGATCATCAACACCGCCAACGAAGCAGCGCGCGCCGCCGGCACGCCCATCTGCTGCAGCGCGGACACGATGGGCTTCCGCCACTGCGCGAAGGCGTCGTTCGCGCGCTCGCGCAGCGGTTCGCTAGACGCCGCTGTGTCGGCGACTGTCGCTACTAACGGACAGCCGTAGTCGTAGCCGATCTCGAGAAACTCCGCGCGCCAGTACTCGACAACCGCGGCGAAGAGCGCGGACGGCGTCGGATCCGCGAGAGACTTCATGGCGCGCGTCACGCGGCGCGCGGCGTAGCGGCCGGTCCAATCGATCGCCTCGCCGAACAGCTGTTCCTTACCGCCGGGGAAGTAGTGCTGCAGCGATCCCCGCGGCGCTTCGGCATGCGCTACCACCTCGCGCATCCCGGTGCCGCTCAAGCCCTGCGTACGCAGCAACTGCGCAGCGCTGAAGACCATCCGGTCGCGCGCCGGCCGTTCCGTCATCGAGCGTCTCCTCCGTGACCGTCAGCTGGTACTCGTTCTCGCCGCCGTACCCCGGGACGAAGCGGAACCCGCACGCCCGCAGCAATCCTTCCGCAGCGACGTTGCCCTCCTGCACGGTGGCGTGCAGCGTCCGGCCTCGCCACCGCTCAGCGGCCAGCCCGACCAGGCCGCGGCCGATGCCCCGCCGCTGCCACCGGTCGGCGACGAGCAGCCCCAGTTCTACCCGGCCGTCGTCCTCCGGGACCGCGTTGAGCAGACCGGCGGGCACGCCGGAAACCTCGGCGGCCAGCGCGGTGCTGGCGAGGAGGAATCGCTGGTACCGGGCCAGCACCGCGTCCGGTTCGATCGGGCCGCCGAGGGTGAACCGGCGGCTCAGCGATTCCGGCGAGCAGGCACGGACAAGGGCGGCCACGGAACCGGCGGTGGCCGGTCGCACGGCGGTCATGACAGTCGTCATAATCCGAGGATCGCACACCGCCGCGCCTATGACAAGCGTCATGAAGGTTGTCACGCTGCCGACACGGGACGTGCGGCTCGCCGGACCCGCGAGCGGCGAGCGGCCACCGGTTTCGGGCAAGGAGAATTCACTTATCGTATCCGCGATACCCCAACGGCGGTAATTCCATCGATTAATCGGGCCTTGACCACGATGCGTGGCCGCGAGGCCTCTTTGGGTGAAAACGGTTCCCGACACCTCCCGGGAACGCGTTTCTTCCCTATATTTTCCTGGACGCTCCGGCAGCGAGCAAAGGAGAAACGGCCATGACCCAGTCGCTCGAGGTTCCGACGAAGGAATTCTGCCTCGACTGGACGATGGACGGGGACAATGGCGGCCGGGTGCACTTCACCCTGTCCGGCCAGGTGAGCCTGTTGGACGGCAAGCGGTTCTACAAGGTCGACGGCGTGCTGTACATCGCGGACGGCAGCGCGTACTGCCGGGAGATCGGCAACCCGAGGCTGCACGTGCGGCGCAACGGCGTCGAGGAGAGCGGACGGCAATGGGGCTGGGAACCGATCAGTTCCCGCAAGAGCGCGAACCGGCTCTGCACAATGGACGGCTATTTCGTGCGCACGGGCTACTGGGCGCCGGCAGATCGCAGCATCCAGTTGGGAATCGTCGCCGAACACGGGATCACCCGGCGCCGTTCGTACAGCGAAACCACGACGATTCGACTGGTCGACTGAATGGTTCCCGGAGATCGGGACCGCCCCCGCGGTTTGTTCCCGATTCCGGGCCGGACGGCAGTGCGCCTTTTCGCCGCGACCCGGGCAGACGCGCCCCGCCCGGGCTGTCCGTGCCGGAAACCCGCGGTTGCCTCCATGCGAACTTCCGGCGCACAGTCGTGCCCGCCGTCCGGTGCGCCAGACCACAAGATCGCTTGCCCGCCAAGGCGAACCGTGCGAATCAGACGATCCGCCGGGCGACCGCGCCACCGAACCTTCGCCCCCGCAACCCATCTGCGTCCGGGTTCGGCGAAAGATCAATCCAGTCAACGCGTACGCACCCGCGCGCCATTGGCCTGGACCACTCGAGCCAGCCCGCAACCGCCCGTCGGCCCGCTCGCCGTCACCCACATGGGTAAACCCCAGGCGCAGGGGTAAGCGAAAACACACCGGATCCCCAGGAAAAACGTGAAAAACGTTGTGCGGGACACAGCGCTCGCGCGCGCGAAAGAGGACCATGAGAGGCATGCGGAACAGGACTCGGGCAGGCAGACCACCACACCCTGGCAAACGATTGCTCCGACGGCTCGGCGCGGCGCGCAACCCGCTCGTGCGGCGGTCGGACCGGATCGAAGGCCTACTCGCCGGGATTGTCGCGCTGCTGGCGCTCATCGCGATTCCCTTCGCGATGATGATCGGCAGCGAGGACATCGCTGCGGAAACCGCCGCGTCGGACGCGCAGCTGCAGTCGCGACACCAGGTCACCGCCACGGTGCTCACGACGGCCGCGCAGCCGGCCGCTTCCGTGGGCGACAGCGCGCCGATCGCGAACACCGCGCGCGTCAACGCGGTCTGGAAACCGCCGAACAGCGCGCAGCGCACCGGCGTCATCACGGTGCCCGCCGCTTCCGCGACCGAGGGCTCGACCACCGAGATCTGGCTCGACGACTCCGGCAAGCAGACCACCGCCCCGCTGACGCACGCGGACGCGGTCACCAACGGCGTGCTCGTCGCGGCCTTCTGCTGGCTGTGCGCGGTCGGCGTGCTGGGCGGTGCGTTCTGGGTGGCGCGGCGAGTGCTCGACCACCGGCGCGCGGCGCAGTGGGCGGCCGAATGGGCGCAGTTCGCCGGACCGGAAGCGGTTCGCTGACAGCTTCGCCGGCCACGGTGCTAGCCGGAAGTTCCACACCGGGACCCCTCCGGCACTAGCGCGGTCGGCTGCCGGGCAGGCGCGATCCGCCAGTCCGGCAGCCGACCGCTGCACCCCCAAAGTTCCGTACCCGCAGGCGCGCCCAGCCGTCGAGCTTTCCGCTCTCAACGAGGAGTCACCAGCGCGTAGTGCGCCGGGTCCGGAGGCAGTTCGCTGACGCGTCTGCTGCCTCCGGACCCGGCCTCGGCGGACCGAGCGGGGCGACACCCCCAGCGTCGCCCCGGGCCGGTACTACGCCTGCCGCTCTGCCCGGAATGCGGCGAGTTAGCCACCAGCTATCTCGTCGAGGCACAGTCTTGTGGAGCCCTCCGGCGATTGTCAACTGTGAGCTAATCTGAGATAGTCGCCTTAGCTGAGAGCAATCAGCTGCAACTGGAGGGGCGTAGCAGCATGTCCGAAGACACTCAGCCGGCGGATGACCGGCCCACCCTGGCCTCCAGACTCGACGACCTCTTCCGCACGGTGCGCCCGCAGGGGAGGCACTGGACGAACGCCGAGGTGGCAGCCGAACTGAAGCGGGCCACGCCGGAGCTGAAGGTCGGCGCGGTGTACTTGTCTCAGCTGCGCACGGGCAAACGGACCAATCCGTCTCAGGAGCTGCTGGCCGCGCTGGCGAAGTTCTTCGGAGTCTCGGTCGCGTACTTCTTCGACGACGACGTCGCCGGGTCGGTGCTGTCCGAACTGGCGGCGGTGGAGGCGATGCGCCAGGCAGGCGTCCGCGCGGTCGCGATGCGCGCGGCGGGCATGCGCGAGGAAAACTTGCAGGCGATCACCACGATCATGGACCAATACCGCAAGATGCAGGGGCTGCCCCCGGTCACGGACGAAGCGGCGCAGTGACCGGCACCCCGTCCGAAGCCCCGCAGCGGCGCGAGCAACTGCGGCGGATGCGCGACGAAGGCGCCCGCCGGATCGCCGAACTCGGCCTTCCGCCGAAGTACGACCTGGCCACCCTCTGCGCCCGCCTGGGCGAGATCCGCGAACGGCCGATCACCCTCGTGCCGCTGCCGATGCCCGCGTCGCACCCGTGCGGCATGTGGGTCGCCGCGCGAGGCGAGGACCTGATCTTCTTCGACGCCAACACCACCGGGGCGCACCAGGAGCACATCATCTTGCACGAGCTGGGTCACATCATCTGCTGTCATCGCGGCTCGGGTCTCCTGGACGACGAGAGCGCCCGCTCGCTGTTCCCCAACCTGGACCCGGACATCGTCCGGGACATGCTGATGCGCGCCACCTACGACGACGCACAGGAGCAGGAGGCCGAGATCATCGCCTTCCTGCTCTCGGAACGCATGGGCACTCCGGCGAAACCCATCGAGGAAACTCCCAAGCCGGGAGAGAAGCCGATGGACCGGATCGAGCGCTCGCTGCTGTAGTTCCACGCTCCGCTGTCGTGAGGGCCGCCTTCACGGAATCTGATTCCCTCAGGGTTCCCCTCACGACCCGCCGCCGCCTCGCTTCCGCTCCCGGCTGTGAGGGGCCCCTTCACAGACGTAGATTCCCTCAAGGTGCCCTTCACGACCCAACTCCGCCGCTAGGGCGACACCGCAGTCCCGACGCGGCGTTCGGCGCACCCTGCCCACCCAGTGCGGCATTCGGTCCCCACTCGCCCAACGCGCCATTGGGACGCAAGCCCCACCACGAAACCGCAGCCGCCACACCCAACGATCGAGGCACCCACCCCATAAACCGCAGCCACCGCACCCACCCACCGAGGCACCCAGCCCCCGCCCTGCACCCCGATACGAAGCCTCCCTGCGGGCGGTGGGTGCTTGTCAAGGCACGCTTTCCCGCCTTGACAAGGACCCACCGCCCGTCAGCACTGAGGTTTCCCCCGGGGATCGGACACCGGGTTTCATGCTGCGTGGGCGTGGTGGTGAGGGTAGCTGAGTCGGGTTTCGTGGGGTGTGCGGTAGCCGAGTGTGGAGTGCAGTCGGTGGTGGTTGTAGTAGGCGAGGTAGGCGAAAACCGCTTGCCTGGCTTGCCGGCGGGTGGTCCAGGTGCGGGTGCCGATTTCGGTTTTGAGGGTGGCGAAGAAGGATTCGGCGGCGGCGTTGTCGTAGCAGGACCCGGTCCGGCCCATCGAGGCCCGGATCCCGAGGGCGGCGAGGGTGCGGCGGAATTCTGTTGATTGGTATTGGGTGCCGCGGTCGGAGTGGAACACCGTGCCCGGGCCGGTCAGGCCGCGGTCCGCGGCGAGGGTGATGGCGTCGCAGACCAAGCCGGCGCGCATGTGCGGGGCGAGGGCGTGGCCGACGATTTCGCGGGTGTGCAGGTCGAGCACGGTCGCGAGATAGAGCCAGCCCTCTTCGGTGGGCAGGTAGGTGATGTCCCCGGTCAGCCGCTGGCCGGGGGCGTCGGCGGTGAACTCGCGGCCGATCAGGTCCGGTGCGGCAGCGGCTTTGTCCGGCCTGGTCAATGACCGGGGCCGGCGGCGGGTGTTCCCGGCGATGCCGCGGTCGCGCATGATCCGCTCGACCTTCTTGTGGTTGACCGTTTCGCCGCGGCGGCGCAGTTCGGCGGTGACGCGGGGGCTGCCGTAGGCGCCGTGGTGGGCGGCGTGGATCCCGGCGATTTCCTGGGCGAGCCGGTCCTCGGCCCGCGCGCGGTGTGCGCGGGCCGGGGCGGCGGCGAGCCATTCGTAGAACCCCGGGCGGCGGACCCCGAGGACTCGGCACAGCCGGGCGACGCCGTAGGCGGCGCGGTGGGCGGAGATGAACCGGTAGCTGCGGGTCAACGATCCATCTCCTGCGCGAAATAGGCGGCCGCTTTGCGCAGGATCTCCTTCTCCTTCTCCAGCTCGGCGACCCGTTTGCGCAACGCGCGCAGCTCCCGCTCGGCCGCGTCCCCGCCGGACGCGGCCGCTTCGTCGGCGCGGTCGGCGGCCCGCACCCACGTGCGCAGGGTCTCGTGATTCACCCCCAGCTCACGAGCCACCTGCGCCAACGGACGAGCCGACGACCGCGCCAACGCGACCGCGTCCCGCCGAAACTCCTGCGGATACTTCGACGAACCAGACACAAACACATCCTTCCCCAGGCCAAAGCCAAGGATCAAAGTGTCCGACCCGCCGGGGGAACCTCACACAATCAAGCTTCGGGGTGCCCCACGCAACTCACCACAGCAATGTCGCCGCCAGGCGACGAGCCGATCACCCCTCCCTCAGCAGAGCAAGCTCCTCCCTCACCACCCCCACCGCATACCGCAGCTGCTCCTCCCGATGCTCACTGGTAACGAAAAACCGCAACCGAGCCAGCGACTCCTCCACCGCCGGATAAAGAATCGGATCCACCACAACCCCACGCTCGTACAACGAAGAAGCCAGCCGCAACGCGACCTCCGACCCCCCGACCACACAGGGCACGATCGGCGTCCCCCCAGCCGACCCGGTCGGCAACCCAGCCGAACCAGCCAACTCCAGGAACAGCCGAGAATTCCCCCGCAACCGCACCAACCTCTCCGGCTCCTCCCGCAAAACCCGCAGAGCCGCAAGAGAAGCCGCCGCATTGGCCGGGGTAATCCCTACGCTGTAAACAAACCCGGGCAAGGAATACCGCAGCCACCGAACCGTTCGAGCCGACCCGGCCAGATACCCCCCGCACCCGGCCAGAGACTTGGACAACGTGCCCATCCACAAATCGACCCCAGAGCGATCGACCCCGAAATGATCGCCGACCCCCGCCCCGCGCGGCCCCATCGTGCCGATGCTGTGCGCCTCGTCCACCATCAGCAACGCCCCGTAGCGCCGCTTGAGTTCGATCAGCGCGGGCAAATCGGCGAGATCGCCGTCCATGCTGTACACGCCTTCAACGACGATCAGCACCCGACGGAACCGTGACCGCGACCGGCGCAGCACGTCTTCCAGCCGCGCCATGTCGTTGTGCGGGAACGGTTGCCGGGTGGCGCCGGAAAGCGCGCAGCCCTGCAGGATGCTGTCGTGCGCCAGCGAATCGTGCACGATCAGGTCCCCGGGCCCCACCACATGACCGATCGCGCCGACGTTCGTCGCGTGCCCGCTCACCAGCACGAGACAGTCCTCGACCCCCAGGAACGCGGCGAGCTCCGTCTCCAGCTCCCGGGACAGCTCCCGGTCCCCCGCGAGCAGCCGGCTGCCGGACACGGAAGTCCCGTACCGGTCCACCGCCTCGTGCACCGCCGCGGTCACCGCCGGATGCCCGGCCAGCCCGAGATAGTTGTAGCTGGAAAAGGACAAATACTCCCGCCCGGAAACCGACGTCGTCGCGTCCATCCGCCCTTGATGCTTGCGGAAATACGGATTCGGCACCCCGAGGTCGTCGAATTCCTTCAGCCGCGCCTCGATCGCCGCCGCCTCCGGGAACTCCTCGATCGCCGCGCTGCCCGGATCCCACGACGGCACCGGAGCGGCCGGAGCCGGAGCGGCGGAAGGCGCCAAAGCCGTTGCCGGAGCGAGCATCCCGGCTACCGCGCCCACCGTCAGCGCACCGGACTGCTCGATCTCCAGCGGCAGCCCCGGGAACCGCTTCCGCAGCCGCCCCTCCAGCTCGGTGAGCATCAGCGAATCGAACCCGAGGTCGTCCACGAGCACTTGCCCGGCGTACAACTCGCTGACCGGAAACGCCGTCGTCCGCGCGACCTCTTCGAGCACGACCGCCAGCACATCCCGCGCCGAAGTCGTTTCCTCCCGCTCTTCGACCGGTACGGCGGTCGCCCCGAGCGGCTCCAGCGTCTGCGCCTTGGCGAGCTTCGCGTCGTCGACTACCCAGTGCCGCCTCGGGCTGAGCGGACTCGGCGGCAGCGTGCAGCGAGGCAGGCCGTCCGCGACCGGCCGCAACCCGGCCCCGGTCACCGCGCGCGGCGCGAGCTCGGCGGGCAGGCCGTCCTCGACCGGCTCCTCCCCCGACGACACCACGCCGGCGAACACGCCCGGAACCAGCTCGCCGCCCGACCCGGATTCGAGCGCGACCGACGCGGCGACCAGCTTGGAAACCGCGTCGGCGACATCGTCCGCCGCCACCGCGAGCCGCTCCGGGAAGAGCGTCCGGCGGGCGAGGGCGCCCGCGACGGCGGCCAGCGACGGGTTCTCGCGGCCGAGGGTCTCGGCCACCTCCCGGGCGTGCCGGGCCAGCCCGGCCCGGTCCCGCGCGGTGAGCAGCAGCAGCCGCGGCGTTTCGGCGGGCGGCGTTTCCTGCGCCGCCTCCTCGACGACCACGTGCACGTTCGAGCCGCCGAAGCCGAACGCGCTCACCCCGGCCCGGCGCGGGCCGTCGCTGTCCCATGGTGTGACCTGGCCGGCCACCCGCAGCCCGGCTTCCCGCAGCGGCAGATGCTCGGCCGGTTCGAACTCCGGCTGCGGCAGAATCTGTCCCTTGTGGACGGACAAAATGGACTTGATCAGCCCGGCGATTCCGGCGGTGCCAAGGGAATGCCCGACCACCGACTTCGCCGCGCCGAGATAGGCCGGCTTCTCCGCGCCGCGGCGCAGCTCGGTCAGCGCGCTGATCTCGACGTCGTCGCCGACCGCGGTCGCGGTGCCGTGCGCCTCCAGGAAGCCGACCGACGCCGGGTCGACGCGCGCGTCCCGGTAAGCCCGCCGCAACGCCAGCAGCTGACCGGGCTCCTGCGGCATCATGCCGCCCTTGACCGTGCCGTCGTTGGACAGCCCGACGCCGCGGATCACCGCGTACACCCGGTCGCCCGCGGCCCGGGCGTCCGCGAGCGGCCGCAGCACCAGGACGCCGGCCCCCTCGCCGAGCACGAATCCGTCGGCCCGGCGGTCGAACGGACGGCATTCGCCGGTGCGCGAGATCGCGCCGATCCGGCACAGGCCGACGAACAGGTCCGGGGCCAGGATCAGCTGCGCGCCGCCGGCGACGGCGATCCGGCAGCGGCCCGCGCGCAGCGCGAACACCGCGTTCGCCACCGCGGTCAGGCCGCCGGAGCAGGCCGAATCGAGCGCGTAGCTCTCGCCGTGCAGGTCGAAGACGTTGCTGATCGAGCTCGGCCCCATGTTGAGCAGCAGCCCGGCCATCGCGGTGGCGTGCAGCCCGCTGACCGCGGACGCCGCCTCGGCCATCGCCGGATCGCCCGCGCGGCCGAACTCGCCGCCGATCAGCTGCTTCAGCCGCAGGTGCAGCGTGCTCATGTCCCGGTAGCCGCTGTCGCTGAGCGACATGATCACCGACGTGTCGTCGCGGTCGAAGCCCTCGGCTTCCCACCCCGCGTCCTGCAGTGCCTCGCGGGTCAGGTCGACCAGCAGCCGGTGCTGCGGGTCGAGCGATTTGGCCCGCCGCGGCGGGATCTTGTAGTGCCCGGCGTCGAAGTCGCCGACGTCCTCCAGCAGCGCCATGCGGTCGGAGTAGACCGCGCCGCTGTCCCGGAAATCGTCGTGGTAGAACGCCTCGCGCCGCCACCGCGAATCCGGCACCCGCCGAAACTGCGGTTTGGGCTCGCTCAGCAGATCCCAGTACTCGTTGACGTTGCGCGCCCCCGGAAAACGGCATCCCATTCCGACAACGGCGATGTCCTGGCTATTTTCGGATTCTTCCCGCCCAGCTGCAGCAGACCCCATGGCATGACTTCCTCGTGCCGATTCCCACCCAGTCGACACCGAGATTGCCCGTTCATACCCAGTTTTTCAAGGGTATTGGACACTATCCGGAGAAATGCACAGGCAACTCAACTCACGGTAGCCAGCCGATCACGCCACCAGGCCACCGTCGCCGCGAATTGATCTTTCTCCCGGGTCGGCTCGATGCCGAAGAATTCCTGTGCCGCACGGGAATCGAGCACGAAGGGACGGTCGAACTGGTAGCGCACCTCCCGCAGCTCGCGCACCATCGGCGAAACCAGGCCGGCCGCCCGGAGTAACGTCGGGGAAAGGCGTTGCACAGCCACCGGAGGCACTCCGGCCGCCTCGCACAACAGCGCCACCATCACCCGAGCGGACCGCGGCGGACCAGTCGGCACATGCCACGCCTTCCCCCACGCCTTTTCTTCGCGCGCGGCCGCGACCAGCGTGCGCGCGACATCGGAAATGTACGTCCAACTGTGCGGAGCGTCCGGATCGCCGAGCACCTGGACTTTTCTGCCCCGCAGCACGTTCGGCACCACCCGGGCGGCGAGATGTCCGCCTTCGGTCACTCCGGGGCCGAAGAAATCGGAAGCACGCACCTCGACCGCGCGGATCCGGCCCTCGTCGTGCATTGCGAGCAGTTGTTCGGAGAGCAAAGCCCGGACGCGGCCCTTGGTTCCGGTGGCCGCGAACGGCAGATTCTCGGTGAGTGGACCATCCACGGGACCGTATCCGTACAAATTGCCCAGCGACACCAGCAGCGCGTCGTTCGCTTCGGCGGCAGCGCAGATCGAGGCCTGCAGCGGCGGCCAATCTGTCGCCCACCGGTGGTAAGGAGGGCTCGCGCAGCTGTAGACCGCTGTCGCGCCCTTGGTCGCTTCGATGAGCGCGGCCTGGTCGGCGGCATCGAGGCTGACGTGCTCGATGCCCGGTTCGCTTTCCCGGGGCGAGCGGCCGATCACCCGGACTCGCTCTTCTTGCCCGGCCAGCAAGGCGGCGGTGGCCGCGCCCGCCGGTCCGTATCCGAGCACCACCTGAAGACTCATGGCGACACCCTAGCCACCGGCGCATCCCGTTGCGGCCGTTCACGACCCGGTCGCCCGCCGTTCACCGGAAAGTCGCGCCGACCGCTCTCGAGCAGGCCGCCGGCACCCGAGATCCATTCGGAATTCGCCCAGGCCAGAACCCGTTTTCCGGCTCTAGTTCCGGCACTTGCCGTGGTGTATGGTCGCCGATCGTGAACCATTCCGCCAAGGTTGCCCCGCACACCGTTCCGCCCGCCGGGCACTGAGGCCGTTCCGGGGGCGCGAGTGAACACTCTGAAGATCATCCTGTTCTCGCTGTCGGCGGTCTCTTCGTACGCGGCCTTGCTGTACAAGCTTTTCTCGATGCGCCGCTCGTGGCGCGACCCGGCCTACCTCGTGCTGATGACGACGCTGATCCTGCAGTGCGTCACCTTCACCCTCGGCGCGCTGTCGCTCAGCATCGGCTCGCTGTTCGGGATACCCAACCTGGCGATCTTGATCCTGCACCTGGCCGCGGTCGCGTACTGCATCAGCGCGCAGCTGCTGCTGATGCTGTGGGCGAATCCGCTGCCGGAAATCCGCTCCCGCATCCGCGCGTGGATCGTTTCCGGCGCGGTGCTGTTCGTCGTGCTGACCGCGCTGTTCTTCATCGGCAACAAGCCGGGCACGCCGGGCACCGCCTTCGCGGTGGGCAGCAGCGACCCGGTGATCCTGACCTACCTGCTGCTGTTCATCGTTTCGCAGGCCGTGCCGTGCGTGACGATCTACCTGCAGTGCCGGCCGTACGCGCGAAGCACGTCGAGGGTGTGGCTGCGCCGGACGCTGCGGACGCTCGCGGTCGGCGCGGTCGTGCTGTTCTGCTACTGCGCCACGCGCGCGGTGAACATCGTCAGCCCGGCGCTGGGCTGGCACCTCGGTGCGTGGGCGATCGCGCCGTCGGTGTTCAGCGCACTGGGCATCGTGATCGTGTCGTTCGGGCTGACCATGCCGTCGTGGGGCGAGCACGTGTCGGCGATCGCGCGGTGGCAGCGCAATTACCGTTCTTATCGCGCGCTCTACCCGCTGTGGCATTCGCTGTACCAATCCTCGCCGGGCATCGCGCTGGAACCGCCGACCGAGGGAGACACCGATCGGCGCTGGTCGGACCTGCATTACCGGCTGCATCGGCGGGTGATCGAGATCCGAGACGGCTGGCGCGCCCTGCGGCCGTACATGGACCGCGCCGACGCCCCGGACGGCGACCAGGCGATGGCCGAGGCCCGCAAGATCCGCCAGGCCCTGAAGGCGAAGACCTCCGGGGTGACTCCGGCGGAAAGCCAGGACAACGGCGCGTTCGACGACCACGACGCGAAGACGTTCGCCGCCGAGGTCGCCTGGCTGACCCAGGTCTCGGAGGCTTACGGCAGGCTCGCCTGAGGCTGGGATTCGGGCTGCGGCACGTCCGGCAGGAGCGTCTGGCCCTTCGTCAGCCACGCGAAACCGAACGCGAACACCGCGAGCGATTCCAGCCAGAGCGTCGGATGCAGGGCCGCGGTGGCGGCGCTGAAGAACAGGCCGTTGACCACGATCAGCACCAGGCACGCGAGCATCACGATGCCGCACACCCGATAGACGACGTTGCGCGAACGTTTGCGCTGGGTCGGCGCGCCGTCGTCCTTGGTGAACAAGAAGAGACAGAAGAACGCGAGGGTGAGGAAGAAGATCGCGGCGAACACCAGATGCGCGATGCCGATCACGTGCTCGGTGGGCGTCGGCGAGACCGGCTGGGTCGGGAACAACGCGACCCCGATGCCGGCGATCGCCGCCACGTTGGCCGCGATGTCGTCGACCCGGCCGTAACCGCGATAGGCGATCAAGAAGACGCCGATCGCGCACAGCGTGCCGACGAAGACGTTCCGCATGTCGCTGTAGTAATAGCCGCTCAGCGAACCGAGCAGACCGCCGCCCTCGAGCAGTTCCTTGCCGACGATCACGACGATCGGCAGCAGGATCCCGAGCACCCCGATGGCGCGGCGAAGGAACAGGTACGAGCGCACGAAAGCGGTCATGGCACGGCCTCCCCGAAAGTCGTGCACTCTTTGTACCTGCTCCGTCACCTGGATACCGCGCAGACCCGGAACGCCACCGGTTCAGCCCAGCAGCGCGTCCAGGTCGGCGAGCAATTTCGCCTTCGGCCGGGCGCCGACGAACGACGCCACCGGGACGCCGTCACGAAACAGCATCAGCGTCGGCAACGCCATTACCTGATAGGCGCGCATTGTTTCGGGGTTTTCGTCCGTATTGAGTTCGCGCACGGTGAGGCCGGGCCGTTCGGCGGAGATCTCGGCGAGCACCGGTGCGATCATCCGGCAGGGCGGGCACCAGTCGGCGGTGAAATCGACCAGGACGGGCTGACCGTGTTCCAGGACGTCGGCGGCGAAGGTGGCGTCGGTGGTCATCGGGACTCCTCGGATTCAGCAGTGCATGGGTCGGCCGGGCGCGCGGTGGCGGCGGCGAGCTTGTCGAGCAGGGCGGAGCGGACCGCGGCGAGGTCGCGCATGCAGGCCTCGACCTCCGCCAGCTTCCGCCGGTACACCTCGACCGACGCCGGGCACGCGTCGCCCGCGTCGTGGCCGGTGCGAAGGCAGTCGACGAACGGGCGGGTGTCGTCGAGGCTGAACCCGACTGTGCGCAGGGTCTGGATTTCCTTGACCAGCCGCAGGTGGTCCTCGTCGTACTCGCGATAGCCGTTCGCCGCGCGCGCCGCCGGGAGCAGGCCCTGTGCCTCGTAGAAGCGCAGGGCCCGCGTGGTGGTCCCGGTCCGCTGAGCCAGTTCGCCGATCCGCATGTCGTCGACGCTAAACCTTCACGCTGGCGTCAAGGCAAGGCGTGCGCGCGCGGTTCCGGATATGCGCGGAACTTGACCGCGTTCGCCGCCCGGTTGCCCATGTACTCGAAGACGCGGCGGCCGATCGGGCCGGTCAGCGAGCGGTACATCCGGTTGCGCTTGCGCAGCTTCTCCTCGGTGGCCGGGACCAGGAAGTCGCCCGAACCGGCTCCGTTGCGCTGGCCGACGCGGGCGGGTTTGCGCAGCCGCTGCTCGTAGCGGGCGAACGCGGTCGCGTGGTCGCCGCCGGCCGCGGCGAGTTCCCCGGCGAGCACCTGCGCGCCCATCATCGCGAGGCCGGTACCCGATCCGCCCGGACCGGCGCACCAGGCCGCGTCGCCGAGCAACACGACCCGGCCGCGCGACCAGCTGTCGAGCTTGATCTGGCCGACCGTGTCGAAGTACAGGTCAGGCGCGTCGGCGACCGCGGTGAGCAGCTGCGGGAGTTCCCATCCGGCGTTGCCGAAGACCTCGGTGACGATGTCCTTCTGCCGCGTCAGGTCCGGACGGCCGTACCCGTCCGGGTCGCCGCGGAAGGCGAGCCCGACGGTGACCGTCGCCGGATCGCGGTGGCTGGTGACGATCGCGCCGAGGCCGGGTTCGTTGTAGAGCAGGCCCGCGTGGTCGAGGCGGAGGTGGTTGGGCGCGGTGAACCCGGCGACGTGGTAGCCGAGGTCGGTGCGGAACTTCGCCTCCGGACCGAACGCGGCCGTCCGTACGCCGGAGTGGATGCCGTCCGCGCCGACGACCAGGTCGAACCGGCGCGGGGCGGCGTGGCGGAAGGTGACCTCGACGCCGTCGGCGGTCTCAGTGAGCGAGGTGACCCGGTCGCCGAAGACGTATTCGGTGTAGCCCTTGGTGTGGTCGTAGAGGATGCGGGCGAGGTCGCCGCGCAGGACCTCCAGCTCGCCGTTGGTGAAGCCGCTCGGCAGGGTGAACGCGGGCTGGCCGGCCGGGTCGAGCTGCACCTGCTCGCGCAGCGCGGTCTCGTGGTCCCGCAGGTCGTCGAGCAGGCCCATGGCTTCGACGAGCTTCATCTGCTCGCCGCGGAAGTCGACCGCCTGCCCGCCGGGCCGCAGCCGGGGCGCGGCCTCGACGACGGTCACCGAATAGCCGTAACGGTGCAGCCAGTAGGCGGCGGACGGGCCCGCGACGCTGGCGCCGGACACGAGAACGGTCTTGCTGGTCATCTCTGCTCCCCTGGGTCGGTAGGCGATGCGGCAAGACTGCGGCGCACCGCTTACCGCGCCCGCACGGAGCGCTGACGATCGCGGTCAGTCCTGCGCCAGCCGGGCGAGCATCCGGGAGAACACGCGGCCGAGCAGCTCCAGCTCGGGCCCGCTGACCTGGTCGAAGAAGTACCGGCGCACGAGTTCGCCGTGCTGCTGTTTCGCCGCCGCGACCGCCGCCCGCCCGGCGTCGGTGAGCCGGACGTTCGCCCCGCGCGCGTCCTCGGTGCAGTTCTCCCGCGTGACCAGCCCGCGCTTGCACATCCGGCTCACGTGGTGCGACAACCGGCTGCGGTCCCATTCGACGGTCGCGCCGAGTTCCCGCATCCGCAGCACGCCGTCCGGCTCGTTCGCGAGCGGGACGAGGAGGGCGTAATCCGCTCCGGAGATCCCCGCGTCGCGCTCCAGCTGCCGGTCGAGCGCGCTGCCGAGCGCACGCTGCACGCGCTGGTAGGAACACCAGACCTCGGCCTCGCGCCGATCCGCCGCCACGTCCGCCATCCGGTGATTCTACAAAGAGAGGGCAGGATTTCGCGCCGGTGCGTAAGTTTGGGAGAGTGACTCGGTCCGCGCAGGAAACCTTCTTTCGTGCCTTCCACGCAAGCCATCCGGCGGTTACTTCGCGCTGTTTCGCCGACGCGCGCGGCGCGGACGGACGGTCGAGCTACGACCTTCTCCGGGACGAAATCGCCGGTCCGGGGCGCGTGCTCGACCTGGCTTGCGGCGACGGATTTCTGCTCGACCTCCTTGCCGCGGCGGGACATGAAGCGATCGGGATCGACCTGTCGAGCACCGACCTGGCGCTCGCGAAGCAGCGCTCGGCCGCCGTGGCGGAGGGCCGCGCGCAGCATCTGCCGTTCGCGGACCACGCGTTCGACGCCTGCGTGTCGCACATGGCGTTCATGCTGATGACTGACGTCGACCAGGTGGCCGCCGAGCTGGCCCGCGTGCTGCGGCCGGGCGGGCGGCTCTCGCTCGTGCTCAGCGGCAGCGCGGACGGCGACGAGGCGCGCAGGCTGTTCGGCAAGCTGTTGCGGGAAACCCTCGCCGGTGTCCCGGAGGAGGAGCGGCTGTCTCCGCTCGGCGACAAGCGCACCCGGACGCGAGCCGGGCTGGACGAAATCCTCGCTCCCGCCGGATTCGCTCCCGTCGAGTGGCGCACCGAAGCGATCGACTTCAGCGGTTCGCTCGATCAGGTCTGGAAGTTCTTCTCGGTCACCTACAACCTCTTCCCCATGAGCGAAGCCGCCGCCACCGCGCTGAAGACCGCGTTTTTCGCGGAGGCACCAGCGCTGGCCCGGACCGACGGGTCGATTCCGTTTGTGTTCCAAGTAGCTCTCGCCAGCACCCACACTGTCCACAAAGGACAATAGCCCCGCCTAGTGGCACTGGTCACCTTCTGGCAAGATCGGGGACTCCGACGTCTCCAGTTCACGCCGAAGGGGCAAGCATTGGGTCTGGGCAGGAAACTGGCCGCCGCCACCACCGCGGTCACCGCGGCGACCGCGCTGATGACCGCGGCGCCGGCCGACGCCGCGCCCGCGGCCATCGACTGGAAACCGTGCCCCACCGGGCAGGGAGCCGAATGCGGCAAGCTCGCCGTGCCGCTCGACTGGGACCACCCCGGCGACGGCACGATCCAGCTCGCGCTCGCTCGGCGCAAGGCCACCGATCCCGCGCATCGGATCGGGTCGGTGCTCATGGATCCCGGCGGGCCGGGCGGCGCGGGAGCGGGCGAGGTGCAAAGCGGCTGGACGCTGTCGCCGAAGGTCGCCGCACGGTTCGACACGGTCGGGTTCGATCCGCGCGGGGTCGGGGAAAGCACCGCGATCAACTGCGGGCTCGACGAGCTCACCGCGAAAAACCCGGTGCTGCCGAAGGATTCCGGCGAGTTCCAGCAGCTGCTCGCGTACAACCGCGCACTCGGCCGCAGCTGCGACCGGATCACCGGGCCGCTCGCCAGCCACTCCGACACGCGCAGCGTCGTGCGCGACATGGACGCGATCCGCGCCGCGCTCGGCGACCGGACGCTCACCTACTACGGCGTTTCCTACGGCACGCTGATGGGCCAGCAGTACGCCGAGGCGTACCCGGACCGGGTGCGCGCGCTGGTGCTCGACAGCAACATGGACCACTCGGTCCGCAGCACGTGGGAGTTCCTGCGGACGGAAACACAGGCCACGCAAGAGTTGTTCGAGCAGTTCGCCGAATGGTGCGACCGGACGACGTCGTGCGCGCTGCACGGCCAGGACGTCCGCGCGGTGGTGGCGGACCTCTACGCCCGCGCCGAACGCGGCGAACTCGGCACCCCGGACGACCGGCTCGACCCGATGGCGTTCGTCGGCCTCGTTTCGCAGAACTTCTACGGCCCCACCTGGGACAAGCTCGCGAAAAGCCTGATCGACCTTCGCGACGGGAAACCGGCCGGGGCGTCGTTCGGCAACGCCGAGATCCCCATCCCGAACCCGTTCAACAGCATTTTCTGCTCCGACTGGCGGCTGCCGGTCACCAGCTTCCCGCAGCTCGACAGCTACCGGCGCGCGCTGTCGGACGTGTCGCCGGACCTGCACTTCTCGCCGCTGGGCTGGAGCGCGGCGACCGGATGCGCCGGCTGGCCGAGTCCGGTGCGCAATCCGCAGCACCCGCTGTCGATCCGGCCGGGCGTGCCGATGCTGATGCTGAACAGCCGGTACGACCCGGCCACCCCGTACAGCTGGGCGGTGCGCGCGTCCCAGCAGTCCGGCGCGCCGCTGCTCACCTACGAGGGCTGGGGCCACGGCGCGTACTTCAAGAAGAGCCAGTGCGTCACCGACGCCGCGGACGCCTTCCTCATCGACGGCACGAGCCCGGGGCGCGGCAAGCATTGCCCGGCGGTCGAGCCGGGGGTTCAGTCCAGGATGGACGGTCTGCGGCCGCCCGCCGTCCAGCGGTACTGAGACAGTATTGACACAACGGAAAAGCGGGGCCCGGATCAGGGGCCCCGCTTTTCCGTGTCCGCTCAGTAGTCGTCCCGCCCGGTGAACTGCTGCTCCAGCAGCTCGGCCGAACCGGCGACGAGTTCGAGCGGATCGGTGAACTCGTTGAGGTCGAGGTTCAGCAGCGGCAGCGAATGCCGCAGCACGAGGTGCTCGCCCATCACCACGAGCCCGCCGACCACCAGCGTCTGGCCCACCTCGGTCAGCACGGTGAGCAGATCGACCTCGTCCACCCGGGCGAACGGGGTCGCGATCTGCACCCAGTCCTCCCGCTGGTCGAAAATCTCCCGGGCGATCACCACGACCTGCGCGCGCCCGGTCGTCTCCGCGTCGTCGCCGAACAGGACCCGGATCCGGATTTCGCCCGGGTCGTCCCGGATCACCCGGTAGGTCTGCCGGATGTAGGCGACCAGGTCATTCCACTGCGCCACGCGCTTTCCTCCCGCTGGTAGGCAACGAAGATCAGCGTAGCGGGACAACCCTCGCCGCAGCGGGCGTCAGAGCAACTTCCACGCTCCGGTGAGCGCCTCGCGCAGAATCTGCTCCATCTCGTCGAACTGCGGCTGATCGCAGATCAGCGGCGGCGACAACTGGACGACCGGTTCGGCGCGGTCGTCGGCCCGGCAGTAGAGACCGCCCTCGAACAGCGCGTTCGAGAGATAACCGCGCAAAATGCGTTCCGATTCCTCGGCGGTGAAGGTCTCCTTGGTCGCTTTGTCCTTGACGAGTTCGATGCCGTAGAAGAAACCGGTGCCGCGCACGTCGCCGACGATCGGCAGGTCCATCAGCCGGTCGAGGGTCGCCCGGAAGGCGGTTTCCGTTGCCAGCACATGGCCGTAAAGGTTCTCGCGCTCGATGAGGTCGAGGTTGGCCAGCGCGACCGCGCACGAAACCGGGTGGCCGCCGTAGGTCGAGCCGTGCATGAAGGTCGCCTCGCCGCCGGCGAACGGCACCATCAGCTTCTCGCTCGCGAGCACCGCGCCGAGCGGGGCGTAACCCGAGGTCAGGCCCTTGGCGATGGTGATGATGTCCGGTTGGTAGCCGTAGCGCTTGGCGGCGAAGTCGTATCCGACCCGGCCGAACGCGCAGATCACCTCGTCGGACACCAGCAGCACGTCGTGTTTGTCGCAGATCTCGCGGACCCGCTCGAAATAGCCCGGCGGCGGGACGAAGCAGCCACCAGTGTTCTGCACGGGTTCGAGGAACACCGCGGCGACAGTGTCCGCGCCCTCGAATTCGATCGCCTGCTCGATTTGGTCCGCGGCCCATCGGCCGTAGGCCTCGTAATCGTCGGCGTGCTCTGGAGCGCGGTAGAAGTTCGTGTTCGGGACGCGCAGCGTACTCGGCACGAGCGGCTCGAAATCGGCCTTCGCCCCGGGGATGCCGGTGATGGACAGCGCGCCCTGCGACGTGCCGTGATACGCCAGCGCGCGGCTGATCACCTTGTGCTTAGTGGGTTTTCCGGTCAGTTTGAAGTACTGCTTGGCGAGTTTCCACGCGGTTTCCACGGATTCGCCGCCGCTGACGGTGAAGAACACGCGGTTGAGGTCGCCCGGCGACGCGGCGGCCAGGCGTTCGGCCAATTCGAGCGCGGGCGGATGCGCGTGGCCCCAGAGCGGGAAGTACGCGAGCTGTTTCGTTTGCCGCGCGGCGGCTTCGGCCAGTTCCTCGCGGCCATGGCCGACCTGCACCGCGAACAGCCCGGCGAGGCCGTCGAGGTAGCGCTTGCCGGTGTCGTCCCAGATGTAGGCGCCCTCGCCGCGCACGATCACCGGGAGGTCGGCGGTGTCGGCGCGGCTGTGGCGCGTGAAGTGCAGCCAAAGGTTGTCGCGTGCGGCAATGCCCGAGCCGGTGGTGCTCCCGGCGGGTTCGGCGATCGTGGTCATGGCTCCTCGAAACGGGCCTCGAAGCTGCCGGCACGCACCGTGGCGTACCGGCCGGACCTCTCGGTTATCGCACGAGCCGACGCCGGTTGGCAAGCGGATCAGTCGTCACTACCACCCGCAACGACTAATTTCAGCGGTCCAATCCGGACTGATCTTCGGATTTCGTCGTCACCGACGGTGCGTACCCCACTGGTACGACTGTTTTCGCAGCTTGAGGTACACGAGGGTCTCCGCGGTGCGCACCCCGGGCAGGGTCCGGATGCGGTTGGAGATCACGTCGAGCAG
The DNA here is from genome assembly GCF_000411975.1 of Amycolatopsis orientalis DSM 43388. Taxonomy (GTDB): domain Bacteria; phylum Actinomycetota; class Actinomycetes; order Mycobacteriales; family Pseudonocardiaceae; genus Amycolatopsis; species Amycolatopsis orientalis_D. The sequence goes on from NZ_ASXG01000120.1 coordinate 148,972, forward strand.
CGCCTCGTCGTCGGCGCAGAGCACCTCGCACAGCACGTCGAAGCGGCCGGCGCAGAGCACGACGTAGTCGATCTCGTCCATTTCGGCCAGTGCGTCGGCGATCGGATCGAGCGGGCCGTCGACCGTGATCGCGACCATCGCCTGACGGAAAAGCCCGACCTGCAAGGGATCCGACACCGCGACGATCTGGATGACGCCCGAGTCGGACAGTCGCTGCACCCGCTGGCGGACGGCCGCCTCGGACAGCCCGACCGCCTTGCCGATCGTGGCGTACGGCCGCCGTCCGTCCTCTTGCAACTGGGCGATGATCTGCTTCGAGATGTCGTCGACGACCGGCGGCGCGGGCCGGTTCGGGTCCTGGCTCTGCATCCGGGGATCATCTCGGGTCACCCCGCGCACAGGCAACCGGGAGCGTGGCGGATCGTCGCCCTGAGTGTCCGGATGGACCGCGCGCCGGCGTGCTCGACAACGGATTTCGTCGTCTTTCCGGCGTTGACAACGCCAAATCCGTCCTGTTCCATCCGTCGAACTCAAGCGCCGCCGACGGAGGGATCCCCCATGCCGCCTCATCCGGTCCCCGTCCAGACCGACACCGCCGCCGGGTCGCCCGCGCCCCGCTCGCTGACCAGATCCATCGGAGTCGGCGGCGGGACCCTGCTGACGCTGAGCTGCGTGACGCCGGCGTCGTCGTTGTTCGTTCTCGTCCCGCCGTTGTTCGGCTCGCTCGGCACCGGCACCGCGCTGGCCATCGGGCTCGCCGTGCTGCTGTGCGTCGGGATCGCGTTCTGCTACTCCGAGCTCGGCACGCTGGTGCCGAGCTCGGGCGGCGAGTACGCCATGGTGTCGACGGTGGTCAGCCGGTTCGCCGGGTGGATCACTTTCATGCTGTCGTTCATCGTGATTCTGGTGGTGCCGCCGATCATCGCGATCGGGGTGGCCGACTACCTGGCGGTCGCGGTGCACATCGATCCGTCGGTCGCGGGTGCGCTGGTGATGCTGGCGTCCACCGGGATGGGCCTGGTGAACCTGCGGTCGAACGCGTGGCTGACCGGGATTTTCCTGGTGATCGAGATCGTCGCGATCGTCGTGGTGTCCGTGCTCGGCTTCGCGCACAGCGACCGGCCGGCAGCCGTGCTCGTGCGGCCCAGCATGGACGGCGTGCATCCGATCGCGCTGGTCTCGGTGATCGCCGGACTCGCGGTGGCCCTGTTCGTCGTGCAGGGGTTCTCGACCGCGGTGTACCTGGCCGAAGAAATGCGGGAGCCGCACAAAACGGTCTCGCGGACGGTGTTCTGGACGCTCGGCGTGAGCGCGGTCGTGATCCTGGTGCCGGTCATCGCGATCACGCTGGGCGTGCCGGATCTCGCGACGCTCGGGAATCTCGACCTGACCGCGCTCGTGGTGAGCTGGAGCAGTTCGACGTTCGGCACGATCGTGAGCCTGTGCATCGCGGCGGCGATCGTGAACGCGGTGATCGTGATGGTGATCCAGAATTCGCGCGTGCTGTACGCGTCGGGCCGCGATCACGCTTGGCCGGAGCCGGTGAATCGCGCGCTGAGCGTGGTGAGCCCGCGATTCGGTGCGCCGTGGGTGGCGACGCTCGTGGTCGGCATTTCGGAAGCGGTGCTGTGTTTCGTGCCGGTGGAAACGCTGAGCGGCGTGACCGGGGTGGCCGTGGTGGCGTTGTACCTGGCGATTTCGGTGAGCGTGCTGTGGGCGCGGCGGCCGGCGCATCGGCACCCGCACGTGTGGCGAATGCCGGGATGGCCGGTGGTGCCCGTGGCCGTGGTGCTGGCGCTCGGGTACGTGCTGGTCTCGCAGAGCCTGCTGGATCTGGCGATCACGGCCGGAGTGCTGGTGGCTTCGGCCGGGTATTGGTGGGGCTACCTGCGGCGGCGATCGGATCGGTGGCTGGTGACGATTCCCTGACGCGCACCGGAGGTGATCGTTTGGCTCGAGCAGGTGGTCTCGCCGGGGCGCGGCCATCTGCTCGGTGCTGAGGAAGGTGCCCCAGGGGCCACCGGAGTAGCTGCCGTTTCGCGAGCGGGCCAGCGAAGAGTTTGCCTCAAGCGTCGAGGTCTACTGCGTAGAGGGCGAACGGTTCGCCTCGGTGCGGGAAATCGTGGCGGTAGGTGAAGCCGAGCCGTTCCATCACCGCACGGGAACGGACGTTGTGCGCTTCGGTGAAAGCGACGACTTCCGCGGTGCCGAGTTCTCGGGCCCGGGCCAAGCCAGCGAGACCGATTTCGGTGGCGTAGCCATTTCCCCAGTGCACCTCGCGCACTGCCCAGCCGATCTCGAGCCGTCGGGCACCCTCCACGTCCTGATAGGACAGCCCGCCCCGACCGAGGAGTTCTCCGGATTTCCGGTGATAGGCCAGCCATTTGCCGACGCGGTCATCTTGCCAGCTTCGGCCGATCTCCGCGGCGCGAGCTTCCGCGTCGGCGCGGGTCCATGCGTCGTACCAGCGGGCGATGCCAGGATCCTGGTGCAGGTGGTACAGCTCGTCGGCGAGGTGCGGGCCGATCGGGGTCAGCCGGAGGCGTTCGGTCTCCACCTCACGCGGCCGCGGCATCCGGGACCGCCAGTGAGGCGCTTACTCGGGCGATGAATTCCGCGTTGGATTTCGTGGTGCGGACCTGTTCCAGGAATTGTTCCGCGGCTCGTTTCGGGTCCTGGGCGGCCAACGCGCGGCGGACCTCGTTCATCACGGCCAGTTCCCGCGGCGGGACGATCAGTTCGTCGCGGCGGGTGCCGGAGCCGAAGAAATCCACCGCGGGGAAGACGCGGTGGTCGGCGAGCATTCGGTCGAGGCGGAGTTCCGAGTTGCCGGTGCTTTTCAGTTCCTCGAAGAACACCGTGTCCGCCAGCGAACCGGTTCCCACCAGTGCGGTGGCGATGATGGTGAGCGAGCCGCCGTCCTCGATGTTCCTTGCCGCGCCGAGGATTTTCTTCATCGGGTGCAGCGCGCTGGCGTCGACGCCGCCGGAAAGGATGCGGCCGGAGGTGCGGGCGGCGAGGTTGTACGCGCGGCCCAGCCGGGTCAGGGAATCCAGCAGCAGCACCACATCGCGGCCGGTTTCGACCAAGCGTTTCGCGCGTTCCAAGGCCAGTTCGGCGACGGCGGTGTGCTCGGCCGGTTTGCGGTCGAAGGTGGACGCGACGACTTCGCCGCGCACCGAGCGGCTCATGTCCGTGACTTCTTCCGGGCGCTCGTCGGCGAGCAGCACCATGAGGTGCGCTTCGGGGTGATTGACCGCCACCGCTTGCGCGATCGCTTGCAGCACAGTGGTTTTGCCGGTGCGCGGCGGGGCGACGATCAGTGCGCGCTGGCCTTTGCCGAGCGGGGCGACCAGATCGAGGACGCGCGTGGTGAGCTGGTGCCGGCTGGTTTCGAGGACCAGCCGCTGGTTGGGGTGAATGGGGGTGAGCTCGGCGAAATCGGGACGCGGTTCGCCGGGCGGGCGGCCGTTGACCGAGACGAGTTCGCCGTCGTCGAGGACGAGTTCGTCGCCGCGGCGCAGCCCGTGGGTGCGGATCAGCTGCGGCGGCACGGACGGGCCGCCGGGGCCGTAGCCCAACGTGGCGGTCTTGCCATGGATATCGAGAATTCCTTGCTGTGTCATGGTTTGAGGCTCCTTGAGCGGCAGGGCGGTAGACGCGAAGAGGCGGACCGCCGGAGAGGCGAAGCGGGTCAGGCGACGGGCTTCGGGAAAGACGCCGATCCTCGTCGCGTGAACTCACGCTGGCGGAGGGGGCGGAAACCCCGGGGCGGCGGGGCCGGCTTCCTGGGGTATGCGGTGAGAGTAGCGCATCGGTTCCGGCCGCACAAGCGAAAGGGGCCTGGCGAGCAGCTGCCCGGCGAAAACCGGCACTCACCAGACCCCAACGCGCCCTGCCGCTGCGTTATTCCGCGGCGGTCACGGCATCTCCCACGGCGCCTGCGGCAGCACGTGCCCGGTCTCCAGCAGCGACTTGAGGTTCGACAGCACCGCCGCCCAGCCGCCGGACACGTCCTGGTGCGCCTTTTCGTCCGGCAGGTCCTCGTGCGTCACCGTGAGCCGCACGATGCCCTCGTGCTGCTCGATGTCGAACGTCGCGCGGGACGGCTCCTGGTCTTTCGGGCCGTTCGGGTCGTACCAGGAGGTGACCAGGCGCTTCGGCGGGACCGATTCGAGCACTTCGCCTTCGACGTCGGCCACCCCGGACCCGTCGGTGCGCACGTGCGCCCACCGCGAACCCTTCTGCCAGTCGGATTCGTTGCGATGGCCCCAGTACTGCCCGGTCAGCTCGGGGTCGGTGAGCGCGTGCCACACCTGCTCCGGCGTGGCTTGGATGTAGGTCACATACACAAAACTCGGCTTCATGGCTTCCTCTGCTCGACGTTTGACGGCACTGAGCATCCGCAATCGCGGCTGCTCGAACCGGTTCACCCACCGCTCCTGCATTTCGTGCAGCGGCACCGGATTGAGGTAGTGCAGCTTTTCCCGGCCGCGGCGCACGCTGCTCACCAGATTCGCCGCCTCCAGCACGGCGAGGTGCTGCGTCGCGGACTGCCGCGTCATCTCCAGCCGGCGGCACAGTTCGCCCAGCGTCTGCCCGTTGTCCTCGCGCAGCTGGTCGAGCAGGTACCGGCGGGTCGGATCCGCCAGCGCCTTGAACACTTTGTCCAGGTCAGGTTGCACACATACAGTAAGGCAGGCAAATACCTGCCTGTCAACCCGGCGAGCACAAACCCAGGTCAGCGCCGAGACGGGTTACCGACCGCCTCGGCGCTGACTGCGAAGAGTGTTCAGACGACCTCGGGGGTGAGCGACGGGGCCGCCATGTCGGGGTCGAACGGGAACATCGGCCGGACGATCCCGGAGTGGCCCAGCCGGAGCAGGTCCTGGTCGACGCCGCCGGGCGTGAGGGCGAGCAGCCAGTCCGCGGCCATGTCGTAGAGCTCCGGTTCGAGGTAGCCGATCTTCACGATCACCACGTCCGCCTCGCGCGGGCGCAGGCCGAGCGCGTGGAAGTCGGATTCGAGGTGGTAGGGCTTGCGGCGCGCGGTCACGATCACCCGCAGGCCGCCGACGGCCAGCACCACCGCGGTTCCGGCGATCGGGTCCTCGGCGTCGATCGCCTCCACCCGAGCGGCGAGGGCGACCGGACCGTGCGGGCCGGAGTCGACTTTCCCGCCCAAATCCACGGAAATCGTCGCGCCGACGCCGGCTTCCACCGCTGCCGCGACGGCTTCGGGGTCCACAATGGCCGCGTACAAAGTGGTCAGCGAAGAGTCCACAATGGCCGGAGTGTTCAGCAGGACATCCAGGCTCCACGACGTGTCCCCGGCCCCGCCGGCGGTCGGGTTGTCGCCGGAATCGCTGATGAAGAACGGTCGCGCCGGGGAAGCGACGGCCTGCTCGAGGCATTCCGGCAGGGTGCCAGTCGGAGCGACGAACGCGAAGTCGTGCCTTGCGTCCCAATAGGACTGGGCGAGCCGCTGCGCTTCCTTGGTGATCAGCGGAACGTCGTCCCCCATCACCACCACCGCGGCCTGGCAGCGCGGTTCATCGGCCCACGCGTAGCCCACCCAGATCGCCGCGTCCAGCACTCCGTCCAGTGCTTCCACGGAATCCACCGCCGCGTAAACGCTTTTCGCCGGTTCGAGCCGGGTGCTGGTCTTCTCCCCCGGCAACAGGACCGGAACCTGCACCCAAGCCTTCTTCGGCCGGCCGCCGGACCGCAGCCGCGCAACCAGGTTCCGCGCGGCCCGCTCCCGCGTCTCCCACGCGTCCTCGTGCGGAGCCATCCGATAGCAGGTGATCAGGTCCAGTGCGGCGACCAGTTCCCGCGAAACGTTGCCGTGCAAGTCCATCGACGCCGACACCAGGACGTCCGGACCGACAATGGAGCGGATCTCCCGCGCGAGCGAAGCCTCCACATCGGACTGTCCGACGACGCTCATCGCACCGTGTATGTCGAAGAACAGCCCGTCCAGCTCGCCCGCCGACCGCAGCCGGTCCAGGATTTCCCCGGACAGCTCTGCGTAAGCCGCCTCGGTGACCGCGCCGCCGGGCAGCGACCGGGCGTCGACCAGCGGCACCCATTCCACCTCCCCGGCCCAGTCCGCGTCGAGAAAGCCGTAGCGGGACAGCACCTCGTCGCCGCGGAGCACCCGGAAGTCGTCCACTGTGGACCGATGCGGCGAGAAGGTACTCGATTCGATGGCGATTCCGGTGATCCCGACCCGCAGCTTCTTCATCGTCCACTCCGTTTGATCGCTTGCTCGAACACCGCGTCCAGCGCGAGCGCGCCCGCGCCGTAAAGTCCCGCGTCCGCCCCGAAGCGCACCCGGTCGATCCGCAGTTCCCTGGTAGCCAAGGGAAGACACCGTTCGTACAGCGCCCCGCGCACCGCCGCGACGAACGCTTCCGAACCGGACAGTGCGCCGCCGAGCAGCACTTCGTCCGGGTTGCTGAAGTTGACCACCGTGGCCAGCACCTCGCCGAGCCGCAGCCCGGCGCGCCGCACGGCCGTGGTCGCCTCGGGATGGCCGTCCTCGGCGGTGGCCACCACCTGCGCGGTGGTTTCCACTTTCAATCCCTGCGCCCGCAACTGTTCGACGAGCGCGGCCCCGCTGGCCACCACTTCCAGGCAGCCGCGATTCCCGCAGGTGCACGGCTGGTCCTCGGCCGCGGGCACGCGCACGTGGCTGATGTCGCCCGCGACCCCGGCCCGGCCGCGGTAAAGCTCGCCGCCCAGCACGATCCCGGACCCGATGCCGGTACCGGCTTTGACCACCAGCAACGTCCGGCCGGGCGCACCCGCGACAGATTCGCCCAGCGCCAGCATGTTCGCGTCGTTGTCCACGACCACCGGCAGCTCGAAATGCTCCGCCAGCGCTTCCCGCACCGCGAAACCGCGCCAGCCGGGCATCCGCGACGGCAACGTGATGGTGCCCGCGTCGACGTCCACCGGACCGGGGAACGCGACGCCGAGACCGAGCGCGCGGCCCGGGCAATCCGCGCTCGCCATCACGTCGTGCACCGCCGCCGCGAGCCCGGGGACCAGTTCCCGCGGCTCCTGGCTGATGTCCAGCGGCCGCTCGTGCACCTCGAGCAGGTGGCCCGCGATGTCGAGCGCGCCGATCCGCACGTGCCGGGAGCCGACGTCGGCGGCCCAGACGTGGCCGAACTCCGCGTTCACCGACAGCAGCTTAGGCCGCCGTCCGCCCGCGGACCGGCCCTCGCCGGACTCGGTCAGCACCCCGGCGGACATCAGCGCCTGGGTGCGCACCGACACCGTCGATTGCGGCAGCCCGAGCGTGCGCGCCAGGTCCATGCGCGACGTCGCGTGGCCGTGCGCGACCAGCCACACGAGCCGCAGCGGTCCGGCCGGATCCACCGCGTCACCTCTTTCATCAGAATTGATGTAACTAAACCGTTTAACGAGCCTCTTGGCAATTCCCGTCTCTCGTGCGAGATTACCCGACAGCCAGGACGCGGCATAGCACCTGGCAGTAGTCTTTCATCAGAATTGTTGGAAGTGATGCGAATGGCTCGACGCCCGTGGCGCGCCGCGCTCGGGGTCACGCTCGCCGCCGCGCTGGCGCTGTCCGGCTGCGCGGCGAGCCGGGAACCGCACGGCGGCGGTTCCGGAATCCCGAAACCCGGCGGGACCGTGCGGTTCGCGATGCCCCCGTCGGCGACGCCGAACTGGATCATGCCGTTCTCGATCCCCGGCTACGGCGGGTCGTACAACGGCATGATCCGGTCGGCCATGTACGTGCCGCTGTACAGCTACGACGGCAGCTCCGGCTCGGTCACGCTGGATGACGCCGCGAGCGCCGCCAACGTGCCGCGCTACTCCCCGGACGGCAAGACCGTGACCATCACGCTCAAGCCGCTGACCTGGTCCACCGGCGAGCCGCTGACCAGCCGGGACGTCGAGTTCTGGCTCAACCTGGCCCGCGCGGGCAAGGACGACTGGGGCAAGTACTCGAAGGGCCTGATCCCGGACAGCGTCACCGGGTTCCACGCCGTGGACGACCGCACGTTCACGTTCACCCTGGACAAGGCGTACAACCCCGACTGGTTCACCGCCAACCAGCTCAGCCTGATCGTCCCGATGCCGCACGCGTGGGACCGCACCAGCGCCGCGGGCCCGGTCGGCGACCACGACCGCACGCCGGACGGCGCGAAGCAGGTCTTCGATTTCCTGGTCGGCCAAGCGAAACAGCTCGGCACCTACGCGACCAATCCACTGTGGAAGGTCGGCAACGGACCGTTCACGCTGGCCGGGTTCACCACGTCCGGCGAGGTGACGCTGCGGAAGAACCCGAAGTACACCGGACCCGACCCGGCGAAGCTCGACACCGTCCGGTTCCTGACCTTCACCAGTTCTTCGGCGGAGTACAACGTGCTGCGCGCCGGCGGGGTCGACTACGGCTACCTGCCGACGTCGAACCTCGGCCAGCGCCCGAAGCTGGAGGCGCAGGGCTACCGGATCGAACCGTGGAACGGCTGGTCCATCACGTATTCACCGTACAACTTCAACAATCCCAAGCTGGGCAAGGTGTTCTCCCAGCTGTACGTCCGGCAGGCGCTCCAGCACGCGGTCGACCAGGACGCCATCACCTCGGTGATCTGGCGCGGCGCCGCGCGCGTCGGCTACGGCCCGGTGCCGCAGGACAACGACACCAAGTACCTGTCGCCCAGGCAAAAGACCAATCCGTATCCGTTCGACCTGAACAAGTCGAGGCAGCTGCTGGCCGACCACGGCTGGAAACCCGGCCCGGACGGCGTCCTCCTCTGCGCGGATCCGGCGAAATGCGGCGAGGGCATCGCCCGAGGCACCCGCCTGTCGCTGACCATGCTGACCGAATCCGGTTCCGACGAGACCGACGGCACCATGCAGGAACTGCGCTCGGAGCTGTCGAAGATCGGCATCGAGATGAAGATCAACGCGCAGCCGCTGAACACCGTGCTGGCCAACGGGACCACGTGCGAGCCGAAGGACCCTTCGTGCAGCTGGCAGCTGTCCTACTTCGGCACGCAAGGCAGCTGGTATTTCGCGGCGAACCCGAGCGGCGAGGACCTGTTCGCGACCGGCGCGGGCACGAACTTCGGCGGTTACCGCGATCCGAAGGCGGACAAGCTGATCGCGGCCACCAACCTGGCTTCCGACGACCGGGCGATGCTCGAGTACAGCGCCTACCTGGCCGAGCAGCTTCCGGTGCTGTGGCTGCCGAATCCGCCGTACCAGGTGTCGGCGATCGACACCGCGCTGCACGGCGTGACCCAGGACCCGATGGCCGGCCTGCTTCCGCAGCGCTGGTTCTGGACGAGGTGAGGACATGACGCGCTACATCCTCCGCCGGCTCGCGCTGGCCGTGGTGGTCGTGCTGCTGGTCACCGTGGTGACGTTCGTGCTGCTGCATTTGCTGCCCGGCGGCCCGGCCCGCGGCGTACTCGGGGTGAAGGCCACCGAGGCGCAGATCGCCGCGTTCAACCACGCGCAGGGCTTCGACCAGCCGCTTCCGGTGCAGTACTGGGATTACCTGCTGCGCTTGCTGCACGGCGACCTCGGCGAGTCGTACACCCAGAACTCGCCGGTGAGCACCCTGCTGGCCGAGCGGATGCCGAAAACCTTGCTGCTCACCGTGGTGTCCACCGCGCTCGCGATCCTCGTCGCGCTGCCGCTCGGCGTGTGGCAGGCGGTCCGTCGCGGCCGTACCGCGGACGTGCTCACCACCGCGATCACCTTCGTGCTCTACGCGACGCCGGTGTTCTTCCTGTCGCTGGTGCTGATCATCCTGTTCGCGCAGGTCCTGCCGTGGTTCCCGGCGCAGGCCGCGCAGGGCGAAACGATCGGCGAACTGCTGTCGCAACCAGGTGCGCTGGTGCTTCCCGTGCTCGCCGGGACCGGAGCCGCGCTCGCCGCGTTCAGCCGGTACATGCGAGCGTCCACTCTGGACAGCCTGTCCGAGGACTACGTGCGCACCGCGCGGGCCAAGGGCACGCCGGAGCGGACGATCATCTGGCGGCACGTCTGGCCGAACTCGCTGACCTCGGTGGTCTCCATGCTCGGCTACTACGTGCCGGTGGTGTTCGGCGGTTCGCTGGTCGTCGAATCGATGTTCAACTACCCCGGCATCGGCCTGCTGTTCTGGACCGCGACCCGCACCGCCGATTTCCCGGTGCTGCTGGGCGTCGTGCTCGTGATCGCCGTGGCGACCGTGCTCGGTTCCCTGCTCGCGGACCTGGTCCAGCTGGCGATCGACCCGCGGGTGCGGGTGAAGGGAGCGCGGTCGTGACTGTCCTTTCCCGCCTGCTGCGCCGCAAGACCGCGGTCGCGGGCGCGATCCTGCTGCTGCTCGTGGTGGCGTTCTGCTTCCTCGGGCCGGTGTTCTACGGCACCGACCAATCGCACACCGACCTCGCCGCGGCCCGCCTCGGACCGGGCGCGGGGCATCCGCTCGGCACCGACGACCTCGGCTACGACGTGCTCGGCCGGCTCATGGCGGCTGGCCGGACGTCGCTGATCATCGGGGTGCTCGCCGGGCTCATCGCGACCGCGATCGGCGCGGTGTGGGGCGCGGTCGCCGGGTACACCGGCGGCTGGCTGGACACCGTGCTGATGCGGATCGTCGACACCGGCGTCGCGATCCCGGCGCTGTTCCTGCTGCTGGTGGCGGCGACGCTGGTGACGCCGAGCGTCGGCGTGCTGGCGTTGCTGATCGGCGCGGTGTCGTGGCTGGTGCCCGCGCGGCTGATGCGCGCGGAAACGGTGAGCCTGCGCGAACGCGACTACCTGCGCGCGATCACGGTCATCGGCGCGAGCCGCACGCGCGTGGTGTTCCGGCACATCATTCCCAACGCGATCGGCACGGTGGTGGTGAACGCGACGTTCCAGATCGCCGACGCGATCCTGCTCGTGGCGTACGTCAGCTTCCTCGGGCTCGGCGTGCCCGCCCCCGACACCGACTGGGGCGCGATGCTGTCCAAAGGCATCACCTACACCTTCGACGGCGCGTGGTGGCTGATCCTGCCGCCGGGCATCGCGATCGTCCTGGTGGTGTGCGCGATCAACTTCCTCGGCGACGGGCTGCGCGACGCGTTCGCGGTGAAGGGGCGACGATGAGCGAAGCAGTGCTGGACATCCGTGACCTGCGGGTGTCCTATGCGGACGGAGCGGCGGCGGTCGACGGGCTGAGCCTGTCGGTCGCGCCCGGCGAGATCGTGGCGGTGGTCGGCGAGTCCGGCTCCGGCAAGAGCACGGCGGCCCTCGCGGTGCTCGGGCTGCTGCCGGGCTCCGCTCGGGTCGCCGGGTCGATCGAGCTGGCCGGGCACAGCGTGCTCGGTCTGCGCGGCGAAGACCTGCGGAAACTGCGCGGCCCGGCGGCCGGGATGGTGTTCCAGGAGCCGATGACCGCACTGAATCCCTTGCGGACCATCGGGTTCCAGCTCGCCGAGGCGATCCGCAACCACGACCCGAAGAAGCTGCGGCACCGCCGCTACTTCGACCGGTGCGCGGAACTGCTCGACCGCGTCGGCGTCCCGGAACCGGCCGCCCGGCTCAAGCAGTACCCGCACGAGCTGTCCGGCGGTCTGCGCCAGCGCGTGATGATCGCGATCGCGCTCGCGGCCGGTCCCAAGCTGATCATCGCGGACGAGCCGACGACCGCGCTCGACGTCACGGTGCAGCAGCAGATTCTCGACCTGCTGCGCGACATCCGCGAACGAGAAGGCACCGCGACGCTGCTGATCACGCACAACATGGGCGTGGTCGCCGACGTCGCGGACCGCGTCGCGGTGCTGCGGAACGGCAGGCTCGTCGAAGAAGCTCCGGCGGCGGAACTGTTCGAGTCGCCGAAGGCGGAATACACCCGGGAACTGCTGGCCGCGGTTCCGCAACTGGGTTCGTTCGCACACGACGCGGCTGCCGAAGAAACCCGGAAACCGGTGCTCGCCCTGTCGAAGGTGGCGGTCGAGTACGGCGGACGGCGGGTGGTGACCGACGTTTCCTTGACCGTCTCATCCGGTGAGATCGTCGGGCTGGTCGGCGAATCCGGTTCCGGGAAAACGACGCTCGGGAACTGCGCGCTGGGCCTGGTCACGCCGAAATCCGGAACCGTCGAAGTGCTCGGCGGGCCGCTGCCCAAAGGCACCGGCCGTTCCGCGCGGGCCGTCCGGCGGCAGATCGGCGCGGTGTTCCAGGACCCGGCGTCGTCGCTCGACCCGCGGATGACGGTCGCGCAGACCGTAGCCGAACCGCTGGTGGTCCACACCTCGGCCGGCCGCGGCGAGCGCCGGCGGCGGGTGCGGGAACTCCTCGACGCGGTGGAACTGCCGGAAAGCGTGCTCGAGCGGTACGGGCACGAGCTGTCCGGCGGGCAGCGGCAGCGCGTGAGCCTCGCCCGCGCCCTGGTGCTCGGCCCGAAGCTGCTGATCGCCGACGAACCGACGAGCGCGCTCGACGTGTCCGTGCAGGCAGCGGTGCTGGAGGTGTTCCGCCGGCTGCACCGCGAGTTCGGTTTCGGCTGCCTGTTCGTGAGCCACGACCTCGCGGTGGTCGACAGCCTGTGCGACCGGGTGGCGGTGCTGCGCGCGGGCGAACTGGTGGAGGAAGGACCGGCGGAAACAGTGCTGCGCACTCCGGAACACCCGTACACGCAAGCCTTGCTCCTGTCCTCGCCGGTGCCGGATCCGCGGCTGCAGCGGAGCCGGCGCGAGGCGCTGGCCGGCGCGGACCCCGCGGCGTGACGGGGTTGCGGGCCGGAGTCGACATCGGCGGGACGAAAACCCTGGTGGTGGTGTGCGACGAGGAAGGAAGGGAACTCGGGTCGGCGTCCGCGCCGTCCGAAGCGCACCGCGGCGGCGCGGCGATCCTCGACCGCGCCGCCGAGCTGGTCAGCTCACTGGTGCCGGACCACGCGGCGCTCGCCGGGGTCGGCGTCGGGGCGGCGGGCGTCGTCGACCCGGTGACCGGGACAGTGCTGGTCACCGGGGATTCGTTCACCGGATGGGCGGGCACGCCGGTCAACGCCGAGCTGTCCGCCCGGCTCGGCGGCGTGCCGGTGCGCACGGTCAACGACGTCGACGGCTTCCTGCTCGGCGAGCTGCTGCCGGGCGAGCGGAACGTGCTCGGCGTCGCGGTCGGCACCGGGGTCGGCGGCGCGCTGTTCGTGGACGGACGGCTGTTGCACGGCGGCGCGACCGGGGCCGGGGAGATCGGGCACGTCGGCCGCTATGGGGAGGAACGCTGCACTTGCGGGCAGATCGGACACCTTGAGGCCTACGCGGCCGGACGGGCTTTGTCCCGCCGTTATGCCGAGGCGACCGGCCGGACCCGCGACGCGGAGGGCGTCGCCGCGGAAGCGCTCGCCGGAGACGAGGCCGCGCAAGCGGTGTTCACCGACGCCGGCCGGTTCCTGGGCCAGGCGGTCGCGCACGCGGCCGGGCTGCTCGGCCTCGCGACCTGCGTACTCGGCGGTTCCGTGCTCAAGTCCTGGGCTTTGCTGGAGAAACCGGTGCGGGAAGCGCTGGAGGAACGGCCGCTGCTGTCCGGGAAACCGGTGTCGATCCGGCTCTCCCGGCACGGGGCGAAATCGGTGGCGCTGGGCGCGGCCGCTCTCACGGGCGGTATCCGGCGATCACCGGACGTGAGCAACCCCTGAACCAGTCCTCTGTGGACCATCGAGAAATCCGTGGCCTCCGGGTATACGCTGTCTGGCACCGACGGAGCCGGGGGCAACGATGCGCGCGAAGCTGGACGGAACGGGACAGGCGAGAACCGCGGCGGACCACGTGCGTGAGCGTGGTCTCCACCCCGCTGACAGCAGGTGACTTGGTCTATACCATTCCGGTGATCATTTCCCGTCCGGTGGCCAACGAGGGGATCCCATGCCCGTCATCAGGCGCAACATCGTCCCGCTCCGGTATTCCGACCCGAGCGTCGTGGCCTACGTGCGCAGCCCGAGCGACTGGATGGTGTCCAACTGCGGCTGGATCCGGGGCCGGGAAGGGGTTCTGCTCGTCGACACCTGCGGCACCGAACGCGACACGCTCGACCTGGTCAGCGACGTCCGCAAGTACTCGACCGTCGAGATGCCGCTCACGCTCGTGCTGACCCACGCGCACGGCACCCACCACAACGGGGCCGGGGTCGCGCTGCGCAACGGCGGCCGGATCCTCGCCGCGCCCACCGCGGTGCCGGTCATCCGGTCCGGTCCGCAGTGCCACGAGGAGATCTTCTCCTGCGCGAACTGGGGCAAGCTCGAAGCGCCGCGGGCCGAGGCGGTGCACGCGGTGATCGAACCGGTCGAGGTGGATCTCGGCGGCGTGGTCGTGGAGGTCGTCCCGTTTCCCGGGACCGCGCACACCGACGGCGACCTCGTGCTGTTCGAACCGCGCACCGGGACGCTCTTCACCGGCGACCTGCTGTCGGTCGGGTCCACGCCGTTCGCCGTGCACGGCTCGATCCCGGGCTGGCTGACCGCATTGGACTGGCTGGACAAAATGTTCCCGGACGTCCGCACCTTCGTTCCCGGGCACGGCGGGCTCAGCCATCCGGGCAGTTTCCCGGTCGCGGTGCTGCGCACTTATCTGCACTGGCTGCTCGACGCGACCGCGGGCGCGGGCACCCCGGACTTTTCCGAACTCGCCGCCATCGCGCGCCGCCGCTGGCCCACGTGGACAGTTCCGGAACGGCACATCGGGAATCTGCTGCGCGCGCACGCCGACCAGCACGGGGAACGACTCCCGCCCGCCGAAGCGATGCGCGCGATCCGCGAGGCCGCCGGCGGCAAGATCGACCTGGACGCGCTGCTCGGACTCGGCAAGTCTTAATCCCGGGAAATCGATTCCCCGGCGCGATCGAAGTGCCTCTTTGCTGACACCGGCTCCGCTCCCGAAGAGGTCCGTGAAGGGCTCCTTGCGGGAATTAGATTCCCGCAAGGAGCCCTTCACGGACCTCCACTCGGCCCCGGCGGCACCCGCTTCCGGCCGGGTAGCGCGGCCGGGAAAGCGCTTTTTCCCCCGGACAGCCAGAAGGGCGCCGCCGGGAATCCCGGCGACGCCCCTCAGCTGAACACTAGCCGCCCCCCGCGGCACAGCTGCCGAAAAAGAACGCTCAGGCGCTGGCCTTCTTGCGCGTCGCGCGCTTGCGAGCCGGCTTGGCCGGAGCCTCGGTGTCGCGCTCTTCGTAGGCCTTCACGATCTCCGCCGGGAGCCGGCCGCGGTCGGAGACGGTGAAACCGTTGGCCTCGGCCCACTCGCGCATCGCCTTGTTGCGCTCGCGGTCCGCGGCGGTCGAAGCCGGCCGAGGGGACTGCCCGGCGGCCATCCGGACCTTGCGGCCGCCGACCCGGCGCGAGGCGGCGACGTAACGGGCCAGCTCTTCCCGCAGCGCGGCGGCGTTCTCTTCGGACAGATCGATCTCGTAGCTCACGCCGTCGAGACTGAACGGGACGGTCTGGTCGGCGATGCTGCCGTCGATGTCGTCCACCATCTCGACATGGACTTTTTGCGCCATGATTCGCGTTCCTTCACCTTCTACAGGATGTGCCTGCGATTACCCTATCGTGTCGAGTGACGGACCGCGCAGGGCGACTCCATTCCGGCGCGGCGGCACGCGCTTTCCCCGCCGGTTCCCGAACACCTTCGGTACCCAATCCGCGACTGCGCGCACAGTTGCGGCGCACTGGAAAAAATTTCCAGCCGCGCGGTAATCGCACGTCGTTTCCCGCTGAGCGGACGCGAGAAGGGCCCGGAAACGGCCGAAGGCCACCGGGGCGAAACCCGATGGCCTTCGGTGTGCGACGCGAACCGCGAGCTAGTTCCGCCCGACCGGCGCCCCCGTCTTCGGGTCGAGCGGGAGCTTGCCCGCCTGCGGCCACCAGAAGTTGAACATGTTCCACAGTCCGCCCGCGCGAGTGTCGAACGAGCCGTCCCCGACCCGGCCGGAGAACCAGTTGTCCTCGATGAACTTCAGCACCGAGGTCTGGTCGGTCCGGGTGTGGTCGACGTAGTTCACCTTGCTGTAGGGCGAGATGACCAGCAGCGGCAGCCGCGGGCCGTAGCCGCAACGGTCGGCGTACCCGCCGAGGCCGGCCGGCTTGCCGGTGCAGACGGCCTGGTCCTGCGACGCGTCCTGCGAACCGTTGACGATCTTCGAGTTCTCGTGGTCGTACCAGCCGTCGGAGTCGTCGTAGGCGAGCACGACCGCGGTCGAACGCCACTCCGGCGACTGCTGGATCTTGTTGATCTCGTCCACGACGAAATGCTGCTCGTCGAGCGGGTCGGAATAGCCCGCGTGCCCGTCCTGGTACTCCGGGGCCTTCAGGAAGCTCACCGCGGGCATCGAACCGGCCTTGAGCGAATCGTTGAAGTCGCTCAGGTCGTACTGGTGGTTGGCCTGGTCGGTCTGCCCGATCGCCTGCACCGAGGACGGCGGCAGGTGGTGCGGGTTCGAAGTGGACTTGTAGTACTGGAAAGGCTGGTGGTGCGGGCTGTAGTCCACGGAGGACTGATTGCCGATGTTCGCGTGCTTCTGCCCGCAGACCGCGTAGCCGTTCTGGGCGCCGGTCGGCTTGAAGCCGCCCTGGAACCAGCCCCACGTGACGTGCCGGTCGTTCAGCAGGTCGCCGATGTTGCGGCCCTGCATCGCGCCGAGGTTGTCCTTGGCGGTGTGGTTCTTGTCCGAGCAGTCGTCCCACGCCGGGTCCGGGTCGTTGATCACGGTGCCGACGCCGTCCTTGCCGGGCGACGCGACGACGTAGGAATCGCTCTTCGGCTCGTGCGTGACCGGGTCGACCGCCTGGATCCCGTGCGTCTGGCCGGAGATCAGGTTGATCGCGCCCGGGGTGGACGGGCCGAACACGGTGTTGAACGAGTTGTCGCTCAGCGAGTAGTGCTGCGCGTAGTTCCACATGCCGGTGACGGTGTTGCCGTCGTAGTAGTCCATCACCAGGCCCGGCTCGCCGAACAGCACCGGCTGGCCGGTGCACTTGTCGGTCTCGGTCTTCTCGACGAACTTGTCCATCTTGCCGCCGTTGAACGCGGCCTGCTCGGCGCCGTAGCTGTGGTTCTGGTCGCAGGTGAGCGCCTGGTCCGGCCCGAGCCGCTTCGGGTTGTAGGCGTTCGGGTTGTGCGTCAGCAGCTTCTCGTCGAGGCCGTTGACCTTCGGCGTGTTCTTCGCCGCCTGGAACGGGGTGCCGTTCTCGTTGGTGGCGTTCGGGTAGGTGCCGAAGTAGTGGTCGAACGAGATGTTCTCGCCGAAGATCACCACGACGTGCTTGATCGGGGTGAGCGTGGGCAGCCACGACGCCGGCAGCGGCCGCAGCGGCTGGGCCTGCGCGGACGACGCCGCGGATCCGGTGACGATCGCGAGCACGGCCGCCGAGACGAGCGCGCCCGCACCGAGCAGGCGACGGCGCCGTCTGCCGAATGCTGTGTCCACTGAGGATTCCTCCTGGTTTCGCGGGGTGGGGATCCGAGCGCGCCTCAGGCGAGGAGCGCCCTGCCGAAGTGGTCGCTGGGACCGGTGACGCCGGGCAGCGCGAAGAAGTAGCCGCCGCCGAACGGGGAGATGTAGTCGACGAGCGGCTCGTCGACGAGCCGCTTCTGCACCGCCTCGAACTGCCGCTCGAGGTCCTGCTGGTAGCAGGTGAAGACGAGGCCCATGTCGAGGTTGCCGTTGGAGTCCACGCCGCGGTCGTAGTTGACCGCGCGGCGCAGGATCCGGCTGTCGTCGGTCTGCGGCGTGCGCGGGTTCGCCTTGCGGATGTGGCTGGTGAGCGGGATCACCGTGCCGATCGGATCGTCGGCGTAGCGGGGTTCGTCCTGTTCGGACGCTCCGTCGAGCGGGGCCCCGGTGTCGCGGCGGCGGCCGAACATGTTCTCCTGCTCGGTGATCGAGACCCGGTCCCAGAACTCGACCAGCATCCGGATCAGCCGGATCACCTGGTAGCTGCCGCCGGTCGTCCAAGCCGGCTCGCCCGCTCCGGACACCCACACCAGCCGGTCCATTTCGGACGGCCCCGGGTTCGCCGTGCCGTCCTTGAACCCCATCAGGTTGCGCGGCGTGCCGGACGGCCGCGACGGCGAACTGAAGCCGTTGATCTTCCAGCGCAGCTGCATCCCGCCGCGGGTCGCCCGGGCCAGGTTGCGCAGCGCGTGCAGCACGGTGTCGGTGTCGCTCGCGGACAGCGTGAGCGACAGGTCGCCGTGGCATTGCGGGGCGTCGAGCGCGTCGTTGGGGAACGTGGTCATCGGCTTGAGCTTCTTGGGCTTGCGGTCGGCGAGCCCGTAGCGTCCGTCGAAAAGGGACGATCCGACGCCGACGATCACGCCGAGGTCGCTGTGCGGCACCACCGGGCCGAGCACTCCGGAGTCCGCGGGCGGCGCGGTGATGCCGAGTGCGGCCGGGGCGCCGCCGTTCGTGAGGAACCGCGCGCGGTCGGTGATTTCCTGGAACAGCTGAGTCAATTCGGCGCGGTTCTCGGCGACCACGTCGAAAGACGCGATGACGCTTTGCGCCGGGGGCTGGCGGAGAATCGCGGCTTGGCGGGGTCCGTGAAACGGAACGGTGGCTGGCGGCTCTTCGCTCGCGCTGGCGGTC
The DNA here is from genome assembly GCF_000411975.1 of Amycolatopsis orientalis DSM 43388. Classification (GTDB taxonomy): domain Bacteria; phylum Actinomycetota; class Actinomycetes; order Mycobacteriales; family Pseudonocardiaceae; genus Amycolatopsis; species Amycolatopsis orientalis_D. Next base: position 167,578 of record NZ_ASXG01000120.1, read on the forward strand.
ACGCCGATTCCGGCAGCCGCGGTGATGCCCGCGCCGACGACGGTGCGGCGCAGGAAGGAGCGCCGGGAGGATTCCGTCGTCACGAGATCCTCCTCGGCTCCGCGATCGCGGCGATCGGGGCGAGCAGTTCGGTCAATTCGCTGACGTCGGCGTTGATTTTCTGCCGCTGCGGCGCGGTGAGCTGGCTCACCGGCGTCCACGAGTTGTCCGGCTTCTTGGCACTGTCGAGCGCGGCCTTGGTGCGCTCCAGCCATTTGTCCACCTTGGACAGTGCCGGATAGCGCGGAGCGAGCACCGGGCGCAGCACGTCGAGGACCGCTTGCGTCCCGTCGAGGTTCGCCCGGGCGGTCGCGAGGTTGGTGCCGCTGCCGTAATCGGTGCGGGCGGTCAGTTCGAATTGCAGGGTGTTCTCCACGATCTCGTGCGCGCGCAGGCCGAGGTCGTTCGGATCGACCTGGCTGTCCGCAAAGGACTTGCGGAGTTTCTGCACGTCGCTGTCCAGCTGATCCGCCACCGGCGCGAGGGCGGCGAGGTCTTCGTTGTGCCACAGGCCGGATTCGAGCCGGTGGAACCCGGTGAAGCCGGGGCTCTGGACGCCGTCGGGCTTGCCGGCGGCGGTGCCGTTGATGGCCTTGTCGGAATCGCCGAAGGCGTTGTACGCCGCGCCGAGCCGTTCGTAGTCGAGGTGCGCGACGAGCCACGCGGCTTGGCTCGCCCCGCGATCGTTGGCCCGGATGGCGTCTTTGAGTTTGCCGACGTCGGCGGCCAGCTGGCCGAGCCCTTGCGTCACCTGAGCTTGATAGGACTTCAACGGCCCGAGCAGATCGTTCTGCGTCACCGGCGCGACGCCCGGTCCGCGCTCGGCGCCACCGCTCACCGTGACCGCCGGCCCGACGATCGCCGACGAATCCTCCGGGAGGCAACGGAATGCGTAGGTCCCATTGCCGAGCGTCACCTGCAAGGGCCGGGTCGTCCCGCTGCCCAGCCCTTCGACCTCGCCGTAAACGACCCCGGTCGCCGGGTCGATCAGATCGACCTCGGACGTCACCGTTCCCGTGTTGTGCAGGCGAAAGGTCTGGACCCCCGGGCGCGGGTCCGTCCAGCCCTGCCCGCAGGCCGACCGCGAGATCTCGATCTCCGGATCCTGCGCCGAAGCGCCGTCGGGCCATACCGCGAACGCGACGCCCGCCGCCACGACCGCAATCGCGACCCCGCCGCCAATCCAGCGGGTGCGCACAGACCCCGGCACTCGTTCCTCCAGCCACACGTTCGGACTACCGGGACGGAATTATGCGTGCGGAAAGTGAAGAAACCCTGGTCGAGAACGTCGCCTACCCGGGAATTCACCAGGACTTCAACCAGCGAACGGAAGAAGCCGGACATAGCCGTCAAAACCTGCGGTAACGGGCTGTCCGGTTCGCCGGGTATGCCACCTTCGCTCAACGGGCGCAAGGGGGTCTCCCAGTGCCGGTATCGCCAGGGTCTCCCCGGCCTCCGGGAATCGCGTCAACCTGGACCGGCACCCGATTCCCCGGCAAAAGGAAAGAAGACCCATGGCGCACCGCCAGTTCACCGCTCACGCCGCACGATTCGACCTGAGCGGAAAGCACGCCCTCGTCACCGGCGGCACCAGGGGCATCGGAATGATGATCGCGCGCGGCCTTCTGCAGGCGGGCGCCCGAGTCATCGTCAGCTCACGCGACGCGAACGCGTGCGCGGAAGCCCAGCGTCTGCTATCCGAATTCGGCGACGTCCAAGCATTTCCCGCCGATCTGTCCGAGCACGACGAATGCCAGCGTCTCGCCGAGATGGTCAAAGCCGATTCGGAACGCCTGGACATCCTCGTGAACAACGCGGGAGCGATGTGGCGCGAGCCGCTGGAGACCTTCCCGGCGCAGGCATGGGACACCGTGCTCGACCTCAATCTCAAGTCGCCGTTCTGGCTGGTGCAGGCATTGCTGCCGGCACTGTGCGAAGCGGGCACCGCCGAGGATCCCGCGCGGATCATCAACATCGGAAGCATCGGCGCCATCCACGTCGCCGAGTCGCCCAACTATTCCTACGCCAGCAGCAAAGCGGCCCTCCACCAACTCACCAGGGTGCTCGCCCGGGAACTGGGCCCACAGCACATCACGGTGAACGCGGTAGCCCCCGGAGTGTTCCCGTCGCGGATGATGGCGGCCACGATCGACGCCATCGGAGACACGATCGCGGCGAAGACCCCGCTGCGCCGCCTCGGCCGCGACGACGACATGGCCGGGGTCGCCGTGTTCCTCGCCAGCCGGGCCGGATCTTACCTGACCGGTGCCATCGTCCCGGTCGACGGCGGCACCGCCACGACCGCCTCCGGCACCTAGGCCGTCGGGGTACTGGCAGGGCCTCCCTCCGGGCGCGGGCAGGGCTTACGGTGAGAAGGTGACCATGATCGATCCGCGCACCGAGATCAAGGAATTCCTGACCTCGCGCCGTGCGCGGATCACGCCCGAGCGCGCCGGGCTGCCCGCTTACGGCGGCAATCGCCGGGTGAAGGGCTTGCGCCGCGAAGAGGTCGCCCTGCTGGCCGGGGTATCGGTCGACTACTACGTGCGGATGGAGCGCGGCAGCCTCGCCGGGGCCTCCGACGGGGTGCTGGCCGCGGTGGCCGCTGCCTTGCAGCTCGACGAGGCCGAACGCGACCACCTGTTCCACCTCGCGCGGCAGTCCGGGACGCCGGCCGGTCCCCGCCGCCGGCGACCGGCCGGGCCGGTGCGTCCGGCGCTTCGGCAGGTGCTCGCCGCCGTGACCGACGCCCCGGCGTGGATCTGCACCGGCCGGTACGACGTGCTGGCCGCGAATCGCCTGGCCCGGGCGCTGTACGCGCCGGTGCTGGCCGGAGCGCGACGACCGGCGAACACCGCGCGGTTCGTGTACCTGGATCCCGACGCGGCGAGCGCGTTCTTCGTCGACTACGACCGCGTCGCCCGCGACGTGGCCGCCAAGCTGCGCATGGAAGCCGGCCGCAACCCGCATGACGAGGAACTGATCGCGCTGGTCGGCGAGTTGTCCACCCGCAGCGAGCTGTTCCGGCGCCGGTGGGCTTCTCAGGACGTCCGGCTCCACCGGTCCGGACGCAAACGCCTGCGCCATCCCGTCGTCGGCCGGCTCGACCTGGACGTCGAATCGATGGACCTGCCCGCCGACCCTGGCCTGCTGCTGAACGTCTACACCGCCCCCGCGGGCACGCCCGCCGCGGACGGACTGGCTCTCTTGGCGTCGTGGGCCGCTGGACAGGAGGAACTGGCGACCGAGACTCACGCACCCAGCTGATCGCCCCGCCGGGCAAGCCGGAAAACCCGACGCCCTCCGGGCGGATTCCCGCTAGCGTGAAGCAGTTCGCACGAAGGGCGGGATGCATGAACCACACCGAACTGACCGAACGTTTCGCCACCCTGACCACCGCCCACCTGGCCGACGGCTGCCTGCGAGCCCGCCTGACCGTACGGTGCGCACCGGCCGGGACCAGGGGCGTTGTCCCGGGGAGCAAACTGGCCGGGAGAGTCCTTCCCGCCCGGCACGCGGGCAGTGTCGACGTCTTCCTGGAAGCCGTCGCCTCCGCACAACCAGGCGACGTCCTCGTAGTCGACAACCGCGGCCGTCTGGACGAGAGCTGTGTCGGCGATCTCGTCACCGCCGAGGTCGCGGCGGCCGGACTCAGCGGCATAGTCATCTGGGGCCTGCACCGAGACACCGCCGAACTGCGCGAAATCGGCCTCCCGGTCTACAGCCTGGGCTCGCTCTCCACCGGCCCGCTGCACCTCTACGACCGCGCCGCCGACGCGCTCGAAGCCGCCACCGTCGGCGAATGGACCGTGACCACCGACGACCTGGTCTTCGGCGACGACGACGGCGTCCTCTTCGTCCCCGCCGCCCAAGCCGGAGAAGTGTTCCGGCTCGCCGAATCCATTCGCGACACCGAACACCGGCAAGCGGCGAAGATCCGCGAGGGAGTCACTCTCCGCGAACAGGTCCGGTTCGGCGAATTCCTGACCCTCCGGGAAAAAGACCCGTCGTACACGTTCCGGCAGCATCTCCGCGCGAAAGACAGTGCCATTGAGGAATAACACCGCCCTCGTCACCGGGGTCGGCAGGCAGGCCGGAATCGGCGCCGCGATCGCCGCCCGGCTGAAGGAAGACGGCTGGCACGTCGTCACCACGCAGTGGTCCGACTACGACCGCCGGATGCCGTGGGGCGCGGACGAAACCGTCCACGGCATCGAAGCCGACCTGACCGACCCGGAGACCCCGGCGCGGCTGTTCGACCAGATCGACGGCGATGTCCAGGCACTCGTGCTCGCGCATTGCGAGTCCGTCGATTCCGGACTGCTCGACACCACAGTGGACAGTTTCGACCGGCATTTCGCGGTGAACGCCCGCGCGAGCTGGCTGTTGATCCGGGAGTTCGCGCGCCGCTACCGCGGACCGCACGGCGCGGGCCGGATCGTGGCGCTGACCAGCGACGCGGTCGTGCACAACCTGCCGTACGGGGCGAGCAAAGGCGCACTCGACCGGATCATCCTCGCCGCGGCCGGGGAACTCGGCCACCTCGGCATCACGGCGAACGCGGTGAATCCGGGAGCGACCGACACCGGCTGGATCCCCGAAGCGCACCGCGAGGCGTTCGCACAGCACAATCCGCTCGGCCGGATCGGCACTCCGCGCGACTGCGCGAGTCTCGTCGCGTTCCTGTGCGGCCCGGAAGGCGGCTGGGTGAACGGTCAGCTCCTGGTCTCCAACGGAGGTGCGCCCTGAACGACAAACATCTCGCTTACGTCCTGCTCCGGCGCGGCGAAACCGTGCTGCTGATCCGCCGCGCGCCGGGGACTTTCCTCGGCGGGCACTGGGAATTCCCCGGCGGCACCGTCGAACCCGGCGAAGCCCCGGAGGCCGCCGCGGTGCGGGAAGTCGCCGAGGAAACCGGGCTGCGCGTACGGCTCGCCGGCGAGCGGACCCGGCGCTCCTGGCCGGACCGCACCGGCAAACCGTTCACCGTGCACGCCGCCTACTACGACGCGCGCCCGGAATTCCTCGGCGACCTTCAGCTCAACCCGGCCGAACACGACGACCACCGCTGGCTGACCCCCGCCGACGCGGCCGGACTCCCCCTGTCCGACCACGTCAGGCAGGTATTGCTCGGCTGAAATCCCGAGCCAGCTGCGTCGCCCGGGCGCGGAGCAGCGCACGAGCCTCCGCCACGCACCGATGCTCGTCCGGCTCCACATCGGTCAGTGCGTACACCCCGGCGAAGCCCGCTTCCCGCCATTCCGGCGCGGACAGCAGGCACCGCCCGGCCAAGGCGACCACCGGCGTGCCGCCCGCTGCCCGGAGAACGCCCATCGGCGCTTTTCCGTGCAGCGACTGGGTATCCAGCGAACCTTCGCCGGTGACCACGAGCCGGGCATCGCGGGCCGCGGCCGGGAAACCCAGCAGCTCCAGCAGCACCTCGATCCCCGGCCGAAGGCGAGCGCCGAGTCCGGTGAGCACACCGAACCCGACGCCGCCTGCCGCGCCAGCGCCCGGGGTGGCGGCGTGCGCGGAGCCCATAACTTCGGCCCACCGAGTCAACCCGCGTTCCAGCACGGCGATCTCGGCCGGCCCAGCGCCCTTCTGCGGCCCGTACACCGCGGCGGCGCCATCCACACCCAACAGCGGGTTATCCACATCGGACGCCAGGACAATGTCCACTTCGGGCAGTCCGGACAGCTCCACTGTGGACAACTCGGCCAACGCCGCGCCGCCAGGCGGAAGCGGCGCGCCGGAAGCGTCGAGCAACCGCGCACCCAACGCGCTCAGCAATCCGGCCCCGCCGTCGGTGCAAGCGCTGCCGCCGACCCCGAGGACAATCTGCGTCGCCCCGGCGGCCCGGGCGGCCGCGATCAGCTCGCCCGTGCCGTAGCTCGACGCGGTCAGCGGTTCCAGCCGCCCGCCGGGCAGCCGGTGGAGGCCGGACGCCTCCGCCAGCTCCACCACGGCGACCGGCCCGCGCAGCGCGTAATACGCGGTGATCTGGCGGCCGGTCGGCCCGGACACCCGCACCGGGATCCGCCGGAACCCGGCGGCGACCGCGGCGGCGACTGTCCCGTCGCCGCCGTCCGCCACCGGCAGCTGCCGCACCGGCTCGCCCGGAGCGACCTCGGCGAACGCCGCGGCCACCACCTCCGCGACCTCCGCCGCGGTGAGCGAGCCCTTGAACTTGTCCGGGGCGACCAGAACCGTCACGCCGCGGCCTTGAACGCGCGCCAGTCGCCGAATTCGGTGATGTCCCGAAGCTGCACGTGCGAGGTCTGCGGCCGGCGCAGCAGCATCGCGAACGCCGAACTGCCGTCGGCCAGTTCGATCACGCCCAGCTCCAGCTCCGGCGGTTCGGCCGGGAGCACGCGGTCGCGCAGCTGGTCCAGCGTCAGGTCGTAGACCTCGCCGGAGATCGCCGCGCCGCCGTGCGCTACCGGGACCAGCGCCGGGCATTGCCCGCCCACCGAATAGAACCGGTACTTCGCGGCCGTGGTCGTTTCGGCCACCAGCGGAGCGCCGTCGAGCAGATGGTGCAGGGGTTCGCCGCGCATCGCGCCGCCGTTGAGGAACATCAGAGGCATGGTGGTCCCTTTCTCTTTAGAGGATCGCCTTCACCACGTCGATTCCGAAATAGACGGTGAACACGAGCGCGAGCACGGTGAGGATCCACCCTGCTTCACGCCACTTCCCGCGGAAGGTCTTGATCAGCACGAACGCGATGAGGCCCGCGCCGACGCCGTTGGTGATGGAGTAGGTGAACGGAATGAGCGCGACCGTCAGGAACACCGGGATCGTGTAATCCGGGTCATTCCACGGGATATTGCGGCATTGCGCCACCATCATCCCGCCGATCACCACGAGCGCGGGTGCGGCGGCCTGTGCCGGGACGATGCCCGCGATCGGCGTGAACAGCAGCGTCGCCCCGAACAAGAGTCCAGTCACGACACTCGCCAGCCCGGTCCGCGCGCCCTCCCCGACGCCGGCCGCGGACTCCAGGAACACGGTGTTCGGCGACGAGCCGGACAGGCCGCCAGCGATCGCCCCGGCCCCGTCCACGAACAGGATCCGGCCCATCCTCGGGACCCGGCCGTTCTTCGACAGCCCGGCCTCGGCCGACACGCTGGTGATCGTGCCCATCGCGTCGAAGAATCCGGACAGCACCAGGGTGAAGAGGAAGATCGTCGCGGTCAGCGCACCGGCCTTGGCGAATCCGCCGAACAGATCGACGTGCCCGAGCAGTCCGAAATCAGGCGCGGCGACCACGGAATGCGGCAGCGTCGGGGTCGTCAACCCCCAGTCGCCGACCCCGAATCCGTCGTGCAGCACCACCGCGAGCACGGTCGCCGCGGCGATGCTGATCAGCACCGCGCCGGGCACCTTCCGCGACATCAGCACGGTCATCAGCAACAGGCCGAAGCAGAACACCGCGATCGGCAACCCGGACAGGTGCCCGTCGACGCCGAGCCGGACCGGGACGGTCGTGTGCGCCGCGTCCGGAATGCGCGTCACGAACCCGGCGCTGACCAGTCCGACCAGCGCGATATAGAGCCCGATGCCGACCGTGATCGCGGTTTTCAGCGGTCCGGGAATCGCGTTCATGATGCGTTCCCGGACCCCGCTGACCGCCATCAGCACAATGCAGACGCCTTCCAGCACCACGAGCCCGAAGGCCTGCGCCCACGTCATCGCCGGGGCCATCTGGAACGCGACGATGCCGTTGATGCCGAGACCGGCGGCGAGCGCGAGCGGCGCGTTGCCGACGAGTCCCATGAGGACAGTCATCACCGCGGCGGCGAGCGCGGTCGCGGTGGTCACCTGCGCCGCGCTGAGCTTCGCGCCGGTGATGTCGGCGGAAGCGCCGAGGATGAGCGGGTTGAGCAAAACGATGTAAGCCATCGCGACGAACGTGGTCACGCCGCCGCGTACTTCGCGGCCTACCGTGGTGTCGCGAGCGCGCAGTTCGAAGAGTCGCTCCACAATGGACTTGCGCTGGGGTCCGGGAGCCGAGGTCACCGCTTCGTCGAGGCGTACCTGGGTCATGCGTCCTCCCCTTGCCGGTGGGTGTGCCGAACCGCACCCCTGGCACAGGCAAAGGGCGGCGCGGCGGGACGTTTGCGTTTTTCTGGTGCTCCGGTCAGCACCGGGAGGGTGGCCCGGTGGGGTGGGGCGGGGAACGCTGAAGCCGATTCTGACCGGCATCAGCGGTCGCCGAGGCTCAGTACTCGATCCGGTCGGGCCGGCTGAGCCAGGCGGAGAACGGGGCGAAAGCCTCCGGAGTGGACACTCGCGAAACCGGGGTCTGCCACGTTTCGCGGGGGTGTTCGAACAGTTCGTAGAAGGCCCGGTCGTCGAATCCGGCGCGGGCGGCGTCGTCCCGGTCGGCCGCGTACAGCACGCGGTCCACGCGCGCCCACAGCGACGACGCGAGGCACATCGGGCACGGCTCGCACGAGGAGACGAGCACGCAGCCGGCCAGGGAAAACGTGCCGAGCGCCTGGCAGGCCGCGCGGATCGCGACCACCTCGGCGTGCGCGGTCGGGTCGAGCGACGGCGTGACGCGGTTGACGCCGGTCGCGATGATCTCGCCGTCCTTCACCACCAGCGCGCCGAACGGGCCGCCGCCGTCGGCGACGTTCTTTTCCGCGATCCGCACGCATTCGGCGAGCCAGGCGCGTTCGACGTCGGCGTCAATGGACACGGTCATGACAGTAGCGCTCCCAACAGCTCGGGTTTCGGTTTGCTCAGGACCAGGCCGGACCGGCCGGCGGGGCGTCGTCGCGCAGGACGGTGCCCTCGATCAGGCCGTAGGGCCGGTCGGCGGCGTAGAACACCTCGCCGGGGTTGTCGAGGCCGAACGGCTCGAGGTCGACGAGGAAATGGTGTTTGTTCGGCAACGAGAACCGGATCTCGACGATCTCCGGGACGGCCTCCAGCGCCGCCTCGCCCATCGCGTACAGGGTCTGCTGCAGCGACAGGCTGTGCGTGCCGCCGAACGCGTCGAGCAGCGTGGCGATCGCGGTTTCGTGCGCGTGCGCCCAGTCGGTCTCCTCGACGGAGAACCGCCAGGTCGCGGATACCGCGGTGGCGAGGATCCGGTCCTTCACCTCGGCCAGCGTGGTGTACCGGTCGCGCGGGAAGCCCCAGAATTCCGATCCGGTGGAGTTGAGCACGGTCAGGTCTTCGACCCCGCCGAGCACCCAGGCCCGCTCGCCGTCGTAGGTGACGCGCGTGGTGCGCGTGCCAGCCCCGGAACGCGCGAACGAATGGTGCGCCGGCTGGCCGGCGACCCGGAGCCGCTCCCACGGATGGGCGACGATCCCGACCCGGGCGAGGTGGATGCTGTCCTGCGTCGACACGAAGTGCCGGGCCAGCCGCAGCGCGAAGTCCTCGATTTCGCCGATGCCGTCGCGGGCGAAGGCGAATACGGTGTTCTTCTGCGTGTCGGTGGCCAGCACCTTGTCGTTGGCCCCGGTCAGGTGGGTGTCGCTCAGGTCGCCCGACAGCGACACGCTCACGGTGAGGTCGGTGATCCGGTGCTCGCCGCCGTCACCGGCGGCACGGTCGACGCGGACCAGCCGGTTTTCGGCCTTCCCGTAGCGGTTGTCGCCAAGAACGATCGCCATTGGTCATCCCTTCTCGTTCGCTCGCCGAGTGAGTACACCTGGCCGAGCGTGGCCCGGGCCACGGCAGATCCGCCGAAAGCGCGGGCGGCGAACGGCCGGTTTTTCGTAGGTTCCGCCAAACCCCTCCGGTGTGCGGTACTGATGGGCGGAAGGAGGCGCGCATGCGGCTGGGTGCATTGCTCGACACCCCGGAGCTGGGGTTGCGGCTGCTGGTGGGCGAGAAGGCGCGCGACCGCGAGTTCGGCCGCGTCTTCCAGGCGACCCTGCAGGATCCGACGCGGTACCTCGACGGCGGCGAGATCGTGCTGTGCGGCCTGCGCTGGCTGCCCGGGCCGGCGGACGCGGACGCGTTCGTCGGCAAGCTCGCCGCCGCGGGGGTGACCGCGCTCGGGGCGGGCACCGCCGAGGTCGGCGGCCCGGTGCCGGACTACCTCGTGGCCGCCTGCGAGCGGGTCGGCCTGCCGTTGTTCGAGGTCCCGGTGTCGGTTTCGTTCGCGACCGTGGCCGAGCGGGTGATCCTGGGCCTCGCCGCGGAACGCTCTGCGCCCGCCCGCGATTCGCACCGGCGGCTGGTGGCCGCGGTGACCTCCGGACAGGGCCTGTCCGCGCTGGTCAAGGCCGGTGCGGAGGAGCTGGGCACCGGCTGTCTCGTGCTGAGCGCGACCGGGAAGCAGCTGGCCGGCGGCCCGGAGCTGCCCGCCGAGCGCCGCACCGCGCTGGCGCGGAAGTTCCTGCGCGCCGAACGGCTGCCGTGCCAGGACGGCCCGGTCACGCTGCTCGGCGCGGCCGGACGCTCCGGGCACCGGATCGCGAGCTGGTTCCTCGTGGTCGAGGGCGATCCGGCGCGGTGGCCGTCCGCGCGCCGCGAGCTGGCGCTGGAACTCGCGGCGCTGGTCGGGCTCGAACGGTCCCGGGTGGACGAGGCCCGGCGGATCGAGAACCGGGCGGCCGAACCGCTGCTGCGGCTGGTGCTCTCCGACGACGCCGCGCCGGGCGAGCTGACGTCCCGGCTGGCCGCCGCCGGATTCGCGCCGCAGGAACCGGTGGCGACGCTGTCCGCCGAGGTCCGCGGCGGCGGACCAGGGCTCGCGCAGGTGCTGGTGGAGGAGCTGCTGTCGAGCACCGGACAGCCGGTGCTGGTGGCGACCGTCGACGGCGAGACGTTCGGCCTCTTCTCCTCGCGCGACACCGAAGCTTTGCGGGAGGCGGTGCACACCATCGAATTCGCGCTCGGGTCCGCGCGGTTGACGCTCGGCCTCAGCCGGGCCGCGGACGCCGCCGGTCTCCGCGCCGGCGTGCAGGAAGCCCGGCACGCGCGCACCCTGGCCGCGATGACCCCGGGCCGCGCGACGGTGTTGTCCGGCGACGAGGTGGCGTCGCATCTGCTGCTGCTCGCCGCCGTTCCGGAGGACCTGCGCCGGACATTCGGCGAAAAAGTACTCGGCCCGGTACTCGCGTACGACGCGGCACACGGTTCCGAATTGATAACGACGCTCAAGGCGTTCCTCGAACATTCCGGATCTTGGACGCAGACTTCGGCCACTCTGCACTTGCACGTGAACACCCTGCGATACCGGATCACCCGGATCGGGGAACTCACCGGACGCGATCCGAGCCGGTTCGCCGACCGCGTGGATCTTTATCTGGCCGGCTGCTTCACGCGGAACTGGGGGTGGTCTTGACCATCCGTCCGGAATGTCCAGCGGAAACGCCGAGACCCAGGATTTTCCGTACCTCGTAACGGAAATCCCAGCAGTACGCTTATCCGTAAAGAGTTATTGGGAATACTTGACCATTCGATGAAGCGGGACGGCACTCGGGAGGAGGATGCACCATCCGACCGAGCGTCCTACTCTGAGGTCATGTACATCGCATTGCTGTCTTACACAGCTCCTCGAAACGAAGTCGACTACGCACTGGCCGAACACGCCGAGTGGCTGCGAAGCCAGTTCGCGCATGGATTGTTCCTCGTTTCCGGAAAAGGCAACGAGGACGCCGACCAGGTCATCATCACCCGTCCGTGCCTGCGCGGCAAGCTGGACGCCGTGCTCGCCACCGATCCGCTCGTCCTGCAACGGCTCGCGCGCTACCGCGTGATCGAATTCTCGGCCACCCGCACCGCGGACGAGTTCCTCACCGTCAACGAGGCGCTCGCCTCCTGATCGCACCGCTTCGCCGATCGACCGAACGCCCGGACGCAGGTGGCCTCCGGACCGCTCCGCCCGCCACCTGCCGGACGTACTCCCGCCGCGAACTCGCCTATGATCACGCGAGATCTTTCGTTCCGGCCCGGGAGCCCGCATGCACACGCCCGACCTCGTGTTCCGAGGCCGTCGCCTCACCAGTGACCGCGCCCTGGTGATGGCCATCGTCAACCGGACCCCCGACTCGTTCTACGACAACGGGGCGACCTTCGAAGAAGCACCCGCGCAAGCGGCCATCCGCCGCGCGCACGCCGAGGGCGCCGACCTGATCGACATCGGCGGCGTGCCCGCGGGCAAGGGCCCCGAAGTCACCGCGGCCGAGGAGATCCGCCGCGTCGTGCCGACCGTCGAATGGGCCCGCGAAAACTTCCCCGACCTGGTCATCAGCGTGGACACCTACCGCGCCGAGGTCGCCGACGCCGTCTGCCGCGCGGGCGCGGACCTGGTCAACGACAACTGGGCCGCGGTCGAGCCGGAAATCCTCGACGTCGCCGCCGAACACGGCGCGGGCTACATCTGCTCGCACACCAACGGTCTCGTGCCGCGCACCGAAGCCGTCCGGCCGGTGTACGACGACGTGGTGGCCGCGGTGGTCGAAGGCACCACCGCGCTGGCCGAGCGCGCCCTCGCCGCGGGCGTGCCGCGCGAGGGCATCATGATCGACCCCTGCATCGACTTCGGGAAGAACTCCTACCAGTCGCTCGAGCTGCTGCGGCATGTCGACAAACTGGTCGCGACGGGCTGGCCGGTGCTGATGGCGCTGTCGAACAAGGACGTGATCGGCGAGACGCTGGACCTCCCGGTCGGCGAGCGGGTTATCGGCACGCTCGCCGCGACCGCGGTGTCCGCGCTGCACGGCGCGGCGATGTTCCGCGCGCACCAGGTCCGCGAGACGCGGCAGGTCGCGGAAATGGTGGCGAGCATCGTCGGCACCCGGCCGCCGGCGAACGTTGTACGGTCGGTCTGATGCGCGAGATCTTTCCCGGCAACGCAGACCGCACCGAGGCCGACGTCGAGCAGCTCTACGTCTATCCGGACGGGCCCAAGTGGCTCGCGGTGAACTTCGTGTCCAGCGCCGACGGCGGAATCACCGTCGACGGCCGCTCCGGCGGGCTGTCGACGCCCGCGGACCGGATCGTCTACCGGCTGGGCAACGACCTCGCCGACGTCGTGCTGGTCGGCGCGGGCACCGCACAGGCCGAGGGATTCGAGGGCCTGCGCCCGGACGAGAAGACCGCGGAGCGGCGGAGCCGGCACGGGCTGGCCCCGATCGCGCCGATCGCCGTGGTCAGCACCGGCCGGTCGCTGCCGCCGGACGCCCCGGTGATCACCAAGGCGCTGGTGCCGACGATCGTCATCACGAGCGCGGCGACCGACCCGGAACTGCGCGCGGCGTGGGCGTCGGCCGGGGCGGATGTCCTGATCGCCGGGACGGGCGACCCAACCCTGCACGCGGCCACCGGCGACCCGGCCCTGCACGCCGACCCGGACAACCAGCGCCCACGCCCCCGGCACGGCGACGTCGACCTGCGAGCCGCGGTGGACGAACTCGCCCGGCGAGGCCTCCGCCGCATCGACTGCGAGGGCGGACCGCACCTGTTCGCGTCGCTGCTGGCCGCGGGCGTGGTGGACGAACTGCGCCTGACCGTTGCCCCGATGCTGATCGCCGGGGACGCACCACGCGTCGCGATGGGCGCGGCCATCGACCCGCAACAGCTCGAACTGCTCTCCGCCCTGGTGGACGACAACTCACTACTCTTGCGGTACCGCCTCCACTGACCCGGGCGGGAACGGGTGCCCTCCACCGGCGGACGCGACCATCAACCCCAACAACCCGAACCGCTCCCCGCCCGCGTCAACGACAACTCACTACCCTTGCGATATCGCGTCCACTGACCCGGGGAGGGATCGTGGCCAAGACCGCTCTGCGCAACGCGCGTGTCTTCGACGGGCGAGGGCTCACCGAACCGCGCACCGTCGTGATCGACGGGTCAGTGGTCGGCACCGATCCCGCTGGAGCGCGGGAAATCGAGGCCGCCGGGGCGACCCTGCTGCCCGGGTTCATCGACTCGCACGTGCACCTGACCGCGCCTTCGCAGTTGGCCTCGCTCGCTGAGTGGGGCGTCACGACCGGCCTGGACATGGCGTGTTTCCCGGCCGACCGCGTGGCCGCTCTGCGTGCGGCGGGCCCGGCGGATTTCCGCAGCGCCGGCACGCCCGCGATCGGTCCCGGCGGCATGCACGTCCGGATCCCGGGGATGCCCTCCTCCGCCGTCGTGACGTCCGCGGAGGAGGCGGTCCGGTTCGTCGAGGCGCGGATCGCCGACGGGGTCGACTACGTCAAGGGCGTCGCGGAGGCTCCTGGCGACGGCGGACCGCCTGCCGAGGCGTTGCAGGCCCTGGTCGACACCGCACGGAAGCGCGGTCTGGAGACCGTCCTGCACGCGGCCACGCCGGGCGCGTACCACTTGGCCGTGGCGACCGGCGCGCGGTTCGTCACGCATGTGCCGGCGATCGGCCGGATCTCCGCCGAGGACGTCTCAGCGATGAAAGCCGCCGGGCAGACGGCCGTTCCAACCCTCACCATGATGGAAGCGGCGCTCCCCCATTCCGCTGGCGCCGCCGAGGATTACGTGGCCAACGCGGCTGCTCTGCACGCCGCGGGGGTCGAGATCCTCACTGGCACCGACAGCAATGCGGACCCCGGCGCCCCGGCCGCCGTCCCGCACGGGGCGAGCCTGCACCACGAATTCGAGCTGCTGGCCGAGGCCGGGTTGAGTTCGGTGGAGATCCTGCGTGCCGCCACGGTCGACGCGGCCCAAGCCTTCGGGCTGACCGACCGCGGCGAGATCCGGCCCGGGCTGCGGGCTGATCTGGTCCTGGTGGACGGCGATCCGGTAGCGGACCTGTCGGCGACGCGGGCCATTCGCGCGGTGTGGTGCGCGGGAACGGAAATCGCCCGCTAGCAGAGGTCGCGGAAGTACCGGTCGAGCACGCCGCCGTCCTCGGTCACCTGGCCGCTCAGCTCGAACCCGCCCGCCGCGCCACCGCGGCCGAACGCACGTTCTCCGGCTCCACCTTGAGCACCGCCCGCGCCGCACCCTCGCCAGCCGCATACCGCACCGCCAGCACCACCGCCCGGGTAGCGCCCCCTGCCAGCGCGGATACCGCCATCCGCCACATTCGCCTCCCTCGGCCCGAGATGCTCGCCGGAGAACCGCAGGTCGACCGTTCCCGCCAGCACGCCGTGCACCCGGATGCCGAACGCCCGCAACGGCCCGCCGGAAGCCCATTCCTCCTGGCAGCGCCGGAAACACGCCCGGGTCCCGGCGAGCGTCCCGGACCGCAGTCGAGCCAGCGGATCAGCTCAGGTCCTCGCCCGCCACCTGCTCTTCCGCGTCGTCCGGGCGCAGCGGCGACAACGCGAGTTCGCCGTCAAGACCGCTGAACGGCATCGTCGGCTTCCTCGAAGGTCTTGCGCGCCTTGGCCAGTTCGTCAGCCGCCCGGGCCGCGCGTTGCTCCGCCTCGGCGAGCCGTTCCCGCAGTTCGGCCACCCGGTCGTCGGCCTGCTCGGCGGCTCGCTCGGCGCGCTGCAGGTTCCGCTCGGCCTCCGCCCGCGCGCGGACCGCCTGCCGCCGTTCCAGTGCGCGGACCCGGGCTTCCTCCTCGGCCTTCCGGTCCTTTTCGGACTGCCGGGTCTTCTTGGCCGGAGCGGGATTCGTCGGCAGCGAGAGCCAGCGGTCGGCGTCTTGGCGGGCCTTCGAGGTCAGCCGTCCGGCCACCGCCAGCCGGGCGAGGTCGGCGTCCGCGACGATCGCCTCCAGCGTTTCCTCCACCTCGCGTTCGACGGAATCGCTCAGGCCGGTCGCGTCCCGGATGATCCGCTGCACCAGCTCCGCCCGCTGGTGCGCCAGTTCGCGCAGCCGGGAACCGTCGAGCTGCTCGTGGGCTTCGCGCAGTTTGTCGCCCAGCGACGCCAGCTCGGACAGCGGGGCGGAACCGTCGCGCGCCAGCCGGTTGACGTACGCCGCGGCCGCGGTCGGCTTGCGCAGCGCGCGGATCCGGCGGGCCAGCTCGACGTCGCCCGCTTCCTTCGCCGCGCGGGCGGCCGCGGTGCGCTCCGCGACGAAGTCGGCCGGATCACCCGCGTAGAGCCGGTCGGCGACGGTATCGAAATCCGAGGTTGCCACGTGTGCCACCGAACCACACGAGTAGTCCGAACGCGACGCAACGCGTAACGTGGACGTCCACCCAGCAAGGTCGAGTGAAGCGGGACGGTGCCCATGACGCCTCCGGGCCGGCTCGCGCTGACGGCCAGCCCCCTGGTCGCCGGCGCGCTGAAAGCACTGCAAATCGCCACCGAACTGCCGGTCGCGATGGGCGGGCCGGTGTCGGCGGCTTCCCGTTCGCACGTGATCGACCAGCTGCGCGGCACTACCACCCGGTCGTTGCAGCACGTGCAGGTCGACACCGGGGCCGGGCTGGGCGGCAAAGCGGTGGCACTGGCCCGGCCGTCGACGGTGGTCGACTATCTGAGCGCACAGGGCATCACGCACAAATACGACCACGCGGTGGCACCCGAACGGCTGCGCGCGATGGTGGCGCTGCCGGTGCGCGTCGGCGAAACCACGCGCGCGGTGCTGTACGCGGCGTCCCGGGAGTCGATCGCCTTCGGTGACCGGCTGTTGCACGCGGCGACCGCGGTGGCGACGCGACTGGGCCGCGACATCGAGGTCGAAGAGGAAGTGCAGCGCCGGCTCGCCGCGCCGGCCGCGGTCCCGGCTGCCGAACGCGGCGATCTGCACGCCGAACTCACCGCGATCGCCGGGTCGATCACCGACGAGACCGCCCGGCAGCGGCTGCTGGCGGTGTGCGAACGGCTGCGCCCGGAGCTGGACCTGCCCGGCGTCGCGCTGACCCCGCGCGAGGTCGACGTGCTGCGCCTGGTCAGCGAGGGCTGCACGAACGACGAGATCTCCGACCGGCTCGGCCTGCTGCCCAACACGGTCAAGTCGTATCTGAAGCACGCGATGCGGAAGCTGGCCGTGTCGAACCGGGTACAGGCGGTGAACCGGGCTCGGGCCGCGGGACTGCTGCGCTAGGTCGTTCGATGAAACGATGGCCGGATGACGCGTCTGAGCGGAATCACGATCGATTGCGCCGAACCGGCCGTGCTGGCCGCCTTTTGGAGCGCGCTTCTCGACCGGCCGATTTCCGGAGAGCGCGCCGGGCCGGACTGGGCGACGGTCGGCTCCCGGCTGGACGCCGCTCCTCGGCTGACGTTCCAGCGCGTTCCCGAGCCGAAGCGCGGCAAGGTGCGGCTGCATCTGGACGTCGAGGTGGACGACGTCGACGAGGCCCGGGCGCGGATCGAGGAACTGGGCGGGCGCTGGACCGGGGAGCGCCACGACTATCCCGGGGAAGGGGTCGTGCTGGTGATGACCGATCCCGAGGCACACGAGTTCTGCGTCGTCCAGTACTTCTGAACGCACCCTCCATGTGGGGTGGCTGGATCAGGCCCGGCGAGCGAAAATCACCCGCGCGGGCAGTGCGGCCCGCTGACGCGAAGGGATCGGCACGTGTTTTATGACCTCAGTGTCCGCGACTTCCTCGACCGCGCCGAAACGGTGTACCCGGACCGGATCGCGGTGGTGGACGAGCCCGCCCAGCCCGCGCAGTCCTGGGGCTCGGTGACCTACCGCGAACTCGCCCGGCGCGCCCGCGCGCAGGCGGCGAACCTCGACGCGCTCGGCGTTCCGGCCGGCGGCCGGGTCGCCATCGTTTCGCACAACTCCGCGCGGCTGCTCACGTCGTTCTTCGGCGTCTCCGGCTGGGGCCGCATCCTGGTGCCGGTGAATTTCCGGCTCGCCGCCGCCGAGGTGCGCTACATCGTCGAGCATTCCGGCGCCGAGGTCTTGATGATCGACCCGGAGCTGAAACCGTTGCTGGACAGCGTGACCGCGAAACACGTGTTCGTCCTCGGCGAGGACGACGACAAGATCTGGGGCGGCGACGGCGAACCGCGGCCGTGGTCCGCCGACGAATCCGCGACCGCGACGATCAACTACACCTCCGGCACCACCGCGCGGCCGAAGGGCGTCCAGCTCACGCACCGCAATTTGTGGCTCAACGCAACCACTTTCGGCCTGCACACCACGCTCAGCGACAACGACGTCCTGCTGCACACGCTGCCGATGTTCCACGCGAACGGCTGGGGCATGCCGTACGCGGTCACCGGCCTCGGCGGACGGCACATCGTGCTGCGCAAAGTGGACGGCACCGAAATCCTGCGCCGCGTGCAGGAGCACGGCGTGACGATCATGTGCGCCGCGCCCGCCGTGGTCACCGCGGCGCTCGACGGCGCCGCTTCCTGGGACGGTGAAATCCCCGGCCGCGACCGCGTCCGGATCGTCGTGGCCGGTGCGCCGCCGCCGACCCGGACCATCGAGCGCGTACGCGCGGAACTCGGCTGGGAGTTCATCCAGATCTACGGCCTCACCGAGACGTCGCCACTGGTCACGGTCAACCGGTTCCGCAGCGAATGGGCCGACCTGGACCCGCACGAGCAGGCGAAGCTCCTCGGCCGCGCCGGCGCGCCCGCGCTGGGCGTCCGGGTCGCGATCGACGCGGACGGCGAGGTCCTCACTCAAAGCAACCACAATCTCGACGGCTACTGGGAAAACCCGGAGGAGACCGCGCAGGTCCAGGAAGGCAACTGGTTCCACACCGGCGACGGCGGCACCTTCGCCGACGGCTACCTGACCATCGCCGACCGCAAAAAGGACGTCATCATCACCGGCGGCGAGAACGTGTCGTCGATCGAGGTGGAGGACGCGCTGAACTCCCACCCGGCTATCCGGGAAGCCGCGGTGATCGGCATCCCGGACGAAAAATGGGGCGAGCTGGTCACGGCGCTGGTGGTGACCGACGGCAGCGAGGTGACGGCGGACGAGCTGATCGCGCACTGCCGCCAGCACCTGGCCGGGTACAAATGCCCGAAGCGGGTGGAGTTCCTGGAGGAACTGCCGCGGACGGCGACCGGGAAGATCCAGAAGTTCAAGCTGCGGCAGCCGTTCTGGGAGGGGCAGGACCGGCAGGTGAACTGAAACCGCGGTCCGGGAGGGGAACCCCGAGGGCAGTCCCGAAGGGTTCCCCCGCACGAACCGCCGCCAAGCCGAGCAAAAAGGTGGCCGCTGCCGAGGAGTGACCGCAGCGTCCGTGAGGGGCCCCTTCACGAACGCTGATTCCTTGAGGGTGCCCCTCACGACCCGCCGCAGTCCGTCAGGGGCCCCTTCACGGACTTGGATTCCCTCAAGGAGCCCTTCACGACCCGCTGATGACCGCGCACCCTGCCGCCCGCCCGGCATGGGGTGCGCGGAAACCTAGTCGTCCGAAGGCTGATACACGAGCCGCAGCACGCCGTTGCGAAACGCTGTCGTCTCCGCCAGCCGGAACTCCAGCTGCGGTCCCTCCGCCGGAAAAAGCCGCCGTCCCTTGCCCACCACCACCGGGTACTGCAGCAGCGTCAGCTCGTCCACCAGCCCGTGCGAAAGAAGCCACCGCACCAGCGTCGTGCTCCCGCTGGTCATGATGTCGCCACCCGCGCCGGACTTCAGGTCCGCGATCGCCTCGCCGAGGTCGCCGCGCAGCAGAGTCGTGTTGTGCCAGTCCGCCGTGGTCAACGTGGTGGACGCGACGTACTTCGGCACGCTGTTCATGAATTCCGCGCCCGGATCGTCCGCGCGGCCGGGCCACGCTTCGGCGAAACCTTCGTAAGTCACGCGGCCCAGCAGCATCGCGTCGGCGTCCGCCATGCCGTCGCCCACCGCGTGTTCGAGCTCGTCGTTCCAGTACGAGAGCGACCACTGGTCCGGCGCCTCCACGACGCCGTCGAGCGAGACGAACAAAGTGGACACAATCTTGCGCATCGGGCGGCTCCTTGGGGATCGGGATCGCCCGACACTATGGCGCAGCCGGACCCGCCGACGCAGCCGGATGGGCCAACGCCTGGTCTCTCAGGGCACTTCCGCTACCAACTCGAGTGCCCGGCCGAGCGTGGCCAGCCGTGCGTCCACAGTGTCGCCCGCCGGATACAGCCGGACGGTATCCACCCCGGCGGCCCGCCAGACCTTCAATCGCGCGCGGACCATGTCCTCGGTGCCGATCAGCGTCGTCGCGAGCACCATCTCGTCGGTGACCAGCCCGGCCGCGCCGTCGCGATCGCCGGACTGCCAGCGTTCCCGCACCTCCGCCGCGACGTCCGCCCAGCCTTGCCTGCTGTACGCGTCGTGGTAGAAGTTCGTGCTCGCCGAACCCATGCCGCCCAGCGAAAAGGCCAGTTCCTTCTTCCGCCCGGCGACCATCCGGCGCAGTTCGTCCTCATCGGACGCGAACGCGACCTCCGCGCCTTGGCACACCACGAGATCGGCTCGGCTCCGGCCGGCTTTCGCGAGCCCGGCGTCGAGGTGCCGGAAATAGGCGCCGGCCCCCTCCGGGACGAAGCTCGTGCCCAGCCAGCCGTCGGCGACCTCACCGGTCAGCTCCAGCATCCGCGGCGACAGCGTGGCCAGGTAGATCGGGATGTCCTCGTTCGGCGTCGCCGACAGCCGCATCGGGCGCGCCTCGCCGGGCAAGGGGATCTGGAAAGCCTTGCCGGCGAAGGAGATCTTCTCGCCGGCGAACGCGCTGCGGATGATCTGCACCGTCTCGCGCATCCGGGTCAGCGGCCGCGCGAACGGCACCCCGTGCAGTCCCTCGATCACCTGCGGACCGGACGGCCCGAGCCCGAGCGCGAACCGGCCCTCGGACATCTCGGCGAGTGTGAGCGCGGCCTGAGCGAGCGCGACCGGCGTGCGCACGCCGAGCTGCATGATCCCGGAGCCGAGCCGGATCCGGTCGGTGCGCGCGGCGAGATACCCGAGCACCGACGGCGCGTCCGAGCCCCACGCCTCGGCCACCCAGCACTCGCCGAGCCCCAGTTTTTCCGCCTCCAGCACGAAATCCCGGGTATCGGGCCAGCCGGACGACGCCTCGACGGTGGTGGCCGTGCGCATCATCCGGCGGTCTCCACGCGCTGTTTGATGGCGTTGAGCGTGGCGGTCATCGCGGCCTCGAACTCGCACAGCCGGACGTGCACGATCTTCTGTTCCTTCTCCGGCATCCGCGCGATCACCTCGGTGATCCCGGACGGACCCGGCCCCATCTGCGCCCACTGCGTGAGCCGCGTGCCGCCGTTTTCCGGAGCGAGCGTGAACCGCCAGACCGCGGTCGGATTGGCCGGATCGGCGACCGCCCAGGCGAAGACCCGCGGTTCCTCGCATTCGACGATGTAGGACGTCGTTTCCCAGTCGCCGCGCATCTTGTGGTGGTTGCGCCCGACGAAGGACCGGCCGAGCGCCGGCGCCGAGCCCTCGTCGCACCACCGGACCGACTGCAGCTCGCCGCTCAGCTCCGGCATGAGCGCGACGTCCGAGGCGTACCGCCAGACCTGCTCGGGCGAGCCGTCGATCCACGCGTCCACCTGCACGGTCGGGGCGTCCGCGTACCGCGCGCCGGTCCACTCCATCGCGAGTCCTCCTCCATTGGCGTCTCGACCAGCATAGTTGCTTAACTAGACTGAGGATGTCAATCGCCGCCGGAGGCCGCGCGGATCACTGCTCCTGCGGCGCGAACCTCGCCTGGACGTCCGGCCGCTGCGCGAGCCGCTCCGGAAAGCCCGGTCCGCGCCGCATCTTGGTGTCGTCCGCGGTCAACGGCTCCCCGCAGTCCGCGCAGACGACGGCGGCGGTCGTGTCGTGCCCGCAGGCCTCGTGGTGCAGCACGATCGGCGGGCCCGCCTCGGTGGCGAGCCACCGGTCGCCCCAGGCTGTCATCGCGGCCAGCACGCTCCAGAAATCGCGTCCCTTCTCGGTGAGCACGTAGTCGTAGCGCACCGGTTCGGCCTGGTAGGCGCGCTTTTCCAGCAGCCCCTCGTCGACCAGCCTGCGCAGCCGGTCGGCGAGGGTGTTGCGGGCGATGCCGAGCGCCTGCTGGAACTCGTCGAAGCGGCGGACGCCGTAGAAGGCGTCGCGCAGCACCAGCGGCGTCCACCAGTCCCCGAGCAGGTCCATGGTCCGGGCGATCGAGCACGGCCACTGCGCGAAGGAAGTGCGTTTCATGACGGCGAGGATACGCCGTTCCACAGTGCAACCCAGCAGGTCAGACGCGATGCCCGACGGTCACGTCGACGATGTCGGGCACGTGCTCGTGCTCGTCGCCGACCGAAAGCGTCCCGGACGGCTCCACGAGCAGCACCACCGCGCCCTCCCGCGACGACGGCTTGTGGAACGTGCCGCGCGGGACCACGAACGCCTGCTCGCGGGTCAGCGTCACGATCCGTTCGCCGTCCGCTTCGCGCAGGCCGATCTCGATGCTGCCGTCGAGGACGAGGAAGAACTCGTCGGTGTGGTCGTGCTTGTGCCACACGTGTTCGCCGGCGAACCGGGCGAGGCGAATGTCGTAGTCGTTGACGTTGGCGATGATCCGCGGGCTCCACGGGGCGTCGAATCCGGCGAGCACGGCCCGCAGGTCGATGGGTTGAGTTGGCATAGGTCGATCTTGGGCCTGGTTTCGCGCGGCCGGGAGTGCTAGGAATCGCATATGTCGAAAGGATCCTCGCACCGCGTCGTGATGATCGTCGGCGACGGCTCGAATCCGTTCGAGATGGGCGTCGCGACAGAGTTGTTCGGCCTGCGCCGTCCGGAACTGCGGCGGCCGTGGTACGACTTCGCGCTCGCCGCGCCCGGCGGGCAAGCCCGGATGCACCTGGGCTTCTTCACGCTCGCCGACGTCGCCGGCCTCGACGCGGTCGACGCCGCGGACACGGTGATCGTGCCGAATCGACCGGATCCGCAGACGCCCGCCGACCCGGAAATCCTCGCCGCGATCCAGCGCGCGGACGCCCGCGGCGCGCGGTTGATGAGCTTCTGCACCGGCGCGTTCACCCTGGCCCAGGCTGGCGTGCTGGACCATCGCCGCGCCACCACGCACTGGCAGTGGGCCGAGGAGTTCGCCGCACGCTATCCGAAGGTTCATCTGGAGCCGGACGTTCTCTTCGTCGAGGACGGCACAGTTTTCACCGCCGCCGGAAGCGCGGCCGCACTCGATCTGTCGCTGCATGTCATCCAACGCGATCACGGCGCGGAAATCGCCAACGCGGTCAGCCGCCGCCTCGTCTTCACCGGACATCGCGAAGGCGGCCAGCAACAGTTCGTGGAACGCCCGCTGCCGGAGATTCCGGACGCCTCGCTCGCGCCGGTGCTCGAATGGGCCCGCCGGAACCTCGACCAGTCGCTCGCGGTCACCGACCTCGCCGCCCGCGCGTCCACCAGCGTCGCCACGCTGCACCGCCGCTTCCGCGCCGAACTCGGCACGACGCCGCTAGCCTGGCTCACCGCCGAACGCGTGACGCTGGCCCGCCGCCTCCTCGAACGCGGCGAACCTGGTCTGGACCGCATCGCCGCCCGCACCGGGCTCGGCACCGGCGCGAACCTCCGGCTGCAGCTGCGCAGGCACACCGGCCTGTCGCCGTCGGAATACCGCAAACGCTTCGGCCCGGCGGCGTGACTTCCCCGTTTGGTCCACAGTGGACCCGACGAACGGATTGCTCCATTCGGCCTAGTCGGCGAAGTCCCGGTTAAGCCCCGATGACGGGAACCCGCCGAAGGTTTTATGCCAGACGAACGAAAGTTGGCCGGAACGGACAGAATTCCGCCGACCCCTCACCGGATCGCGCACAGATCCGCTAGCTTGGGCCGCGGACCGGCAACCGAACGGGGAGACACGCATGGCCAGACGCCGCCTGGAGGGACGGAACGCCCGGAGCCGGGCTTTCGCCGCCCTCGCCGGAGGCGCGCTCGTGGTGCTGCCGACAGTCACGTCGTCCGGCATCCCGATGGCGTTGCGCGCCGCGGACCCGCCCTCGGCCGCCCAGCCCGCGCCGGACGCTCCCGGACTGCCGCCGGGCATCACGCTCCCGCCGATCGGCGTGGACGGCAGCCTTCCGCAGCCGCCGGTCCCGCAGGCACTCGGCGTTCCCGGGTACCCGAACGGCCCGGGTTCGGCGACCACCGCCGGCCCGCTGGGCATCCCGGACAGCATGCTGCGCGCGTACCGCAACGCGGCCGACATCATGGCCCGCGAACAGCCCGGCTGCCACATCGACTGGGCGCTGATCGCGGCCATCGGGCGGGTCGAGTCGAACCACGCGCGCGGCGGCTACGTCGACGCCCGCGGCAACACCCTCGAACGCATTCTCGGCCCGGTCCTCGACGGTTCCGGCGGATTCGCCGCGATCCGCGACACCGACCACGGCCGCTACGACGGCGACCCGGTGTGGGACCGCGCGGTCGGCGCGACCCAGTTCATCCCGTCGACCTGGGCGTCCTATTCCTCCGACGGCAACGGCGACGGCGTTTCCGACCCGAACAACATCTACGACGAAACGCTCGCCACCGCACGTTACCTGTGTTCCGGCGGTCTGGACCTCTCCAGCGACGCCAACCAGCGCCTCGCGGTGCGCCGGTACAACAACTCGCAGTCCTATGTGGACACTGTGATGGCGTACGCGTACGGCTACCGCACCGGCGTCTCGAACCTGCCGGACAGCAAGGTCCCGATCGGTGCCCCGCCCGGCCCCGGTGCGGTCGAAGCCGCCGCGGGCAGCCCGGCCGGCGACGTCGCGCCGCCCGCCCCTCCGCCGGTCACCCCGGCCCCGCCGAGCCAGCAGCCCGGTGCCCCGACGCAGCTTCCGGGCAGCAGCACCGCGCCGAGCAGCAGCTCCGCCCCGGCGAAACCGACCAGCACGGCACCGACCACATCTGCCACGCCGACCAGCACTACCCCGACGAGCACCACGCCGACGTCGAGCACCACGCCGACGAGCACCCCGCCGTCCGGCGCCGCTTCGGCGAACCCGACGACGTCCAGCACCACGACTTCCAGCACGACCACGGAGGCCGCGCCGACGCACTGACGGCAGCGTTCGTATAGTCCGGACCGTAACCGGACTATCGGGAGCGATCGTGGCGTGGAATCCCCGGCGTCTGCCGGACCTCACCGGTCGGTTTTACGCGGTGACCGGGGGCAACGCCGGCATCGGCTACTTCGTCACCGAGCAGCTGGCCGCCGCCGGAGCCCACGTCGCCCTGCTGGGCCGCAGCCCTTCGCGGCTGCGCGCGGCGGTCGAAATGGTGCGCACGCGCGTCGGGCCGGCTGCGCTGAGCACGATCCCGCTGGACCTCGCGGATCTCGACTCCGTCCCGGCCGCCGTCGAGGCACTCGGCCGGCTCGATCGCGTGGACGCGTTGATCGAGAACGCCGGCGTCACCGCGCCCGGGCCGGTGCGCCGGACCACGAAGCAGGGCCTGGAACTGGCGGTCGGCACCAACCACTACGGCCATTTCGCCCTCACCGCGCTGGCCATGCCGGTGCTGACCGCGTCGGCCGCGCGCGTGGTGCTGGCGGGCAGCCTGATCACCCGGATGTATCCGTACGACCTCGATGATCTGCAGAGTTCACGCAAGTATTCGGACTTCCGCGCGTACGCGCTCTCGAAACACGCCGTGCAATCCTTCGCGATGGAACTCGACCGACGCCTGCGCGCCGCGGACTCGCCGGTGCAGGCGGTCCTCGCGCATCCAGGGTTCAGCCTGGAACGCACCAGCCCCGCGCGGCCGGGAATCACCCAGCCAGTGCCGGTCATGCGCCTGCTCGCGCCGTTCACGCACGGCAAGGACCACGGCGCGTGGCCGATGGTCCGGGCCGCGGTCGATCCCGCCGCGACCGGTGGTTCCTGCTGCGGCCCGGCCTTCGGTGCCGTGGGCCGGCCCCGGTGGGGGACGGTGCTGGGCGCTTCCCGGGATCCGGCACGGGGCCGTCGGTTGTGGGAGCTTTCCGAGGAGGCGACCGGGATCCGGTTCCCTGTCGGGGATTCCTGATTCGCCGGAGTTCGGCCTTACTCGCCGACCTGGCCGAGCCGGGCGGCGATCCCGTCGAGAAGCCGGTCCAATCCGAACTCCGAAGCGTCCGAAGCCTGCTCCGCGGAAGGCTTTTCAAAGCCGCCGGCGAGCCAGACCCGGTTCATCGACGGGTGGGAGTCGACGACGAAATACCGGTACCAGAACACCGAACGCTGTCCCCACCACGCGTCGTTCGACTGTCCGGTCGTCCGTTCCAAGTGGACACTCTCCGCTTCGGCCGCGGCGTTCGCGTCCACATAGCCCGCGACCGCATTGGCCGCCGCGGCGGTTTCCCGCGCCGGCAATCCCAGACTCTCCATAATGGACAGCAGGTATTCCTGACCGGCCAGGTGTCCCGGACCGAGCGCGGGCCGGACCCGGGACCGTTCCCGCAGCCACGGATGCCGGCGGTAGATGTCGCGCGTCCGGTCCGAGTAGATCCGCACCTGCGCGCGCCAGTCGCCCGGCCGCGGCTCGCCGGGTCCGGGCAGATTCCGTTCGAGGAGAACGGTGTCGACCATCAGATCGATCAGCTCGGTTTTGCCGGGAACGTAGGTGTAGAGCGTCATCGTGCCCGCCCCGAGCTCCTTCGCGACGCGGTGCATGGACGTCGCGACGAGTCCTTCCGCATCGGCGACCGCGATGGCCGCGGCGATGATCCGTTCGATGGTGAGCGTCGGCCGCCTGCCTCGGGCAGCGGGTTCCGGGGCTCCCGCGCTGTCGCGCCACAGCAGCGCGAGCGTGCGCTCGATTTCCTCCCGCGCGGCCTCGGGACCGTCGCCCCCACGCTCGACGGTCATCGCGTCCCCTCCCGGCCTCGTACGGTCAGCGTGGGATCTTACCTGCCGTTTCGGGACCTTCGTCCCCTCCGCGCGGGCGGACTGGCCGCTACGCTGGGCAGCGAGGGAGGTGGTTCCGGTGACGGAACGCAAACCGCCGGGCGTGTCGTACGGCACCTGGGTCGACCGGCAGATCGCCGCCGCCGAAGCTCGCGGCGACTTCGAAGACCTTCCTGGCGCGGGAAAACCGCTGCCGCCCCCGAGCGGCCGCGACGCCGCGACCGACTGGGCGATCCGGCGCGCCCGCGAAGGCGACCTCGACGTCGCCGCGTTCCTGCCGCCGTCGCTCGCCTTGCCGCGGGAAATCCAAGACCTGCCGGGGAAATTGGCGAAGGTCCGTTCCGAAGCCAAGGTGCGGGAAATCGTCGAGGAGCTGAACGCCCGCATCCGCAAGGCACACGCGATGCCACAGGACGGCCCGGTACTGCGCGCCCGGCCGCTGGACGTGGAGGAAACGGTGGCCAGTTGGCGCGCCGGACGGGGAGAGTCCTGAGCTCCGGGAGGTGATTGCGATTCCCAGAGCAGTTCGCTGGCGAGACTTGGCCACGCGCGGCGAATCCGGACCAGCCGCCGGAGAGCCGCTGGGTCGCCGCGCCGTTGCGATGGACACGGCCCGCCAACAGGCGGCCACTCGCCGCTCCGCCCACCGCTGCCCCTGGGATGCCCGCGTCCCGCAGCACGCCAACCGCCACCACAGCAACAAGCCCGCACCCGGACCACACCCACGCCACTCCACCCACCGCCACCCCGGCACGCCCGCGCCCCGAACCACGCCAACCGCCACTCCACCGACCACCTCAGCGAGAAGCCCGCACCCAGACCACACCAACAGCCACTCCGCCCACCGCCACCCCAACAAGCCCGCCCCCGAATCACACCAACCGCCACCCAGCAACAAGCCCGCACCCAGACCAGACCAACGCCCGCTCCGCCTACCGCCTCCGCGGGCAGGCCACCTCCTGAACCGCGCCAACCCCCCTCCCAGCACGCTCCGGCCCCGCCGCCCAGAATGCGGCTACGCTGGGTAGCACCTGGGCGAAGGGAAGAGAACCGTGGTCGGAGTTCGTCGGGCTGCCTTCGTGGTCGCCGCGGTCCTCTTGTTGTTCGGCGAGCCGTGGTCGGTGCTCGTGCTGTTGCCGGACTGGCCGGTCGCCGCCACCGTGGTCGGCACGGTCGTTTTCGCAGTGGCCGCGCTGAGTTTTCCGGTGCTCATGGTGCTCGGGCACGGTCCTCGGCAGAGCGACGCCGCCGCGCGCATCGGCGACACCACGCTCGGCGTGATCTGGGTGCTGTTCAGCTGGAGCGTCCTCACGCACCTGCTGCGGCTGGTCCTGCTGGTGTCCGGAGTGGACGATCCCGTGCGGCCACGGATCGTAGCCGCGGGCACGCTCGCTGTCGCGGCGGTGCTGCTCGTCAGCGGGAACCGGATCGCCATGCGAGTGCCGCCGGTGAAGGCGGTCGACGTGGTGCTGCCGAAGCTCGGCCCCGGTCTGGACGGGCTGCGCGTCGCGGTCATCACCGACACCCACTACGGCCCGCTCGACCGCACCCGCTGGTCCGAACGCCTGGTCGCCGAACTGAACCGGCTGCAGCCCGACGTCGTCTGCCACGCCGGGGACCTCGCCGACGGACCCGTCGCCAAGCGCCGCAAGCAGGTCGACCCGCTCGGCGGAGTGCAGGCCCCGCTCGGCCGGTTCTACATCACCGGCAACCACGAATACTTCGGCGAAGCCCAAGCGTGGCTGGACCACATGGCGAGCCTCGGCTGGGACACCCTGCACAACCGCTCGACCCTGCTCGAACGCGACGGCGCCCGCCTGCTCTTCGCCGGCGTCGACGACCCCACCGGAGCCGCCTCCGGCCTGCCCGGCCACGGCCCCGACCTGGCCGCGGCGCTCGACGGCTCCGATCCGGACGTCCCCGTCGTGCTGCTCGCCCACCAGCCGAAACAGGTCGCCCAAGCCCGCGAGGAGAACGTCGACCTGCAGATCTCCGGCCACACCCACGGCGGCCAGATCTGGCCGTTCCACCTCCTCGTCCGCCTCGACCAGCCCACCCTGTCCGGCCTGACCCGGCACGGCCCGACCCAGCTGTACAACAGCCGCGGCTCCGGTTTCTGGGGTCCGCCGTTCCGGGTCTTCGCCCCCAACGAGATCTCCCTGCTGACCCTCCGCAGCGCCTGAAACCCGGCTCGCGCCGCCTTCCGCGCACCCAGATCCTACCGACTAATTTTTTTGTCTTGACAACTCTATCCGTCGGATGCGAGAGTTCTTCCCATCAGCGGCACCCCGAGGAGGAACCCCATGCCCACCGTCACGTCCGCCGACGGCACCCAGATCGCCTACTCCCGCACCGGCTCCGGCCCCGCACTCGTCCTCGTCGACGGCGCGCTCTGCTACCGCACCTCGACGCCCAACGACGATCTCGCCAAAGCCCTTTCCGACCGCTTCACCGTCTACACGTTCGACCGCCGAGGCCGAGGCGAAAGCGGCGACACCGCCCCGTACGACGTCGAGCGCGAAATCGAAGACATCGCCGCACTGGCCAAGGAAGCCGGCGGAGAGATCGGCCTGTACGGCATCTCGTCCGGAGCCGCGCTGGTGCTGGAGGCCGCCCACCGAGGCGTGCCGGTCAAGAAGGTCGCGGTGTACGAGCCGCCGTTCGTCGTCGACAGCACCCGCGACCGCGTCCCGGCCGACTACCAGGCGAAGCTCGAAGCCGCCATCGCAGCCGGAAAACCGGGCGACGCGATCAAGACGTTCATGGTCGAAGGCGTCGGACTGCCGTCGCTGATGGTCATGATGATGCGCCTGATGCCCGCGTGGCCGAGGATGAAGCGCGTGGCCCACACGCTGGCCTACGACGCCCAGGTCATGGACGACAACCAGGCCGGCCGCCCGCTTCCCGAAGGCCGCTGGTCCGGAATCACCGCCCCCACCCTTGTCCTCGACGGCGGCAAGAGCCCCGCGTGGATGCGCAACGGCGTTGCCGCGGCGGCGGCCCAGCTGCCCCACGCCGACTACCGCACCCTGCCCGGCCAGACCCACCTGGTGAAAACCGCCGCGCTCGCCCCGGTGCTGGCGGAGTTTTTCGCCACGAACTGACGCGCCGCGGAGCTCGGTGGGGCAAGCTGCGAAACGTGGCCACGCGAGCATTGATCTTCGATTTCGACGGCACCCTCGCCGACACCGAGGCCGCGGTACTGCGGTCCTGGCAGGAAATGTTCGCCGGACACGGCGTCGAACTGCCGCTCGATGTCTGGCACACGGTGATCGGCACCCAGAACACCGCCGCGACGATGTTCAAACTCCTGGCCGAACAAGTAGAAGACATCGACCCGGAAACCCTGCGCCCGGCAATGCGCGAGCGAGTGCACGAACTCCTAGCCGAAGACGGCCCGCGCGAAGGCGTACTGGACTACCTGAACGAAGCCGCCCGGCGCGGCCTGGCACTGGGCGTCGCCTCAAGCTCCTCCGCCACCTGGGTACAGGGCCAACTAGACCGACTGGGCCTGGCCGCTCGCTTCACCGCAGTGGAAACCGGCGACCGCCACAAACCAAAACCAGACCCGGACACCTACCTGGCCGCACTGCGCACCCTAGGCGTCAGGGTCTGCTCAGGGTTTGGTTGACACCTCACCTGTGAGGCTTCGGCCTCGCCTGGAAGGATGT
>NZ_ASXG01000121.1 GCF_000411975.1 Amycolatopsis orientalis DSM 43388
AGTACAGGGCAGATTACCCACGTGTTACTCACCCGTTCGCCACTCATCCCCGGCCGAAACCGGTTCAGCGTTCGACTTGCATGTGTTAAGCACGCCGCCAGCGTTCGTCCTGAGCCAGGATCAAACTCTCCAACAATGAACAGTTCGATCGAGACTACTTCTCAATCACTTCTCAAAGGAAACCCCGACGAGGGGGTTTCATATAAGCTCTACTGGCTTAGTTCACTAGCACACTGTTGAGTTCTCAAGCAACACACCCCGAACCAGCCCCGGAATCAACCAGGCCAAGCTCGACGCGTTATTTCAAGCTTTTGTTTTTCCGGAGTCCAACTCTACACCCTCGGAAGCTCGAGGCTTCGTCGGGGGCTGGTTCAGCTCCGGAGGTTTTGGGGCCACCCACTCTACCACCACTGTGGGAGCTTGGTTCGTGGCCCCGGCGGCCGCCCGGTCTCCCTGGCGACGAAGAGAACATTACACGGCCCGAAACGGCCCTCGAACAGGGGGGTCACTTTTTTCGCGCCAAGCCGCTGACCTGCGTCGATCCGGCGGCCGCGGAGCGAACGCCGGTCAGCCCGGCTCGCGCTCCCCGTGCGTCGCGATCACCGTGACCCCGACGAGGATCGCCGCGAGGACGGCCGTCACGTGGATCGGCGCCGGACCGAACGACGCGGCGAGCACGAGCACCGCGGCCACCGGGAAGCCGATCGCGATCGGGCGGCATTCGTTCGTGGGGCCGATGTGCAGCAGCCACACGCTCAGCAGGAAAAGCGCGACCGGGACCGTCACGGCCAGCGCGACGACGACCCCGCTGAGATGCACCTGCCCGCTGTCGAAACCGACCGCCAGTTCCAGCCCGGCGCCGACCGCCGCGGCCGAACCGAAAATCAGGTAGTGCCCGTATCCCCAGCTCAACGCAGTCCGCAGCGAGTTGCCGCGTTCGAGCCGGACGTGCCCGGGCTGGTCGAAGTAAAGCCACCACATCGAGAACACCAGGACCAGGCCGGCGGCGGCCAGCGACACCAGCTCCCCGGTGTGCTCGCCCTCCGCGATCCCCTCCTTCACCGCGTTGGTGGCGCTGAGCACGGTCTCGCCGAGCACGATGAGCGTGAACAGCCCGTACCGCTCGGCGATGTGGTGCGGGTGCCACGCGGTGCCCGACTGCCGCTCCGCCAGCACCGGCACCGCGAGTTCGAGGACGACCAGCACGAAGAAGCCGATCAGCCCCGAGGTGCCGGGCAGGGCGAGCCGGACGATCCAGAGGATCTGGCAGAGCGTGATCCCCGCCGCGTAGAAGTACGCGGTCGTGCGGGTTTCCGGGGCTTGCCGGGCCGCGCGGAGCCACTGCGTGACCGCGGCGAGGCGCATCAGGACGTACCCGATGACCACGATCGTGAAGTCGCCCTCGAAGGCTTTGTCGACGCCGGCCGCGACGGTCAGGCCGCCGGCGATCTGGACGAGGGTGGCCAGCCGGTACGGCACGTCGTCGGTGTCGAACGCCGACGCGAACCAGCTGAAGTTCAGCCAGCCCCACCAGATCGCGAAGAACACCATCGCGAAGCTGAGCACCCCGTGCCCGACGTGACCTTCGGAAAGCGCGTGGTGCAACTGCGCGCCGGCCTGGCCGACGGCGACCACGAAACACAGGTCGAACAGCAGCTCCAGCGGCGTCGAGACGCGATGTCCTTCGCCGCTGTCGCGTGGTCGCATCGGCCGGTACCACACCCGGATCCGGTTGCCCGGCAACGACTCGTGGGCCATGTGCGCTCCCCTTTCCGCAGAACGCGGCCCATCCCAACATGATCGACGCCGCGGCGCGAGCGCGACATCCCCGAACAGCCGGAACCGGGTGAAAGCGCACGCCTCAGCGCAGCCGGACCGCCAGTTCGAAGACCGGGTCGCCGAGAGCGGACTGCCCGGGGTCGCACAGGAAGATCTGGCGCGGCTTCCAGTCCGGCCTGCTCGTCGTGGTCAGTCAGCCATTGGTGCAGCGACTCGGCGCCGAGAGCAGTCATCATGTTCGCCTTCTCCACGGTGACATAGGCCTCGCGTCCCGCCTCGTCGATGCCGACCGTCATCTCCGGGAAGGCGATCTCCCCGCCTTCGGAGTCGATCGGACAGCAGAATTCGACCAGGTCGTCGCCGTCATTGCTGATTCCGCCGTGATAGTGCAGAAACGGCCGCCCGGCGCTGCCTTCTGCGCGCGGGACCGCCGGGCCGCCGAAGAACGCGAACAGCGGGGCGGCGGACTCGCCGATCCGGTCGGCGGTCAGGTGCTCGGAGGTGGTGAGCAGCGTGCGGTCGGGCACTTCGCGAACGATCCGGCGCAGCTGGACGACGTGCCAGGCCCGGTCGAGCTGGTCCGGCGAGTACCAGCGGCAGCCGGCGTCCGGGTCGACGCGGGCAGGCAGCAGCAGGTTCGTCTCGTCGTACCGCCGCAGCGCTTTGGGCGAGAGGCGGGCCAGGAGCGCGAACGCGCCGATGGTCAGCAGGTCGGTCACGGGTCCTCCCTCGTTCGGAACACCCTGAGCGTGGGGCCGGTCCCAAGGGGAACGTCAAGACGAGCGCGGCGGCCCGCGAGCAAGACCGGAAAGAGAAAGGGCGGGCGGGCCCGGTTCCCCCTCGCCCGGGCCCGCCCCGTTGCCTTCGCGCGCACTCGGCCGGCCACTCCGGGCAGTGCCCCGGCGATTCGCCGTACGGTCCCCCGCGGACGCCGACGAATTTCGTACCGGGATGCGACTCCGGGTGTCCATTCCCCGGATTTTCGGACTCCCGGGCCGCTCGGCCGATCGACCCATCCCCGGTCGATCGAACGAATTGCCACTGTAGGTAGCCAAAGTGTCGTTCTGAAGGCTCCATAAGGTCTACTCGGTTGCTCTGAGTAGCACTAGGGCCGAAGGTCACCTGTCACTCGGATGGAGTATCACCTGGTGGCGGGAAGTAGCTCACCGAATAGGGAAGTTCAGCGTTGTGTGGTCACGTGCGGTGAATATTCGCCGCCGACTGCGCCGCTCGCTGCTCCTCCGACAGGATGGCACGCCGCCGGCGGGCGCGGAGTTCGAGGGTCGCGAAAGCCAGCGCGATCAGCGTGAGCCCCGCCGCGCAGCACATCGCCGCGGTGAGCGCCGTCTGGTGCCCGGACGTCGCGACCACCGATTCGAACACCGACGCCAGCACGGCCGTGCCGATCGCGGTGCCGATCCGCTGACCGGTTTGCAGCGCTCCCCCGGCGACGCCGGCCAGCCGGTTCGGCACGCATTCGAGCGTGAGCGTCGTGTTCGGCGAGATCACCATCCCGCCGCCGATCCCGCCGATCAGCAGCGGACCGGCCACCGCGAACCCGGCGGCCGACGGCGGCACCAACTGCACGACCAAGCCCACCGACAACAACGAGAGCGCCACGATGCTCAGGCCCATCACGGTCAGCTTCCGGCCGAACCGGGCCACGAGCCGTCCGGCGACCGCCGCCGTCACGGCCGAACTCAGCGCGAAGGGCGTGACGGCCAAGCCGGACTGCAGCGGCGTGTATCCGAGCCCCTGCTGGAAGAAGAGCGCGAACACCAGCCAGATCCCGGCGAACCCGCAGAAGTACAGTGCCCCGACCGCCGCGCCGCTCGCGTAGCCCGGAGTGCCGGTGAAGAGCCGCATGTCCAGCAGCGGCGGCCGGTTCCTTCGCGTGACGCGCCGTTCCCACCACACGAAGACGCCGCCGAAGACGATCGCCACCCCGAACAGCCACCAGAACCGGGCGAGCCCGCCCCGTTCGGACTGCACGAGCGGCAGCAGCACGCCGAGCACCGCGACGGCGAGCAGCACGATCCCGGCGAAGTCGATTTCCGTGCGCACCCGGAGTTTCCGCCGGTCCGTGCGGGGCAGCAGCTTCATCGCGAGCCCGAAAGCGATCACCCCGATCGGCACGTTCACGTAGAACACCCACCGCCAGCCGTCCGGGTCTCCGAACAACGCGAGGATCACGCCGCCGAGCACCGGCCCGACCGCAGTGGAGATGCCGACGACCGCGCCGAACATGCCGAACGCCCGCCCGCGTTCGGCACCGCGGAACAGGTCCTGGATCAGGCCGCTGTTCTGCGGCGTCAGCATGCCCGCGGCACAGCCCTGGGCGAGCCGGGCGGCGACAAGCGTCGCCGGATCGGGAGCCGCGCCGGCGAGCGCGCTCGTCGCGACGAACGCGGCCAGCGCGACGAGGAACATCCGGCGGCGGCCCAGCGCGTCGCCGAGCCGGCCGCCGGTGACCAGGACCAGGCCGAAGGCGAGCGCGTAGCCCGAGACCACCCACTGGATGGTGCCCGCCCCGGTCTTCAGGTCGCGCTGGATCGAGGGCAGAGCCGTGTTGACGATGCTGACGTCCAGCAGCGTCATGAACCCGGCGGTGAGAGTGACCGCGAGCGCCCGCCAGCGGCGGGGATCCGGCTCCGCCCCGCTCATCAGGTGTTCGCGGTGATCCCAGGGATGCCCTTGAGCTCACCGATGAGCATCGAGCTGACCTTCACCGGGTAATCGTAAAGCGCGAAGACCGTCTGGTTCTTGCCGACGAGCTTGAGGTGCACCGGCGTATCGCCCTTGTGCGCCAGCAGCGTCGACTTCAGCTCGCTGACCACGGCGTGGTCGATCTTCTCGGCCGCAGCCAGCAGCACCAGCGGCGGTTCCTCGTCGCCGTTGCCGACCTCCGAGAGGTCCAGCGGCACGAGCCCGCCGCCGAACACCGACATCTTGTCCTCGCGCCAGTTGACCCGGCCCTTCACCAGCACCGCGTTGTCCTCGACCAGGTCCGCGGCGAACATCGAGTACGCCTTGGCGAAGAACAGCACCTCGATCGAGGCGTCCATGTCCTCGACGGTGCAGATCGCCCAGGGCTCGCCTTTCTTGTTGACCCGGCGCTCGAGCGAGGTGAGCAGGCCGGAGATGACGACCTCGCCCTCCTTCGGCGGGTCGGCGAGCAGCGCGGCGATCGGCTTCGGCGCGTGTTTGCGCAGGATGCGCTCGGCCCCGTCGAGCGGGTGCGCCGACACGTACAGGCCCAGCATCTCGCGTTCGTAGGCGAGGAGCTGCTTGCGCGGGTACTCCTCCTCGCCGAACTTGAGGTGAGCGAGCGGCGAGGACGACGGCGCCGCTTCGGCCGCGTCTCCGTCGTCGGCGCCGAACGAGCCGAACAGGTCGAACTGGCCCATCGCTTCCTGGCGCTTGAGCGGGACGACGGCCTCCACCGCGTCCTCGTGCACCTGGATCATCGACAGCCGCGTGTGCCCCATCGAATCGAACGCGCCCGCCTTGATCAGCGACTCGATCACCCGCTTGTTGCAGGCCACCAGCTCCGACTTGTCCAGGAAATCGGTGAACGAGGAGTACTTGCCCTTCTCCTCGCGGGTTTTGATGATCGACTCCACCACGTTCGCGCCCACGTTGCGCACCGCGCCCAGACCGAACCGGATGTCGTTCCCGACGGCCGCGAACCGCAACGCCGACTCGTTCACGTCCGGCGGCAGCACCTTGATCCCCAGCCGGCGGCACTCCGACAGATAAATCGCCGACTTGTCCTTGTTGTCCCCCACCGACGTCAACAGCGCGGCCATGTACTCCGCGGTGTAGTTCGCCTTGAGGTAGGCGGTCCAGTACGCGATCAGGCCGTAGGCGGCGGCGTGCGACTTGTTGAACGCGTACCCGGCGAACGGGAGAATCGTGTCCCACAGCGCCTTGACCGCTTCCGGCGAGAAGCCGCCCTCGACCAGCGGGCTCGACCGCATGCCCTCCTCGAAGCCCTCGTACTCCTTTTCGAGGACTTCCTTCTTCTTCTTGCCCATCGCGCGGCGGAGCGTGTCCGCTCGGCCCATCGTGTAGCCCGCGACCTTCTGGGCGATCTGCATGATCTGCTCTTGGTAGACGATCAGGCCGTAGGTCTCGGACAGGATCTCCCGCAGCGGTTCTTCCAGCTGCGGGTGAATGGGCTTGATCTGCTGCCGGTTGTTCTTGCGGTCGGCGTAGTCGTTGTGCGCGTTCATGCCCATCGGGCCGGGCCGGTACAGCGCGAGCACCGCGATGATGTCCTCGAACCCGGTCGGCTGCATGCGCCGCAGCAGGTCGCGCATCGCGCCGCCGTCGAGCTGGAACACGCCGAGCGTGTCGCCCCGGCCGAGGAGCTTGTACGCCTCGGGGTCGTCGAAGCCCAGCCGGTCGAGGTCGATTTCCTCGCCGCGGTTGGCCTTGATGTTGTCCAGCGCGTCGCCGATGACGGTCAGGTTGCGCAGGCCGAGGAAGTCCATCTTCAGCAGGCCGATGGCCTCGCAGGAGGGGTAGTCCCAGCCGGTGATGATCGAGCCGTCGTCGCGCTGCCACACCGGGATCGCGTCGGTGAGCGGTTCGCTCGACATGATGACCGCGCAGGCGTGCACGCCGGCGTTGCGGATCAGGCCTTCGAGGCCGCGGGCGGTCTCGAAGATCGTCTTGCACTCCTCGTCGGTCTCGACGAGCGTGCGGACCTCGGCGGCCTCGGCGTAGCGCTCGTGCTTCGAGTCGACGATGCCCGACAGCGGGATGTCCTTCGCCATGATCGGCGGCGGCAGCGCCTTCGAGATCTTGTCCGCGATCGCGTAACCGGGCTGGCCGAAGTGCACGCGGGCGGAGTCCTTGATCGCCGCCTTGGTCTTAATCGTGCCGAAGGTGATCACCTGCGCGACCCGGTCCGCGCCGTACTTCTCGGTGGCGTACCGGATCATCTCGCCGCGCCGGCGGTCGTCGAAGTCGATGTCGATGTCGGGCATCGACATGCGTTCCGGGTTCAGGAACCGCTCGAACAGCAGCTTCTGCGGGATCGGGTCGAGGTTCGTGATGCCGAGCGCGTACGCGACGAGCGCGCCGGCCGCGGAACCACGGCCGGGACCGACCAGGATGCCGACCTCCCGCGCGTGCTGGATCAGGTCGGCGACGATCAGGAAGTAGGCCGGGAAGCCCTTGCCCTCAATAACGTTGAGTTCGTAGTCGCAGCGTTCCTCGTAGCCGTCCGGGATGCCGTCCGGGAACCGCCACTTGAGCCCCTCGGCGACCTGGTGCCGCAGCCACGAGGCTTCGGTGTGGCCCTCGGGGACGTCGAAGACCGGCATCCGGTCCTTGTGCGCGTACACGTCCTCATACGACTCCACCCGCTCCGCGATCAGCAGCGTGTTGTCCGCCGCCCCCGGAACCTCCCTGTCCCAGTACTCCCGCATCTCCTCCGCGGACTTCAGGAAATACCCGTCCCCGTCGAACTTGAACCGCGTCGGATCGTTCAGCGTCTTCCCCGCCTGCACGCACAACAACGCCGAGTGCGTGTCCGCCTGGTCCTTCGTCACATAATGCGAATCGTTCGTCGCCAACGGCGGCAGGTCCAGCAGCTTCCCGATCTCCAGCAACCCCTCGCGCACCGACCGCTCGATCGGCAACCCGTGGTCCATCAGCTCCAGATAGAAGTTCCCCGCCCCGAAAATGTCCTTGTAATCCGAGGCCGCCTGGATCGCCGCCTCCCGCTGCCCCAGCCGCAACCGCGTCTGCACCTCGCCCGACGGACACCCCGTCGTCGCGATGATCCCCTCCGCGTTCTCCGCGATCAGCTCCCGATCCATCCGCGGCTTCCGGTAATACCCCTGAATCGACGCCAGCGACGACAACTTGAACAGATTCCGCAACCCCGTCGCGTTCCCCGCCACCATCGTCATGTGCGTATACGCACCGCCGCCCGACACGTCGCCGCCCTCGCCGAACTCGTCCGACCCCCGCTGCGACGCCTGCCCCCAGAACACCGGCTTCTTGTGAAACCGCGACTCCGGCGCGACATACGCCTCGATCCCGATGATCGGCTTGATCCCGTGCTTCTTCGACGTCTGGAAAAACTCGTCCCCGCCGTACATGTTCCCGTGATCGGTCATCCCCACCGCGGGCATCCCCAACCGAGCCGCCTCCGCGAACAACGGGCCGATCTTCGCCGCACCGTCCAGCATCGAGTACTCGGTGTGGACGTGCAGGTGGACGAAAGAATCGTTCGACACCAGCGAAAACCTCCCCTAGGCAGACGGCTTCCCGGCTCCGGTCGACGCGGCGGGCCCGGGCTGCCCACCCTAGTCCGCCGCGGTTCGAGCGCGACGGCTGCATCCTCCCTCTCTCGAAAGGCCGAGTGTCGCTCCGACGCGCCGGGCGGCGGGCCGGACGCGTTCGGCGTGATGATCACCGGTGCGCTTCTCAGGTACCCGGACACGATCGCACCCGGCACCGACAAAACCGGGGCCGCCGAGAGCCGGACGGCTCGAAGTCACCCGGGAGCGTGAACCAGCCCACAACGGCCGAGCAACGGGCCGGGGCGCCGCTTGACAGCGGCCGGGCCGGAACCGAACATCCGTCGGGTGAACCTGTCTGACAGCCGGGCAGCCGGACCGCTCCCCCGGCGGGTCAGCGCGATGGAGGCCGTCCTGGCCCATCTGCGGCGGGCGATCGAGCAGGGCGAGTACGCGGTCGGCGACCAGCTGCCGTCGGAAGCCGCGCTGAGCAGGGAGTTCGAGGTCAGCCGCTCGGTCGTGCGCGAGGCGTTGCGCGGGCTGCAGGCGCTCGGGCTGACCGTGTCGCGCACCGGGCGCGGCACGTTCGTCACCGCGAGCGGCCCGCCGGAGAACCCTACGTTCGGCGACTACTCGGCCCGCGACCTGGTCGAGGTGCGCCGGCACGTCGAGGTCCCGGTGGCCGCCTACGCCGCGCGGCGACGCGATGCCGACCAGCTCGCCCGGCTCGCCGACCTGGTCGACCGGATGGACGCCGAGACCGGCGACGCCGCGTGGGTGGCGCTCGACTCACAGTTTCACGTCACGATCGCACGGGCATCAGGCAATCCGGTGTTCGCGAAGGTAATCGAAGAGATCCGCGACGCGCTGGCCCGCCAGTCCGCGTTCCTGAACCAGCTCGGCGGGCGGCGGACCCAGTCGAACGTCGAGCACCGGCGCATCGTCACGGCGATCGCCCAAGGCGAGGAAGACGCGGCCGCCGCCGCGATGACCGAGCATCTCGATCACGTCGAGAAGACCCTGACCACGATCGTCCGTCCGGCGCGCGCCGGCGAAGCAGAAACAGGTACCACCGCGTGACTGAAGAAACCCTGCCCGCGACTGCCGAGGCGGATCCCGCCGACGCGGGCGACGCCGGATACCGCAAGGCACTGAAATCTCGGCACATCAACATGATCGCCATCGGCGGCGCGATCGGCACCGGCCTGTTCCTCGGCGCGGGCGGACGGCTCGCACAGGCCGGTCCGGCGCTCGCGATCGTGTACGCGGTGTGCGGGCTCTTCGCGTTCTTCGTGGTGCGCTCGCTCGGCGAACTGATCCTGCACCGGCCGTCGTCCGGCGCGTTCGTGTCCTATGCGCGCGAGTTCATGGGCGAGAAGGGCGCGTACGTCGCCGGCTGGATGCACTTCCTCAACTGGTCGACCACCGGCATCGCGGACATCACCGCCATCGCGCTGTACGCGCACTTCTGGTCGTTCTTCACCCCGATCCCGCAGTGGGTGCTGGCGCTGATCGCGCTGGCGGTCGTGCTGTCGCTGAACCTGGTGTCGGTGAAGCTGTTCGGCGAGATGGAGTTCTGGTTCTCGATCGTCAAGGTCGCCGCGCTGGTGCTGTTCCTGATCGTCGGCGTCGTCCTCCTGGTGACGCAGCATCCGATCGACGGCCACGCACCCGGCCCGCAGCTGATCGCCGACCACGGCGGCGTGTTCCCGGCGGGCATCGTGCCGATGATCCTGATCGTGCAGGGCGTCGTGTTCGCCTACGCCTCGTGCGAGCTGGTCGGCGTCGCGGCGGGCGAGACGGAGAACCCGAAGAAGATCGTGCCGAAGGCGATCAACTCGATCATGTGGCGGATCGCGCTGTTCTACGTCGGCTCGGTCGTGCTGCTGGCGATGCTGCTGCCGTGGAACGCCTACTCGGCCGACCAGAGCCCGTTCGTGACAGTGCTGGCGAAGCTGGGCGTGCCGGGCGCGGACAGCATCATGAACCTGGTCGTGCTGACCGCCGCGCTGTCGAGCCTCAACTCGGGCCTGTACTCGACCGGGCGAATCCTGCGCTCGATGTCGCTGGCCGGGTCCGCGCCTAGGTTCACCGGCGTGATGAACCGCAACCAGGTGCCCTACGGCGGGATCCTGCTCACGTCGTCGGTGTGCGTGGTCGGCGTCGGCCTGAACTACGTGGTGCCGAAGGACGCGTTCGAGATCGTGCTGAACTTCGCCGCCGTCGGCATTCTCGGCACCTGGGCGATCATCGTGCTCAGCCACCTGCTGTTCGTGCGGAAGGCGAAGCGCGGCGAGGTGACCCGTCCGCACTTCCGGCTGCCGTTCTCGCCCTACACCGAGATCGCGACCCTCGCGTTCCTCGCCGCGGTCGTCGTGCTGATGGGCTTCGACAAGACCGGCCGAATCACCCTGCTGGCGCTGCCGGTGATCGTCGTCGCGCTGGTGGCCGGCTGGTTCGCCGTGCGCAAGCGGATCGACATGAGCGCGTTCGACAAGGCAGAGGCGCAGTGATCCCGCAGGAACGCGAACCGCGGCACGTGCCGCTGGTCCACCTTCTCCGCGACGGCATGGTCGAAGGCGTGCACCACGGTTCGGTCGTCGTGCTCGCTCCCGACGGTTCGACGCTGTTCGAGGCAGGCGACCCGGACGTCGCGATGTACCCGCGCTCGACCGCGAAACCGTTGCAGGCCACCGCGATGGCCCGGCTCGGACTGCGCCTCGATCCGTCCGGTTTCGCGATCGCCGCGGCGAGCCACTCCGGCGAACCGCGGCATCTCCAAGCGGCGGCAGCCGTGCTGGCGAGCAGCGGCTTGGCCGAAACCGATCTGGGCAACCCCGCCGACCTGCCGTACGACCCGGTCGAACGGGACGCCTGGATCGCAGCCGGACGTATGCCGTCAAGGCTCGCGCACAACTGCTCCGGCAAGCACGCCGCGATGCTGGCCGTCTGCGGCGAGCAGCGGTGGGACATCGACGGCTACCTCGATCCGGCACATCCGCTGCAGCGCGCGATCAGAGAAACCGTCGAGGACCTGACCGGACAAACCGTGCCACGAGTAGCCACGGACGGCTGCGGCGCACCCCTGTTCGCACTCTCCCTGCGAGGTTTGGCACGAGCCGCCGCACGGATCGCCACTGCCCCCGACGGTTCGCCGGAGTCGTTGGTGGCCAACGGAATCAGGCAGCACCCGGACCTGGTAGCAGGCAGCCGACGCGACGTCACCCGCCTGATGCAGGCCGTACCAGGCCTAATCGCGAAGGACGGCTTCGAAGCCGTGCAACTGGCCGCACTGCCAGACGGAACCGCAATAGCACTGAAAATCGCCGACGGCGGCGACCGAGCCCGCCCCACAGTGCTCGCAGCAGCCCTCACCCGAGCAGGCGTAGACAAGGAACTGCTGACCCCCTTCCGCAACCCCGCCCTCCAAGTAACGGACGCACTGGCCGCGTAGGGCCGTCAGGGAACCCTCACAGGCCCCTGATTCCCTCATGGTTCCCCTCACGACCAGCCAAACGCCCCACCCGCTCCCGAACCGCAGCCGCTGCACCCACCCATCGAGGCACCCAGCCCACCCCACCGCAGCCGCCGCACCCACCCATCGAGGCACCCAGCCCACCCCACCGCAGCCGCCGCACCCAACGATCGAGGCACCCAGCCCCCGCCCTGCACCCCGATACGAAGCCTCCCTGCGGGC
>NZ_ASXG01000122.1 GCF_000411975.1 Amycolatopsis orientalis DSM 43388
ACCGGAGCA
This sequence comes from Amycolatopsis orientalis DSM 43388, assembly GCF_000411975.1. GTDB lineage: Bacteria > Actinomycetota > Actinomycetes > Mycobacteriales > Pseudonocardiaceae > Amycolatopsis > Amycolatopsis orientalis_D. The sequence continues at coordinate 10 of NZ_ASXG01000122.1, forward strand.
CCCGCCCCAGCATGGTCAAGATCACCCACCACCCACAAGATCACGGACAGGCCCCGCGGCGGCAACGGCTGCCAGAGAGATCCGGCCTCGCTCCCGGCGCTGATGCGGCTGCTGTTGCGGGAGGCTCAGCCTCGCTGCCGTGAGCTCGCGCTGAAGTTGCTGCGGTTGCCGGGGAGATTCGGCTTCGTGACCCTGGTGCCCCGCGCTGAGCTGGCTGCGGTTGTCGGGGAGGTTCGGCGTCGCGGCTGTGAGGTCGGCGCTGAAGTTGCTGCGGTTGCCGGGGAGATTCGGCTTCGTGACCCTGGTGCCCCGCGCCGAGCTGGCTGCGGTTGTCGGGGAGGTTCGGCGTCGCGGCTGTGAGGTCGGCGCTGAAGTTGCTGCGGTTACCAGGGAGATTCGGCTTCGTGACCTCGTGCCCCGCGCTCGGGTGGCTGCGGTAGCCAGAGAAGCTCGGCCTCGCCGCCTTGAGATCCGCGCTGAGGGCACTGCGGTTGCGAGGGGAGGCCTCGGCCCCGCTGCCCTGATCCGCGCTGAGGGCGCTGCGGCAGCCAGCGACTCGGCCCCGTGCCTTGAGACTCGCGGAAGTCGCTTCGGTCGCCAAAAGGGACTCTGCCTCGCGACCGCGCCGACCGCGCTGCGCCGCGACCAGAGGGATTTCCGACTCGCTACCTCGAGACGCGCCCGAAGCCACAGCGAAAACCAAACGGCGATCCGCCCCCACCCGAGAACTCGACGACCGCGCGGACGGCACTGCAGTAGCCGGCGGCGGCTTCCGCCCGAAGCCGCTACGAAACCCGGAGGAACTCTGTCCCAGCGCCGCAGAATTCCGCGGCGGAAACTGCACCCAAACCACTACGGCAGCCAAAGGGGGCTCCGCCCCCGACCCACCCGGAAACCGCACCGAAGGCACCGCGGGGGTCCGGGGGGCTCGGCCCCCCGGGTACTCGGCGCCGGTGAGGAGGGAAGGTGCGGAAAGCACCGAACAGGAGAAGCCGACACCGGCGCACTCGTTTCGCCTCTCGGCGGCTAGGCGCAGTGTGGCTCCGGCCGGACCGGTATTCCACAAAGGCGGTTCTTCAGTGAGCCCGGGGGACACGAGTGCGCCGGCTCGCTGTTCTCAACGAGGCGGGTGGTGCTGGTGTTCCCGTGCCGGGAGGATTTCCCGTGGCGGGTGATGGGATCATGGGTGGCGTGCCAGCGGACGCCGAGGTTGAACCGGGAACGCTCCTGGTCGCCGCACCCACGATGTTCGACCCGAACTTCAAGCGGACGGTGGTGTTCGTGATCGATCATCGGGCGGAGGGGACGCTCGGGGTGGTCTTGAACCGGCCGTCTGATGTTCCGGTGAATGACGTCCTGCCGGGGTGGGGCGCGCATGTCGCGGAGCCGCAGTCTGTTTTTGTCGGCGGGCCGGTCGACAAGAAGACCGCGTTGTGTCTCGCCGCGTTGCGGACTGGGGAGACCGCTGCCAGCGTTCCGGGCGTGGTCGCGGTGCGGGGGCCGGTCGCGCTGGTCGATCTGGACAGCGATCCGGAAGTGCTCGTGGCCAAGGTGCGGGGCGTGCGGGTGTTCGCCGGGTACGCCGGGTGGGATTCGGGGCAGCTCGCGGGCGAGATCGAGCGCGAGGACTGGGTGATCGTTCCCGCGTTGCCGAGCGACATTCTCGCGCCGCCGAGCCGGGATCTGTGGGGCCAGGTGCTGCGCCGCCAGGGGGTGCCGCTCGCGTTGCTGGCCACCCACCCTGGCGATTTGCAGCGGAATTAAGCCTCGCTGGACTTCTGCAGGACTCCGCAGCCGCCGGAACCGCACGCGCAGCCGCTGCATCCGGCCGGGACCGGCGACGGGGCGGGCACGGTCAGTGCGGCTCGCGCGCCCATCCGGGCGCCGGCGACCACCATCACCAGCAGGCCGAGCAGTCCGACGATCGCGGCCGCGACCAGGCCCGCGGTGGCGGGGATCGCGAGACCGGCGAGTCCGCAGACGACCGCGGCGGCGCCGCCGGCCAGGGTCGGGATTCCGGCGACCCGGTTGGCCAGTTTGAACGCCTCTTCGCTGCGCATCGAGGCTTCGGTCCGGACTCCGGCCCCGCTTGCCCGGCTCAGCCGTCCGCGCACGCCGAGGAAACCACCCCAGCCGACGACGACACCAAGGACGATCGGGACGAGCGCGATAGCGAACACCCTCTGAGGATAAGCGTGACCTCGCGGCAATGTCCCGGATACCCTCGTCGGCTGTGCTACGGGCCATGTCTTCGTCCACGCGAAACCGGTTGCTCGCCGCCGGGATCGCCACCTTGTCCTTCCTCGCCCCCGGAACCGCGAACGCCGCGAACACCGCGGATGCGCCGCGTCCGGTCCGGTTGCTCGGCGAGCAGCACGTACCGCACAACCTGCCGTTCCAGGGCACCACGGTCGGCGGGCTGTCCTCGGTCGACTTCGATCCGCGCACCGGCGGGTACGTCTTCATCAGCGACGACCGGTCCGCGATCAACCCGGCCCGCTTCTACACCGCGAAGTTCGACGTCAGCGCCAAGGGCGTGGGCCCGGTCACCTTCACCGGCACGCATCCGCTGCTGCGCCCGGACGGCACTCCCTACCCGCCGCTCGCGAAGAACGACCCGTCCGCTCCGCAGAACGAGCAGACGATCGACCCCGAGGAACTGCGCGTCGACCCGTGGAGCGGGCATTACGTCTGGTCGCAGGAAGGCGACCGGCTCGCCGACCAGCACCTGATCCAGCCGTCGATCCGCGAGGCCACCCGGGACGGGCATTACGTCCGTGACCTGCCGCTGCCCGCCGACGAACGGATGACTCCGGACGCCGGCCCGCGCCGGAACTACGTCCTCGAAGGCCTCGCCTACACCGGGTTCGGCACGCTGCTGGCCAGCGAGGTCGAGGCTCCGCTGCTGCAGGACGGACCGCCGCCCACGCCGACCTCGGGCGCGTTGTCGCGGATCACCCTGCAGAGCCGGTTCGGACCCGTGCTCGCGCAGTACGCGTACCCGCAGGAGAAGCTTTTCGCCGAGCCGAAGCCCGCCACCGGGTTCGCCGACACGGGCGTTTCCTCGATGCTCTCGGTGAACCAGGCGGACCCGACCAAATTCCTGATGATGGAGCGGTCCTTCGTCACCGGCGTCGGCAACAAGGTGCGCATCTTCGAGATCGACACCACCGGTGCGACGAACGTCCTCCACACGCGATCGCTGAAAGACGCGAAGGACGTCAAGCCGGTCAAGAAGAAGCTGCTCGCCGACCTCTCCGACCTGCCGCTTTCCACTGTGGACAACATCGAGGGGATGACGTGGGGTCCGGCGCTGCCGTCCGGGGAGCGCAGTCTCGTGCTCGTGAGCGACAACAACTTCTCCGCGACGCAGGTCACCCAGGTCGTCGCTTTGGCGGTCCCGTCGGAACGGCTTTGACCAGGGCGTTACGATGAGTGCGTGAACACGGCTCGGCTGCTCCTTGGCCTGCCGCGCTGACCTGGCCCGATGACCGGCTCGGCGCGGCGACCCCTCATGCCTTCTGGCTGGGGGGTCGAGTTGTTTCTGGAGTGGCTCGACACGGAGGAAGACGGCGATGACAGGGTCTGACGAGGCCACCGGGGCCGCGGCGAAGAACGCCGCGGACGCTGAGCAAACCCCGCCGTTCCGCTACACCGCGGAGCTGGCCGGGCAGATCGAGCAGCGCTGGCAGGACCACTGGTCCGACCACGGCACCTACCACGCGCCGAACCCGGTCGGCCCGCTCGCCGAAGAGGGCGAGCCGGTGCCCTCGGACAAGCTGTTCGTGCAGGACATGTTCCCGTACCCGTCCGGTTCCGGCCTGCACGTCGGGCACCCGCTGGGCTACATCGGGACCGACGTCTACGCGCGTTACCACCGGATGATCGGCCGGAACGTGCTGCACACGCTGGGCTACGACGCGTTCGGCCTGCCCGCCGAGCAGTACGCGGTGCAGACCGGCACGCACCCGCGCACCACGACCGAGCAGAACATCGCCACGATGCGCCGCCAGCTGAAGCGGCTGGGGCTGGGCCACGACGAGCGCCGGTCGATCGAGACGATCGATCCGGACTACTACAAGTGGACCCAGTGGATCTTCCTGCAGATCTTCAACTCCTACTACGACGAGGACGCCCGCAAAGCGCGACCGATCGAGGAGCTGGAGAAGGCGTACGCGGCGGGTGAGCGCGCGACGCCGGACGGCCGTCCGTGGGCCGAGCTGAGCCACGTCGAGCAGCGCAAGATCATCGACGACCACCGGCTGGTCTACATCTCCGAGGCCCCGGTGAACTGGGCGCCGGGCCTGGGCACCGTCGTGGCGAACGAGGAGGTGACCGCGGACGGCCGCAGCGACCGCGGCAACTTCCCGGTTTTCCGCAAGAGCCTGCGCCAGTGGATGATGCGGATCACCGCGTACGCCGACCGCCTGGTCGACGACCTGGAGCTGCTGGACTGGCCGGAGAAGGTCAAGTCCATGCAGCGCAACTGGGTCGGCCGCTCGCAGGGCGCGCGGGTCTCGTTCGCCGCGGGTGACGAGAAGATCGAGGTCTTCACCACCCGCCCGGACACCCTGTTCGGCGCCACCTACATGGTGATCGCGCCGGAGCACCCGCTGGTCGAGAAGCTGACCGCGGCGCAGTGGCCGGGCGAGCATCCGGAGACCTGGACCGGCGGCGCGAAGACGCCGACCGAGGCGGTCGCCGCGTACCGGGCCGCCGCGTCCCGCAAGTCCGATCTGGACCGCCAGGAGAACAAGGACAAGACCGGCGTCTTCACCGGCACCTACGCGGTGAACCCGGTCAACGGCAAGGAAATCCCGGTCTTCGTCGGCGACTACGTGCTGATGGGCTACGGCACCGGCGCGATCATGGCGGTGCCCGCGCAAGACCAGCGCGACTACGACTTCGCGAAGAAGTTCGGGCTGGAGATCATCCGCACGGTCGACCCGGGCGAGGGCTTCGAGGGCGAGGCGTTCACCGGCGACGGCCCGGCGATCAACTCCGCCAACGACACCGTCGACCTGAACGGCATGGGCGTCGCCGACGCCAAGAAGACGATCATCGCCTGGCTGGAGGACCGCGGCGCGGGCGAGGGCACTGTGCAGTACAAGCTGCGCGACTGGCTGTTCGCCCGCCAGCGCTACTGGGGCGAGCCGTTCCCGATCGTCTACGACGAGAACAACCTGCCGATCGCGCTGCCGGAGGACCAGCTGCCGGTCGTGCTGCCGGAGGTCGACGACTACTCGCCGAAGACGTTCGACCCGGACGACGCCGACTCCGAACCGTCGCCGCCGCTGTCGCGCGCGAAGGACTGGGTCGAGGTCACCCTGGACCTGGGCGACGGGCCGAAGAAGTACCGCCGCGACACCAACGTCATGCCGCAGTGGGCCGGTTCCTGCTGGTACCAGCTGCGCTATGTCGACCCGTCGAGCCAGGACGTGTTCTGCGCGCCGGAGAACGAGGCGTACTGGCTGGGCCCGCGCCCGGCCGAGCACGGGGTCGACGACCCGGGCGGCGTCGACCTGTACGTCGGCGGCGTCGAGCACGCGGTGCTGCACCTGCTGTACTCCCGGTTCTGGCACAAGGTGCTGTACGACCTGGGCCACGTGTCCTCGAAGGAGCCGTACCGCCGCCTGTTCAACCAGGGCTACATCGAGGCCTTCGCCTACACCGACAAGCGCGGGGTGTACGTGCCGGCGGAAGAGGTCGTCGAGCGCGACGGCAAGTTCTTCTTCGGCGACGAAGAGGTCAAGCAGGAATACGGCAAGATGGGCAAGAGCCTGAAGAATGCCGTGACGCCGGACGAAATGGCGGACACCTACGGCGCGGACACCTTCCGCGTGTACGAGATGTCGATGGGCCCGCTGGACATGTCGCGGCCCTGGGCGACCAAGGACGTCGTCGGCGCGCACCGGTTCCTGCAGCGGCTGTGGCGGCTGGTGGTCGACGAGCAGACCGGCGAACTGCGGGTCTCGGCGGACGAGGCGACCGAGGCGGACCGGAAGCTGTTGCACCGCACCATCGCCGGGGTTCGCGAGGACTACGCGGAGATGCGGTTCAACACCGCGGGCGCGAAGCTGATCGAGCTGAACAACCACCTGACCAAGGTGTACGGCTCGGCCGCGGCGACCCCGCGCGAACTGGCCGAACCGCTGGTGCTGCTGCTGGCCCCGCTGGCCCCGCACGTCGCCGAGGAGCTGTGGCACCGGATGGGCCACGCCGACTCGCTGGTGCACGGGCCGTTCCCGGTCGTGGACGAGAAGTACCTGGTCGAGGACTCGGTCGAGTACCCGATCCAGGTCAACGGCAAGGTCCGCTCGCGGATCACCGTGCCTGCGGACGCGAAGAACGACGCGGTGCAGGCGACCGCGCTGGCCGACGAGAAGATCGCCGCGCTGGTCGGCGACAAGACGCCGCGCAAGGTGATCGTGGTGCCGGGCCGGCTGGTCAACATCGTGCTCTGAAAAAGCGCGTTCCGGCCCGGGAGCCGATCCCGGGCCGGTACTGTGCTTTCCGTGCGTAACCGTGCGATCACCGCGATAGTTGTCGTCGCGGCGGCAGTGCTTGCCGGGTGCGCCGTCGCGCCCGCTCCGCCGCCGGGGAAACCCGCGCCGCGGCTGCCGGCGGATTCGATCGCTTACGACACGCTGCCGGTCATCACGAGCCGGCCGAAGCTGTTCCCCGGCGACTGTTCGCAGTTCGAGAAGGACCCGCGGTTGCTGGGCGCCCTCGGCGGCAGTTCGCCGATGTACGACCCGTACGCCAAGGCGTGCATCATGAAGCGGTCGGCGGGCACCCAGGTCGAGGTCGGCTCGATGGACCCGGACCAGCGCATCCCGGAGCCGTGGCCCGGCTGGTGGAAGGCCTACGACTACAGCGTCTACCACTTCCGCCGAATCCTGGTGCTGGACCGCTACTACGCGGTTTCCCAGCTCGACAGGTACGGCTGCCTGATCGCGGTGAATACCGGTTCGCTGCAGGTGGTCACCGTCCGGGTCGGTGCCGAACCAGGCCAAGGTCCCATCCCCGGCGACAACGTCGACGTCGATCGCCAGACCGCTCAGCGATTCTGCCCGGACGCGCAGAAGGCCACCGAGGACTACCTGAACGCGGTCGACCCCGGCGGCGGCTCGCTGGCCGGCTGACCCGGGGTCACGCCGCCTCTCGGGTGCCCGCCCGCCAGATCGCGACCCCGGCCAGGCCGATCCATCCCACGAGCGACGTGGTCAGCGCGACCGGGCCGTGCTTGGCGATCCCGGTCTGCCCGGACGCGCAGAAGGCCACCGAGGACTACCTGAACGCGGTCGACCCCGGCGGCGGCTCGCTGGCCGGCTGAGGCGGGGTCACGCCGCCTCTCGGGTGCCCGCCCGCCAGATCGCGACCCCGGCCAGGCCGATCCATCCCACGAGCGACGTGGTCAGCGCGACCGGTCCGTGCTTGGCGATCCCGGCGAGCTGCCGCGCGGGCTCGGCCGGATCGAACCATCCCGCGTAGTCGACGCTGCTCTGCAGGAACACCAGCAGCAGCGACAGCAGGACGTAGGCGGTGATCGCTCCGGCGGTGTTGGGAATCAGCCAGCCGACGGTGACCGCGAACAGGGTGAGGCAGAACCCGCCGAGCAGAATCGTCCCGGCCATCGCGCCCGGCCGGACGCCGAGCAGGAACTGCGTGTCGTAGGCGTCGTACCGGCTTCGGTAGTAGGTGAAGGTCATCAGCAGGTTCAAGCCGGAAGCGATCAGCCAGACCCCGAACGCGATGGTGGCCTGAGCGAGCACGTAGCGCAGCCGCGACGGCTGGGCGAGCAGGGTCGGCTGCGCGCTGCGGTAATGCCATTCCGCGGCGATCAGCTTCACGAGCACGACGTTCATCAGCACCGGCCCGAGCCGGAGCGTGATGAACACCGGCAGCAGCTGGTTGTCGAGCGTGTAGTCGTGCGTCCCGCCCTGCAAGAACAGCAGCGACAGCGTCACCAGCAGGACCGGTGCGGAGATCACGAGGATTTTGTCCGCCGCCGTCGCGGTCATCTTCCGCAGCTCGACGCCCACCAGGGTGCCGAACGAAGCGCGCCGCTGAGCGGGGGCCTGCCAGGCAGGCGCCTGCGCGGGAATCATCGGGCTCCTCCAGTGAGCTGGAAGAAAAGCTCTTCCAGGTTCTGCTGTTCCTCGCGCAGCTCCAGCACCTGCACGCGGGCGCTGAACGCGAGGTCGGACACCTGCCTCAGCGGGGCGGCGACGGATACCCCGTCCGCGCTGGTCTGCCGCAGTTCGAGCCGGGCGTTGCGCAATGCGGAGGTCAGCCGGGGCAGGTCGGTGGTGCGGATGAGCGTGCGGGCCGGTCCGGCGAAGCTCTCCAGCGGACCGTCGGCGACGACGCGGCCCTGGCCGATCATCACCACGCGGTCCGCGGTCTGGTCCACTTCGGACAGTACGTGGCTGGACAGCAGCACGGTGCCGCCCCGCTGGGCGTGCCCGCGCAGCAACTGCCGGGTGGAGCGGATGCCGTCCGGGTCGAGGCCGTTGATCGGTTCGTCGAGGATCAGCACCGGCGGATCGCACAGCACCGCCTGCGCGAGGCCGAGCCGCTGCCGCATGCCAAGGCTGTACTTGCCGATCCGCCGGTTCGCCGCGTCGGCGAGGCCGACCTGCGCGAGCACCTGGTCCACCCGGGCGGCGGGCAGCCGCATCAGTTTCGCGGCGTTGAGCAGGTGGTGCCTGCCGGTGCGGCCGGGATGCACGGCGGACGCGTCGAGCAGCACGCCCGCGACGTGCGCCGGGTTGGGCCATTCGCCGAAGCGGCGCCCGGCGATGGTCGCGGTGCCGGACGTCGGCGTGGTCAGACCGCAGATCATCCGCAGCGTGGTCGATTTGCCCGCGCCGTTCGGGCCGAGAAACGCGGTCACCGTGCCCGGCGCCAGGCTGAACGACACGGTGTCGACCACGCGGCGCTGGCCGTAGACCTTCACCAGCTTTTGGACGTGCAGCAACCCGTCCCCCTCCCCCGTTCTCCCGCTGGCAGGAGTTTGTCACACGCTGTGCCCGTCCGGGTGCGGAACCGGACTGTCACGGCCGAAAGACGCCAGCCTCGCCCGTCGGTCGGCGCTTCGATGGTTGAAAGCGAAACAAACGGAAAGGACGGACATGAACCTCGACGGCAAAGTGGCGCTGGTGACCGGCGGGAGCCGCGGAATCGGTGCGGCGACAGCACTGCGGCTCGCCGAGGCTGGGGCGGACGTGGTGCTCACCTACGCGGTGAACGCCGAGCAGGCGGCGGAAGTGGTCGACCGGATCAAGGCGCTCGGGCGACGGGCACTCGCCGTGGGTGCGGACAACGCGGATTCGGCGGCCGTGGAGGCCGCGGTGGAAGCGGCGGTCGCCGAGTTCGGACGGCTGGACGTACTGGTCAACAACGCGGGCGTCGGTTTCGTCGGGCCGCTGGAGCAGACCGGGATGGACGACGTCGACCGCGTGCTCGCGGTGAACGTGCGCGGCGTGCTGGCCGCGACCAAGGCGGCGGCCAAGCACCTCGGGGAAGGCGGCCGGGTGATCACGATCGGCAGCTGCGTGACCGATCGCGTGCCGGGTCCGGGAATGGTGCTGTACGCGGTCAGCAAGTCCGCGATGGTCGGGCTGACCAAGGCGCTGGCCCGCGAATTGGCGGCGAACGGCGTGACGGTGAACCTGGTGCACCCGGGGCCGACCGACACCGAGATGAACCCGGCCGACGGCCCGTACGCGGCGGACCAGGCGTCCATGACCGCGGTCGGCCGCTACGGCAAGCCCGCGGAAGTGGCCGACACGGTGGCCTTCCTGGCCTCGCCGGCGAGCGCGTACGTGACCGGCTCGACCATTTCGGTCGACGGCGGCCACGCGGCCTAATCGGTGTACAGGCCGACGTCGCGGGCGAGGTCGGTGAGCATGGCCTCGAACAGCACGTCCGGTTTGGAGACCGGGATCGGGTAATTGCCGAACACCTCGAGGGTCACGTGGCCGTAGAGCCGCGCCCAGAAGGTGATCATCAGGTAGGTGAGCCCGAGGTCCAGCTTCTCCGGCGGGATCTCCCGCCCGGACTCCTTGAGCACCGTGAGCAGGTCTTCCTGGAACGCGGTGAGGTCGTCGCGGAGCTCGGGCGGGACCACGTCGTTCGGCGGCATGACCAGGTCGTGCTGGGCGAGCACGTGCCCGGCCGCGGCGAGGAAGATGCGGCCGAACGGCTCGTCGAGCCTGCGCAGCGCGCTCCCGGTCGCGGTGCCGGTGGCCCCGGTCGGCGACGCGAACACCAGGGTGAACTCCTTGGTGTGCGTCAGCGCCCAGCGGCGGAACCCCTTGCAGATCTGGAACAGCTGCAGCAGGCCCTCGTCCTTCAGCTCCGCGATGTCCTCGGCGATTTCGGCGGCGAGGTCGGTGCAGACGTCGAGGCGGAGGTTTTCCAGCAGGTCGTCGCGGGATTCGTAGTAGCGGTACAGAGCCGGTGCGGTGATCCCCAGCTCGCGGGCGATGGCCCGCAGCGTGACGGCCTCCGGGCCCTGGCCTACCAGCAGGTTCCGCGCGGTCCGGCGGATGTCGGATTCGGTAGCCGCTCGCGCGCGACCCCTGCGTGTGGGGCTGCTCATCTGGGCAGTCTAGGTGGTCTGGACACCGGTTCGACCGAACGGCGCGAGAACCGGGGCGCCGCCGACGCCGATCACTCGGGGGGCTACGTGATCGGCGCCGGCGACCCGATGCCCTCCCCGGTGCGCTTCCGGTCGGGGCAACGTCATCGGCTCAAGGCCAGTGACGCTCGAAGAAGAGCGAAGCCCGCCGCAGAAGTGACGCCTGGGGGATGCGGATCCCCCGATCGAGTGACGGACTGTCGCTGTTCCGCCTGATTGTCGCACTGAGCGCCGAGAAAGTTACAAACGCTTTCACTTTCGGGCACATCTGGCGGAAAGGACGGGTCATGGCAGAGTGGCGGCCATGAGTGCGGTACTGGTGGTCGGCTCCGCGAATGCCGATTTGGTGGTGCCGGTCGACCGCCGCCCCGGCGGCGGCGAGACGGTGCTGGGCGGCGACACCGCGTTGTCCCCCGGCGGCAAGGGCGCGAATACCGCGGTCGCGGCGGGAAAACTCGGCGCGGACGTCGCGTTGCTCGGCGCGGTCGGCGACGACCCCTACGGCCGATTGCTGCGGGATTCGTTGGCGGATGCGGGAGTGGATACGCAATTCGTTAGGACCGTGGATCGGCCTACCGGAATCGCCTACATCACCGTGACTCCGGACGGGGAAAACTCAATCCTCGTCTCCCCTGGCGCGAACTCCGCGCTGGAACCGGGCGACATCACCGACGAGGTACTGGACGGCGTACGCGTGCTCGTCGCCTCGCTGGAAGTGCCGCTGCCGACGATCGAACGCGCGGTGGTGCGGGCCCGCGAAAAGGGCGTGCGGGTGCTGCTGAACCTGTCCCCGGCGGCCGAGGTGTCGCCGGAAACGCTGGTCGCGCTGGACGTCCTGCTGGTCAACGAGCACGAGGCCGCCTATCTCCTCGGTTCCGGCGACGCTGACCCGCGCAAGCTGCTCGACCTCGGTCCGCGCGCGGCAGTGGTCACGCTCGGAGCCAAGGGCGCGGCGGTGCTCGAAGGCGATAAGTCGACAACGATCGAGTCGTCGAAGGTGCACGCTGTCGACACGACGGGCGCGGGCGACGCGTTCGCCGGTGCGCTGGCGGCGGCGCTCGCCGACGGGGCCGACCTGGTCGAAGCCGCTGAGCGTGCGGTGCGGGTGGCCGCGGTGACGGTGACCCGGCACGGTGCTCAGCCGTCGTATCCGACGGCCGCCGAACTGGGATGACTCGCGCCGGCCTGGCTCGCGGACTCGGCGCGGGCCTGGGGTTTCCGGCAGACTTTGCGTGGGTCGACCGTGCGGAACCAGCCCGCGCGCGGTGGCACGAGGAGGTGCGTCCAGTGGTCGAACGGGTGCGAAATCGGGAAACGGGTGCGGCGCCTCGGCGGATTCCCGTCCCCGTGAGCTATGGTCTAGACCATGTCTGAGAGTGCTGCCGCTCCGGCCGAGTCCGCTGCCGGTTCCTCGCTGACCGGGGTCGCGGTGAGCCCCGGACGCGCGAGCGGACCCGTCGTGCGCGTCGCCGAGTCGCTCGGCGAACCCGCCAGCACGCCCGCGCCGGACGATCCGGCGGCGGAAGCGGCCCGGATCGAACCCGCCGCGCGCGCGGTCGCCGCCCGGCTCGAAGCACAGGCCGAGGCCGCGACCGGCGAGGCCGCGACGATCCTGGTCACGACCGCCGCGATGGCCGCCGACCCGGCGCTCGCCACTCAGGCTCAACAGCTGGTGACGGCGCGGAACCTACCCGCGGCCCGCGCCGTCTACCAGGCCGCCGAAGGGTTCGCGGAGGCACTCGCGGCCGCCGGCGGATACATGGCCGAGCGGGTCCGCGACGTCCGGGACGTGCGCGACCGGCTCGTCGCCGAACTGCTCGGGATCGCCCCGCCGGGGGTGCCCGAACTGGCGTCGCCGAGCGTTCTCGTCGCGCGCGACCTCGCGCCGGCCGACACCGCGGGGCTCGACCCGGCGAAGGTGCTCGCGCTGGTCACCGAGGAGGGCGGTCCGACGAGCCACACCGCGATTCTGGCGCGGGCGCTGGGAATTCCGGCGGTCGTCGCGGTGCGCGGACTGCTGGCCTCCGACGCCAAGGCGTTGTCGGTCGACGGCGACACCGGGGTGATCGAGGCGGTCGAGGAGTCCGCGCCGATCGTCACCGCCGCCGCGGCTGGACCGGCCGAATGGAACGGCGTCGGCGAATTGTCCGACGGGCACCGGGTGAAGGTGTACGGCAACGTCGGCTCCCCGGCCGACGCGCAGGCCGCCGCGGACGCGGGCGCGGAGGGCGTCGGCCTGTTCCGCACCGAGTTCTGCTACCTCGACGCGCCGGCCGAGCCGTCCGTCGAAGAGCAGCGAAAAGCTTATGCCGCAGTGCTTTCGCCGTTCCGCGGCAAGCCGGTCATCGTGCGGACGCTGGACGCGGGTGCGGACAAACCGCTCGCGTTCCTTTCGCCGGACGACGAACCCAACCCGGCGCTCGGCGTCCGCGGCCTGCGGATCGCGTTCGACCGGCCGGAGGTGCTCGACCGGCAGCTGGAAGCCATCGCGGGCGCGGCGGAGGACTCCGGCGCGGAAGTTTCGGTGATGGCCCCGATGGTCGGCACCGTCGAGGAAGCCGCCTGGTTCGCCGAACGCGTGCGCGCCGCCGGGATCGCGCGGGCGGGCGTGATGATCGAGATCCCCGCGGCGGCGGTGTTGGCTCAGGAGATTCTCGGCGTGGTCGACTTCGTGTCGGTCGGCACGAACGACCTGGCCCAGTACACCTTCGCGGCCGACCGCCAGCTCGGCGCGGTGGCGAAGCTGAACGACCCGTGGCAGCCCGGTTTGCTGCGCCTGCTGAAGCTGATCGGCGACGCGGCGGAAGCGACCGGCAAACCGGCGGGCGTGTGCGGCGAGGCGGCGGCCGATCCGCGGCTCGCGCTGGTGCTGGCCGGGCTCGGCCTGACCAGTCTGTCGATGAACGCCCCGGCGATCCGCGCGGTCGGCGCGAGCCTGGCGACGGTGTCGCGGGAACAGGCCCGCGAGATCGCGGCGGCGGCGCTGGCCACCGCCGATCCGGTCGCCGCGCGCAAGGCGGTCGCGGACGCGGTCTCCGCGTAAGGGGACGCCGGATCCGGGTGAGAGATGGGGTAACCGGATCCGGCGCCGGACGCTGGTCAGCCGAAGATGCCCCGCCGAGGGTGGCGGATGACCAGCGAGCCTCCGTGGATGCGGCCGGTGAGCACGTAGCGCGGGGTGCCCGCGCGGCCGTTGCTGCCGGTCTTGTCGTCGAGCGAGCCGAACTTGATCTCGGTGATCGAGTTGTAGTCCACCGCCGCGTGCTGCGGGATGATCAGCTCGACCGAACCCCACTTCGCATCGAGTTCGATCTGCACCACCGGGGTGGCGACGCGGGCCTCGGTGAAGTCGAGTTTGGTGCTGCCGTACTTGTTGCGCACCACCATCGCGGCCGGGACCTGCCACGGGCCGCTGCGCTGCAGTGACGAGTACTTGGCGTTGAGTTCGAGCCGCTGGCCCAGCCCGTAGTTCGGCCCGTAGCCGGGCGGTTCGGGCAGCGGCGCGTACTGCGGGGCCGCGCCGGGGTGCACCAGCCCGGGCAGGTCGGCGAGGACGGCGTTGAGATCGCCCCGGGTACGGGCCGCGAGCGCCTGGTCGGTGCGTTCGGTGAACTCGTCGAGGGTGAGCATCCCCTGTCCGATCGCTTTCTGCAGCACGCCGACGACGTGCTCGCGTTCGTCGTCGGACACTCGGATGTCGCGCGCGGTCAACGGCTTGGTCTCGGTCGCGGGCTGCGCGGCGGTCGTCTCTTCCTCGGCCATGGCATCGATGGTAGAACTCGATTTCCGCTGGCAGATCGGGGAAAAACCCTGAACGGACCCGTACTCCGCGCACTGGTCGCGCTGATCGCGGCCGGCTGTTTGCTGACCTCGTGCACGAGCGAGCCTCCCGCGCCCGTCGTCCCGGCGAGTTCGGCGCGCCCGACTCCGACCACTCCTCCGCCGACCGGGCTCGACGGACTCGTCGCCACCGGCGGCATCGGCGTGGAGTTGTTGCTGGCCACGTCGCCGCCGACGGTGTTCGACGCCGATTCGGGCGTGCGCGGAACCTTGCCCGGCGTGCCCGGCGGGCAACGGGTGGTGTCGGTGCTGCGCGTCGGCCACACCCCGGTCGTGCTGACCGCGCCGCCCTGCCAGCAGTCCGGCTGCGCGCCCGCCGAGGTGTACGTCTACCTGGGACTTTCGGCTCCGCGCTCGCTCGGCAAAGCGGTGAGCGCGGCCCCGGGCGCGGACGGCGCCAGCGTGTGGCTGATCCGCGAGGACGGTCCGGACCTCTGCCGGCTGGAGCACGTCGCGCTCACCGGCACCTCGTTCGGACGGGGCACGGTGGCGTCGTGCCGCACGCTCGTCCGGGTGGAGACGGCGCACGGGCTGCTGATCACCGTCGGCGGCGGTACCGCGGAGACCGTCGACGTGCTGATCGACCCGGCCACCGGACGCACCGTGCAGCAGTCGCCGCGCATCCTCGCCGCGGCTGGCGACCGGCTCGTGCTCGGCGGGCTCACCGACCTGACCGTGCTCGACCTGCGCAGCGGAGCACGGAAACCGGTGGCGTTGCCGGTGCCGCAGCCCAACCCGTACGTGCTGCCCAGCCGGGACGGCACCGTCGCCGCGGTCGATTTCGGCACCCCGTCGTTTCCCGGAACCGGCACGCAGACCCGCGATCTGTGGCTGCTGAACCTGACCGACGGCACCTGGCAACAGGCCCCGTCGATGCCGTACTCGACGGAGAACCTGAAGCACTCCGGCCTGGAGTGGACCGAAGCGGGCGACCTGGTCCTCGACGACGGGGTGGTCGGGGCGTGGCATCCGGGCGAACCGGCCTGGCGGCTGGGGAAGGCGAAACTCGCCGCCGCGCAGCAGGCCGCCGGGGTCGCGACTTCCTGAAGGTCAGTCCTCGTCCAGCCCGTGCTCGATCGCGTAGCGCGCCAGCTCGACCCGGTTGTGCAACTGGAGCTTGCGCAACGTGGATTGCACGTGGTTCTCCACCGTCCGGTGCGACAGCACCAGCCGCTCCGCGATCTGCCGCGCGGTCAATCCCTTCGCGACCAGCCGGAGCACGTCGGTCTCCCGGTCGGTGAGCCGCGGCGGCTCCGGGACGCCGTCCGGAGCGTCGGCCATCCGCCGGTACTCGCCGAGCACCAGGCCCGCCAGCCCGGCGGTGAACACCGGGTCGCCGTCGGCGGTTCGGCGCACCGCGTCCACCAGCTCCGCCGCGGACGCCGATTTCACCAGGTAGCCGGACGCGCCCGCCTTCACCGCTTCCAGCACGTCGCTGTGCTCGCCGCTGGCCGAGAGCACCAGCACGCGCGTGTCCGGCACGGCGGTGGTGATCTCGCGGGTCGCCTCGACGCCGGACGTGCCGCCGAGGTTCAGGTCCATCAGCACCACGTCCGGCCGCACCGCGCGCGCGATCCGGACCGCCGCCGGGGCGTCCGGCGCGGTCGCGGCCACCTCGAACCCGTTCTCGGACAGGTCGCGGGCCACGCCGTCGCGCCAGATCGGGTGGTCGTCGACCACCATCACGGAAATCGTCCGTTCCGTCATCGCCCGTCCCTCATCGTGGCTGGCACCCGCACTTCCCACTCCGTGCCCCGGCCGGGAGCGCTGTCCAGTACCGCGGTCCCGCCGAGGTCGGCCACCCGGCCGCGAATCGACTTCACTACTCCGAGACGGCCCTCGGCCGCCGCTCGTTCCAGCCTTCCGCTCTCGATCCCCGGCCCGTCGTCGCGGATGCTCACCACGACCTCGCCGCCGAGGTCTTCCAGCAGCACCCAGGCATGCGCGTCCGGACCAGCGTGTTTCTCCACGTTAGCCAGTGCTTCGCGGGTGATCGCGACGAGTTCCTCGGTGACGTGCGCGGGCAGGTCCACCGTGCCCGCCGGCGTCGACACCTGCACCGACGTGGTCGCCAGGAGCTGCAATGCCGAACGGAGATCCGCGGTGTCGCCGGACCGCGTCGGCTCGCTGCTCACCAACGCGCGCAACGCGATTTCCTGCTCTCCGGCGAGCTTCGCCAGCTCCGCTGCTTCACCGCCTGCTTCGAGACCGCGACGTCGTACGCGGGCGAGAACCTGAAGCACGCTGTCGTGAATCGAGCGGGCGAGCCGTTCGCGCTCGGCCGTCGCTGCTTCGGTGCGAAGGGCGCGCGCGAGCGCTTCGGCGGACGTACGCGCGAGCGTTGCCGCCATGCCGACGAGGAGACCGCTGGCGCACAACAGCACTCCGTCGCGGACCACATCGAGGTCGATCTTCTCGCGCGCAATCCCCGTTCCCACCGCGACGACGAGGCCGGCCACGACGCCACCGCGCGCGCCGAAGCGCGTTGCCGCAGCAAGCGGTCCAACCGCTGCCCACACGGTGGTGATCAGTGGCGAAGCTGCTTCGTACTGCGCGTCGGAAAGAATCCACGGCGACGTGAGCATGAGCGCCGTGGTGAGGGCGACGTCGAAAATCACCAGCCAGCGGTGCCGTCCGCTCTCGCGCATGTACGCGAGGCTCGACGCGGCAGACCACGCACCCATCACTCCGATGACGAGCCAGGCCAGCCACGGCCGTTGAAAGCCCGGGTGGTGCGCGATCACGACAGCTAGCGCGAACAGCCACGTGACGACACGCAGCACGACGACGCCGCGCCACAGCGGCGTCGCCGGATCTCGGGTGGAACGAACGCTCACTTCTTGTCTTCTGTGCTTTCTTCGGACTCGTCGTCCTCTTCGGGATCGGCGTTGGGGTTGGCGGCTTGGCTGTGCAACGCGTCGACGGTCGCCGGATCGGGATCGTGTTCGTGCAGCAGCGACCGCACTCCGGAATTCAGCACGGCCAGCAGCGGCACCGCGAGCAGCGCGCCCGCGATGCCCGCGGCGACCAGGCCGATGGCGATCGCCAGCACCACCGCGAGCGGGTGCAGCCGCACCGCGCGGCCGAGCAGCAACGGCTGCAGCACATGGCTTTCCAGCTGCATCACGCCGACCACGATGGCCAGCACGACGACCGCGCCGATGATGCCCTTCGACACGAGCGCGATCAGCACCGCGACGCCGCCGGTGATCAGCGCGCCGATGATCGGGATGAACGCGCCGAGGAACACCAGCGTCGCCAGCGGGATCACCAGCGGCACGCCGACGATCCACAGCCCGATGCCGATGCCGACCGCGTCGACCACGGCCACCGCCGCCGTCGCGCGGATGTAGCTGACCAGCGAGGCGAACCCGCGCCGTCCCGCCACGTTCACCCGGTTCCGCACCCGCTGCGGCACGCCGCGCACCAGGAAGGTCCAGATGCCGTCGCCGCCGGCGAGGAAGAAGATCGTGACGAACAGGGTCAGCACGAACCCGGTGAGGATCTCGCCGACGGTGCCCGCGGTGGTCAGCGCGGTGGTGGTGAGCGAGGCCTGGTTGTTCTGCAGGAAGCCGATCGCCTGGTTGATGAAGTCCTGGATCTGCTCCTGGCGCAGGTGCAGCGGACCGTTGATCAGCCAGTCCTTGATCTGGTTGAGGCTCGTGGTCAGCTGCTGCTGCAGTTCGGGAAGGCCGCTGGAGAACTGGGTGATCACGAACGTCAGCAGCCCGCCGAGCACCGCGAGCCCGGCCACGAGCACGATCGCCGTGGCGAGCCCGCGCGGGAAGCGGATCTGCACGAGCCGCGACACCGCCGGGGCCAGCAGCGCCGAAAGCAGCAGCGCGATCGACACCGGCACGACGACCGAGGCGAGATAGCCCAGCAGCCACACCACCGCGTACAGCGCGGCGATCACGACGATGAAGCGCCACGACAGCGCGGCGGACACGCGCAGGCCGCGCGGGATGAAGCCGGTGACGTCGGGGACTGGTTCGGAAAGGGACCGTTGTTCGCGTTGTCCGCGCCCTGGCTGGCTCACGGGGACAACCGTATCGGCCCGGCAGGCCAAAACTGGGCGGATCGCCCAGCGGTCGGGCGAATCACCGCTTCGCCGGGTGCTCGCGACCCGACTCCGGAGTAACCGGCCGTCTTCTCCGGGGATGACCCATCGTGAGACCCGGCCACACTCTGTGTTGTTCACACGATGGTGGCATCAAGTCGTGTCAAGGATGCGCGGCGGGCCGGGAATTTGGTTGTCTCGGTTTTGCACCACCGCGGAACTGTGCCGTTCCCGCCGAAAAACCGAAATCTTTTTTACCCGAGGAGAATTCACCTGTGACGAACGACGCTGTGCACGAGAGGCGGGGCGCGACGCGCTTCGGCCGTCTCGCGTCGCGTGCGTTGTTCGTCGTCGGCGGCGCGCTCGCGGCCACCGCGGCCGCGTGGGCCGTCTCCTCGTCCGCCGCTTCGGCCGACCCTGTCGACGCGAGCGTCACGCCGGTCACCGACGCGACGGCCGCCGGAATCGGCGACGTCACCGACGGCGTGGCCCGGTTCGCCGGCGACGTCACCGGTGTGGCGCAAGGGCTTTCGTCGTGCGGCCAGGGCGCCACCACGTGGTCTGAACCAGGCGCGGCGCGGCCTGCCTGCTCGCTCGACCAGCTCGGCTCCGCGCACCGCGACGACCTGGCCGGCAGCCAGGAGGCCGCCGGAAAAGTCAGCGACGCGGTGAGCGACCTCGGCCAGCACGCGGTCGTGAAGCCGGTGCAGCGCACGCTCGGCTCGCTCGAGCACATCGCGCGCAAGCCGGAGGACGCGCGGCAGGTGATCGCCGACGCGACCACCCCGCCGCCCGCCGCACAGGATTTCGGCCGGAAGCTGTGGGATCTGCTCGACCCGAGCGCTCCCGCGGACCTGGTCGACCTGCCGAAACTCCCGTCGGCTCCGGCCCCCGGTTCCGAGCAGCTTCCCGCGCCCGGCGTTCCCGAGCAGCCCGCCGAGGCGGAGCAAAACCTCGGCGCCGCCGCGATGACGACGTCCGACGCACTGCAGTCGGTCTTCCCGGCGATGGACGCGCAGTCCGTCGTTCCGGGGCAGAGCAGCGAACTGCCGCAGCGGCACCACGGCGACCGCGATCTGCCCGGCGCCCCGTTCTCCCCGGCGCAGCTTCCCGCCGCGCCGCTTTCCATCCCGAACTCCCCCGCCGGTGGCAACACCGCTCCCGGCGGACACCTCGACGGCCTGCACTTCGGCGTTCCCTCCTGGGTCACCGCCGCCGTCGACAACGCCGTGGCGGGTTCGACCCGCACCGGCCTCGCGCACACGCCGCGCACCCCGGGCGAGCAGCCCGGCGTCACTCCTGACTGATCCACTTCACCCGCGGGGTCTTTGCCGAGCCCTCGGACGCCTACGCGTTCCGTCGCCGTCATCGACAGATAACCCGCGGGTTTTTCGCGCGCTGCGCAATTTCCGCGCACGCATTCCCCGGTGCATTCCTGAGCTGCAGGAGCACCGCCACGAACCCGCAAGGGACCCCGATATGAAGGAGAAAAATCCCATGCAGACCTGGGCAAAGCGCGGACTCCAGACCGCGTTGGTCACGGGTGGGTTGCTGATGCTGGGCACCGGCATCGCCTCGGCCGACGAGAACGTGAACCCGGACACCCCGGCCTCCCCGCTTGATCTCAACGTCACCGTCCCGATCGACGAAGCCAACAACGCGATCGGCACCCCGCTCGGGCAGGTCGACCTCCCGGCGCACCACAACGAGATCAGCACCAAGCCCGTCACCTCCGCCGTCAAGGGAGCGCTCGCCTCGGCGAAGACGCCCGGCGGCTCCGCGGGCAGCCTGACCGACAGCCTCCCGAAGACGGACGCGCCGCGGCAGCTCACGCCGACCCACGACGCGTTCAAGGGCAACAAGGTCAACGGCGACGTCGTCGTCCCGATCCAGATCGTCGACAACGCGGTGGGCGTCATCGGCGACGCGCACGTGCAGGGTGGCGACCACACCCAGACCTACAGCCACAACCAGGACGTCGCGACCGACGGCAAGTACTCCGGCATCGCGGGCAACGTCGTGGCGCTCGACTACGCGCTCCCGGTGCAGATCGCGGGCAACGGCGTCGGCCTGGCCGGCGGCAGCGGTGCGGTGCACGGCGGTTCGGCGCACCAGAGCACCAGCGAGACCGGCAACATCGACACCACCGGCGAGGGCTCCGGCCTGTCCGGCAACGTCGTCGGCGGCCAGTTCGCGACCCCGGTCCAGGTGACCGGCAACGCCGCGTCCTGGATCCTCGGCAACGCCTACAGCGGCGGCTACAACGCCGACACCACCGCCACCTCCGGCGGCTCGATGAAGTCCAACGGCAAGGGCGCCGCGGGCAGCGGCAACGTGGTCGGCGCTCCGATCGCGCTGCCGGTCAAGTTCAACGGCAACGCCGGCGGCGTGTGGGGCTCGGACGCGGACTCCACCTCCAGCTCCTCGGCCGACGCCAAGGCGGGCGACACCCGCACCGGCAAGCTGAACCACATCCCGACCTACATCGAGACCGACGGCGACCAGTCGTTCCTGTCCGGCAACGCCGGGGCCGCGCAGGCCAGCCCGGTCGCGAACGTCGCGTCCGTCGCCGGCTCGTGGATCGGCAACGCCACCACCGGCCAGGCGCTCGACCGCCAGGCGTCCTCCTCCGCCCACGAGACCACCGCCACCTCCGGCGGCTTCGTGGAGACGAGCGGCAACGACGCCGCCGGCTCGGCCAACGTGGTCGACCCGGCAGTGGCGCTCCCGGTCGAGGCGTGCGGCGTGGGCGGCACCTACATCGGCCGCGCGGTCGCCAACTGCGACAACACCACCACCGCCACCTCCGGCGACGGCAGCTACACCCGCGGCAACGGCTCGACGCTGACCGGCAACATCGTCAACACCCAGATCGCCGGCGCCCCCGAGGTGCACGGCATCGGCGGCAGCCACATCGGCAACGCCTCGGGCACCTCGACCGAGACCAAGACGGTCACGGCGGGCAACTACGACGGCACCCAGGGCAACGACTCGTCCGGCTCGGGCAACATCGTCCAGGTCCCGGTCGCCGCGCCGGCCGAGGTGTTCGGCGTGGGCGGCTCGTTCATCGGGCAGGGCTCGGGCGACGGCTCCGAGACCAAGGTCGTGAAGGCGGGCGGCGGCGGCAACACCGCTGACGACAACGGCTTCCTCAGCTCGAACCTCGGCACCGTCCCGGTGTCGACCCCGGTGCAGCTGTTCGGCATCGGCGGCTCGTTCGTCGGCCAGGGCCACGGCAAGGCCAGCAACGACACCACCTCCACCGCGGGCCACGACGTGCACGCGACCGGCGCGCAGGGCGCGGGCGCGGGCAACCTCATCGAGGCCCCGGTCTCGCTGCCGGTTCAGGGCCACGGCGTCGGCGGCTCGGTGGCCGGCATCGGCACCGGCATGTCGGACAACCTGACCGACTCGAAGGCGGGCGGCAACGCCAGCGCCGACGGCAAGGACGGCGCGCTCGCCGGCAACATCGTCAAGGCTCCGATCGCCGGCGCCGGGACGATCTTCGGCGACGGGCTCGCGGGCGGCGCGATCGGCCACGGCACCGCCACCAACGACATCACCTCGACGGCGGGCGGCGACGCCATCACCAACGGCGACGGCGGCGCGGTCGCGGGCGACATCGTGGGCGTGGACCCGGCCCCGGTGGCGCAGGTCTTCGGCGACGCGGTCTCGGTCGCGGGCGTGTCCTCGGGCGACGCCACGAACAACACCGTCGTCACCGACGCCGGCAAGGACACCACCTCGGGCGTGGAGGGCTCGCTCTCGGGCGACATCCTCGACTTCCCGGTCCCGGTCGTCGCGCAGGTCTTCGGCGACGCGGTCGCCGTGGGCGGCGTGGCGCACGCGGTCGGCGACAACGTCACCACGGTGACCGACGGCAACGACGCCACCAGCACCGACGGCACCGGCGAAGCCCTGTCCGGCTTCGACTACTACCACCCGCTGGGTGCGCTGGTGCAGATCTACGGCGTGCCGCTGGAGGTGCTCGGCGTCGCCACCGCCGAGGCCCCCAACTCGACCACGGTCGACCCCGAGCCGGCCATCGACGTGCCGTTCGGCGGCGAGATGGGCGCTGACCAGCTCCCCGCGCTCCCCGCGGTGCCGGGTCTGCCGGGCGGTTCCTCGGCCGCGCCGTCGCTGCCGTCGGCTCCGGCCCTGCCGGGCCTGTCCGGTCTGCCCACCGCGACCACGCTGCCCGCCCCGGCCCTGCCGGGTACCCAGCGGGCCGACGTGCCGCAGGTCAGCGGCCTGTCCGCGCTGGGTCAGCTGAACCAGCTGAAGGGCGCTTCGGTGCTGCCTTCGGTGTCCGGGCTGCAGAACGGCGTCCACCTGCCGTCGCTTCCGGCCGTTCCGGGTCTGCCGGGCGTTCCGGCCCTGCCGGGTGCGGGTGCCGAGCGGGCCGACGTTCCGGCCGTTCCGGCTCAGCTGCCGGTGAAGGCCTCGCTGCCGACGCTGAACCAGCTGCCGGCCGTCGCCAAGCTGCCCGCCGTGCCGGGTGCGCCGACGACCCTGCCGACCACGATGCCGACCGCTCCGGCCGTGCCGGCGATCGGTGACGCGACCGGTCCGCTGGGTGCGTTCCAGAAGCTGGCCGCGAAGGTGACCGGCTTCTTCAAGAAGTGAACCGTTTCGCCTGAAACGGACCGGGGATGACCCGGGCGGGCCCGGAAGCCACGTGCTTCCGGGCCCGTTTTCTGTTGGTGCGTCAGGAGAATTCGAGCGACCGCTTCGCCAGGCCGTGCCAGAAACCGTCGATCACCGTGCGGCCCTCGCCTTCGGCCGAGCTGGCGCCGAGCGAAACGAACAGCGGCGCGAAGTGCTCGATCCGGGGGTGCGCCATCGCGGCGGCCGGGGCCTTGTGCCGGAAGTCGAGCAACGCGTCGAGGTCGTGGGCGCGCAGGGCCTCGTCGCCCCAGTGGTCGAATTCCGCGGACCATTCCGGCGGAGTTCCGTTGGCGCCGTTGACTTCCTGCATCGCGCGGAGGTTGTGGGTGAAGAATCCGCTGCCGATGATCAGCACGCCCTCGTCGCGCAGCGGCGCGAGCTTGCGGCCGAGGTCATATAGCGCCCGCGGGTCGAGCGAGGGCATCGAGATCTGCAGCACCGGGACGTCGGCTTCGGGGAACATTTCCACGAGCGGGACGTACGCGCCGTGGTCGAGGCCGCGGTCCGGGGCGTCGTGCACTGGGGTTTCGGTCGAATGCAGCAGCTTGCGCACCTGCGCGGCCAGTTCCGGAGCACCCGGTGCCGCGTATTTCACCTGGTAGTAGCGCTCGGGGAAGCCCCAGAAGTCGTAGACCAGCGGGACCGTCGTGGTCGCCCCGAGCGTCAGCGGGGCCTCTTCCCAGTGCGCTGAAACGACCAGGATCGCGCGAGGTTTCGCCAGGTCCGCGGACCATTCCGCGAGCTGGCGGGTCCACGTCGCGTCGTCCGCGAGCGGCGGCGCACCGTGGCTCAGGTACAGGACCGGCGTGCGGGTCGCCATGGCTGCCTCCAAGTGTTTGAAAGTTCAACTACTACCGTACGCCTTGTTCGCGGACTTGGCGAATTCGTCCTCGGCGGACGCCTCGGTGCGGCAGACTCGCCCGGTGAAGTTCTTCTGCTATCACCGGGACCGTCCCGGCTCCGCCGCGTTGCGGGCCGAGCTGCTGGAAGCCCACTGGTCCTATATGGACGGTTTCGCCGCCGAACTGATCGCCCGCGGCCCGACCCTGGACGGCGACGTCCCGACCGGCAGCGTGCACATCGTCGACCTCCCGGACGTCGCCGCGGTCCGCGAATTCGCTTTCGCGGAACCGAATTACCAGGCCGGTGCCTATCGGGACATCCTGATCCGCCGCTGGGACAACGCCCTCGGCCGCACCATGTGGGAATTCCCCGGCGATCCGGAGGCCGCGAACCTGTATTTGGTGCTGGGCTTGGGTTCTGGCCCCGCCGTCGACCTCGAACCGTCCGCCCCGGAGTCCTTGATCGCCTACGGTCCGCTCTGGTCCGACGACGGCACCGCTTGGCTCGGCACGGCAGCCTTGGTCCAAGCTGCCGACGCCGAGACAGCTCGCGGACTGCTTACTGCGGACCACTATGCCGCGATCGAGGTGCACGACTGGGCACCCGGCGGTCGTTCCTGACCCATCAGCGAGCCGTGCGCCACACGATTCCGCCAGCGGTCAGCGCGGCGAGTGCGAGAACCGTCGCGAAAAGGGTGGATCCGGTAGCGATTCCGAGGGCGTCACTGAGATAGCCAGTGCCGACGGGCAGCAGTGCGGCCGGGAGGTAGCCGCCGAAGTTGAGCAGAGCGTTGGCCTCGGCGCGCCGCCGCTCGGGCACGTGCGTGCTGATCAGGGTGAGGCCGCCGAGCTGCCCGAGTCCCTGCGCGGCTAGGAACAGCTCGCCCCGAGGTTGAACGCCGCCTCGGCGACAGCGACGACCCGCCCGGGCTGCGCTGCCAGGCGATCGTCGCCACCGCACTCGCCTGCCTCGACGTCGCCACCGCCATCTGGCTGCAGCGCGGCGGGAAGGGCGGGCTCGACGAGCTCAATCGGCTCTGCGACCGAGCGCTCGCCGTCGTCCGCGCCGGCTAAGCAGGACACCTCGCGGCAGTGCGCTCCAAGCCGCGGTGAACGGCTCGGCTGGTCCCCCTTGGGCTTCGCCGCTAGCAGTCAGCTTGGAGAAACCGCGCCAGCCGGGGTCAGTCGTGGGCCAGGTCGGCGAACCGGCTGTAGTGCAGCTGGTGTGCGACCACGATCGTGCTCGTCGGGCCCGCACGGTGCTTCGCCAGGATCAGGTCGGCTTCCCCGGCGCGCGGGTCGTCGCGTTCCCAGGCGTCCGGGCGGTTGATCAGGATGACGATGTCCGCGTCCTGCTCCAGCGACCCGGATTCACGCAGGTCCGACAGCATCGGTTTCTTGTCGGTGCGCTGTTCTGGACCACGGTTCAGCTGGGAGATCGCGATCACCGGCACCTCGATCTCCTTCGCCAGCAGCTTCAGCTGACGGGAGAACTCCGAGACCTCCTGCTGCCGCGATTCGACGCGCTTGCCTGACGTCATCAGCTGCAGATAGTCGACGACCACGAGCCGCAGGTCGTGCCGCTGCTTGAGCCGACGGGCCTTGGCGCGGATCTCCATCATCGTCATGTTCGGCGAGTCGTCGACGAACAGCGGGGCCTCCGACACCTCGCTCATCCGCCGGGCCAGCCGCGTCCAGTCGTCGTCGGACATCTTGCCGCCGCGCATGTCGGCGAGGCGGATTTTCGCCTCGGCCGACAGCATGCGCATCACGATCTCGGTCCGGCTCATTTCCAGCGAGAAGATGACGCTGGTCAGGCCGTGCTTGATGGACGCCGAACGCACGAAGTCCAGCCCCAGAGTCGACTTGCCGACACCGGGACGGGCCGCGACGATGATCATCTGGCCGGGGTGCAGGCCGTTGGTCAGCTCGTCGAAGTCGGCGAATCCAGTCGGGATGCCCTGGGACTGGCCGCCGCGCGAGGCGATCGCGTCGATCTCGTCCATGGTCGGCTGGAGCAGGTCCTCCAGCGCGACGTAGTCCTCGCTGGTGCGGCGCTCGGTTACGTCGTAGATCGCGGCCTGCGCGCGGTCGACGACCTCGTCGATGTTCGCGCCGTCGGCCGCGGCCGCGCCGTAGCCGTACTGCACGATGCGCGTGCCCGCTTCCACGAGCCGGCGCAGCACTGCTTTTTCGGCCACGATCTCGGCGTAGTAGCCCGCGTTGGCCGCGGTGGGCACGGTCGCGATGAGCGTGTGCAGGTACGGCGCGCCGCCGACGCGGCCGAGTTCACCGCGCCGTTCCAGCTCGGCGGCGACGGTGATCGGGTCGGCCGGCTCGCCTCGGCCGTAGAGGTCGAGGATGCAGTCGTACACGGCCTGGTGCGCGGGCCGGTAGAAATCGCCGGGGCCGAGCGCCTCGATGACGTCGGCGACCGCGTCCTTCGACAGCAGCATGCCGCCGAGCACCGACTGCTCCGCCGCGATGTCCTGCGGCGGCTGGCGGTCGAACCCGCCAGGGCCGGGGTCGCTCGGACCCGGATCGGACTCCGCGTAAGCCGGACCGCGGTCATCGGTCACCGCCACTGCCCGGACACCTCCCTCGCCCGGCCGCCGTTCCGGCCGTCCCCGTTCGTCTCGCGTGCGCCTGTCCTGTGCCGAACCGCGTCCGCCGCCTGCCTCGCGAAGAGACCAGTGCAGGCGAACACCTGTTCGAGTATGCCGGAGTCGGCCCGGCTTTCCCACCCGTCCGCCCGGTCCTCTTCGATGATGGACCGGTCGGTTCCCCGCGCCGGTGACCGCCACGCGGAGCCACCGGGAGTACTGAGCGCGAACGCACGCTAGATCCCCCGGAAGGACGAGCGCAATTCCGGGTGTTGACCGTGCTGTGGACAACCTGTGGATGACTGGCGGCAACGAATCACAGGTGTCCGTGAGCCTGTGGACAAAGTGGGGACAGTGCGGATCGGCCCTATCAAACCCGCAGGTCAAGGCCTGTGTAGAGACTGTGGAGAACTTCCCGAAAACTCGTCCGGCGTGTCGCGTCGAACTGCTTCTTCGGCGTGTCGCGCGCCGGTCCGTCCACCACCCTGTGGATGGTTGCTACGCACGGTAGATCACCGACCCGATAGGCTGAACGAAGGAGAATTCCCCACGCGGCCCAGCCGACGGCTGCACACAGTGAGCGACCAGGCAAAACCGCAGGTTAACCGCATGCAAACGCGAAACCGGGTGGGATTCACCGGCTGGACACCTCGCGGTGCCGCGCCGGGGAACCCCACCCGGAGTAACACTCGGGGCGCTCAGCCCAAGGCGCTTAGCGCAGCCGTTCGGAGATCCTGATCGCTTTGCCAGAGGAATGACGATCACGACGCCTGCTGGAGATGCCCGATCATCGCGGTAGCGAACTTCTTCGCGACGGCGCAAGGGTCCTTTTTGTTCGAACCCATGCTGATATTCGGCAGGACCGAGACAGCGAGCTGATCGGTGACGCCGACCCAGAGGGTGCAGATGCCGTTCGCGCGGCTGTCCTCGGTACCAGCGAAGACGGCCGGGTAGCCGTTGACCGTGGTGGGTTCGAAGTAGGCCTGCTTGGCCTTCTGGTCGTAGATGTCGCTGATCCCGCGCTTGTTCTGCTCGATCGGCGTGTTGTTCACGAAGTTCAGGTTGCTTCCGGAGGAAGTCCAGCGGCAGCCGTTCAACACCCCGGTGCTCTTCTCGCCGGGATACTTGAGGCCGACCTGTTCTGCCTCCGAGGCGCTGAGCACGCTGCACGGATTGGCGATCAAGTCCTTGGTAGGCAGCGGGGCAGGCACCTTGGGACCCGAGCCGCCACTGTCGGCTGGAGCGCTTGAGCCTGCACTGCCCGGCGGCTGAGCAGTTCCTCCGGCCCCACCGCAGGCGGAGGCGGCGAACAAGCCAATCGTGGCAACCGCAGCTGCGGCGAGCCGGACGGTGCGGTGCGGCATTTGGTGCTCAGACTTCCTTTGCCAGCTGGTTCTTTGATGGCCGAGTCAACCTCGTCCTAGCGTCCGCCGCCCGGTCGACAGCTGCTGGGCCAAGGTAGCGTGATCCGGCAGAAGCGCAGGTCAAACGCGAAACCGGGTGAGGTTCGCCGACCGGACACCTCGCGGTGCCGTGCCGGGAACCCCACCCGGAGTAACGCTCGGGGCGCTCAGCCCAAGGCGCTTTGCGCTTGGCGCAGCCGTTCGGAAATCGCCTGCATCGTGCCGGGCGTGAACACGATCAGCGAGTCCTGTCCTGGCCGCTCCTCCATCAGCCAGCGGCCCTCGCTGGTGTCGATGAAGTTGACCGGCTTCGGGATGCGTCGCCGCCGTCCGCCGTTCGGGCGGGCCGCGACGTAAAGTGCGCCGCTGCCGGTGCGCGGCAGCTTGAGGATCCGCTGGATCTCCTTGAGCGGGGAAACCTGCTCGGTGCGCTGCCCGCTCTGCATGATCGAGCCCTGCGAAACTTCATCCGACCCGGCTGACCGGCCGCTCTGGTATTCGCTGCGGCTGGTGATCAGCGGCTGCCCGCTCGCCGGCTTGCCCGCGGGCAGGAGATCGAGGAACGTCTGCAGCAGCAGGTCCGGCCGCTGACGCGACACCGTGACGGTGTTCTCGCCGATGATCCGGAGCAGCCCGAAGCCGCCGCCGTTCCCGCTGCCGCACAGCACCGAGTAGTTGCCCGGGCTGCCGTCTTCGAACGTGCCGTCGAACCAGCCGTAGAACTCCAGGTGCGGATGCGAAATGGACTCGATCAGCGCGAGCAGATCGCGGTCCATGCCGCGCGGTCCCATCAGGCCGGACTCGGTCAACGCCTCGTTGACCTGCTGGTCCAGCTTCCGTTCGGCGTCCGGGTCGTGGAACACCGGGGTCTCGGCGATGGCCTGATGGGGCTCACCGCCCCGACGCCGGATCAGGTTGTACAGCGTCGGGAGGGTGAACTTGGTGGGTCGGTCAAGCGTGATCACGTCGGTCGGCCTCATTCACCGATGACCGGCGGAACGGTCAGCTGGTCGGAGCCGAAGAGTTCGTTGGAGTCCTCTTCCACCAGGTACTTCGTCTGGTGCTCCTCGTCCTCCTGACCCTTGCCGCCCTTCGCGCCGGCACCCATGCCGCCCATGCCGGCCGCACCGGGCTTGCCCGCCGCGCCGCCACGCATGCCGGAGCCCATGCCGCCCGCACCGGCGCCGCCGGCCATCCCGCCCGCGGCCGCACCGGATCCGGAGCCGCCGGGACCGAAGCCCGCGCCCGCGCCGAACGCACCCGGACCGAAGGCAGCGCCGGCACCGGAGCCCGCGCCGCCACCGCCGCCGGGACCGAACTGGCCTGCCCCGCCGCCGGGACCGAAGGCGCTCGGGCTGAACTTGCTCGGGTCGGTCGTCGGAGGCGTCCAGCCCGAGGTGGTCACGCCGTCGTTCCCGCTGCCGGGGTAGTGGCCGGTCGGGTCGGTCACGCCGCCGTGGCCAGGACCGCCCGGACCACTCGGGCCGCCGGGGAAAGTCGTGTGCGGCGGGGTGCCGGGCGGATTGGTCGGGGTGAACTTGGGCGGATCCATCTTCGGCGGGGTGAAGCCGCCGCCTCCGCCGCCGGGGCCGCCGCCGAAGTTGCCGCCGGAGCCGCCCGGACCGCCGCCGAAGTCGCCCGGACCGCCGCCCGGGTTGGAGATGTTGTTGCCCTGCCAGGCGCTGTACTGCGGCAGCTGGCTCGCGTTCTGCCCGCTGGCGTTGAAGTAGTTGGTGTAGGCCTGGACGTTCGCCTTGCCGGTCTCGTTGTACTGGTTGATCTCGTCGTCTTTGTCGCTGAACGGGTTGATCCCGTCGACGAACCCGGCGTGCGGCGGGTCCTTGGCGATCTCCTGGACCTTGCTCTTGACCGTGGAGAAGCAGTCGACCTGGGTGTTCAGGTACGTGTGGCTCTTGCCGAGGTTGTTGACCGAGTCCTGGAGCCAGACACCGAGCGGGTGCGCGCCGGCCTGTGCCGCGGTGGCACCACCGCCCTGCCAGGCGGCGTCCATCTTCTTGTTCAGGTTGTCGATCTCGGTGACCCGGTCGTTGTGCACGGTCTTGAGATTGTTGGCCGCGCTGACGCCGGTCTGCAGCGACGAGCTGTCGCCGACGTGGATTTTCTCCCAGATCGTGCGCGCGTCGATCGAACGGCCGCCGAGGTCCGCCTCGGCGAGCTTCGCGTCCGGACCTCCGCTGAACAGGCCGACGAGGCTGCCGACCAGCGCCCCACCCGCCGCACCGACCGCGGTGCCGATCACCGGCACGACTGAACCGACCGCGGCGCCGGCGACGGCACCGCCTGCCGCGTACTTCAATTCCTTGCCTACGGTGTTGGCGTCATTCCCCATGATGAGCCACTCCTTCCGAGCCGGGCACCGGCCGCCGGGCGGTCATGCCGCCTTGAGATGTTTGACCACTGCGCCCGCGAACTTCTGCGCGAGACCGCATGGGTTGCTCTTGTTCGGGCCGACCCCGATCGCCGGAATCACCGCGACCGCGAGCTGGTCGGTGACCCCGAGCCACAGCGTGCACGTGCCGGAAGGACGGCCGTCCTGGGTATCGGCGTAGACGCCCGGATAGCCGTCGACGGTAACCGGCTGGAAATACGCCTGCCGTGCCTTCTGGGCGTAGATGTCGCTGATGCCGTGCGGGGTCTGCGATGGAGACACTCGCAGACCGATGGAGTTCTGGGCTTCGTCGGCCGACCTCCAGTCACAGCCGGGAACCTGCCCGGTGGCCTTTTCTCCAGGTGCGACCAGCCCGAAATCGGTCGCTTCGGCGTTGGTCAGAACCTTGCAGGGGTTGTCGCCCACCAAGTCCTGGGTGTTCAGCGGAGCGGGAACCTTCGGGCCTGACCCGTCGCCCGCTGCTGTCGAGCTGGCGGCGGCGGAAGAAGGCGGAGTGTTTCCTCGGCCGGGGTTTCCTCCGCCGCTGCATGCGGTCAGCAGACCGAGAGCGGCGACGGCAGCGGCGGCAATCCGGGTGGTGCGGTGCGGCATGGGCAGCTCAGACCTTTGTCTTGCTTGCGGCGTCGCGTGCTTCCTGCTCGGCGACGGTGATTTTGTTTTTGGCGGCCTTCAGTGCGGTGATGAAGTTCGTCACGTAGTCGACCATGCGCTGGTGCTGCTCAAGCAGGGTCTGCCCGGAAGGGTTCGCGCCTTTGTCGATGAAGTCGTTGCTGGCGAACTCGTCCGCCGGACGCTTGACGTCAGCGATGAACCGCGCGTCGGTGAGATCCTTGTTCAGGTTCACCCGCAGGTCTTCCCACTGCTTGATGACCGAGTCGACCTCGTCCTCGCTGAACTTGTACCCGCCTGCCGTTCCGTAGCCGCCGACCATGATCGGCGCGGGCGGTGGTACGTCAGACATCCCGGTGACCCCCTTTGGCACAGTTCTCGCTCCCCAAGCGGCGAGATCAGCAAGTTGGATGGTAACGCACGCCAGTTGGTTCCCGCTGCGCGTTCAGTTGTTTCGAGAGTTGGCCCCGAGCTGCGGGAAGACGCCGAAAACGAGACCGCCCCCGGGACGATCTCCCGGGGGCGGCTTCGCGGAAAAGACGCGAGCGTCAGTTGGCGGCCACGGCCTTGACCTCGAGCCGGAGGTCCACCTTCACGTTCGGGTGCAGGCGGGCGTTGACCGAGTGCTTGCCGACCGTCTTGATGTGGTCGCGCAGGTCCAGGACGCGCTTGTCGAGCAGCGGGCCGCCCTGGGCCTTGATCGCGTCGACGATTTCGCCGGCGGTGATGGAGCCGAAGAGCTTCTTCGAGCCCGCCGCGGCCTTGCCGGTCAGCTGGATCGCGCCGAGGCCCTCGAGCGTCGCCTTGATTTCCTTGGCGTGGTCGAGGTCGCGGATGCGGCGGGATTCCTGTGCGCGCTGGATCGTGCGCACGTTCTTCTCCGCACCCTTGGTGGCCACGATGGCGTAGCCGCGCGGCAGCAGGTAGTTGCGGGCGTAGCCGTCCTTGACCTCGACGATGTCGCCGGGGCCGCCGAGGTTCGCCACGTCCGTGGTGAGAATGATCTTCGCCATGACTAGTGCTCCCCTCAGCGCGCGGTGGACGTGTAGGGCAGCAGAGCCATCTCGCGCGAGTTCTTCACCGCGATGGCGATGTCGCGCTGGTGCTGGCTGCAGTTGCCGGTGACGCGACGGGCACGGATCTTGCCGCGGTCGGAGATGTACTTCCGCAGCAGGTTGGTGTCCTTGTAGTCGATCGCTTCCGGACGGCCCTTCTTCTCGGCCTTGCAGAACACGCAGACCTTCTTCTTGGGCTTGCGAATGGGTGGCTTGGCCACTGGTGTACTCCTGGAATTCTAGAAAGAGAATGAGATCAGAACGGGGGTTCGTCGGAGAAGCCTCCGCCGCCACCGCCCGCGGGCGGGGCCGAGCCCCACGGGTCGTCGGCGGGCGCGCTGTTGCCTCCGCCGCGATTGCCGCCTCCGCTGAAGCCGCCTCCGCCGCCGAAGTCACCACCGCCGCCGCCACCGCGGCTGACCTTGTTGACCTTCGCCGTCGCGTAGCGCAGCGAGGGGCCGATCTCGTCGACCTCGAGTTCGACGACGGTGCGCTTCTCGCCTTCCTTGGTCTCGAACGACCGCTGCTTCAGCCGCCCCTGCACCACCACGCGGGCGCCCCGCGTGAGCGACTCGGCGACGTTCTCCGCCGCCTGCCGCCAGATGTTGCAGCGCAGGAACAGCGCCTCGCCGTCCTTCCACTCGCCGGTCTGCCGGTCGAGCGTGCGCGGGGTGGACGCGACGGTGAAGTTCGCGACCGCCGCCCCGGACGGGGTGAAGCGCAGCTCCGGGTCGGACGTGAGGTTCCCGACCACGGTGATGACGGTGTCTCCAGCCACGGATGGCGTCCCTTCGGAATCGGGCTCGGATCAGGCCTTGGCGGGCGCGGGCTTGGCCGCGGCCTTGACCTCGCGGCGCATGACCTTGGTGCGCAGCACGGTTTCCTGCAGCGACAGCTGGCGGTCCAGTTCCTTGACGGCCTCGGCCGACGAGTTCAGGTCCAGCAGCGCGTAGATGCCCTCGGCGTTCTTCTTGATCTCGTACGCCAAGCGACGGCGGCCCCACACGTCGACCTTCTCGACGCTTCCGCCCGAAGTGCGGATCACGTTGAGGAAGTTGTCCAGCGTGGGCGCGACCGTGCGCTCGTCGAGCGTCGGGTCCAGGATGACCATTACCTCGTAATGGCGTGACATAACCACTCACCTCCTATGGGCTCGCGGTCACGGCGCTTCCGTGACAGGAGGGTTTGTCCAGGTAAGCGTACCCGGCGGGTCCGACAGTCCGGCGCGGCGGGTCAGCTGGCGCGGCGCAGCACCCAGGTGCGGACGAGCCCGGCGGTGACGCCGGCCAGCACGATCACCGCGAGCAGCATCGGCAGCTGGACGTCCGAGGCTCCGCCCTGGCTCGCCAGCGCTTCGGCGTTGCCCGCGTTGCGGATGTCCGGGCCCTGCTGTCCCTGCGGGTCCTGGCCGGCCGACGGCTGCTGCGGCAGCGCGCCGGAACCGGGCAGGGAGCCGTAGCGCGCGCCGGGGGCGATCGCGGTGCCCAGGACGCCCGGGGTGCCCGGGGTCGCGGTCGGGATGTTGCCGTAGTCGCGCGGCGGGGCGATCCCGGTCGAGCCCGGCTGGTAGTTGCCGAGCGGGTTGCCGCCGCCGCTCTGCGCGGGCGCGGCGCCGTTTCCGTTCGACGGGGCGCCGCCGTTCGACGGGGAGTTCGGGGACGACGGCGCCTGGTAGTTGTTCGCCGTCGTGGTGAGCCCGCACGCGGACGCGACCCCGCTGCGGATGCCGTTCAGCACCTTGGTCTTGGTGTCCGGCAGGACGCCGAGTCCCCACTCGTCCTTCAGCGCGTTCGCGACGACCTGGCCGATCGCGTCGCCGCTGATCGTGCCGCCCGCGGCGTTCGGGATCGAGCCGACCGGCAGGTTGCCCTTGTTCGCGATGGCGTTGGCCAGCGAATCCGGCCACACGGTCAGCAGCCGCCAGAAGTTGACCTGGTCCTGGGCCGACTTGCGGACGATCTCCTTGACCGCCGAACCGGGGACGGCGACCGAATCGCCCATGCCGCCGGTGACCGCGCCGGTGCACTGGTTCGCGAGCGTCGTCGCCGCGGACGCGGTGCCGGTTCCCAGGAACGTGCCGCCGGTGAAGAGGGCGGCGAGAGCGGTGACGGTGAGTGCTCGACGGGTTCGCTTCCAGGTGGGGAGTTTCCGCACGAGCACTATCCTCCGGGGTCCGCGGGCATGGTTCGTCGCATCTAGGACAACGAATGGACTCCGGCAAAGATACTGGTGAGTTGGCTTAACCTGCAGCGGCCATTCGGCGGAGTACCCAGGTGCGGACCAGGCCCGCGCTGACTCCGGAGAGTGCCAAAACTGCCACCAGAACCGGCCAGTCCAACCCGTTCGTGTGGTTTCCGCCGGTGCCCGGCAAGGCTTCGGCGTTACCGGCGTTCTGGACCGTGCGGTCGCCGCCTGACGAGCCGTCCGGGTTGGAAAGGCCGTATTGCGGCGCGTAACCCGGGATCTGGCTGCCGTATCGCAGCGACGGCGACGGGCTGAACAATCCGGCCATCGCCATCGGGATGCCGCTGTAGTCGCGCATCGGCGCGTAGCCGGTGCTGTAGCCGTACGACAGGTCGCTGAAGTTCGGCAGGAAGGCCGAGAACGGCGCGGCTCCTCCGCCGGCGCCGCCGTAATCGCCGAGCACCGGGCTGGTCGAACCGGGCATCTGGGACTGCTGCTGTCCGGGCGAACCACCCTGCTGCGGGCTGCCGCCGTTGCCGCCGGACGGCGGTTGCTGCGGGTTCTGCCCCGGGCTTTGCTTGCCCGGCTGGCTGCCGCTGAGGGCCTGGCCCGCCGCGGCGACGCCCTGCTGGACCGCGTTCGCGCCGCCCGCGACCGCGCCGTTGACCGCGCTCGCGGCCGGCGGGCCGACCACCGGGACCGGCGCGACGACCGTGTTGACCACGTTCACCGTGACTTTGCAGAGCGCGTCGACAGTGCTGGTGAGAACGCCGGAGGCCTGGCCGACGATGCCGAGGTCGAGCGGGAGACCGAGTAGAGGTGTGGCCTGGATGTGGTCACCCGGTTTGGCCGTGATGGTGGAACCGCACTTAGCGGTCAAGGTGTCCGCCGACGCGGTGCCTGGTGCGGCGAGCGCGGCCGAGCCGGCCAGGACGAAAGCGGCGGCGCCCACCGCGGTGGCCCTCCGTGCCCGGTGCTGCTGCATGGCCGTCGACCCTTTCGCCGCGTCCGTTGTACCTGCCTCCCTGTGGACAACGACGGTAACGAAGACGAGTGACGCCCGCCTCCCCTCCGAGGTCAGGCATTCGGGTGGAAGCGGGCGCTACTCAGGGTGAGAGTCAGGCGGGCTTGCGGCGCAGCCACGCGCGCACCAGCGCGGCGGCCACCATCGCGAGCGCCAGCACGGCGATCAGCAGCGGGAGCCGGGCGGGCGGGGTGGCCGCGGGCAGAGCTTCCGCGGTGCCGGACTTCTTCGCGTCGACCGTCGGCGCCTGGCCCTGCGGCAGCTGGCCGGGGACGACCTGGGTGACGATCGGGGCCTGCACGAAACTCGCCGGGAGCATCGCGGCCCCGGTGAAGATGCCGGACACCGAATCGAGGCCGGACAGTCCGCCGGCCGACGTCACCGGGCCGAGCGTGTCGCCGCCGGGAGCGGGCTGGCCCGGACCGCCGGGTCCGGGCGCTGGGGACGGCGGGTTGGGCGTGGGGTTCGGCGGCTTGGGGGTCGGCTGCGGCGGCCCTGGGATCGGGTTTCCGGGAAGGCCGCCGACCAGTCCCTGGGTGGCGTTGCCGACGCCGTTCGCCGTGGCCTGCACCATCGGGCAGGTGTCCTTCGCGGCCGTGTCGCCGACCACCGGGACCTCGCCGACGCCCAGCGTGCGCACGGTGTCGCCGACCGGGAGGGTGAGCAACGTGTTGTTGCCGTCGCTCTGCTTCGCCTTCGAATCGAGGCCGACGGTGACCCGGTTCGGCGCGTTGAGCGGAGCGCCCGCGTCGAGCGCGAGGCCAGCGCCGTTCTTGCCGTTCCGCAGCGTGGATTCGCAGTCGCCGCTCACCGTGGGGCTCGGGTCCGCGGCGGCGGCGGCGGGGAAGGCCAGAGCCGCGGAAAGCAGCGGCGCCGCGAGCGCGACCCCCAGTGAAATCGTCCGTCCAGCGCGTTTCCGCATGCCTTTCCTCCCCCGACTGGATCACGGAACGCGCTCACGGTACTCCACGAGCGTCACCAACTCAGGCGGAAGGGGGAGATTCGCCCGGTAGTAGCGTCAGGGCATGCAGATTGGCGCCCATGTCCGCGACGACGATCCGCTGGCCGCCGTCGCCGAGCGAGAAGCCGACGTCGTCCAGTTCTTCCTCTCCGACCCGCAGGGGTGGAAGGCACCGAAACCGCATCCGCACGGCGAGGAGATCAAGGCCTCCCCGGTCGAGGTGTTCATCCACGCGCCGTACCTGATCAACGTCGCGTCCAAGAACAACCGGATCCGCATCCCGTCCCGGAAGAACGTCACGCAGCACGCCGACGGGGCCGCCGCGATCGGCGCGAAGGGCCTGATCGTGCACGGCGGGCACGTCGGCGCGGGCGACGACGTCGAGGAGGGCTTGGTCAACTGGCGCAAGCTTTTCGAGCGCGAGGCGGAAAAGGGCGGCTTCGCGGTGCCGATCCTGATCGAGAACACCGCGGGCGGCGACAACGCGATGACCCGCGAACTCGACGTGATCGCCCGGCTGTGGGACAAGGTCGGCGAGTTCGGCGCGGGCTTCTGCCTCGACACCTGCCACGCCTACGCGGCGGGCTGGGATCTCTCGACCGCGGTGGAGAAGGTCAAGGCCATCACCGGCCGGATCGACCTGGTGCACTGCAACAACTCCCGCGACGAGCACGGTTCCAACCGCGACCGGCACGCGTCGATCGTCGACGGCGACGGCACGATCGAACCGGAGCTGCTCGCCGAGGTCGTGCGCCAGGCGGGTGCGCCGGTGGTCGTCGAAACCCCGGGCGAAGGACAGGCCGCCGACATCGCCTACCTGCGCAAACAGCTCTCCTGAGGCCTGGGAAGGACTCCTCGCGGCAAGCCGGGAGTCCTTCCCGGATCACGCGACTGGCTGCTGAGCGGGAGTGCGGGGGCGGCGCAACGGCGCGAAGGTGACCTTGTCGCGGGTCCGCTCCAGCACGCCGCCCGCCGGGTCGTCGTCGCCGGAAAGCCGGACCAGGTCGGTGCGCGGACGGTAGATCTCGCGGAGCACCAGCACGCAGATCCCGGCGACGGCGAGGTCGCGCAGGACCACTCCGCCGAGGAACCAGCCCGCCGGCAGTCCCTTGTGGTCGACGCCGAGGTAATAGAACATCCGGGGCGCCCACACCGCCGCGTCGAGCACCATCCAGCCGAGCAGCAGCCGCCAGCGCGGGATCGCCAGCACCGCCAGCGGGACGAGCCACAGCGAGTACTGCGGGCTCCACACCTTGTTCGTCAGCAGGAACGCCGCCACGATGAGGAAAGCCAGCTGCCCGAACCGCGGCCGTCGGGGCGCGGTGAGCGCGACGTAGGCGATTCCCGCGCAGCAGGCCAGGAACAGCACCGCGACCACGATGTTCAGCACGGTCGGCGGCTGTCCTTTTTGGAGCACGCCGTCGAAGCCCGCCCAGCCGGTGGCGTAGGAAACGACGTTGTAGAGCGAATCCGGATCCATCGGACGCAGCGTGTTGAGCCGGAAGAATTCCCACCAGCCGCGGGGCGCGGCCACGATGAACGGGACGTTCACCACCAGCCAGGCCAGCACGGTGAACGCCGCGGTCCGGCTCCACGCGCGCAGTTTCCCGGCGCGCAGGCACAACAGGAACAGCACGCCCAGCAACAGCAACGGATACAGCTTGGTGGCGACGCCGAGTCCGAACAGGACACCGGCGACCTCCGGGCGTTTCCGCGACCAGGCCAGGATCCCGGCGGCGGCGGCCGCGGTGGCGAGCGCGTCGAAGTTCGTAAAGGTATGGACCAGCACGAGCGGCGAGATGGCGACGAGCACCGCGTCCCACGGCCGGCGTTTCGTCGTCCGCCCGGTCGCCCACACCGTGACCAGCCAGGCGAGCGCGAGCCAGAACGCGGTGATGTTGAAGTAGATCGCCACCGGCAGCGCGCCGGGCAGCCAGCCGGCGTTCGCGACCGCGGTCCAGGCAGCCGCGAGCTTCGCGTTGATCCACTGGAACAACCCGGTGACCACCGGGTACTCCATGTACCGGGTCTGGTTCTCCGCGGTCTGCGAATCCTCCTGCCACGACGTGACGTAGGGGAAGGTGTGCGAATCGTCGAGCTTTTCCGAGCTGTAGAGCGGGACGATGTCGGAGTAGCACATGGCGACGAACGGGCGGCCGGACCGCCAGTCGAGCTGGAGCGCCCCGTTGGAATCGCTGTACTGCTGGATGCACGACGCCTTGCCGAACCAGCACACCACCAGCGCGAGCACGGCCATCGCGAGCCCGACGCGCTGCGGCGACCAGAACCACTGCCTGCCCACCGCCGCGTGCTCGCCGAGCGGGCCGCCGACGGGTCTCGTCGCCGCGGCCACCAGCGGGTCGTGCCGGCTGGGGGCGATCCGCTCGGCCGGGGTGAGCGTGCGGGGAGCCGAATCCGGCTCGTCGGCGGCGGGGTCGGAGACGCGGGACACGTCGGGATGCTATCGGTCCGCGAGTGGGGTGCCGGTCATTTCGGATCCTCGTAAAACCCGGCAAGCACCTCGAATGCGGCGCCGAGCGCGACCGCTTCCTCGTCGAGGTCGCTCAATTCGACGTCGATGCGCTGCCAATACGGCACCGGCAGCAGGTCTCGCAGCTGCTGCGAGACCGTTTCGCGGTAGATCTCGGGCGCGCCGCGCACGGTCCGTCCGAACAGGACGATCCGTTCGAGATCGAGCACCTGCACCAGGTCGGCGAGTCCGATGCCGAGCAGCCGGGCGGCGTCGTGCGGGGTGCCGGCGGCGCGGTGCATGACCTCGACGCAGCCGCGCCGTCCGCAGGCGCAGCGCGGTCCGGCGTAGGCGATGGTGGTGTGGCCGAATTCACCGGCGTTGGTGCGCGGGCCCCGGTAGACGCGTCCGTCGATCAGCAGGCCGACACCGATTCCGGTGCCGACGAGCACCACCGCCGTCGCGGCCGCGGTTTCCTCCGGCCAGGCGTGCGCGAAGGCGGCGGAGTTGGTGTTCTTGTCCAGCGTGACCGGCAGGCCGGTGCGTTCGGCGAGCAGGTCGCGCAGCGGGACGTCGTGCCAGCCGGGCATGTTGGTGGCGTCGCGGACGCGGCCCGCGTGGTGGTCGAGCGGTCCCACCGCGCCGACGCCGAGCCCGAGCACCCGCGCCGGATCGACGTCGGCGACCAGTTTGCGCACCCCGTCGGCGATCGCGGTCACCGCGGTCTCCGGGCCGAAGCCGACCGGCAGCGGGCCTTCCACGATCTCCTCGACCTCGCCGGTCAGGCCGGTGCGCAGGACGAGAAAGCCGTCCCGGTCGAGCTGCGCGCCGAGGGCGCAGCGGGCTTCCGCGCGCAGCCGCAGCATCGTGCGTGGTTTGCCGACTCCGGCCGCGGGCGCGCGTTCGACGTCCAGCAATCCTTCCGGAAGCAGGTCGGACACGATTTTCGACACGGCCTGCTGGGTCAGCCCGGACCGCTGTGCCAGCTCGACCCGGCTCAGCCCGCCCGCGCGCAGGATGTGCCCGAGCAGCAGCGCGCGGTTGTGGCGGCGCAGCCCGCGCAGGTTGACGCCGGTTTCCGCCATCGATAGATCATCGCGGACGGGTGGCCTATTACGCAACAGTGTTGTTTAATGGCGGTCATGGCTGATGACGCGCGGGTCGGCATTCTCGGGTACGGAATCGGCGGCCGGGTTTTCCACGCGCCGCTGGTCGCGGCGACGCCCGGGCTGGTCCCGGCCGTGCTGGTGACCGCGAACCCGGACCGGGCGGCGCAGGCGCGCGCCGAGCATCCCGACGCCGAGGTGGTCCCGGACGCGGACGCGCTTTTCGCCCGTGCGGGTGACCTCGACCTGATCGTGGTGACCACGCCGAACCGCACGCACGTGCCGCTCGCGCTGCGTGCGATCGACGCCGGGATTCCGGTGGTCGTGGACAAGCCGTTCGCGCCGACCGCGGCCGAAGCACAACAGGTCGTCGACGCGGCGAAAGCCAACGGCGTCGGGCTCACGGTCTTTCAGAACCGCCGCTGGGACTCGGACTTCCGCACCGTCGGCAAGGTGCTCGAGTCCGGCCGCCTCGGCACCGTGTTCCGTTTCGAATCCCGTTACGACCGCTGGGTGCCGAAGATCAAGGACAACTGGCGCGAGTTCGGCGACCCGGCCGAGGCCGGCGGTCTGCTCTACGACCTCGGCGCGCACATCGTCGACCAGGCACTGCAGTTGTTCGGTCCGGTCACGCAGGTTTACGCGGAGGTCGACCGCCGCCGCCCCGGCGTCCAGGTGGACGACGACGTCTTCGTGGCTCTGCACCACGAGAACGGCGTGCGGTCGCACCTGTGGTCGTCCGCGCTCGCCGGTACCCGCAACCCGCGTTTCCGCGTGCTCGGCGATCAGGCGACCTTCACCAAATACGGCCTCGACGTCCAGGAACCGCAGATCAAGGCCGGTCTCCGTCCCGGCGACGAGGGCTGGGGCGTGGAGCCGGAAAGCGACGCCGGTGTGCTCGGTGTGAACGACGACACCGAAACGGTGCCGACCGAAACCGGTTGCTACGAAGCGTTTTACATCCAGGTCCGGGACGCGCTGCGCGGTGAAGCGGAGTTCCCGGTGGACCCGGCGAGCGCCGTCGAGGCGTTGCGCGTGATCGAAGCCGCGCACCGCTCGGGTGCCGAAGGCCGCGTGGTCACCCTCGGCGGCTGACGCCGCCCACTGAACGGCCGTGGCCGCGACGGCCTCCCCCCACCGTCGTGGCCACGGCCTTTTTCGTCACTCCTGCGGCGGATCCTCGCCGGTCGACGGACCGCCGCTGGGCGGGTTGTGCGACGACGGCTTGCCCGACGGCCAGTGCGGAAGCCCGCTCGGCCAGTGCGGCTGGCTCGGCCCGCCGGAGATCGGCCCGCCGTGGTCGTTCCCGTTGCCGGGATCGTCCGGCTCGTTGCCGTTGGTCTGCGGCGGCGGTTGCTCGTCGCCCGCGTTCTGGTCGCCCTGCTGCTGCGGCGGGGCCTGCGCGCCGATCAGCGCCACCTGGTCGAACTTCTCGGCGGGCTTGCCCTTGAGATAGCCGTCGAGGAACTTCTGCCACATCGGACCGGCGATCGTCGATCCGTAGATCGGCGACGTGCCCGGACCGTGCAGCGCCTGGTCGCCGTCCGCGCCGACCCACGCGGCGACCGAGACCGACGGCGTGTAGCCGACCATCCAGGTCTGCGCGTTCGCGTTCGCCGCCCACGCCGGCTCGCCCGGCCGCTTGGTGTGCTGCTGGGTACCGGTCTTGCCGGCGCAGTCGTGGCCGGACGGGCACTTCAGGTGCGAGAAGTCGATCACCGGGCCGAGCGCCATGGTCACGTTGCCGGCGATCTGCTTGCTCTTGTCCGCGCTGCTGTCGAACGCGGGCTTGCCCGGGCTCGGCTGCGCCTCGTAGGCGACCTCATTCTGTGCGTTGGTCACCTTCTGCACGAAGTGCCGGTCGCGCTGGACGCCATTGGCGGCGAAGGTCGCGTACGCGCTGGCCATGTCAGCGGGGGTGATCTGGGTGTTTCCGCCGCCGAGCGCGATGTTCGCGTCCTCGGTGGAAATCAGCGACTGACCGCCCTTGTCCTTGGTCTTCACGCCGGCTTCCTGGGCGGCCTGCCCGACCGGTCCGGGATGCGTCTGGTTCAGCACCATGTCGTAGAACACCGTGTTCGCCGACCGTTTCATCGCCTCGGCGACCGTGCACTGTCCGGAGCAACTGGAGCTGGGACCCGCGTTGCGCACGACGCGGCCGTCGAAGACCCGGTTGTTGCTGCCGTCGAAGGTCTCGTTGATCCCCTTGCCCATCTTCAGGAAAGCGGTGAGGTCGAACGCCTTCATCGACGAACCGGGGTTCTGCGGCGTGTTCGCCCAGTCGCGCG
This sequence comes from Amycolatopsis orientalis DSM 43388, assembly GCF_000411975.1. Classification (GTDB taxonomy): domain Bacteria; phylum Actinomycetota; class Actinomycetes; order Mycobacteriales; family Pseudonocardiaceae; genus Amycolatopsis; species Amycolatopsis orientalis_D. The sequence continues at coordinate 42,181 of NZ_ASXG01000122.1, forward strand.
CGCCCTGCTTCTTCCCGTTCACTTCGACGGTCGCCGGCCCGCCGTAGTACGCGAGCACCCCGCCGGTCTTCGGATCGACCGCCACCAGCGAATCGAGCAGCCGATCGTCCGTCTGGTCCTTCAGCGCGTCGGTCGCGGTCTTCGTCGCGAGCTCTTGCGCGCGCTTGTCGATGGTGGTCTGGACGATGTAGCCGCCCGCGTAGTACTTGTCGTCGTCGATGCCGTGCTGCGCCAGTTCGGCCCGCACCTGGGCGGTGATGAACTTGTAGGGCGCGTTCGAGTCGTCCTTCGATTCCTCGAGCGGGATCACGTCCGGGAACTTCGCCGCTTGCCGCTGCTGCGGGGTGATGTATTTGTTCTCGAGCATCCGGTCGAGCGCGGTGTTCCAGCGGCCCTGCGCCACCTTCGGGTTCTCCGAACGGCCCGGCTGCTGGATCAGCCCGGCCAGCAGCGCGGCCTCGGAGTAGTCCAGCTTCGAGACGTCCTTGTGGAAGAAGGCCTGCGACGCCGCGCCGATGCCGTACGCCCCGCGCCCGAAGTAAATGATGTTCAGGTACGCGGTGATGATGTCCTGTTTCTCGTACGTCTGGTTCATCTTGAAGGACTTCGCCAGCTCGGTCCATTTGCGGGTGAGCGTCGGGGCGTCGTTGTCGGTGGCCTTCTTGATGTACTGCTGCGAGATCGTGGACCCGCCGCCGGTGCCGCCGGTGAGGTTGTTGAAGACCGCGCGGAGCAGGCCGGTGACGTCGAAGCCGGAGTTGGTCTCGAACGTCGAGTCCTCGGTCGCGATCACCGCGTGCTTCACCACGTCCGGGATCTGCTGCGGGGTGAGGATCTGCCGGTTGCCGCCTGAGGGCACGTCCTTGCCCATCGGGCTGCCGTCGGCATACAGGTAGGTGACGGCCTGGTTCTGGCCCTGCGCGACGCTCTGCGGCGAGGGCACGTCGACCAGGAAATAGGTGATCACGAAAGCGATCGCCGGCAGCACGATGAAGAGGCCGACGAAGGCGTACGCACAGCGCCGGATGATCTTCCAGCGTCTCTTCTTGCGCTGCGCGGGCGTGCGGCCCTTCTTGTCCAGGTCCTCCGGCGGATAGCCGTCGTCCGGGCCGAGCGGTCCCTCGTCGCGGTAGCCGGCGTCCCGATAACCAGGATCGCGGTAGTCGTCCTCGATCATCCGGTGCGTCATCAGCTCCGGCTCGCGCTGCGGCGGCGGCACCGGGCGACGGCCGGGCGGCGGCGGACGGCGGCCCGGCGGCGGAGAACCCGCCGGACCGGTCGGGCCGGCGGCCGGACGCTGCGGGCCGCGCGCCCACGGCGGCGGCCCGGGCTGGGACGGGGGTGGTTGACGCCGCGGGTCGGGATCCCGGTCGGGCCAGGAGCGGCTGCGGTCGTCGTTCACTGCGGATCCTCTTCTCGGACACGGGCAGCCTGCGGACGCAGAAGGCCCTCTGTTGACCAGACGCGGCGACCCCGGCCGAGGTTCACTCTCCTGGCCGATCCCCTCCGCGGGGGAGGAAACCGTCGGTGAACCTACCGCACCCCCTGCCCGGCGGTACCGGCAAAAAGAGGCTCCTCTCCGGGGGTGGAGAGGAGCCTCTTCGCGGGGGTCAGGCGCGGATCAGCCGGTGCGCCGCGGCGGTTCGCCGTTCACGACGGGACCTCCGCCGCTGCCCGGATTGCCGGGTTCGGTGCCGCCGCCGAAGATGCCGCCCGGCCGGGTCGGGCTGGTCGTCGTCGAGGACGTCGGGTGCGAAGAACTGGTCGGCGGCTCCGACGACGAGGACGTGGTGGACGGCGGCGGCGGTTGCTCGCTGGAGGTCTGCCGCGGCGGCGGGGCCGTCTTGCTCGACGTGACGACCTCGTCCGCGTCCTTGCCGATCGGCTGCACCTTGTCGAACTTCTCGTCCGGCTTGTCCTTCAGGTAGTTCGTCATGAAGTCCTGCCAGGCCGGGCCCGCGATGGTCTTACCGAAGATCGGCTTGCCGTTCTGGTCGTGCAGCGGCTTGTTGCCGTCGCCGCCGATCCAGATCGCGGCCGCCACCGACGGGGTGTACCCGACCATCCAGGTCTGGGCGTTGCGGTCCTTGTACGAACTCGGGTCGCCCTCTTGCGGGTCGTACTGCTGGGTGCCGGTCTTACCCGCGCATTCGTGTCCGCTCGGGCACTTCAGGTGCGATTCGGCGATCACCGGGATGAGCGCGTCGGTGACGTTCCCGGCGATCTGCTTGCTCTTGTCCGCGTTGTCGTCGAACGCGGGCTTTCCCTGCCCGTTGGTGTCGTCGAAGATGACCTCGTCCTGGGAGTTGGTGAGCTTCGCGACGAAGTGCTGGTCGCGCCGCACGCCTCCGGAGGCGAACGACGAGTACCCGGCGGCCATGTCCTCCGGGGTGACCGCGGTGGCGCCACCGCCGAGGGCGATGTTGGCGTCGCTCGTGCCGAGCTTGGCCTTGCCCTTCGGCGCGGGCTGCACGCCCGCCTCCTTCGCGGCTTCCGCGACCCGGGCCGGCTTCGTCCAGTTCAGCACCATGTCGTAGAACACGGTGTTCGCCGAGACCTCCATGGCCTTCTTGACCGTGCACTGCGGACCGCAGCTGGCGCTTTCGCCCGCGTTGCGGACCACGCGCCCGCCGAGTTCCCGGTTGTTGGTGCCGTCGAAGGTCTCGCCGAGCCCCTTGCCCATCTTGAGCCAGGCGGTGAGGTCGTAGGCCTTCATCGACGAACCGGGGTTCTGCGGGGTGTTCGCCCAGTCCGTGGCGAGCGTGTCCTTGCCCTGGTCGTTCTTCACCGTGGTCGGCCCGCCGTAATAGGCGACCACGCCACCGGTTCTCGGGTCGATGGCGACCAGCGCTCCCCGGAGGTTCTCGTCGGTCTGGCCCTGCATGTTGTCCTGCACGGACTGCACCGCGAGCTTCTGTGCGTTCGGGTCGATCGTGGTGTAGATCTTCGCGCCGGTGGAGTACAGCTTGTTCTCGTCGTAGCCCTTGGCGTCCAGCTCCTGCATGATGCGCTGCTGGATGAAGTAGTCCAGGGTGCCCGCGTCCTGCTTCTTCTGCGCGTCGCGCGGGACCATCGTGGGCAGCTGCGCCGCCTTGCGGTCGGCGGGCGAGAGCCAGTGGTTGGCCACCATCTGGTCCATCACGTAGTTCCACCGCTTCTGCACGTACGCGGTGTCGCGATCGCGGCTCGGGCCCTGGATCATCCCGGCGAGCAGCGCCGCCTCGGAGGCGTTGAGCTGCCCGACGTCCTTGCCGAAATACGCCTTCGAGGCGGCGGCGATGCCGTTCGCGCCGCGGCCGAAGAAGACGATGTTCAGGTAGCCGGTGATGATGTCCGATTTGGACGCTTCGTTGTTCAGCTTGAACGACTTCGCCAGCTCGGTCCATTTGCGCGTCAGCGTCGGGGCGTCGTTTTTGGTCGCCTGCTTGATGTACTGCTGCGAAATGGTCGAACCACCGCCGGTGCCGCCGGTCGCCTGGTTGAAGACCGAACGCAGGATCGCCATCACGTTGAAGCCGGAGTTGGTCTCGAAGGTCGCGTCCTCCGCCGCGTAGACGGCGTGCTTGACGACCTCGGGCACCTGGTTGGGCTGCAGCAGCTGGCGGTCGCCGCCCTCCGGGACCGAACGGCCCATCACCGATTTGTCGGCGTAGTAGAAGGTGATCGGCTGGCTTTGCTGGGCGAGCACTTCCTGCGGCGAGGGCACGTCGACCAGGAAATAGGTGATCACGAACGCGATCGCGGGCACCACGACGAACAGGCCGAACATCGCATACAGCACCCGCCGGACGATCTTCCACCGGCGTTTGCGGCGCTGCCTCGGCGTGAGGTCGGCCTTGCTCTTCTTGCCGCCCTCCTGACCTTCCGGGTCGTCCTCGAAGTCCGCGTCGTCCGAGTACTGGGCGAGGCGCGTTTCCTCGTCGTACGGGTCGTGGTCGTCGTACCGGTCGTCGTAAGGCGCGTAGCCGTTGTGCGCGGCATGCGTGATCAGGTCCGGTTCGCGGTCGGTCTCCGGATAGGACGGCGGAGGCGGCGGCGGGACGCGACGGCCTTGCGGCGGCCGTCCGCCCGGCGGCGGTTGCCGCAAACCTTGGGTGGCGTTCCCGTTGGGGCCGCCGTTCGGAACGGGACGGCCGCCCGGAGGCTGGCGACGCGGCGGCGGCGCGCCCTGTCCGTCGAGGATCTGCGACGCACGGGTGGCCGAACCGCGGTCCTGCGGGCCGGGTCCTTGCGGCGGACGGCCCTGCGGGGCGCGGTTCTGCGGGGCGCGCTGCGGACGGCGCGGCTCGTCGGCGGCGGGCCACTGCGGAGCGCCTTCGTCGCCGCTCGGCCATTGCGGTGCGGCGTCGGCACGCGGGGCGCGGGGCGGGCGCGGCCCGCCGGCGGGAGGACGGCGGGGCGGCGCGGGGCGCCGGGGGGCGTCATCGGCGGGCCAGGCGGGACCGGGGTCCTCCTGCGGGCGCCGGGCACGGCGAGGTGCATCTGGCTCCTGGCTGGGCCAGGAGCGGTCGCGGTCGTCGTTCACGAATGGGCCTCCGAGGGCTGCACTGCCGGCGCCGTCGTCCGGGACGAACGGCGGCGCACCGCCCTGCGTTCTGCAGCGGTTGTGGTACTCGTCACTGCCCGGCAGTCCTTCGCGGCCGGGTCGGCTGGGGCTCTCCCGTGCCGAGGACGTAGGACAGGACCAGGTGGTTCCAATGGCACGTCCGGCACACCTCTACGTCATAGACGGTGAATTCCGCGAAAATCCCGGACATCCGGGTCAGTTCGGCGGGGGTGCGTGCCGATCCCGAGACGTGCTTGAGCTCGTCGCCGTACACCCAGGAGACGAGGTGCAGCGGGGCCCGGCGGCACATCGGGCAGGCCCGGTCCTCGGGTCTGCCGTGGAATTTGGCCGCGCGGAGCAGGTACGGGCTCGCGTCGCAGACCTCGTGGTCTCCGACGCGTCCGGAGCGGACGCCGGCCAGCAGCGCACGGCGCTGCAAGGCGTAATCCACAACCTGCCGCTGGTTTCGCACGAGGACAGAGTACGGGCTCTTGCTGTGCCCGCGGTGCCCCCTGCTTTCCCGCACCCAGGGCGACCGCTCGGACACGCCGAAAGTTTGCTAACGCTCTGGTCACGGATCGCCGGGCGCGTGCTGGTCGCGGGTTACTTCCGCCACTTCGATGTATCGAGGCGATATACTCGGCGAGTAGGTTGGCTGAGCCGGTCCCGGTGATCAACGAGGCTGGCCGCGGCGTATTCCCGGAATGGGGTGTGGTGTGCTCGAACTCGCGATCCTCGGATTGCTGCACGAGGCGCCCATGCACGGGTACGTGCTCCGCAAACGTTTGCACGAGACGCTCGGGATGTTCCGGACGTTCTCGTACGGCTCGCTGTATCCGACCCTGCGCCGGCTGCTGCGGGCCGGCTACCTCGTCGAGGAGTTCGACGAGGCGGACGACCGGGCGTGGTCCCGGCGCGGCCGCCGCGTCTACAAGCTCACCGCCGAGGGCAAGGAACGCTTCGCCGAACTGCTCGGCGACGCGGGACCGCAGACGTGGGACGACGAGGGATTCGGCGTCCACCTGGCGTTCTTCTCGCGGACACCGGCCGACGTCAGGATGCGAATCCTGGAAGGCCGCCGCCGCCGCGTCGAAGAGCGGCGCGAAGGTTTGCGGGACGCGCTGGCCAGGGCCGAGGAAAAGATCGACCGCTACACCCGCGAGCTGCACCGGCTGGGGCTGGAGTCGAGCGAGCGGGAGGTGCGCTGGCTCAACGAGCTGATCGCGCACGAACAAGCCGAGCAGCGCGGCCCGGAGCAGCCGGGACTGAGTTGAGCGGCGGCCGCAACGGGGCGGCAGACCTGCAGATGCAAGTGAATGAGATTGAAGGAGAAACCGGCATGGGCTCCAACCGCCGCGTTCGGGTGGCCATCGTGGGCGTCGGCAACTGCGCCTCGTCGCTGGTCCAGGGCGTGCAGTACTACCGTGACGCGGATCCCGGTACGCGCGTCCCCGGTTTGATGCACGTCCAGTTCGGCGACTACCACGTGCGCGACGTCGAGTTCGTCGCCGCGTTCGACGTCGACGCGAAGAAGGTCGGCCGGGATCTCTCGGAGGCGATCTCCGCCAGCGAGAACAACACGATCAAGATCGCCGACGTGCCGCCGCTCGGCGTCACCGTCCAGCGCGGCCACACCTACGACGGTCTCGGCCGGTTCTACCGCGAGACCATCGAGGAGTCCGACGAGGCTCCGGTCGACGTGGTCGCCGCGCTGCGCGACGCGCAGGTCGACGTGCTCGTCTCCTATCTTCCCGTCGGGTCCGAAGAGGCCGACAAGTTCTACGCGCAGGCCGCGATCGACGCGGGCGTCGCGTTCGTCAACGCGCTGCCGGTCTTCATCGCCTCCGACCCGGAGTGGGCGAAGAAGTTCGCCGACGCGGGCGTCCCGATCGTCGGCGACGACATCAAGTCCCAGGTCGGCGCCACTATCACGCACCGCGTGCTGGCGAAGCTGTTCGAGGACCGCGGCGTGCAGCTCGACCGCACGATGCAGCTCAACGTGGGCGGGAACATGGACTTCCTGAACATGAAGGAGCTGGAGCGGCTCGAGTCGAAGAAGATCTCCAAGACCCAGTCGGTCACGTCGCAGGTGGACCGCGAGCTCGGCAAGGGCAATGTCCACATCGGACCGTCGGACTACGTGCAGTGGCTCGACGACCGCAAGTGGGCCTACGTCCGGCTCGAGGGCCGCGCGTTCGGCGACGTGCCGCTGAACCTGGAGTACAAGCTCGAGGTGTGGGACTCCCCCAACTCGGCGGGCATCATCATCGACGCGGTGCGCGCGGCGAAGATCGCCAAGGACCGCGGCATCGGCGGCCCGATCCTGTCCGCGTCGTCCTACTTCATGAAGTCGCCGCCGGAGCAGTACGACGACTCGACCGCACGCGACGCGGTCGACGCCTTCATCCGCGGCGAAGTGGAGCGCTGACCCAGCCTGAAGGTGAACGTACGTGAGGGGAACCCTGAGGGAATCAGATTCCCTCAGGGTTCCCCTCACGTCTATTCACCGGGGTCACGCGGCTTAAGTTCTGGCATTGGCGTTTAGGGCAGGTCGGCGGTGACCAGTTCGGTTTTGGTCATGGCGTCGCCGAGCGGGTCGGGCAGGTGTTTGCCGTAACTGGCGGCGAGGTCGCCCGCGCGGTCGACGGCCGTCTGCCAGCCTTGTCGGGCGAGCCATTCGACCGGGTTGCGGCGCGGTTCGGTCGAAAGCACGTCGTTCACGTCGAGGCCCAGCCGCGCTCCGGCGTCTGACGACCGGATGGTGTCGAGGATGTCGGTGCTGCCGAGGTCGGGGATGTGCTCGATGCCGATCCGGCTGCCCGGCGCGCTGCGGGCGTGCACGAGGTCGAACAGCAGCTCCTCCGCCCGCGGGGGCAGGTACGGCAGCAATCCCTCGGCGATCCACACTGCCGGGCGGCCGCGGTCGAATCCGGCGTTTTCCAAGGCGGCGGGCCAGTCCTCGCGCAGGTCGGCTCCGATCGCGTGCCGGCGGCAACGCGGCACCGCGCCGAGGCCGTCCAGCACTTCCTGTTTGAACGCGAGCACCCGCGGCTGGTCCACCTCGAAGACGTCTCGGCCGGAGAGGTCCAGCCGGTACGCGCGGGCGTCGAGCCCCGCGGCGAGGATCACCACCTGCGGCGCGTCCGTGCCGGTGACCACCTCGTCGAAGAACCGGGACCGCACCGCGAGGTACTCGGCCATCGCCATCCAGAGCGCGTCGTCGACCGGTTCGATCGGCATCGGCCGCGGCGGTTTCGCGGCGCGGACGAACTCCGCCGCGTACCGGTCTTCGATCAGCGGATCAGGGGACACCGTCGCGATCGCCCGGCCCGCGGCGACCCCGAGCGCGGTGAGCCCGACGCTGCTGACGATGTCCCAATCCTGGTCTGGTGCAGCCATTTCCACCCCTGATGGCGATCTTGTTGGCAGACGTTCAGGATGGCGCCGCGCGACCGGGCGGATACCCGCTGCGACCCGATTTGGGGTTATTTGCCGCTGTGGTCTGCGTCACTCACTGAGCGCGGCGGGCAACGCGGCCAAATTCGGCAGCACCGTGGCGTCCCGCAGCGCCTCCGGGTCCGGCGGGAAGTGCGGGTTCGGCACCGCGAAGACCGTCATGTTCGCCGCGAACGCCGCGCGCAGGCCGTTGGTCGAGTCCTCCACGGCGGCGCAGCGCGAAGCTTCGACGCCCAGCAGCATCGCTGCCCGCAGGTATACGTCGGGCTCGGGTTTGCCGGCGGCCACTTCCTCGCTCGACACCGCGACCGGGACCAGCGACGTCAGGTCGCACGCGGTGAGGAACGAGTGGATCAGCACCGGCGGCGACGAGCTGGCGATCGCGACCGGCCAGCGCCGGGCGATCTCCCGGACGACCTGGTCGGCGCCGTCGATCACCGGCGGGCGGTCGGCGTAGCGGGCGGCCATCTCGTCGATCACCGTGCGGGCGATTTCGTCCGGGCTGAGCCGCGCGCCCAGGGTGTCCACCAGGTAGCGCGCCCATTCCGGGGTGCTCATCCCCTGTTGCGCACGGGTCGCTTCGGGCCGCCAGGTGCCGCCGTGTTCGGCGACTACGGCGCGGCGCACCTCGTCCCACGTCGTCTCGGAGTCCACCAGTACGCCGTCGAGGTCGAAGATCACCGCGTCCACTTCACCAGCCTAGGCGTCCTGGACTGGACCACCTTGTGAGCCGAATTACTTCGCTACCCTAACTAATTTTTGTTAGCCTAGCTAAGTGACTTCCTCGAGAGGCGATCTGGCGCAGCGGCTCCGGCCGGTGGTGTTCCGGCTGTACTACCTGGTGCGCCGCGAATCCGCGCAGCTGCTGACCCTGACCCAGGGGTCGGTGCTGTCGGAGCTGGTCGGCCGCGGGCCGAGCCGGATGAGCCGGCTTTCCCGTCTCGAGCGGGTGCGGATGCCGTCGATGACCGACGTCGTGCGCAGGCTGGAGCGGCTCGGCATGGTGACCCGCCGTCCCGATCCCGAGGACGGGCGCGCCGTGCTCGTGGAGGCCACCCCGGAAGGCGAGCGGTTCTACGCCGAGATGATCGCGGGCCGGGAGGCGGAGCTGCGGGCGCGGCTCGACCGGCTCGACCCGGACGAGCGCGCCGCCATCGACGCCGCGCTGCCCGCGCTCACGAAGCTGATCGCCGACTTCCACCGTGACGACCCCGCCGCGGAACTCGCCGTACTGTCTGAAGGAGGAACTGATCCGCGATGAGCGCTGAGCACCACTCAAGCCTGCTGGACGCGGTCAAGGGCCAGCCCAAACAGGTGTGGATCACCGCGTTCGCCGCGGTCATCGCGTTCATGGGCATCGGCCTCGTCGACCCGATCCTGCTGTCCATCGCCAAGGGGCTGAACGCTTCGCCGTCCCAGGTCACCCTGCTGTTCACGTCGTATCTCGGCGTGCAGGTGATCGCCATGCTCTTCACTGGCGCGATGTCCGCCCGGTTCGGGGCGAAGCGGACCGTGCTGGTCGGGCTGACCCTGATCGTCGCCGCGACCGCGTTGTGTGCCGCGGCGGGTTCGATCGAACAGCTCGTCGGCCTGCGTGCGGTGTGGGGCCTGGGCAACGCTTTCTTCATCGCCACCGCGCTGTCGGTGATCGTCGGTGCCGCGACTGGTGGCCAATCCGGCGCGATTCTGCTTTACGAGGCCGCACTGGGCGTCGGGCTCGCTGTGGGTCCGCTGCTCGGTGCGCTGCTGGGCACCATCTCGTGGCGCGGTCCGTTCCTCGGTACCGCGGTGCTGATGATCGCCGCGCTGGTGCTGTGCTCGATCTTCCTGAAGAGCGACTCGGCCGAGAAACGCCAGCCGATCAAGCTGCTCGACCCGCTGCGGGCGCTCAAGCACCCCGGTCTGCTGCGGACGTCGATCGCCTCCGCGCTGTACACCGCCGCGTTCTTCGCGGTGCTCGCCTGGTCGCCGTTCGTGCTCGGCTGGAACGCCATCGCCGTCGGCCTGATCTTCTGCGGCTGGGGCCTGTGCGTGGCGATCGCCGGCGTGGTGCTCGCGCCGAAGATGGCCGCCCGCTTCGGCGAACGGCACGCGGCCGCGCTGGCGGTGGCCGGATACACCGTGCTGATGCTGGTGCTGGCCATCCCGAGCAAGCCGGTGGTGGTCGTCGGGATCATCGTGTCCGGGCTGGTTTCCGGGCTGCTGAACACGCTGTTCACCGGCACCGCGATGTCGATCAGCGACGCGCCGCGGCCGGTCGCGAGCGCCGGGTACAACTTCTGCCGCTGGTTCGGCGGCGCGATCGCGGCCACGCTCGTCGGCCACGTCGCCGAGTGGATGGGCTGGGAGCAGGGACCGTTCCTGGTCGCCGCCGTCCTCTGCTTGATCGCCGCCGTGCTGCTTTCGCAGCGCGAGAAGAAGGCCGACCCGCACACCGTGCCGAAGGAGGCCGCGCTCGTCGGCGACGAGGAGTTCTGACCTCTTCCGCACGCACCGCGATCGCCTCCGGACCGTCTGTTCGGGGGCGATCGTCGTCTTTGGCCGAATACACCCGCTGTTCACCTTTTGGTCCGGTTAAGGGGGTTTTCACCGCATACGGTCGCTGCGTTCCCACCGAGAAGCGACCCTGGAGGCCCCGTGTCCCTGGAGCCCGGACGACTGCTGCCCTTGTTCACCGCGCATTCCGGCGGCCGGTCACCGATCACCTGCGAGTACCGCTGCGGCAACGCGTGTGCGCACGAGGCCCCGAACCCGACCGGCAACGAGTACTTCGGCGACATCGCCAAGGGCGTCTCGCGGCGCGGCGTGTTCAAGGCCGGCGCGGTGATGGCCGCGGCCGCGGGCGGGTTCGCCGCGCTGTCCGGCACCGCTGCCGCGGCCACGCCTACCCAGGCGCCGGCACCGCTGGCGAAGGGCCGGGCAGTGCCCGGCACCGACTTCACGCCGGTGCCGCCGAACAAGCTCGACGCGGTCAGCATCCCCGACGGCTACGCCCAGCACGTGGTGATCCGCTGGGGCGACCCGGTGGTGCCCGGCGCGCCGAAGTTCGATTTCCGCAAGCAGACCGCGGCCGCGCAGGCCAAGCAGTTCGGCTACAACAACGACTTCGTCGGCCTGATCCCGCAGGATCCGCTCGGCCTGCGCAACCTGCTGGTGGTCAACCACGAGTACACCACCGAGGTGCACCTCTTCCCGGCCGATCAGTACGACCCGGCCAACCCCACCGAGGAACAGGTGAAAATCGCCTGGGCGGCACACGGGTTGTCGGTGGTGCAGACGCTGCGCGACCCGATCGGCGGCGCGCTGCGCACCGTTCCGAGCCCGCTGAACCGGCGGATCACGCTGGACACGATTTTCGAGGTGCGCGGCCCGGCGGCCGGTTCGAAGTACCTCAAGACGTCGGCCGACCCGTCCGGCAAGCGCGTGCGCGGGACGCAGAACAACTGTTCCGGTGGCGTCACGCCGTGGGGCACCGTGCTGTCCGGGGAGGAGAACTTCCACCAGTACTTCGCGCACGCGGACAAGGTGACCGACCCGGCCGAGGCCGCGCGGCTCAAGCGGTATGCGATCGGGACCGGCGAGAGCACGCGGAAGTGGGAGCGCTTCGACCAGCGCTGGGACGTTTCGCGCGAGCCCAACGAGCCCAACCGGTTCGGCTGGGTCGTGGAAATCGACCCGAACGACCCGCATTCGACGCCGGTGAAGCACACCGCGCTCGGCCGGTTCAAGCACGAGGCGGCGAACGTCAAGATCACCGCGGACGGCCGGGTCGCGGTGTACTCCGGCGACGACGAACGGTTCGAGTACATCTACAAATTCGTGTCGAAGGGCAAGTACAAGAAGGGGAACTCCGCGCTCGCCCGGCGGCACAATTCGGCGTTGCTGGACGACGGAACCCTGTACGTCGCCAAGTTCTCCGGCAACAGCCCGGGCGAGATCGACGGCTCCGGCAAGCTGCCCGCCGACGGCGAATTCGACGGCACCGGCGAGTGGATTCCCCTCGCCAGCGGCGACAAGTCCTTTGTGGACGGATTCACCGCGGAGGAGGTCTACGTGTTCACCCGCCAAGCCGCCGACCGCGCCGGAGCGACCAAAATGGACCGTCCGGAGGACATCGAGCCGAACCCGGTCAACGGCCGGATCTACGCCGCGCTCACCAACAACTCCGACCGCGGCGCGGCGGGCAAGGCGGGCCCGGACGAGGCGAACCCGCGCATCCGCAACAAAAACGGGCACATCCTCGAATGGGACGAGGACCGCGGCGACGCCGCCTCGACCCGGTTCTCCTGGCGGCTGCTGCTCGTCTGCGGCGATCCGGCCACGGCCGACACCTACTTCGGCGGGTTCCCGAAGGACCAGGTCAGCCCGATCTCCTGCCCGGACAACGTGGCCTTCGACCCGCACGGCAACCTGTGGATCTCGACCGACGGCAACACCCTCGGCGCGAACGACGGCCTGTTCTCGGTTCCGGTCACCGGACCGGAACGCGGGCACGTGAAGCAGTTCCTGTCCGTCCCGGTCGGCGCCGAGACGTGCGGTCCGGTCGTCACCGAGAACCTCGTGCTCGTCGCGGTGCAGCACCCCGGCGAGGACGCGGCCAGTTCGGCGAACCCGACCTCGCACTGGCCGGACGGCGGCAGCTCCCAGCCGCGGCCGGCGATCGTGTCGGTGTGGAAGAAGGGCGCCTTCGGCTTGCCCGGCCGGATCGGCCGCCGGTAACACTTTGGGGTGTTTCTTACCGCCGATCGGGCTTGCCGGGTCTAGCTTCACCGCGTGAGGCGGGCAAGGAAAGTCGCGATCGGACGTACGGCGGGCGCGGCGGCGGGCACTGCGATGCTGGTCGGCGCGCTCGCCGTCGTCACTCCCGGGTCGGCTCCCGCCGAGGGAGCCCCGGACTGCGGCGGCATCGCGGCCAACCCGAGCGTGGAGGACGCCGGCGTGCCCGGCGGACCGCCGCGCGGGTATGTGTTCAGTCCCGCCGCACCGGTTCCGCGCAGCACTCCGGCCGACCGGGTGCCGAAGCTGGTCACCAGCACCGCGCACGCGGTCGACGGGCACGTCAACGCCCAGATCCAGACGCCGGACGGCCGGGTCAGCTCGGCCAGCCAGCAGGTGAAAGCGGTGCCCGGCGGGCAATACTCGCTGTCGGTGTGGGCGGGGACGGCACAGTCCGGCCTCGGTTCGCGGGCGAGCGCGACCACCGGGCTGCGCTTCTCCGACGGCGCCGGGCGCGTGCTGGTGGAGAAACCGCTCGCGGTGACGCACGACGTCGCGTCCGACGGGAGGCTCGCGCGGCAGGAGCTGCCGCCGGTCACCGCGCCGGACGAGACCGCGGCGGTTTCGTTTTTCGCCGGCACCAACCACAACTGGGTCCTGTGGGACTGCGTGCACGTGGCTCTCGCCGCGTTCACGGCGAAGATGGAGGTGCGGAATCCCGCGGACGGAACGTGGGCCTCGTCGGCTGCCATCCCGGCCGGCGATACCGCGCATTTCCGCATCTCCGTCTCCAACACCGGCTCCCAGCCGCTCGCCGGGCTGCTCGTGAAGGACCCGTGGTGCTCCGGGCTTCCCGGTGCCTTCGACCTCGCCGGCGGTGCGTCGCGGGAACTCACCTGCGACCACCCGAACCTCACCGAGGACGACAACGGGCACGTCAACACCGCGAAGGTCACCGGCAACGGCCCGGGCGGTCCGCTCGCCGAGCAGAAGACGAGCGCGACGGTCACCGTCACGCCGCTGCCCGCGGTCGGCAAGATCGGCGACCGCGCGTGGAAAGACCTGAACCGCAACGGCATGCAGGACGACGACGAACCCGGTTTCCCGGATCTTCCGGTGACGCTCAAGGACGGCGCGGGCGGCACGGTCGCCACCGCGCGCACCAACGCCGACGGCAGCTACCTGTTCGACCAGCGCAAAGACGGCACCTATCAGGTGTGCTTCGACGTGTCGAAGCTGCCGGCCGGGCTCACCGTCACCCAGCGCGGCGCGGGCGGCGCGCCCGGCCTGGACTCGGCCGTCGACCCAGCGACCGGCTGCACGTCGCCGTTCACCCTCGGCGGCAAGGAGCGGGAGCGGATGGACCTGGACATCGGCCTCGCCCCGCCCGCCCCCGCACCTCCGACCGCTCCGCCGTCCCCGACCGCGTCCGCCGCCTCCGCTCCGGAGTAGCCGCCACGACCTTGGCGGCAACCACTGAGCGTCGCGTTCGGGCGGATGCGAGACTGTGGCTGCACACCACGTCTCGGGGAGGTCTGGACCAATCATGACCGCGGCCGCCGACCCGACCTCGTGGTACCGCCGCCCGATGACGTGGACGTGGGCCGCCACCGGGGCGGTGCTCGTGCTGTACGCGGTGCTCGCCTGGCAGCGCCGGTGGATGAGCGACGACGGGCTGCTCGTGCTCCGCACCGTCCGGCAGATCCTCGCCGGGAACGGGCCGGTGTTCAACGTCGGCGAGCGCGTCGAGGCGAGCACGAGTCCGTTGTGGACCTGGCTGCTCGCCGGCCTCGGAACGATCCCCGGCCCGCCGCTGGAATGGATCGCGGTCATCACCGGCCTGCTGTGCGCGGTCGGCGGTTTGTTCTTCGGCCTGGACGGCGCCCGCCGGCTTTACGCCGGACCGGTGGCACCCGCCGGTGCGCTGGTCGTGTGCGCCCTCCCGCCGTTCCGCGACTTCGCGACTTCTGGCCTGGAAACCGGCTTGGTACTGCTGTGGCTCGGGCTGAGCTGGTGGCTGCTGGTGCGCGGCAAAGCGCCGGTCGCCACCACGATCGTGCTCGGGCTCGGCCCACTCGTCCGACCGGATCTGGCGTTGTTCAGCGTGGCCGGTTTCGTCGCGTTGGTGTTGTCGCTCCGCCCGCGCTGGCTTGCCGCGCTTGGCTGGCTCGGGGCCGGGATCGCGATTCCGGTGGCGTACCAAGTGTTTCGGATGGGCTACTACGGTTTGCTCACGCCGAACACCGCGCTCGCCAAGGAAGCGGCCAACAGCGATTGGCCGCGTGGCTTCGCGTACCTGGCGGATCTGGTCAACCCGTACGTGCTGTGGATTCCGTTGCTGCTGCTGGTGCTTGCCGCGGTGCTCGTGCGCCGGTCCCGGGTTCTGTTGCTGACTTCGTTGGCAGGCGCGCTTTTGCTCGCGCTGTACGTCGTGCGCGTCGGCGGCGATTTCATGCACGGCCGGATGCTGCTGCCCGCGTTGTTCGTGCTGCTGCTTCCCGTCCTGGCGATCCCGTTGACCCGCAAGACAATTGCGTTCGTGGCCGGGGTCGCCGCGTGGTCGGTGGTCGCGGGCGGCTGGCTGCGCGTGCCGTACGAGGGCACTCATCTCGCCGTGAGCGTCACCGACGAACGCAGCTACTGGGCCTGGGCGACCGGCCATGAGCACCCGGTGCTGGCAACGGATTACCTCGGTCAGGACGTCATCCGGCACGCCGTCGACGCGGTGCAAGCGACCAAACAGCCAGCCGTGCTCGTCTACAGCTACGGCGACGTGAAGCAGTGGTTCCGCTTCCCGACCGACCGGCCGTACGTGACCATGGCGGCCGACAGCATGGGCGCGATCAGCAACATCGTGTCTCTCGACGTCCGCATCCACGACGGCTACGGCCTGGCCAGCGACCTGGCCGCGCACTCGTCGTCCATCCCGGGCGGCCGCCCCGGACACTCGAAATGGCTGGTCGCGGCCTGGGAAATCGCCGAAGCCGGACACGGCGACTACGCGACCGACGGCCAGATCCGGATCTTCCAGCCCGTCGAGATCGACGCCGCCCGCCAGGCGCTGCGCTGCCCCGACGTGCGGGAGGTGCTGGCCTCCACGCGCGAGCCGCTCACCTGGAGTCGGTTTGTCGACAATTTCACCGGCGCACTTCCTCGGACGGAGATCCGCTACCCGCGCGACCCGCGGGCCGCCGCCCAGTGCGCTCCGGCGAAGTGATCGACGACTCCCCCAGCTGGCGAATCAGCGGCGGACGCCTACCGTGGCCGGTATGACCGACCTCCCGCTCGCCCTGATCACCGGTGCCTCGCGCGGCATCGGCGCGGCAATCGCGCACCAGCTCTCCCCGACGCACCGGCTGCTCCTGGGCGGCCGCGACACCGACGCCCTCGCGAAGGTGGCCGAGGAACTGCCCGGCGCACAGCCCTGGCCGGTCGACCTCACCGATGCCGCTTCGCTGGAGGCCGCGGCCAGCAAGATCGACCGCCTGGACGTGCTGGTCCACTCCGCGGGCACCGGCACGATCGGCGCCGTCGCCGACTCGCCGTCCTCGGTCTGGCGCACGAACCTCGAGGTGAACGTCATCGCGGTCGCCGAGCTGACCCGCCTGCTGCTCCCTGCCCTCCGCGCGGCGAACGGCCACGTCGTGGTCATCAACTCCGGCGCCGGGTACACCGCCCGCCCCGGCTGGGGTCCTTACGCGGCAAGCAAATTCGCCGTCCGCGCCTTCGCCGACTCCCTCCGCGCCGAAGAACCGGACCTGCGCGTGACGTCAATCTTCCCCGGCCGCACCGACACCGACATGCAACGCCAGGTGCGCGTCCAGGAGGGCGGCAGCTACGAGGTCGACAAGTACCTGCGGCCGGATTCCGTCGCCACGGCCGTGCTCACCGCGGTCACCGCCACCCCCGAGGCGCACTTCACCGAAATCCAGGTCCGCCCCCGCTGACCGACCTCAGGCCCGCAGCCGGGCGGCGGTGTCGGCCACCGTCGCCTGGATCTCGCGGCGGTCGACCCGGGTCGGCTCGGCGTCGGCGACCACCTGCTCGCCCGCGACCCACACGTCGCGCACCCGCCGGGACCCGGCCGCCCACACGAGGTTCGCCAGCAACTGCTCGTCCGGCACGTCCAAGCCGGCGGCGAACGCCGGGTCGTCGAGGTCGACGTGCACCAGGTCGGCCCAGCGTCCCGGCTCCAGCACCCCGAGATCGGACCGGCCCAGCGCTTCCGCGCCGCCGCGCGTGGCCATGAGGAACACGTCCTTCGCGGTCACCACGGTGGAATCGTCGTTGGCCAGCCGGGCCAGCATCGCCGTCAGCTGCAGCTCTTCCCACAGGTCGATGTCGTCGTTGGACGCCGGACCGTCGGTGCCGAGCCCGATCGCGACGCCCGCCGCCCGCAGGTCCTTGATCCGCGCGATCCCGGAAGCCAGCTTCGCGTTCGAGCCCGGGCAGTGCGCCATCCCGACTCCCCGGGCGGCGAAGAGCGCGATGTCCTCGTCCGACAAATGCACCGAATGCGCGGCGAGCGTCCGCCCGTCGAACATCCCCAGCGAATCCAGCAGCCGCGGCACCGAGCCGTATTCCTTGCGCTGCTCCAGATCCTCCGCGGCGGCCTCGGCGACGTGAATCTGCACCAACGCGCCCCGCGCCGCCGCGGATTCCGCGGTCGCGCGCAATCCTTCCGGGTTCAGCATGTACGCGGAATGCGGCCCGTAGCCCAGCTCGATCCGCTCTCCGGGACCGAACCGCAGCCCGTCGGCGTCGATCCACCGGTCGATCGCGGTCAGCGTCGCCCGCCAGTCCATCCCGGGCAGTTCGATCACCGGCGGCGCGACGAGCACCCGGCCGCCGGTCGTGAGCACCGCGTCGACCAGCTGCTCGCCCTCGAAATACATTTCCGCGCTGGTCGTCACGCCGTGCCGGAGCATTTCGACCGATCCGAGCAGCATGCCGGTGCGCACGTCGGCGGGCTTCAGCTTCGCCTCGGTCGGCCAGATGATCTCGCGCAGCCAGCGCAGCAGCGGCAGGTCGCCGCCCATGCCGCGCAGGAGCGTCATCGGGCTGTGCGCGTGCGCGTTCACCAAGCCGGGCAACAGGATCCCGGTCAGCCGGGTGACCTCGCCGGCGAACTCCGGCGCGCTCGAAGCCGGTCCGGCGAACGAAATCCGGCCTTCGTCGTCGACATCCACGACGGCGTCGCGGAGCAGCGAGCAGGACGGGTCGGCGGGCAGGACTACCGGGGCGTGGAAGCGACGCGACATAACGAGATAGTACGGGCGTGCCAGTAGCGGTTACTCCACTACGCCGCTACGCCAGGCCCAAGCCGCGATTTCCACCCGGTTACGCGCGCCGACTTTGCCCTGCACGGAAGCCAAATGGGTCTTGACCGTGGACAGCGACAGAAACAGCTCCGCGCCGATTTCGGTGTTGGTGAGCCCGCGGGCGGCGGCCTTCACCACGTCCAGTTCGCGCGCGGTCAGCGGTTCCGACGGGGCCGGGGCCTCGCGCTTGGCGGTGTTCCCGCCGTCGAAATGCTTCAGCAGCCGCACGGTGACCTGCGGCGACACCAGCGCGTCGCCGCGATCGGCCGCGCGCACCGCCTCGATCAGCAGCGCCGGCCCGGCGTCCTTGAGCAGGAAGCCGCTCGCGCCGTTGCGCAGCGCGGTGTGCACGTATTCGTCGAGGTCGAAGGTGGTGACCACGACGACCTTCAGCGGGTCGGCGACGTCCGGGCCGGCCAGCTGGCGGGTGACCTCTAGCCCGTCCAGGCCCGGCATGCGGATGTCGAGCAGGCAGACGTCCGGGCGCAGTTCGCGCGCCTTGGCGACCGCGGAGACGCCGTCCGGCACGTCCGCGACCACCTCGATGTCGTCCTGGGCGTCCAGGATCATGCGGAACCCCATCCGCACCATTTCCTGGTCGTCCGCGATCAGTACCCGGATCACCCGTCTGTCTCCCCGTTCGCCTCGAGCGGCAGCCACGCCTCGACCCGCCAGCCGCCGTCCGGCTCGCGGCCTGCCGAAAGCCTGCCGTGCAGCAGCGCGACGCGTTCGCGCATGCCGACCAGACCGTATCCGCCCGACCCGCCGGCCGGGCGATGAGTCTGCCCGCTGCCGTTGTCGGTCACCCGCAGGTGCAGTTCGCCGTCGACGACCTCGGCGAGCACGAGCGCCTCGGTGGCGTCCGCGGCGTGCTTGCCGACGTTGGTGAGCGACTCCTGGATCAGCCGCAGCGCGGACCGGCCGACCTCGTGCGGCAGGTCCGGCGGAAGGTCGAGCCGCAGCCGCGTCGGGATGCCGTGGTTGCCCGCTTCGACGAGCCTTCGCAGGTCAGCGGCCAGGTCAGTGGTCGCCTGTTCGTTGAACTCTCCCGAACCGGCCTGCGCGTCGCCGCGCATGCTGCGGACCAGACGGCGCATCGCGGCGAGTGCCTCGACGCCGGCGTTCTCGATCCGGCCCATCGCCTCCAGCGCGAGTTCCGGATTCTTCTCCCCCATCATCCGCGCGGCCTGCGCCTGCACGACGATGCCGGTCACGTGGTGCGCGACGACGTCGTGCAGCTCGCGGGCGAGCGCCATCCGCTCGGCCGTCTGTGCGTCGGTGACCGCCGATTTCACCACCTGCGCGCGTTCGGAATCGCGCGAGCGCAGGTACAGGCCGATCGCGATGGCGATGCCGAGCAGCAGGACCGCGACGGTGGCGAGCATCCCGAGCGTCGCCGGGTCGGTGAGCAGCCGTCCGACGCGGTACGAGCCGAAGTTCAGCACCGAGCCGATCGCGACCGCGCCGGACAGCACCACGATCCGCGGCCAGGCCCTCGCGAGCGGCACCGCCCGCACGACGTTCACCACCACGCCGAACCCGGCCACGATCTGGGTCGGCGGGATGCCGCCGAGCAGCTGGTAGCTGTGGCTGGGGTGCAGGAACGGCGTCATCAGCGCGGACAGCAGGAGAATCCCGGCGACCACGAGGATCGAATCCCGCGGCCGCCGCGGCGACAGCGCGGTCACCGCGGCGGCGCTGATCGAGCAGGCCAGCAGCGGGAAACCGCGGCTGCCGCTTTCGTAGGTGTAGCCGAATTCGATCAGCACGCCGATGCCGAGCATGCCGATCAACGGCCACTGGCCGCGCACCAATTCGGTGAACCGGTGCATGCTCCGCAGACGTTCCGCGGTCGCCGGGTCCCGTTCGCGGCGCGGTCGCCCGACCGCGCCGGTGACCACCGTCGCGACGAGCAGCAGGAAACCGAAGAGCAGCGACTGCAGGACGTTGCTGGTGTAGAGCCGGTTGTCGTATTCGCGGCCGAACACCGCGGTGAGCGCGCCCAGGACCAACGCGCTGATCACCGCGAACGCGACTCCCGGACGGGCGCGGCGGGCGAGGAAATACACCATTTCGATCCCGGCCACCACCTCGGTGATGGACAGGTTCGCCAGCACGCTCGAGTAGGTCGGGATGGAGAGATAGCGGATGGCGAAGGTGCAGAACATCAGTGCCAGCGCACCCACTACGCCCGCGACCGCCGCGCGTTTGCGCGCCCAGAACGCGCACCCCGCCATCGCGAAAATGCCCGGGAACAGGCCGAGATCCACAAACCGCGGTCCGACGTCGTCGAGTGCCGCGTCGGTCACGAACACGAGGTCGAACGCCAGCGCCGCGAACAATACGAGCACGGACATGTCGAGCCGGCGGGCGAGTTCGGTCGCCCGCGCGGCCAGCGTTTTCGACGGCGGGGTGTGCGGCACACCGTGACGGTAGATGATCCGCGGTCGCGCGCACCTTGGCCACGTGGTTCGTCGCCATCGGCCGATCGGCCGATGGCGGCCGGGCAGGGACCGGCCGTCTGCCCGAAGTGGACACTCGGCCGAATCCGCGAAGCTGCCTTCCGTCGCAGACCACTGACGGAGACAGGGAGAGAGCTGGCGGATGACGAATCCACACCTGAGCGCCGGACCGGTGTTGTCGGGGCGCGGGCTGGTGAAGCGCTACGGGCAGCAGCACGCATTGGCCGGAATCGACATCGACGTCCAGCCCGGCGAGGCGATCGCCATCGTCGGTCCGTCCGGCTCCGGCAAAACTTCGCTGCTGCACGTGCTGGCGGGCATCCTGCGCGCGGACAGCGGGGAAATCTGGTTGCAGGGACAGCGGATCGACCAGTTCGGCGAAAAACGGCGCAGCGAACTGCGGCGCACCGAATTCGGTTTTGTCTTCCAGTCCGGAATGCTCGTGTCCGAGCTGACCGCTGAGGAGAATGTCGCGCTGCCTTCGCTGCTGGCCGGCGGAACTCGGGGCGAATCGATTGCCGCGGCGCGGGAATGGCTCGGCAAGCTCGGGCTGGCCGGCAAGGAAGCGCGGCTGCCCGGCGAGCTTTCCGGCGGCGAGGCGCAGCGCGTGGCGATCGCCCGTGCGCTCACCCACCGGCCGAAGGTGATCTTCGCCGACGAGCCGACCGGCGCGCTCGACACTCGCACCGGCCGCGAGACGATGGACGCGCTGCTGTCCGCCGCGCGGGCGTCCGGAGCCGCGGTGCTCGTGGTGACCCACGACCGGGACCTCGCCGAATCGATGCCGCGCACCGTGGCGATCCGCGACGGCCTGATCGCGACGAGGCTCGCGGCATGAACCCGTTCCAGCTCGCCCTGCGGGTGCTGCGCGGCGACCGGCGGACCCGCACCTCGGCGATCCTCACCGCGGTCGGCGTCGCCGTCGCGACCGGGCTCGTGCTGCTGCTGGCGACCTTGCCGTACGCCACCCAGGCGCGCGAGCAGCGGGCGCTGTGGCAGAGCAGCGGCCACTACGACTCCGGCCAGCAGCACACCCTGCTCGTCAATTCCTCCAAGGACTACTTCAACGGCAAGCAGGTCGCCCGCGTCGACATCGCGGTCACCGGCCCGGCCGGCTCGCTGCGGCTGCCCCCGGGCATCCCGCGACTGCCGGGACCCGGCGAGACCATCGTGTCGCCCGCGCTCGGCAAGCTGCTCAACGCCACTCCGGCCGACCAGCTCGGGAACCGCTTCGGCAAACCGGTCGCCGCGTTCGGCGAGGAGGCGCTGCGGTATCCGGAACAGCTCGTCGCGCTCGTCGGGCACAGCACGCAGGAGATGCGTCCGTACGGCCACCAGGACCAGCCTGGCCAGGACGCTTACCCGGCCTCGTCCTTCCCGGCCGGACAAGGGCATCCGGACGGCCTGCTCACGGTGTTGTCCTGGGTCGGCATCATCGTGCTGCTCGTGCCGAGCCTGGTGCTCGTCGCGTCGTCGGCCCGGCTGACCGCCGCCCGCCGCGAACAACGCCTCGCCGCGATCCGGCTGGCCGGTGCCACGCCGGGCCAGGTGACCGCGATGGTCGCCGCCGAAACCGGATTGTCCGCGGGCGTGGGCGCGCTGCTCGGTCTGCTGCTGAGCCCGGCGCTGCGCGGCCTGGCCACGTTCGTGCCGTGGGACGGCGGGACCTGGCTGGCCTCGGACTTCGCGCTGCCGGTGGGGCTGACCGTGCTCGCCGTGCTGCTGGTCCCGCTGCTCGTGGTGGCCGCCGGGGTGCTCGGCCTGCGCCGGGTGGTGCGCACGCCGTTGTTCGCGACCGGCGGGCACACCGTGAAGCCGTTGCGCTGGTGGCGGCTGCTCGCGCTGCCCGCGGCCGGATTGTTCTTCTTCTACACCGTTTTCGGCGCCCGCAACGGAGGCAACGGCAACCTGGTGCTGTTCGGCCTGTTGCTGGTGGTCGCTTCGGCGATGGTGGTCGGACCGTGGGTGACCTCGGCGGCCGGCGGCACGTTCGTGCGGATCTGGCGGCGGCCGTCGTCGCTGCTGGCCGGACGGCGGTTGCGCAACGACCCGAAGGGTTCCTACCGGGCTTCGGCCGGGATCGTGCTCGCGGTGTTCACCGGGTCGATGGCGCTCACCCTGCTGCCGTCGTTCGAATCCCTCGCCGGCGGCGGACGCCAGTACGTGGACTCGGCGCTGTACGTCGACGTCAGCGCGGCCCGGGCGCCGGAAGCGATCGAGCGGACCAATGCCACGCTCACGAAGGCCGGACTGTCCGAACGCGTCGTTCCGGTCGCCAGCGTCTACGTGATGCAGGGCGAGGGGAATTACCGGTCGATGCAGCGGGCATACGTGATGACCTGCGGCGATGCCGCCAAGCTGACCCGGCTCGGGATCACCCAGCAGGACTGCAAGCCCGGCGTCGGGCTGTACGCGCCGTATCAGCTGGACACGAGCAACCTGCGGGTCGCGCGGTACGGCGGCGAGGACAGCACGGGCACCCCGCTCGGTGCGGTCACCACCGGCACCTACCACCCGGAAAAGCACAACAACTACGGCGAGTACGTGATCGACCCGTCGGCGGTGCCGGCCGGGGTCAAACCGAGCCAGGTCACGCTGGTCGTGCCGACTGCCGAGACCAACCGCGAGGTCGTCCGGACCGCGCTGGTGCCCAACGCGGTCGGGCAGGAAATCGGCAGCCGCGAGCAGTACCTCTACGGACAGCAGGTGCAGCTCAGCGACCTGCGCCGGGTCACCGTCATCGGACTCGTCGCGGCGGGCATCCTGGCCGGCTGCAGCGCGGCGGTCGCGACCGCGGGCTCGGTGATGGACCGGCGGCGGACGTTCGGCGCGCTGATGGCGGCGGGCACGCCGGTGCGGGTGCTGTCCCGGGCGCTGCGGATGGAGGCCGCGCTGCCCTCGCTGGTGGCGACCATCGGCGCGGGCGTGACCGGCGTCGTGGTCGGACTGGGGCTGTTCATGGCGACGATGGAACGGGGGTCGGTCGTGTTCAGCCCGTGGATCGCCGCGCCGGTGGTGCTGGGCATCGGGGTCGCGCTGCTCGGCGCGTCGGTCTGCACGCCCGCGCTGAAGCGGGTGCAGGCGGAACCGCTGGCCGACGAATAGCTGGCGCCCGCCCCTCGTCGGGGGAGGGGCGGCACCGGGGGTGAAGGAAGCGAAGGGCCGTTGCCGGGGATGGGAACCCGGCAACGGCCCTTCGTCGTTTTGCGGGGCTCAGCGCTTCTCGAAGATCAAATCGTGCGAGACCCGGCCCTCCCGGTCGGCCCGCTGCTCGAACTTCGTCACCGGCCGCCATTCCGGCCGCGGCGCCCAGCCGCCAGGTTCGTCGGCGTACCGGTTCCGCAGCGCGGGCTCCGCCGAGCACACCTCGAGCATCTGCTCGGCGTAGTGCTCCCAGTCGGTCGCCAGATGGAAGGTCCCGCCCGGCGCGAGCCGCGACGCGATCAGCGCCACGAACTCCGGCTGCACGATCCGTCGCTTGTGGTGGCGCTTCTTCGGCCACGGGTCCGGGAAGAAGAGCCGCACCCCGGAGAGCGCGCCCGGTTCGACGTGCGAAGTCAGCAGGACCACCGCGTCGCCGTGCATCAGCCGCAGGTTCGTCACGCCGAGCTTCTCCGCGCGCAGCATCAGCTGCCCGAGCCCGGGGTCGTACACCTCGACGGCCACGTAGTTCAGCTCCGGCGCGGCGGCGGCCAGCTGCGACGTGGTCTCGCCCATGCCGGAACCGATCTCCAGCATCACTGGCGCTTCCCGGCCGAACCACTCGGTGAAGTCGACCGGGCCCTCCGGCAGTTCCGACACCGTCCGGCCGAGCCGCGGCCAGTGTTCTTCCCAGGCCCGCTGCTGGCCGACGGTCATCCGCCCGCCGCGTTTGACGTAACTGACCACGCTGCGCAGCCGTGGCTGGTCCTCGTTTTCCACCCGGACAACATACGGGCGGGTCAGCGGACCGCTTCGAACTCCCCGAGCCGGGAGCGCAGTCCGGCGAGCCCGGCCACCGCGACCGGCTCCGGGGCGGGGCCGGAATGCGCGGGCAAAACGTCGATCCAGCCGTCGTGCCGGTCGGTGTTCAGCACGGTCGTCGGGATGGAGTGGCCGGACTTGCCGCGTTCGGACGGCATGAACTCCCAGTACCCGGATTCGCCGTCGGCCGCCCACGGGACGAACTCCCAGCCCATCCGCTTGCCGAGCAGCTGCGCCACCCGGTCTTCGATGCGGAAGCCGAGTTCGCGCGATTCGAGCCGCCCGCTCGCGACCGCGCGCAGCCACCACGGCGCGGGCAGCACGTCGTCGGTTCCGCACGCGCGCCGGTACAGCCCGAGCACCGCGTCCTCGGGCGCGCGATGCACCCACGCCTGGCGGAGTTCGGCGGGCCGGGTCGCGGGCAGCGCGAACCGGGGCAGTTCGATCGCCTGGGACCATTCGAGGTCCAGCATCGGCTCGAGGCGGGGGGTCGGTACCGCAGCGTCGCGGGAAACGAGTAATTGATCAACGTCCACCGTCACGGTTCACCTCCGGAGAGCTGAGACGGGGCACTACGAATATCCGTCGCTTTCCGACAGTATGTCCGCTCGCTGTGAGAGAAGCCACACCGGTTTACGTGGTTTTAATCCACATGCCTTCCACGTAATCGGGAATGTGCACGTGCAGGTCAGGCGTCGCGGCGATTGGCGGTGGCCACGCCCGCGGCGAACAACACCGCGCTGATCGCCGCGAAATACGCGAGATATCCCCACGGACCGAAAGGCGGTGACAGTTTCAGTGTCGTCCTGGTGAAATCGCCACCGGCGAACTGCGAGGCCGCGTAGAACGGCATCCACTGGTAGAGGTCGCTGCCGATCTTGGGAATCAGCAGCACCAGGCCCTCGACCAGCTGGGTCCACACGAGCACGATCGCCAGCGTCAGCGCGGAACTGCGCAGCAGCAGGCCGACGCCGACGCCCAGCAGCCCGGTCAGCGCGAAGGTCAGCACCTGGCCGAACACGACGCGCCAGTCCGCTCCGGAGTGCAGGCCGAGGTCGGCGTCCGGGCGGACGAGATGCGCCATGCCCCACGAGCCGACCCCGGCGAGCAGGCCGAGCACCGCGCAGACCACGAACACCACCGCGCCCTTGGCGAGCAGCACCGGCGTCCGCGTCGGCACCGCCTGGAAGGTGAGCCGCAACGTGCCCCAGTTGAAGTCGGCCGTCGCGGCGAGCACCGCGAGCACCAGCGCGACCGTGCGGCCGGTGCTCGTCGCAAGCTGAGTATTGCTCACGTCCGCGGTGATTTCGGCCCCGGAAAGCCCGAGGAACATCGCGGTGAACCCGATCGGCGCGGCCACCGCGATCAGCGCGCACCACCACGGCGCGCGAGTGCTGAAAAGCTTGATCCGTTCCGCCCGCAGCACATTCACCGCGCACCTCCACTGGTGAATTCGGCTGCCTGACCGGTCAATTCGAGGTACGCGTGCTCGAGCGAACCGGCCAGCGGGCTCAGCTCGTGCAGCGTGGCGCGCGCGGCGAAAGCGAGTTCGCCGATCGCGTCACTGTCCATTTCGGACACGAGGAACGCACCGGAATCCTCGGTGAAAACCGCGCGCGCTTCGGTGAGCGCGGCGCGCAGCGCGTCGGCGTGCGGCGTGCGCACGCGGACCCCGCGCGAACCGGCGCGGGCCACGAAATCGGCCATCGTGCCCTGGTAGATGAGCTGACCGCGGCCGATCACCACGAGATCCTGCGCGGTCTGCTCCATCTCCGGCAGCAGGTGGCTCGACACGAACACCGTGCGGCCTTCCGCGGCGAGCCCGTGCAGCAGCTGGCGCACCCACTGCACGCCCTCGGGGTCGAGGCCGTTCACCGGCTCGTCGAACAGCAGCACGCGCGGATCGCCGAGCAACGCGCTCGCGATGCCGAGCCGCTGGAGCATGCCGAGCGAGAAGGTGCCCGCGCGCTTGCGCGCCACCGCGGACAGCCCGACCAGTTCCAGCACCTCGTCGGCGCGCCGGTCCGGCAGCCCGTTCGTCGCGGCGAGGAACCGCAGGTGCTGGCGGGCGGAGCGGCCCGGATGCCGCCACGTCGCGTCGAGCAGCGCGCCGACCGTGCGCAGCGGATCGGACAGCTGCCGGTACGGCTTGCCCTCGATGTGCGCGGTGCCCGCGGTGGGCGCGTCGAGCCCGAGCAGCAACCGCATCGTGGTGGATTTCCCCGCCCCGTTCGGGCCGAGGAATCCGGTGACGCGACCGGCTTGCGCGGTGAACGTCAGGTCCCGCACCGCGACGGTGTCGCCGTAGGACTTGGTGAGTCCAGTCGCTTCGAGCACGCCGCCCCCCTTCTCGTAAACCCGAACTCTACCGAACGAAAAGATCCGGGCCGCCCCCCGAATGGCGACCCGGATCTTGTTCCCCTTTTCCCCTTTTTCCCCTTGTTCGGCTCCGCCGGCCCCCGCCTGACTCGTCCGAACTCTCCTGTGGGTCTTTACGCGTCGCGCTTGTTCGCGACGCCGATCGCGATGGCCAGCAGCACCACGGCCACCCCGGCGAAGTAGGCCAGCGAACCCCACTGCGACAGGGCCGCCTCCGGCGCGCCCGGCCCCTGGTGGCTGCCGCCGAGGAACCGCTCCGCGACGGTGAACGGCATCCACTCGTGGATCTTCGGGCCGACGGTCGGGATCAGCTGGACGAGGTTTTCCACCGCCAGCACGTAGATCAGCAGCAGCGAGAGCGCGCCCGCGCTGTGCCGGATCAGGGTGCCGACCGCGACCGCGATGATCGCGGCGAAGGCGAACACCACGCCGACGCCGGCCACGTTGATCCAGTCCGCGGAGGTGCTCAGCGCCGCCGTGTCCGACGGGCGGATCGCGTAGCCGAGGCCCCACGAGGCGAAGGCGCCGATCTCGCCGATCACCAGCGACAGCAGCGCGACCACGGTGGCCTTCGCGACGAGCACGCTGCCGCGGTGCGGCACCGCCTGGAACGTCGTGCGGATCGTGCCGAAACGGTATTCGGTGGTGACCGCCAGCGCCGCCAGCACCATGATCACCGCGATGCCGAACTGGTGCCCGGCCTGGGTGTTGGCGACCGACAGCGGTTCCCCGCTCGGCAGCGAGCCCGCCATGAGGCCGGCGAACCCGATGGTGAGCGCGAGTGCGATGAGGGCGCACCACCACGGCGACCGGGTGGTGAAGAGCTTGATGCGTTCGACCGCGAGCAAAGTCATGAGTCTTCTCTTCCCAACGAGAGTGTGGTCAGCGGATGGCCGCGGCCTGCTGCGCCTCTGCTTCGAGGCCGGTGTGGTACTCGACGGCGTCGCCGGTGATCTGCATGAAGGCTTGTTCGAGCGAGCCGGTCTGCGGGCTCAGCTCGTGCAGCACGAGGTTCGCCGAAGCGGCGATCTCGCCGATCTTCGCACTGTCCATTCCGGACACGATGAGCGCTTCGCCGGCGTCGGTGACCTGTGCGCTGGCGGAGATCAGCTGCTGCCGCAGCGCCGAAAGCTGCGGCGAGCGCACCTTTACCGTGTTTTCCGCCGCCCGCGCCACGAATTCCTCAGTGGTGGACTGGGCGATCAGCTGGCCCTTGCCGATGACCACGAGGTCGGTCGCGGTGAGCGCCATCTCCGAAAGCAGGTGGCTCGACACGAACACGGTCCGGCCCTCGGCGGCGAGCCGCTGCATGAACTTGCGGATCCAGAGGATGCCCTCCGGGTCGAGGCCGTTCACCGGTTCGTCGAACAGCAGCACCTCCGGGTCGCCGAGCAGCGCGGCGGCGATCCCCAGCCGCTGCGACATGCCGAGCGAGAACCCGCCCGCCCGCTTGCCCGCGACGCTGGTGAGCCCGACGATGTCGAGCACCTCCTCCACCCGCGCCGCCGGGATCCGGTTGGACCGGGCCATCCACCGCAGGTGCGCCCGCGCCGAGCGGTTCGGGTGCACCCATTTCGCGTCGAGCAGCGCGCCGACCGTGCGCAGCGGCTCCTTCAGCTCGTGATAAAGCTTCCCCCCGATCCGGACCTGGCCCGCGGTCGGGTTGTCCAGGCCGAGGATCATGCGCATGGTCGTGGACTTGCCGGCGCCGTTCGGGCCGAGGAATCCGGTGACCTTCCCCGCTGCCACGCTGAACGACAGGTTGTTCACCGCGAGCGTGCTCCCGTAACGCTTGGTGAGACCTGTTGCCTCGATCATCCCCTGCTCCCTCTACGGCGGTGCGGACGGAATTCATCCTGTCCCAGCGCCGCCGTTTTCGCGTCATCCTGTGGATCGAACCGGCTACCCGACCTGAGTAGTACTCAATCGTGTCGCAGGGTTGAGCGGGATGGGGGATGCCCCTGAGCCGACCCTGAACTTTGCCCGAGCAGGCAAGGACCCCGCCGCTGAATCCGCAGTGGGGTCCGGTGTGGACAGTGTCCGAATTGGACGCTTCAGCCGATCCCCGGCCGGGCCAGCCCGGTCTCGTAGGCGAGGACCACCGCCTGCACCCGGTCGCGCAGGTCGAGCTTCGACAGGATCCGCCCGACGTGGGTTTTCACCGTAGCCTCGGAAAGGAACAACGTCTCGGCGATCTCGACGTTCGACATGCCTTTCGCGATCAGCACGAGCACTTCGCGTTCGCGGTCGGTCAGCACGTCGAGTTCGGCCGGATCGCGCATTTCCGAACCGCCGGCGCCGACGAACCGGTCGAGCAGCCTGCGGGTGACCGAGGGCGACATCACCGCGTCGCCGTCGGCGACCGAACGCAGCGCGGACACCAGGTAGTCGGGCTGGGTGTCCTTGAGCAGGAAGCCGGACGCCCCGCCCTGCAGCGCGGCGTAGACGTACTCGTCGAGATCGAAGGTGGTCATCACGAGCACCCGCGCGGTGCCCGCCGCGACGATCTGTTTCGTCGCCTCCACCCCGTCGAGCACCGGCATCCGCACGTCCATCAGCACGACGTCGGGCCGCAGCTCGGCGGCCATCCGCACGGCTTGCGCGCCGTCGCCCGCCTCGCCGACCACGTCGATGTCGGCCTGCGCGCCCAGCACCATCCGGAATCCGACGCGCATCAGTTCCTGGTCGTCGACGACCACCACTCGGATCACGAGTTCAACCTAACCGGCAGCACCGCTCGCACCTGCCAGCCACCGCCGGCGGCGGGGCCCACCTCCAGTGTCCCGCCGTACACGTGCGCCCGCTCCCGCATCCCGATCAGCCCGTTCCCGCCCGCGACCGACAGCCGCGGCTCCGGTTGCCGGGCCGCTCCCGTCGCGCCGTTCGCGCCGACCTGTTCGAGCCGCCGCGCCCGGCCGGCGCCGTCGTCGCGCACCAGCACCTCGACCTGGTCGCCGGTCCGCTGCACCCGAACCGCGGCGTGCGCTCCGGCCCCGGCGTGCTTGAGCGTGTTGGTGAGCGATTCCTGGACGATCCGGTAGATCCCGAGCGAGACCCCGGCGGGCAGTTCGTCCAGCCCGTCGCCGAGGGCGAGGTCCACCGGGACGCCCGCGGCGCGCATCCGCTCGGCGAGGTCGCCCAGCGCGGCCGCGTCCGGCTGCGGTACCCGGGGTTCGTCGTCGCCGCGGTCGTTGCGCAGCACGTCCAGCAGCCGGCGCAGTTCGCCGAGCGCGCCGCGGCCGGTTTCGGAGATCGTTCCCAGCGCGCGTCCGGCCAGCTCCGGATTGGTTTTCAGGGCGAGCGCCGCGCCGTCGGCCTGCACGACCATCACGCTCACCGAATGCGCCACGACGTCGTGCAGTTCCCGGGCGATCCGGCCGCGTTCCTCGGCCACCGCGATGCGCGCGGCCTGGTCCCGTTCGGTCTCCAGCAGATGCAGCCGGGCCTCCAGTTCGCGCTGGTAGGCGCGGCGGGCGTACATGAACTCGCCGAGCAGCCAGCAAAACGCGATGGTGAAGGCGCTGAACAGCAGCTGGGCGGCCATCGACGGCTCGGGCTTGACGATCGCGGTGACGACGCTGGCCACGACGAACGCGCCGCCGTAGAGGAGGCCTTGTTTCCGCCCGACGTACACCTGGACCGAGTAGAGGCTGATCGCGAGCGCGGCCAGTCCGGAAACCCCGAGGTCCAGCGCACTGTGCGCGTACGAGACGACGTAGGCGGCGTACGCGGCGAGCAGCGGCCGTTTGCGGCGGAACACCAGCGGCGCGACCACCGCGAGGTCGATCGGGACCGCGACGTACCAGGCCGGGCCGCGCACCTCGGGATCGAGGCCGCCGGTGGCGAACACCAGGATGTCGAACGCCGCGAGGAAGAGTGCGAGCAGCGAGTCCCCCACCATCGGGTGGGCACGCATCCACAGGCTGAGCCGTCGCACGACTCAACAGTAGGTCGCGGTGCGGGCGGCCGCGTCGGTCGCGGGTAGCACCTTCGGTGCGACCGAAGGATGACCGGCATGCGACGATTCCCGCACGGGCGAGCGAACGAGCCGGAAGGGGGCCGGGGCGGTGACGGGAACGGCGGAACGGGGACGCCTCGCCGGCCCACTGTCCGCGTCGGTGGCGGAGCTGTGCCACCGGCTGCGGTCCCAGGTGTCCCCGCGCACCGCGGCCGGGTTCGCCGAGGTGCTGCGCCGGCTCGGCGCGCCGCTGCAGGTGGCGGTCGCCGGGCGGATCAAATCCGGCAAGTCGACGCTGGTCAACGCGCTGATCGGGCGGCTGGTCGCGCCCACCGACGTCGGCGAGTGCACGCGGCTGGTCACCCGGTTCCAGTACGGCACCGTCGACCGGGTCGAGGTGGTGTTCCTCGACGGCCGCAAGCAGGTGCTGCCGTTCGCCGCGGACGGGTCGATCCCGGCCGAGCTGGGCGTCGACATCTCCGAGGTCTCGCACCTCGAGGCGTACCTCACCAACGCGGTGCTGCAGGACATGACCGTGATCGACACCCCCGGTCTCGGCTCGCTGGACGCCGCGTCGGTGTCGCGGACCGAGCAGCTGCTGGGCGCGGCCGAGCAGGACGAGGGCTCCGACGAGCTCGACGACACCTCGCGCAACGCCGTCGCGGGTGCCGAGGCCGTGCTCTATGTCGTGACCCAGGGCGTGCGCGCGGACGACCAGCAGGCGCTGGCCGCGTTCACCGCCGCGACGGCGAGCCGCGAAGCCGGGCCGGTCAACGCGATCGCGGTGTTGAACAAGGCGGACACGATCGTCGCGGAATCTGTCGAAGGCTCCGGCGGGGACGTCTGGAAGGCCGCGCAACTGCTCGCCGAGAAACAGGCCGCGACGCTCAAGCCGCGGGTCGCGGACGTGCTGCCGGTGATCGGCCTCATCGCCGAATCGGCCGAGTCCGGCGGGTTCACCTCCGCCGACGCCGAGGCGCTCGGCCAGCTCGCCGCGCTCGACGACGACGTTCTCGAAACGATGCTGATCGCTGCGGACATCTTCACCAGCTGGGAGTGCGACGTCCCGGCCGGGATCCGGTTGCGGCTGCTGGAGAAACTCGATCTGTTCGGAATCCGCTGCGCGGTCGACGCGATCCGCGCGGAACCGGAGATCACCGCGGGAGCGTTGCGCCGCAAGCTTCTCGACCTCTCCGGACTCGACGCGGTCCGCCGCCGGCTGTCGATCGTCTTCGCCGCTCGCGCGGACGGAATCAAGGCCGCGGCCGCGTTGGCGTCGGTGACCGCGCTCGCGCACGCGTCCGGCGACCCGGGCGAACGGCAGCGCGTGCACGACGCGATCGAGGTGCTGCTGGCTCGCCCGGAAGCGCATCAGCTGCGCTTGCTGGAAGCGCTGACGCTCGTCGCGTCCGGGGCGGTCGAAATGCCGGAAGACCTGGCGGAAGAGGTGCTTCGGGTCGGCAGCAACGCCGACCTCGGCGCGCAGCTCGGCCTTCCCGGCGCTTCGCGTCCGGAACTGGCGGCGCACGCGCTGGATCGCGCGGGCTGGTGGCGTTCTTTCGCGTCGTTCGGCGCGACTCCGGCGCAAAGCCGCGTGGCCCACGTCGTGCACCGTGCCTATTTCCTGATCTGGCAACAGATTCGCGAACAGTAAACAACCCCGCCGCGACGCGTAGGCTGAATGTCGTGCGGCTGGAGGACACCACCTCGTGGCGGGTGGACTGGGGGAGCGACCACGACGTCGACGTGGCGCTGTACCTCCGGGACGTCCTCGCGCTCTCGGTCGCCGACGGTCAGCTGCTGCCGCCGGTGGAGCCCGCCGTGCCAGTGCGCGTCCCGCCCGCCCTCGACCGCGCGGCGGTGCAGGCGCAGTGGGAACCGTGGTGGAACGGCCTGCTGATCTTCCTTCGCGAGCGCGGTTCCGTGCGCACGCGCCGGAAAAGCCCTGCTCCCGGCGACGGTTCGGCGATCGACCTGGCGGCCCAGCACTTCGCCCCGGCCGCCGCCGAACACTTCGCCGCGGCCCGGCGTCCGGTGTCGTCGGGCTTCCACCGCCGCCAGATCCTCGCCGGGGAACGGCTGGGCCGGCTGGTCCGGGAGACCGAGGTCGAGCTGGGCCGCCGCGCCCGGCCGTTCCGGCTGTCGGTGCTGGAGATCCCGGTCGCCGGCCGGGTGTGGCTGCGGACGGCGGAGCACCAGCTGCTGGTGTCCTCCCGGCTGGCCGCCGACGTTCCTGCGCTCGACCACGCGATGCGCTCGCTGATCCACGAACTCGCCTGAGCACCGCGCACCCGCTGGTCACCTGGGTTTCGCGCACCCTGGTTTTGATAAACCGAGTGCTCGGTCTAATAATGATCGGCATGGAGACAGTGGTCGACGAACCGGCGTGGCTGCGCCGCGCGTCCTGGCTGGCCTGCCCGGTCGCCGGGGCGGTGCTGGGCTGGGGCGGGCAGGCGCTGGCCGACTGGATCGCGTCGCTGCCGTGGTTCCCGGTGCAGGGCCCGTTCCGGTTGCTGCACCAGGTCCCGCAGCCGTGGCGGCTGATCGGCGCGGTCGTCGCCGGCCTGCTGCTCGGGGTGGCGTTCGCCTGGTTCTGGGCGTGGGACCGGTTGATCGTCACGGTGTCCGCCACGCGCGTCACCCTCGAACGCCGCGAACGCCGCCGGCGCATCGACACTCCCCTCGCCGCGGTGTTCGTCGACGACGGCAAACTCGTGCTGCTCGCCGAGGACGACCGGGAAATCGCCCGGGAGAAGACGGACTTGCCCCGCAAGCACTTGGCCGAGGCGTTCGCCGCGCACGGCCGCCCGTGGCTCGACGAACCGCCGCCTGAGCGATGATGTCCCCGTGGTGAGGACGGTCGACCCGGAGAAGCACGCGGCGAAACGCCGCGCGATTCTCGACGCGGCCGCCATCTGCTTCGCCCGCAACGGTTTCGAGAAGACCTCTACCGCGGACATCTGCCGCGCCGCCGGGATCAGCTCCGGCAGCCTGTTCCACTACTTCCCCAGCAAGCGTGCGGTTTTCGTCGGCATCTTCGAGGCGGACACCACCGAAAACGAGGAGCTGCTCGCCGCCGCGGCGGAAATGGCCGACCCGTGGGAAGCCGTGCTCGCGGTGGTCGAGCGGATGTCGGCGGCGATCGTGCTGCCCGGTGTCGTGCGGTTGATCCTCGAAGCGGCCGCGCAGGCCGCGCGCGATCCGGAGTTCAACGAACTGATCCGCAGCAACGACGACCTGCTGCGCGTCGGCCTCACGGGGTTGATCGAACGCGGCGTCCACACCGGCCGGCTGTCCCCCATGCTGTCCCCGGCCGACGCGGGCAACTGGGTCGTCGCGCTGGTCGACGCGCTGCTTTCCCGCGCGAGCCTCGATCCCGGCCTGGACGTCGAGCACGAGCAGGCAGTGCTGCGCCAGCTGCTGACCCGGATTCTCGGTCCGTCTGAGTGATCCGCCCCCGCCGCGCGGCGCGCTGCCGCAAACTGGTGGAATCACGGGGACTACCAGGGGAGGGACTCGATGGCGTGGTTCGGCCACGAGGAAGCCGGCGACGCGGCCGACGCGCCGACCGGCGAGATCAGCGCGGACGCCCTCGCGCGGATCATCGCCGAGGCGGACGGAACCGCCGCCGCGGCGGATGCGTCGGATCCCGATGTGGACCTCGTAGCTGCCCCGGGTGACCTCGAACGCGCGCTGTCCGATCGGCAGGCGCTCATCCAGCTCTGCCTGTACGCGATGGACCGCGCCCGCAGCACCGGCGTCGTGGAACGGCTCGAACACGGGCTCGCCGCCATCGGCGTCACGGCGTTGCGTGCCGAGGGCGAGCGGTTCGACCCGGCGCGGCACGAAGCGGGCGGTGCGGTGCCCACTGACGATCCGGAGCTGGAAGGCGTTGTCGCGGAGACCGAGGTCGTCGGGTTCGCCGACCAGGACCGGCTGTTGCGCGCGCCGATCGTCACCGTCTACGCGAAGCGGGCGCAGTGACCGCACCCACGCTTCCCGCGCAGGTCCAAGCCGCTCGCGAACAGCTGCTCGGCGTAGTCCGCGAGGCAGATCCGCAGGCCGCGAAGTGGGTCGAAGACCAGCGCAGGGCTCGTTCGGAGAAACCGTCCGTCGTGGTCGTCGGCGAGACGAACCGCGGAAAGAGTTCCCTGGTCAACGCGCTGCTCGCGACCCCGGGACTGTCCCCTGTGGACGCTGACGTGGCCACCGCGACCTACCTCGTCTTCGAGCACGCGCCGCAGTGGCGCGCGCAGGCTTGCTACCCCGGTCAGCTGGCGTCGGTGCCGTTCGACCTGACGCAGCTGGTCGACTGGGTGTCCGCCGCGCACGAACTGCCGCCGGGCCAGCTTCCGCCGCGCTACGTCGAGGTCTCCGGCCCGGTCCCGCTGCTGGAACGGCTGACCCTGGTCGACACCCCGGGCGTCGGCGGGCTCGACTCGCTGCACGGCGAGCTCGCCAAGGAGGCCGCCGCGGGCGCGACCGCGCTGGTGTTCGTGGTCGACGCGTCGGCCCCGTTCACCTCGACCGAGCTGCAGTTCCTGCGCGAGGTCGCCGACCGCGTCGAGACCGTGGTGTTCGTGCTGGCCAAAACCGACGCGTTCCGCGGCTGGCGCGAGATCCTTGATGCGGACCGGCAACTGCTCGCCGAACACGCGCCGCGGTTCGCCGACGCGGTTTTCCACCCGGTGTCGGCGCGCGTGTTCGAGAGCGCCGCGAAGGCACCGAACGAGCAGGTGGCCGCCATGCTGCGGGAGAAGTCCGGCATCGCGGCGGTGCAGGTCGCGTTGCAGGAACTGCTGGTCGGCCGGTCGATCATGCTCAAGGAAGCCAACACGCTCCGCTCGCTGTCGAGCGCGCTCGCCGGGATCAAGGCGAAGCTGCAAGCGGAAAGCCGGGCGTTGTCTGCCGGGGAGGCGGAAGCCGAGCAACTCCGCGCCCGCCGCGACGATCTTCAGTCCCAGCGCCGCACTTCCACCCGTGGCTGGCAACTGCGCTTGCGCGCCGAAATCCAGCGCACGCGGGTCGAGGTCGGGCACGAGAGCAGTCGCGAAATGCGCGAGGCCCAAGCACATTTCCGGCAACGCATCGACGCGGCGAAGCGCGACGAACTGGCCGCGCTCCCGCAGGAAGTCGACATCGCGTTGCAGACCGCTTCGCAGCGCGTCTCGATGCAGTTGTCGCAACGGCTGAACCAGGTCACGAACACGGCGCTGGCGGAGCTGTTCTCCGCCGAAGAACTCGACGTGATCCGCGCCCAGTTCGCCCGCGCCGGAGGCCCGCCGGTCGTGCTGCGGCCGCCGGACAAGAAACCGCCGACGGCCGAAGACAAACTGCTGGTGTTCATGGGCATTTCCGGCGGCGTCGGGGCGGGGAAGATCGCCGCGCTGCCGCTGGCCGGGGTCGCGATCCTCAACCCGGTCGTGCTCCCGGCGACGATCGTGATCGGACTCGGCGCGGGCTGGTGGATGGCGCGCACCCGCAAACACGCCTCGGACAAACAGCACCTGAAGCAATGGCTGGTCGAGGCGATCGCCGACGCCCGCTCGACGCTCGACCAGCTGATCGCCGAACAGCTCATCGAGGCCGAACAGCAACTGTCGCTCGCCCTCGACGAGGCGTTGGGCCGCCGCATCGAGGCGATCGAGGCGGAGCTCAAGGAGGTGGACCAGACGATCAAGATGAGCGCGCAGGAACGGGCGAAGAAGATCGCGATCGTCTCGAAACGCCTCAAGGACGTCACCGAGGGCCACACCCGGGCCGAAACGCTGCTTTCCCGCATCCGCACGGTCCGCGATCGGGCATGATCAGCCAGTGACATACGGATCTCCGCCTGGACCGCAACCTCCGCAGTGGGGAGTGCCGCCAGCTCCGCAATGGGGCGGTCCGCCGCCGCGGCAGTGGCAACCGCCCGCGCCGCCGAAGAAACGCCGGACCGGGCTCATCATCGGGATCTGCCTCGGCACCGTGGTGCTGCTCGGCGGCGGTGGCTTCGCGATCTTCGCCATTGCGACCGACGACAGCGTCGAGGTGCATCGTCCGGCAGGCGGTCCCGATGTCGTCGCCCAGGCTTATGTCGCAGCGGTCAACCAGCGAGATCCGATCGGCCTGCAGAACGTCAACTGCCACGCCTCCACCGAGTATCCGGCGACCCGGTCGGTCGCGGACTTCGAGCGGGACAACGTCCGGATGCGCCTCGGCAAGCCGACCACCGGGCCTGGCGGCGGCGCGTTCTTCGAGGTCGAGGTCAGCCGCGCCGCGCATCCGCCGACGACCACGCGGCTCGAGCTGAACCGCGAGGAGGCCGGGACCTGGTGCGTTTTCGTCACCGGCGGCGGCCTGCCGCCGAACCTGCCGCCGTGAGCAGGTGATCGGCTTGTGGACGGGAACCGAACCGGCCTAACGTGAGTCATACCGAGCGAAGCAACCAGCGGCAGACCCGGCGCAATAAGGGGGACCAACCCATGTGGGTCGACGAGAGCGGCGGCACCGACGCGACCGGCCCGGAGGCCATGACCGTCCACGTCGACGGCCAGGATTACCAGGCCGAGGTCAACTACGACACCGACCACGACGGGGTCGCCGACACCGCGGTCGTCGAGCACGACGACGGCACCGCGCAAGCGTTCGTCGACACCGACCACGACGGAGTCGCCGACCACTACGCGGTGCTCGACTCGACCGGGCACGTCGTGGACCAGGCGGTTTACGACGAGCAGAGCGGCAGCTGGGTCGAATCCGGCCACGGCCAGTCCGGCTCCGACGGCACCGATTCGCACTCCTCAGACACCTCGACCGGCGGGCACATCCACGCCGATCTCCCGGACGGCGACGTCGACGCCGGGGTCGCCACCATCGACACCGACCACGACGGGCACAACGACACCGCCGTGGTCGAGACGAAGTCCGGCGGCACGATCGCCTTCACCGACACCAACGGCGACGGCCAGGCCGACGTCGCGGTGCAGGTCGGCGCAGACGGATCCACCCACACTTTCGAGCACACCGGCCACGGCCAGTGGACCGAGACCGACGGCGGCGCGAACCACGCGGCCGACCCGGGCAGCGACTCCGCCTGGGGCGGCGAGGGCTCCCAGCTGCTCAGCGGTGTGGCGAAGATCGACAGCGGAACCGGGCAGTGGATCAGCCCCAACTGAGCCTTCGGTAACTGACGTCACACGAAAGACGGGTCCGGCCGCGCGCCGGGCCCGTTTCGTCGTCTCCAGGTCCCGAAAACGCCGGCCTCTCCGCTCGCGTCCGTCCCCGCGGGCCCCGCAGCGCCCCGGCAAGATCGGGGACCGCTCAGCCCGGCTCCCGGCATCGGGCACGAATGCGACGCGGGCCGCGCGGAAAGATTTTCGGCGCTGGACCGTTCCGGTGAAACTGAATCGATTCCCTTATCGTTCTTGTGAGAGAACCGACAGGTCAGCTCTCGGTTACCTGCCGTCCATCCGGCTACAGTCGGGGAATCCCAAAACCCGCACACCGGTCTTCCGCCGGTGTGCGAAGCCATTCGGTCGCCGGCAACGAAGCCCGCACCAAGAACACTGTCGTTCGCGGTGTGGGCTCTTTTGTCGTCGGAAGTCAGGAGTAGAGATGACCGCAGTCGCCATCCCCGGACTGGACAACGCGCCGACGACGCACAGTGGCGTGCTGTCCTGGGTCCGGGAGGTCGCCGAGCTGACCACCCCGGACCGCGTGGTGTGGGTCGACGGGTCTGATGAGGAAGCCGCCCGGATCAACCAGGAGCTGGTCGACGCCGGCACCTTTGTGAAGCTGGACGCCAAGCCGAACTCCTACTGGGCCACCTCGGACCCCGGAGACGTCGCGCGGGTCGAGGACCGCACCTTCATCTGCTCGAAGGAGGAGAAGGACGCGGGCCCGACGAACAACTGGGTCGACCCGGCCGAGATGAAGGCCACGATGACGGAGCTGTACCGCGGCTGCATGGCCGGCCGCACGATGTACGTCATCCCGTTCTGCATGGGCCCGCTCGGCGACGACAACCCCAAGCTCGGCATCGAAATCACCGACTTCGCCTACGTCGTCGCCTCGATGCGCGTGATGACCCGCGCCGGCAAGGCCGCGCTGGACAAGTTCATCGCGCCGGACGGCACGGAGCGCGAGTTCGTGCCCGCGCTGCACTCGGTCGGCAAGCCGCTGGCCCCGGGCGAGAAGGACGTCGCCTGGCCGTGCAACGAGACCAAGTACATCTCGCACTTCCCGGAGGAGCGGCTGATCTGGAGCTACGGCTCGGGCTACGGCGGCAACTCGTTGCTGGGCAAGAAGTGCTACTCGCTGCGCATCGGCTCGGTCATCGCCCGCGACGAGGGCTGGCTCGCCGAGCACATGCTGATCCTCAAGCTGATCTCGCCCGAGGACAAGGTCCACTACGTCGCGGCGGCGTTCCCGAGCGCCTGCGGCAAGACCAACCTCGCCATGCTGCAGCCGACCCTCCCGGGCTGGCGCGCGGAGACCCTCGGCGACGACATCGCGTGGATGCGCTTCGGCGAGGACGGCCGCCTGTACGCGGTGAACCCGGAGTTCGGTTTCTTCGGCGTCGCGCCGGGCACCGACAACCACACGAACCCGAACGCGATGCGCACCATCGAGAAGGGCAACACGGTCTTCACGAACGTGGCGCTCACCGACGACGGCGACGTGTGGTGGGAGGGCATGGAGAACACGCCCGAGCACGCCATCTCGTGGAAGCACCAGGACTGGACGCCGGACTCCGAGGAGAAGGCCGCCCACCCGAACTCGCGCTACTGCGTGCCGATGTCGCAGTGCCCGATCCTCGCACCGGAGTGGGACGACCCGAAGGGCGTGCCGATCTCGGCGATCCTGTTCGGCGGACGGCGCAAGACGACGGTGCCGCTGGTGAACGAGGCGCGCGACTGGCAGCACGGCGTGTTCATGGGCGCGACCATGTCGTCGGAGACCACCGCGGCGGCGGTCGGCGCGGTCGGCAACGTGCGCCGCGACCCGATGGCGATGCTGCCGTTCCTCGGCTACCACGCCGGTGACTACTTCAACCACTGGCTGGACCTGGGCAAGAACGCGGACGCGAACAAGCTGCCGAAGATCTTCTACGTCAACTGGTTCCGCCGCGGCGACGACGGCCGCTTCCTGTGGCCGGGCTTCAGCGAGAACTCGCGCGTGCTCAAGTGGGTCATCGAGCGCGTCGAGGGCAAGGGCAACGCCGCCGAGACCCCGATCGGGTTCGTGCCGAAGGCCGAGGACCTCGACCTCGAGGGCCTTTCCGAGCCCGTCGAGGACATCCAGGCCGCGCTGGAGGTGCGCAACGAGGAGTGGCGCGAGGAGCTGCCGCTGATCGAGGAGTGGTTCGCGAAGATCGGCGAGGTGCCGACCGCGCTGCGCGACGAGCTCGACGCGCTGGCCCAGCGGCTCGGCTGACCCCGCGCCAGCCTGACGGAGGGGACGTTCGCACCGGGCGCGGACGTCCCCTTCTTCGTGCGCGGAAAACGGCTAACGTGGGCGCATGGTCTCTGATGGGGAGAAGGCTTTCCGGTTCGGCGTGAACCTGGTGCGGCCCGGCTCGCGCGACGAATGGGTCGCGAAATGCCGCCGGGTCGAGGAACTCGGCTACCACGTGCTGAGCGTGGCCGACCACCTCGGGATCGCGCCGCCCTTTCCCGCGCTCGTGCTGGCCGGCGCGGTCACCGAACGGGTGCGGCTCAACACTTTCGTGCTCAACGCGCCGTTCTACCGTCCGTCGCTGCTCGCGCGCGAAGTCGCGGGCACGGACCAATTCGTGTCCGGGCGGCTCGAACTCGGGCTCGGCGCGGGATACGTCAAAGAGGAGTTCGAAGCGGCCGGAATGCCGTTTCCCGGCGCGGGTGCGCGGGTCGACCACCTCGAACTCACGATCAAGGAACTCGCGCGGCTTTACGCGGATCCGGAATACGCGCCGAAACCGGCCCAGCCCGGCGGTCCCCCGCTGATGATCGGCGGCCGCGGCGACCGGCTGCTGTCGCTCGCCGCCGAGCACGCGGCGACGATTGCCTTCAGCGGCATGGCCAAGGTGCGCGACGGTGCTCCGCTGATGCTGGCGACGGCGGACGCGGTCGAAGAGCGCACCCGGTTCGTCACCGAGCGGCTCGCTGGCCGCGACGCGGAATTCAACCTGCTCGTGCAGCTCGTCCAGGTCACCGAGGACCGCGAAGGCGCGTTGCGGGAAATCCATGCGCGGCTCAGCGATTCGATGACGCTCGACGAACTCGCCGAAATCCCCACCGTGCTGGTCGGCACCGTCGAGGAAATCGCGGAGCAGCTGGTCGCGCATCGCTCCCGGTTCGGATTCAGCTATTTCACCGTGCTGGAGCCGAATCTCGAAACGCTGGCTCCGGTGGTGGAGCTGCTGTGTCGCCGATAATCGACGCGCGCGGGCTCGGCGTGAAGGCCGGCGACCTGTGGTTGCTGGAGAACCTCGATTTCTCGGTCGACCCGGGGGAATGCGCGGTGCTGGTCGGGCCCAACGGCGTCGGCAAATCCACGCTGCTGCGGTGCCTGTACGGAATGCAGGAACCGCAGCGGGGCCGGGTGCTGGTCGACGGCGCGAAACCGGACGAACGCAGCGTTGCCTTCCGGCGCAAGGTGTCCGTGCTCTTCGACGATTCCGACTTCTTCGCCGAGCTCACTCCGATCCAGCACCTGGAACTGCTTTCCGGCTCGTTCGGCGAGCACCTCGGCGATTTCGAAGAATTGCTCGCGGACGCGGGCCTCGCCGAACGCGCTCGCGTCACCGCCGGGCATTTCTCGGCCGGGCAGCGTCGCCGGTTGCTGCTGCTGGGCGTCACCGCGCGGCCGCATCGGGTGCTGTTGCTGGACGAGCCGGAACGCGCGCTCGACATCGCGGGCAAGGAGTGGCTGGTCAAGCTGATCAGCCGCTCCACCGCGGCGGGCGCGGCAGTGGTCGTGGCCACGCACCATCAGCCGTTGCTGGACACGGCGGACAGCGTGCTCGAACTGTGGTGACCCGGTTGCGTGTCCCCGGCCGCAAGCGGTTCGGCGGCATTTTCAGCGGCGACAGCCCTACCTTCGTGCTGATCTTCGGCGTCGGATTCCTGTTCACCGCCTTTTTCCGCACCGACGCCTGGCATAGAGTCCTTTTTGGACCGTCTGCTGTGGACTACTCGGCGGTGCTCGGCCTGGTCGCGTTGTGCACCGCGGTGGGCTGGCGGAGCCTGCTGCGCCGCGGTTTCGTCTGGGCCGAACCGGCCGAGCTGACCTGGATGGATTTCGCCAAGGTGGACCGTCGCCGGGTCGTAGTGACCCGGCTGGCCAGCGTGCTCACCGGATTCGTGGTGGTGCTCGGGTATCTGGCCGCGCTGATGCTGGCGGTTGGCGGCAGTTCGATCGAGTGGTGGCGCGCCGCCGCGGCCCTGGTCGCCGGCGGCACGATCCTCGCGTTCACCACCGCGCGGCGCACCGCGTTCCTTTTCGAAGCCGCCGGACCACTGCTCCTGGCGGTGGCTGGGGTCGTGCTCGCCGCGGCTCGCCTGGACGCGACGGCGGTGCAGTACCTCGGTGCGGCGCTCGCGTTATGCGGTCTGCTGCTGGCTTTTGGCGGCGAGGCAGTGAGCGGTGCCGGCCGCGCGGTGCTGCTCGACGGCTGGAACGCGCGGGTCCTTCGGTCGATGGCCGTGACGTTCCTCGACCCGATGATGATGCTGCCGGAATCCGCGCCGGTGGGTTCCTGGTCGCTGCGCCCGCCCACCGCGTTGCGGCTCGCGTGGCTCGGCATCGTCGGCCGGTCCCGGTACGCGGGTGCGGTGTTGTTGGTGGCTTTCGCGGTCGCCGTTGGTCATGTTGCCGTACCCACTCTGCCTGGCCCGGTGCTCGTCGGGATCGGCGCGTACGTGGCGCTTACTCCTTTCGGGGCCGGTCTTGGCGTCCTGTGGCGGAATCC
Organism: Amycolatopsis orientalis DSM 43388; assembly: GCF_000411975.1. Taxonomy (GTDB): domain Bacteria; phylum Actinomycetota; class Actinomycetes; order Mycobacteriales; family Pseudonocardiaceae; genus Amycolatopsis; species Amycolatopsis orientalis_D. The sequence goes on from NZ_ASXG01000122.1 coordinate 84,914, forward strand.
GGGGCGGCGACGGTGGCTGGGCTCGTCGTCGCGGGAGCTGGTGCTCGCCCACGGCGTCGCGCTGGTTGTCGTTGGTTTTGTCTGGTGCGCTTTGCTCTCAGTGGCGCTTTGGGCTTTGGGCACCGCGTTCTCCCCGCTCTCGTGGGTGACTGCTGCCCTGGCGGTGCTGTCGGTGTTGCGCACGGTCACGCGCCAGCCGGTCGACTACAGCAGCGCGGGTTTCGTCGACACCCCCGCTGGCCCGATGCCGGCAAACCTTATGCGGCAACTGTTCCGCGGTCCGGACCTGCTCGCGGTCGGAATCCTGGTGCTCGCACAACTCGGCTGAACGGCCGCGCCCGGGTTAGGCTCCGTGCCGACGAGAGGAGCCGAAGGTGGGCGGTGGACACGCTTCCGGCATCGGTCGCAGGGCGACGAGCGAGTTCCCGCCCGGATGGAGCGACGAGCAGATCATCGCGGTGGTCAAGGACGTCGCCAACGATCCGGGCGAACCCCGGCGGCAGCAGTACAACGGCCGCTGGCGCTGCGTCGGCGAACGGTACGGAGTGCGCGTGGTCGTCCTGGTCAACGGCGACGGCCTCGTGCACACCAGCTACCCGCTGCCGGGCCCCGGCGTCGTCCGGAATCCGGACAGCGCGCGGGACCCGGCGAACCCGACCGTCGACGACCAGGCGGGCAACCGGATCAGCTACTTCGTCGACAGCGTCCTGCGCCTGCTCGCCGACCGGATGCCGCCCGAGGACCTGGAGCACTACCGCGACCTGCAGTGGTCCGGCGAATGGGAGGAGCTGGCCGACACCCTCGCCGCGCACTTCCAGATCACCGGCATCCAGCTCAACCCGGACGAGTACGCGGATTTCGCGAAACTGCTGAACTCGTTCGACCTGCCCGTCCGCGACTGCCGCTACCTCAACGACCGGGAACGGATCCTCGCCGACCTGCGCGGCTGACCAGGGATTTCCCCGGCGCTCTCGAAGAACCCGCCGCACGGCTCGTCGTCCGCAGGGTCGCGACCTTGAGCGCGATCGCCCGGCTTAGCGGACGACCTCAAGACCCACGAGCTTCGCCGCGGCAGCTTCCCGGCGCACTCGTCAAGTCGGGACCCATCCGCTGGTGCTGGCGACCAAGGCCGGGCGTCGCACGAACTCCTGCTGGCCTCCGAACGGCCGCTCCCCCGCGCTAGCCGCGCCGCGCATGGCATCGCCTGCCGCCTCCGGAGCAGCGACTTATCCACAGTTGTCCACAGGTGGATAAGTCTCCCGGTCAGCTCGCCGATTCCACCCCGGACCGCCCGGACCCGACCGCGCTGCTCCAGGCGGCCAGGCTAACCCTCAGCTGGCCTGCGAAAACGCCGCCGCGTCCCCGGCGCACGCGACCCGCAGCTGGTCCAGCGGCATGCCCACCGCGTCGGCGATCGCCGCGACGGTGAAGAACGCGGGCGTCGGGATCCGACCGGTCTCGATTTTGCGCAGGGTTTCGACCGAAATGCCCGCTTCCGCGGCCACGTCGACCATGCTGCGGCTGGCCCGGGCGGCGCGCAGCACCAGGCCGAGCCGCTCGCCGCGGGAGCGTTCTTCGTCGGTGAGGGGCACGCGGACCATGCCGTTCAGTTTAGCCACAGAGTTGTCCACTGCCTGTGGATAACTCTGTGCACAAGCTGCCGGACCCCGTGGACAACCGCCGTCCGGCACAAGGTCTTGGGGCGTTCGGGGTGGTCCGATCCCGCCGATAGGGGTAGCGAACGGCTCGCCGGGACCGCGTCGGACCGGGTTGTCCCCGAGGTTGTCCACACCCTGGAACGTGTTCGTAGTGCTGATCGAATCGATATCGAAGCCGCATGACGGCGGGATGACCGGGGTCTAGGGTCAGGCGGTCGCGTGTCACGTGAGTGTTAGGTGAGGTTCGATGTCCACTGCCAAACCGGGCGGTCGGGTGCGCGGGTTCCAGTTCAGTGCCTGGAACCTGCTGTTGCTGATCCCGTTGCTGATCCTGGTCACGCCGCTGTTCAACTTCGACGGGCCGCGGCTGTTCGGCCTTCCGTTCTTCTACTGGTTCCAGCTGGCGTTCGTCGTGCTGGGCGTGCTGTGCACCGGCATCGTCTACCTGGCCACCAAGGACAAGCCGCGCAACGTGAGCCGGGACGAGCTGAGCGTCGAAGACCTGGACGAGGGGGAGACCCGATGAGCAACATTCAGTGGGTCGAACTGATCGTCTTCGCGTTCCTGTTCGTCGTGGTCACCGTGCTGGGCTTCGTCGCCTCGCGGTGGAAGGCCGGCGGCAGCCTCGACCACCTCGACGAATGGGGTCTCGGCGGCCGCAAGTTCGGTTCGTGGATCACCTGGTTCCTGCTCGGCGGCGACCTCTACACCGCCTACACGTTCGTCGCCGTGCCCGCGCTCGTGTTCAGCGCCGGCGCGCTCGGCCTGTACGCGCTGCCTTACACGATCGTCGTCTACCCGATCGTGCTGCTGCCCGCGCTGCGCATGTGGTCGGTCAGCCGTTCGCGCGGCTACGTGACCCCGGCCGACTTCGTCCGCGGCCGCTTCGGTTCGCCGACGCTGGCGTTGCTGGTTGCGATCACCGGCATCGTCGCGACCATGCCGTACATCGCGTTGCAGCTGGTCGGCCTCGAAGCGGTGCTGCGCACGATGGGCATCAACGGCTCCGGCATCGTCGGGCACCTGCCGCTGCTGGTCGCGTTCATCATCCTGGCGCTCTACACGTATCAGTCGGGCCTTCGCGCGCCCGCGCTGATCGCGTTCGTCAAGGACATCCTGATCTATCTCGTGATCATCGTGGCGGTCCTCTACCTGCCCTCGAAGCTCGGCGGCTGGGACCACATTTTCAGCACCGCCAAGGCCACCCTCGCCAAGCCGAACCCGAGCACCGGCAAGCCCGCCGGTTCGATCCTGCTCACCTCGAGCAACCAGCTCCAGTACGCGACGCTGGCGCTGGGTTCGGCGCTCGCGCTGTTCCTGTACCCGCACTCGCTCACCAGCGTGCTCGCCTCGCGCGGCCGCAACGTGATCAAGCGGAACATGGTGGCGCTGCCGGCCTACTCGTTCGTGCTGGGCCTGCTCGCGCTGCTGGGCTACGTCGCGATCTCGGCGGGCGTCAAGCCGCTGAAGAACGCGGCCACCGGAAAGCCGGACGGCAACACGATCGTCCCGCTGCTGTTCGACTCGCAGTTCACGAACTGGTTCGCGGGCATCGCCTTCGCCGCGATCGGCATCGGCGCCCTGGTGCCCGCCGCGATCATGTCGATCGCCGCGGCGAACCTGTGGACGCGCAATATCTACAAGGAATACCTCCGCAAGGACGCGACGCCGAAGCAGGAAGCGAAGCAGGCCAAACTGGCGTCGCTGGTGGTCAAACTGGGTGCGGTGCTGGTGATCATCCTGATCGACCCGCAGTTCTCCATCGACCTGCAGCTGATCGGCGGCGTGCTGATCCTGCAGACCCTGCCCGCGGTGGCGATCGCCCTGTACACGCGCTGGTTCCACAAGGCAGGCCTGATCGCCGGCTGGATCGTCGGCATGGGCTGGGGATTGATCATGCTGTACGGCATCCCCAACCCGGCCAACGGAAAACTCCACTTCGGCGGCTCGGCGCTGGCGATGGGCAACCTGTCGATCTTCGGCTGGCACCCGTTCCGCGGCACCGGTCTCGCGGTGGTCCAGATCTACCCCGGTTTCGTGGCCCTGATCGCGAACATCGTGGTGGCCGCGGTGGTTTCGGTCATCGCACGGGCCCTCAAGTGGAGCGCGGGCACCGACGAAACCGAACCCGAGGACTACCACGCCGACGAACACGACAAGGACCTGCGCCCGATCGGCGCACACTGAGTCCTTTGTAGACAGAGGCCCCCTCGCTAGCCCGGCGAGGGGGCCTCTCGCGTTTTGCCGATCATCGCCTTCGCGACGACGTACAGCACCACCGCGTTGAGCAAATGCCACAGAAAATGGGTGCCCACTGGGAAATCTCCGCAGACCACGCCGTCGATGGTGCGGAAGGACAACGACAACGCGAAAACCGCGGCGGCCATGACGAAGTGCAGCCAGTACGGGTCGCGCTTGACCGCCAACGCAACGGCGAACCCCGCGAGCCCGACGAGCGCGGGCAGATACAGCCCGCCGCCGAGCACCGCCGATACGCCGGTGAGGGCGAGGAACACCGGTGCCCCGAGCCACGCCCACGTGGCTTTCACCCGGAAGAACACCCTGGGGAAAACCGCGGCGTAGAACAGGGTGAAGATCAGGATGGCCGCGGAGTCGGCGACCGCTCCCCAGCGCGTGGCGACCAGATGAAACACACCGCTGGCAACGAAGATCAACCCGATCAGGGAGGCGAGCACCCGCCCAGTGCGCTGCCCGTCGGCCTGCCACCAGACCATCCCGGCAGCGCCGAGAAAGGCCAGGTTGGCCAGGTCGTTGAGCGGCTCTCCCCAGAGTCCGGGCGCGGTGCGCTCGCAGTAACCGTCCACATACGCGGTCCAGTTCACGGGGTAAGCAAACCCCTTCCGGGTGAACGGGGTGCATCCGGGGTCGGTGGGTTCGGGTGCGGGGCGCCCAGCACGATTCGGCCGAAGCTGGCGGCAAGTCTCGCCCTGGCCCGCGGCTTCGGAATCGGCCGCAACACCGGTCGCTCGTCCATCTGGTCACCGTGCCCCACCCGACCCCTGCCGTCTGCCGATCGCGCGGGTTAGCGTGGGCGGCATGAGCGACCCCGTGAGCCGGTTCCCCGTGACGGAACTCGAAGACCTTCCCGACGATCTCCGCGAGCGCATCGGCGCCATCGCGGAGAAATCCGGCTTCACGCCGAACATCTTCCGCGCCCTGGGCCACCGGCCCGCCGAACTCCGGGCCTTCCTCGACTACCACGACGCGCTCATGGAACGCGAAGGCGGACTCACCAAGGCCGAACGCGAGCTGGTCGTCGTAGCCACTTCCGGGGCGAACCACTGCACCTACTGCGTCGTCGCGCACGGGGCCATCCTGCGGATCCGCGCCAAGGACCCCGAGCTGTCCGATCGGGTCGCGACCAATCCGTGGCAGGTCGAACTCGACGAGCGCGGCCGGGCGATCGTCGATCTCGCCTTGGCGTTGTCCCACGATTCCGCGCTGTTCGGCGAGGGCGACCTGACGATGGCCCGCGAGGCGGGGCTGACCGAGGACGAGATCTGGGACGTCGGCGCGATCACCGCGTTGTTCGCGATGTCCAATCGGCTCGCGCATTTGACCGCGCTCAAGCCGAATCCGGAGTTTTACTCGATGGGGCGTCAGAAGCGATAGAACGGGCCGGGCAGGTCGCGGCTCATCTCGAACCGGGTGCGCAGCCAGCCGCGCAGGCGGTTCACCGGTTTCGTCCACACTCGCGGCGCGGGCCCGAAACACCTCGGGTCCGCGTGCGGGGTGAACGCGTCGCCGGTCAGGATGACTGCGTCGTGGCCCAGCGGGCAGTGCCCGGACACCGAGATCACGCCGCGCGTCAGGTTTTCCACCCAGTCGACCTCGTCGACGCCCAGCAGCGTGCGGCGATCGCACACGGCGCAGTACAAGACGAACATCTATAACTCCCGCCGCCACGTTTCGCCGGTCACGAGCGGACCGAACGCGTCCGTCTGTTCCTCGCCGACGAGTTCGAACCCAGCGCTGCGATAGATCCCGCGCGCGGCGGCGAGCAGCGACAGCGTCCACAGCTCCATCGACCGATACCCCCGCGCCTGTGCGAACTCGACGCATTCGCGCACCAGCCGCTTGCCGACGCCGTGTCCGCGCGCGGCCGGTTCCAGCAGGAGCAGGCGAAGTTTCGCGGTGCCTTCCTCCTCGCCGGGAGTGCAGAAGATGCTGCCGACCCGCTCGCCGTCGAGTTCGGCGATCCAGCCGGCCTGGCGCGGGTCGTCGCGGCGTTCGGCGAACTCGGCGACCACGCGGGCGACGAGGGCTTCGAAGCGTTCGTCGAGGTCGTACTCCTCGGCGTACAACGCTCCGTGCCGGTGCACTACCCAGCCGAGGTCGCCCGGGCGTGGGGCGCGCAGGGTGACCGTCGGTTCCGGTGCCGGTTCGCCGACGAGTGCGGTGATGGTCCCCATCGCGCCGAGCAGGCGGCGCTGGTCGGCGTCCGCGAACTGGTCGAGGAGGCTGCCGATCTGGCTGGCCGAACGGTGGTCGAGGTCGGCGAACGCGGCGCGCCCTTCCTCGGTGAGCGCCACGAGCTGGCGGCGCGCGTCGTCCGCGCAGCGCTCACGGGTGACCAGGCCGCGGTTTTCCAGCCGGCCGAGCAGCCTGCTCGCGTAGCCGCCGTCCAGGGACAGCCGTTTGCGCAGATCACTGACCTGCAGGCGGTCCTGTTGGGCGAGTTCGAACAACACCCGCGCTTCGCTCAGCGAGTACTCGGCGTCGGCCGGTCCCTCGTCGAGGACGCCGATCACGCCGGTGTAGAGCCGGTTGAAAGCGCGAACCGTGGCGACGCGTTCGGCGAGGACGGAATCCGGCATCGAGGACCACCTTGACTCGATCGTTGACTGAGTCAAGCATCGCTCCGCCGCCCGTTCGGGGCAAGCGAATTCATCCGGTGGGGGATGCCGGCGGCGAAAGTGGTCCAGACATATGGAAACCCCGTGATGCTGCCAGGTCGGGGGTCCGCCAGCATCACGGGGTCGTAGGGGGTATCGACGCGGCTCTCCGCGGTGTTACACCCTGGGTTGGCTGTGGTCTAGATCACTCGCGTGAGTGACCCACCAACAGGTTGGTTGTGCAGGTCAGCGCATGAACGGCTGACGCGCCTGGGCGAGCGCGATGAGCTCCTGCCGGACCGTCGAGGTGGCCGCGGTGTCGATCGCCCGGTTCAGCGCCCGGCGAGTGCGAGCCTCGGCGCGACGGGCACGGAGCTTGGCGGCGATGTTGCTCATTGTCTTCTGCATCCCCTTCAGAGGTCTTCGGTGGCTGTGTCTCTAGTATGCACCTTTTTTCACAAGGAAGCCAACGAATCTGCGGTGACATGGGGCACTTGCCGAATAATCATCGGCGAGTGCCTGAACTTCACCGGACAGATCACGTGTTGGCAATCACAACTCGCTAACGCGCTAACGGCTTCTACGGATATCTAGTGAAATAACTAGAAAGCTCTAGGCAGTCGGATAGACCGGTAGCGAGGGGAAGATTCGCTCAGTCGCGGCCGAGCAGGTAGTGCCCGAAGTGCGGCACGGTGAAGGCGATCTGCCCGCGTTCGGCGGAGTAGACCAGGCCTTTCTTCATCAGGCTGTCGCGCGCCGGCGACAGCGACGACGGCTTGCGCCCAAGGTAGACGGCCACATCGGCGGTGCCGGCGGCCTCGTCGCGGCCTTGGGTCAGCTCCGCCATCGCGAGCAGGTACTCGCGTTCGGCGGGCGTCGCGCGTTCGTAGCGCGAGCCGAAGAACCCGACCGCCAGCTCGGACTCCGCTTCCGGCGCGGCGACCTGCACGTCCTTGACCGTGATCGGGTCCGCGGGCGCGGCGTCCCAGGCGGCCTTGCCGTAGGCCTGGATGAAATACGGATACCCGCCGGACGCGTCGAACAGCGCGTCGAGCGCCTCCGGTTCGATCCCGGCGTCCTCGCGTTCGATCGGGGCCAGGACCGCGTAGTCGGCGTCCTCGCGGCTGAGCCGGTCGATGCGCGAGTAGCGGAAGAGCCGTTCGGAGTACGACTTCGACGCCGACAGCACCGCCGGCACATGCGGTAGCCCGGCGCCGACCACGACCAGCGGCGCGCCGGATTGCGACAGCTCATGGCAAGCCGCGCACAGCGCCGAGACATCGTCTGGCTGCAGATCCTGGATCTCGTCGATCAGCAGCGCGACCCCGGTGCCGACGTCCGCGGCCAGCTCGGCGACGTCGGTGAACAGCTCGACCAGGTCGATCTCGATGTCGCCGGAATCCGCCCGGCCCTGCGCGGCGGGCACGTCGATGCCGGGCTGCCAGCGGTCGCGCAGTTTCGCGTCCGGCTTGTTCGCCTTGAGCGCGAACGCCTTGAGCACCCCGAGCACTTCCTCGACCCGGTCCGGCGCGCGATGCCGCACCGCCAGGTCTCGGATCGCCCGATGCAACGCGGCCGACAGCGGACGCCGCAGTTCCGCGTCCGGGCGCGCCTCGATCTTGCCCGCACCCCAGCGCCGCCGGACGGCCATCGACCGCAGCTCCCCCAGCAGCACCGTCTTGCCGACGCCGCGCAGGCCGGTCAGCACGAGGCTGCGCTCCGGGCGTCCGCGAGCGACGCGTTCAAGAACGACCTCGAACGCCTTCAGCTCCCTTTCCCGGCCAGCCAGCTCCGGCGGCCGCTGCCCGGCACCGGGCGCGAAGGGGTTGCGGATGGGGTCCACTCTGTCACCGTATCGAGGTATCTAGAGCTGGACCGATATTTGGCCATAGACCGAGATAGCACAGCGTGGCGCAGCCACTCCGTTGAGGGCGGCGGAAGTGTTGTGCAGAAGGATGGCCGGGTCTGCAGCCCCGTCCATCCTTACCCCCAGCGCCCACTCTGACGGTGCGTTAGTCCGTCAGGTTCCGTTCCGCGTAGATCTTCATCGCGTCACGGATGTACTCGGCCGTGCCGGGGCCGTGCTTCTCGTCGTACGAGCCGTACCGCGGGTCGTCGACATAGAGCTGTCCGAGACCGGCGAAGTAGCTCTTCGACACGGTCCCCGCGGCCGGTCGCAGCCAGTTGTACAGCCGCGCGGCGACCGCCTGGGTCTCGTCCGAACCAGCGTCGTAGCCGTCCTTGCGGGCAGCGCCGAACGCCGCCGAGATGTCCAGCTGTTCCTGCTGGAAGGCCTTTTTCTCGTCGTCGGACAGCGACCGCCACCACTGGTCGCCCTTGCGGTAGGCGTCGGCGCCCCAGCGCTGGGTGACCTCTTCCCGGTACTGGGTGTGGTCGAACCCGTCGAACATTTCCTCTGCCATCAGTTGTTCACCTCCCTTCAGTTTTCGCAGCGTGGTCCGCACGGAATCGATCTGCCGCCCGATCCGCTGCTGCTCTTGCTTCAGCAGCGCCAGGTGCGTTTCGAGCGCCGCGACGCCGTCGCGCTGGCCGTCGAGCACCTCGGCGATCGCGGGCAGGCCCAGGCCCAGATCGCGCAGCAGCAGGATCCGCTGCAACCGGACGAGCGAGTTCTCGTCGTAGTAGCGGTAGCCGTTGCTGCCGATCCGCGTCGGCGGCAGGAGCCCGACGGCGTCGTAATGCCGCAGAGTCCGGCTCGTCGTGCCCGCGGACCGGGCGATGTCCTGGATCGACCATTCCGTCCTGACCACGGCTTCGACGGTAGAGGTTGACGTAGCGTCAAGGTCAAGCCCGAAGTCCGCTAGGTCTGTCTAGGTCAATCTAGGAAAAGAGCAATATTGGGCTAGGTATAGCTAGCCCGGTTCGGCGGGGAGCGGGGCGGGCAATCCCGGTTGTAGGTTCTTCTACAGGAATTCCAGACCAGAGAGGCGAGACCGTGATACTGCGCCGGGTGGCACGTCCACTGCTCGCGTCGATCTTCGTGTTCGGCGGCATCGGTGCCCTGCGCGACACCCAGGGCCACGCGAAGGCGGCCGAACCGTTCCTCACCGAGACCTTCGACAAGGTCGAGGGCCTGGTTCCGGACCAGGTCCCGCGCGATCCGGCCACGCTGGTGCGGATCGACGCGGCGGTCAAGATCGGGGCCGGGCTCGCGCTGGCGAGCGGCAAGGCGCCGCGGCTGGCGGCGGTGGCGCTGCTCGGGTCGCTGGTGCCGACCACGCTGGCCGCGCACCGGTTCTGGCAGCTGCCCGATCCGGGCGAGAAGCAGGCCCAGCAGATCCAGTTCATCAAGAACGCGTCGCTGGCCGGCGGTCTGCTGCTGGCCGCGAGCGACACGGCGGGCAAGCCGTCGCTGGGCTGGCGGGCCCGGCGCGCGGCGAAGAAGGCAGGCAAGCGCGCCGACAAACTGGCCAAGCGCGCGGAGAAGACGCTCACCGACTGAAGTCCGTGAGGGGAACCCTGAGGGAATCTGATTCCCTCAGGGTTCCCCTCACGGAACGTCGGCTACTTCTCCAGGATCGCGGTGACGCCCTGGCCGCCCGCCGCGCAGATGGAGATCAGGCCGCGCCCGGAACCCTTCTCATTCAGCAGTTTCGCGAGCGTCGCGACGATCCGGCCGCCGGTCGCGGCGAACGGGTGCCCGGCCGCGAGCGAGGAGCCGTTCACGTTCAGCTTGGCGCGGTCGATCGAGCCCAGCGGCGCGTCGAGACCGAGCTTCTCCTTGGCGAACGCCGGGTCCTCCCAAGCCTTGAGCGTGGCGAGCACCTGCGACGCGAACGCCTCGTGGATCTCGTAGAAGTCGAAGTCCTGCAAGGTCAATCCGGCGCGCTCCAGCATCCGCGGCACTGCGTACGCGGGGGCCATCAGCAGTCCCTCATCGCCGTGCACGTAGTCAACGGCGGCGGTCTGGCTGAACGTCAGGTACGCCAGAACCGGCAGCTTGTGCGCCTTCGCCCACTGCTCGGTGGCGAGCAGGACCGTCGACGCACCGTCGGTCAGCGGCGTCGAGTTGCCCGCGGTCATGGTGCCGTCCGGGCCGCCGTAGACCGGCTTGAGCTTCGCGAGCTTTTCGACCGACGAGTCCGGGCGGAGGTTCTGGTCGCGGGTGAGCTTGAGGTACGGCGTGACCAGGTCGTCGAAGAAGCCGCGGTCGTAGGCGGCGGCGAGGTTGCGGTGGCTGGTCGCGGCCAGTTCGTCCTGCGCCTCGCGGGTGATGTCCCAGACCTTCGCGGTGAGCGCGGCGTGCTCCCCCATCGACAGCCCGGTGCGCGGTTCGGCGTTGCGCGGGATCTCCGGGACGATGTGGCCCGGGCGGATCTTCGCGACCAGCTTGAGCCGGTCGGCGAGCGTCTTCGCCGCGTTGAGCTGCACGAGGATCTGGCGCAGCTGCGGGTTCACCGCCAGCGGCGCGTCACTCGTCGTGTCCACGCCGCCAGCGATCGCCGAATCGATTTCCCCGAGGGCGATCTTGTGGGCGACGTTGAGGACCGCCTGCAATCCGGTGCCGCACGCCATCTGCACGTCCGACGCCGGCGTCGCGGGCGAGAGCTTGCTGCCCAGCACGCTTTCGCGGGCGAGGTTGAAGTCCTTGGAGTGCTTGAGCACCGCGCCGGCGGCGACCTCTCCGATCACCTCGCCCTGCAGCGAAAACCGGCTGACGAGACCGTCCAGCGCGGCGGTGAACATGTCCTGGTTGGAGGCCCGGGAGTACGGGCCGTTCGACCGCGCGAACGGGATCCGGTTCCCGCCGACGATCGCGACCTTGCGCACCGCCGGGGTTTTCCTGGTCGCCATGCCGTCCACCTCTCTGGAGTCGTCCCTTTCACACTGTAACCTACTAGCGAGTAGGTTAGACTGCGACGTGACGCAGACTGCACGGGAGGCACGTGATGGCGGACAGGTACCAGCAGTTCACGAAGACCCCGCTGGGGAAGTTCGTGGTGCCGAAGCTCGGCCTGCCCAACCCCGCGACGTTGCGCCGGTACCGTCCCGGCCAACCCGCACTCGAGGGTCCCGCACTTCTCGGTGCCGCGCCGGGCGGACGGCTGGAGAAGACCGTCCGGGCGCAGCTCACCGAGGCGGGCATCGAGGTGATCAGCGCGTCCGCCGACCGGAACGCGGCGTTGGTCTTCGACGCCACCGGCGTGAAGGACCCGGGTCGGCTGCGTGAGGTCTACCGGTTCTTCCACCCGGTGATCCGCAAGGTTGGGCCGTCCGGCCGGGTCGTCGTGCTCGGCACGCCGCCGGAGCTGGCCGAGGGCCGCGAGCGGATCGCCCAGCGCGCGCTGGAAGGGTTCGTCCGCTCGGTCGGCAAGGAACTCAAGCGCGGCGCGACGGCGCAGCTGGTGTACGTCGCCGAAGGAGCCGAGGAAGCGGCCGAGTCGACGCTGCGGTTCCTGCTGTCGGCGAAGTCGGCGTTCGTGGACGGCCAGGTCATCCGCGTCGGCACGCACGCCAAGACCGCGCCCACGCCGGAGAACTGGGAAAAGCCGCTGGACGGCAAGGTCGCGCTGGTCACCGGTGCGTCGCGCGGCATCGGCGAGGCGATCGCCGAAACCCTCGCCCGCGACGGCGCGCACGTGGTCGCGCTCGACATCCCCGCGCAGGGCGGCGATCTGTCCACTGTGGCCAATCGGATCGGCGGTTCGGCGCTGCAGCTGGACATCACCGCGGCCGACGCGCCGGACAAGCTCGCCGAGTACCTGACTTCGCGCCACGGAGGCGTGGACATCGTGGTGCACAACGCTGGGATTACCCGCGACAAGACTCTCGGGAACCTGACCGAGAGCGGCTGGGATTCGGTGATCGCGGTCAACCTCGCGTCGCAGCTCGCGGTGAACGACAAACTGCTCGGCGACAAGATCCTGCGCGAGAACGGCCGCATCATCGGGGTTTCGTCGATCGCCGGCATCGCGGGCAACGTCGGCCAGACGAACTACGCGACGTCGAAGGCGGGCGTGATCGGGATGGTGAACGTCGGCGCGCCGCAGCTCGCGGAGTACGGCGGCACGATCAACGCGGTCGCGCCCGGGTTCATCGAGACCAAGATGACCGCCGCGGTACCGCTGTTCATCCGCGAGGCCGGGCGGCGGCTGTCCAGCCTCGGCCAGGGCGGCCTCCCGGTGGACGTCGCGGAAACCATTGCCTGGTATGCCAACCCGGCGTCGGCGGCGGTCAACGGGAACCTGGTCCGCGTGTGCGGCCAGGCACTGCTGGGGGCGTGAGCGATGGCCGTCCGTGAAGTGACGAGCGCGCCGAGCCTGGCGACGCTGTACCCGAAAGCCCTGCTGCGCCGCGGCGGCGGTTCGACTCTGCCGACCACCGAATTGGTGCGTCCGGAGGTCGTCGTGGACCCGGCGCATGTCGCGGCCTACAACGAGGTCTGCGGCTTCCGGTTCTCCGACGAGCTGCCGGCGACGTATCCGCACATGCTGGTCTTCGGACTGCAGATGGCGTTGATGACCGAGCCGGGCTTCCCGTTCCCGCTGCTGGGTCTGGTGCACGTCGAGAACCGGATCACCCAGCACCGTCCGCTGCTGCTCGGCGAGACGTTCCGGGTGAGCGTGCGCGCGGAAAACCTGCGTCCGCACGAAAAAGGCAGCCAGTTCGACATGGTGAGCGAGGTCCACTCCGGTGCGGACACCGTGTGGAGCGAGGTGTCGACCTATCTCCGCCGCACCGGTTCGGGCTCGGGTTCCTCAGGGCCGCGGACCCAGCTGACGCCCCCGAAACCGTCCGCGTTGTGGCACCTCCCGGGCGACATCGGCCGCCGCTACGCCGAGGTCTCCGGCGATCGCAACCCGATCCACCTGCACCCGCTGACCGCGCGCCTGTTCGGCTTCCCGCAGGCGATCGCGCACGGCATGTGGACGAAGGCGCACGCGCTGGCGTCCTTCGAGGGCCGCCTGCCGGACGCGTACACCGTCGCGGTGCGGTTCAAGCAGCCGGTGCTGCTGCCCGGCCGCGCGGCGTTCACCACCTGGCAGACCGATGACGGATGGGCCTTCGAGCTGTGGCACGCCCGGAAGCCGAAACCGCACCTGGACGGGGTGATCTCAGCCCTCTGAGGGCTTCCAGACCTGCCCCTCGACCAGGTCGTTGAACCCCAGCCACACCAGGTTCATCAGCCACGACGCGAGCACGCCGTCGGAGATCTCCGGGTGGTCCAGCGCCCAGTCGGCCAGCGATTCCGCCGCGCCGACCAGCGCCGCGGCCAGGCCGGGGCCGGAGAACTCCGTCTGCTCGCCGAGGCCCTTGCGGGTCCCCGCGGCTACCACGAGCGCCGCGACCAGCTCGATCGCGCGCGTGCGCATCGCGGTGATCTCCGCCGCGAACCCGCCGCCGACCGTCAGCGCCTGGCGGTGCAGCACGGTCCAGGACTCGCGGTATTCGGCGACGAAGCGGTAGAACGAGCGCAGGCCGTGCCACAGCTGCATGTCCGGCGGCAGATCGGGCTGCACGCCGGCCTGAATGGCTTCCAGCAGGCGGGTCGCCTCGCGCTGGATGCTCTTGCCGAACAGGTCTTCCTTCGAGCCGAGGTAGGTGTAGATCATCGGCTTGGAGACGCCCGCGACCTCGGAGATCTCGTCCATCGACGCCGAGTGGTAGCCGTGCTTCGAGAACACCTGCACCGCGGCGTCCAGAATCTGCCGTTCACGGACCGCCCTCGGGAGCCGTCTCGCTCGCTCGGGTGGGCGCTGATCTTCGTCGGGCACAGTGCTTCTTCCTCCCTCTCCTGCACGGACGGTACCCGTCCCCGGGTCGGCGGCGTTGCTTGCCGCACTACCTACTCACCGGTAGCCTTACGGCGGAAAGTTCCGGAAGGGGTGAATGATGGCCGACAACCCGGAGGCGACCAGCGCTGACCTGGCCGGCCTGCGCGGGGTCGCGCTGCTGGACGCGCTGGACCGCACCGAAGCCGTCGACGCGAGCGCGCTCGACGTCAACGCGGTCGCGGACGCCATCGACCCCCGAGAGCTGGGCCGCTCCGACATGAACCGGCTGCTGAAGGCGCTGGTCCGGCTGTCGGAGGAGGTGCCGGCGTTCTCGCTGGACAAGGTCGACCCGACGAAATTCGCCACCTTGGTCGCCCGGGCGTCGCGGGCGCAGCTGGAGGCCGTAGTCGCCGAACGTCCGCTGCGCGAGCGGGTGCTGGACGAGATCTTCGCGCGGATGGGAGCGCACATCCGGGCGAAGTCGCTGCGCGCGGTGGTGCACTGGCGGCTGTCCGGCGGTACCGGCGAGGGCGGCTACGACCGTTACGAGACGGTGCTTTCCGACGGAACCTGCACGGTGTCGCGCGAAATGCGCGAGAAGCCCCGCGTGACGATTACGCTTTCCCCCGTGGACTTCTTCCGCATCATCACCCACCAGGCCACGCCCGCGGTCCTGTTCGTCACCGGGAAACTGAAGGTCAAGGGCGACCTGGCCTTCGCCGCCGGCCTGGTCGGCCACTTCGACCTCCCCCGACCGGCCTGAGCCGCTCCGGTGTCCCGCTGGCGCTCGCGCACGCGTGCCGCGCACTCACCCGGTGAGCACGCGGTGAACGGTTTCGCCCGCACTCTCGAGGTGGGCAAACTGACCCCGGAACAGTTCGTGCAGGTCCTGGAGACGCTGCACATGCTCGGCACGGCCGGAGCCGGCATCGACATCGCCTCGCTGACCACGCAGTCCCTGGTCGATGTCGTGGCCGCGGCGACCCGCGAGCAGCTGAAAGGCATCGCCGACCACGACGAGCTGCGCGCGGTCTTCCTGGACGAGATCTTCCGCCGGATGTCGGAACACTTCCGCCCGGAACGAGCCCGGCACGTGGACGTCGTGGTCTCGTGGCGCTTCCCCGCCGGCGACGATTTCGACCGCTACCAAACGGTCATCGAGGACGGCCTGTGCGTGTCGAGCACCGAGCTGGCCCGCACCCCGGACACGACGATCACGGTGGCAGTCGAGGACTTCATCCGAATGGCGACCGGCAACGCGGCGGTGGCGGCGATGTTCGTGACCGGGAAGGTCAAGGTGAAGGGCGAGTACGCGCCGGCGGTTCGGTTGTCGGGGTACTTCGACATTCCTAAGCCGACCGGGTCGGACTAACCCGCGGCTTCGAGGCTCATTTCCCCACGCGCCAACGGCATCAGGTAATTCTCCGACAGCCACCGCACCACCGGCACGCACACCGCGTCCCCGAAGCCGAACAGGGCCTGGTTGTTTCGCAGTCCATCCAGCGCGTACTTCCCCGCGCCCATCAACCGGGCGTACTCGCGGGGCGTCATCCAGCGGACTCGTACTGAGCCACGGCCGGCTTGCACCACGGCCTGCTTAGACGACCCGCCGCGCGCGGTGCGCAGGCAGCCGGAGATGTCGTCCGGCCGGACTTCCCACACTGGCTTGCCATTGCGGGTGCGCCGGTAGGCCGTCCGGTACACCAGCTTCTTTCCCGCCTTCAGCTGCGTCAATCGTTCCAGCTGGAGCGGCGACAGCGACCCGATGAAGCCCGAGGTCCGCAGCGGATTCCACCACCGCTCGTCATCCGCGGGGAGGCGTTCGACGGCGGCGGACAGGCCGGTGACCAGCAACGGCGGGGGCGCGGGCAAGGCGGCGCGATGTGTCCGCAGGGAAGGGTCGAGGGCGAGCCAAGGCGGGCGAAGCGGGGAGGGCGCGGGCGAGTCCGACGGCGGGTTTTGTGCGCCGACAATGAACAACCGCGGCCGCGATTGCGGGACGAAGCGGCGGGCGTCCAGGGTCAGCACATCGGCGGAGTAGCCGAGCCGGTTCAGCTCGCGGATCGCGGCGCGGAGGTCGTCGCCGCCGTGGCTGGTGGCCAGGCCGACTACGTTTTCCAGCGCTACCACCGGCGGTCGGTCGGAGCCAAGTTCGTCGAGGATGCGGGTGAATTCCCAGAACGTCGACGAGTGCGAGCCCGCCAGGCCGCGGCGCCAGCCGGCGAGTGAGAGGTCCGTGCAGGGGAAGGACGCCCAGGCCAGGCTGAGGCCGGCGGGCAGATCGGCGCCGCGGAGGGCGGCGACATCCCCTAGTACGTACTGGTGGGTGCCCTGGTCGTTGAAGTGCGCCTCGTACATGGCCTGCTTCGCCGGTTCGATGTCGTTGGACCACGCGACGTCGAAGCCGGCCGGTTCGAGGCCTAGGCGCACGAGACCGATACCGGCGAAAAACTCCGCGGCGGTGGGCTGACCCGGTAGAGGCATGGCGCCAACATTAATGGGGCCGGCGTTCCTTCACGGTCTCGATCACGCGCGACGCGGCGACATCGGTCGCTTCGTGTTCCCAGATTCGGACCGACAGCCAGCCCGCTTCGAGCAGCAGCGCGTCGGTATTCGCGTCCCGGCGGCGGTTGGTTTCGATCTTGGTCCGCCAATAATCGGCGTTGTTCTTCGGCCACGTGCCGTGTTCGGGGCAGCCGTGCCAGAAGCAGCCGTCCACGAAAACCGCCACCCGGGCCGGGCCGAACACCAGGTCAGCCTCGCGGCGGACGCCCTTCACCGGACGGCGGTGCACTCGGTAGCGGTACCCGGCGGCGTGCAGGATCTTGCGCAGCGCCATTTCGATCCCGGTGTTGCGGGACTTCTGCCTGCTCATCCGGGCGCTCACCGCGGAGGTCGTTTCCAGCCGCTCCACGGGAGTCATTGTGGCAAAGGCTCAGCCTTCGACGATCCGGCCTTCGATCACCGGGTGGTTCGACGGCCGCGGTTCCTCGGAGACGACCTCGCTGTCCACCACCATCACCGGGCCGCGGCGCTGGTTGGCGTACCGGATGGCGCGCTTCTCCGCGCGGCGCAGCCAGAACCGCCGGGCGATCGAGCGGGTCGGCGGCAGCAGGAAGAGCAGGCCGAGCACGTCGCTGACGAAACCGGGGACCATGATCAGCACGCCGCCGAGCGCGACGAGCATGCCGTCGGTCAGCTCCTTCTCCGGGTTCCGCCCGGACTGCGCGGTCGCCAGGAACGCGCGCATCGCCTTGCCGCCCTCGCGGCGCGCCAGCCACGAGCCCACGAAGGCGCCCGCGATCAGCAGACCGATCGTGCCGAGCACACCGACGACCGAGCCGACCGCCCAGATGGCGGCGACTTCAGCGATGACGTATAGCAGGAACACGACAGCCATACCTAGTGAACGAACGAGTGCCGGGTTTTGCTCCCGGACTCGCAATAGCCCAGGTCAGAGGCCCCGGAGGAACGCGGACACCTCGCGGGGCGAGCGCAGCAGCACCTGCCGAGCGGACGGGGCCTCGGCGGCGATCCGCCGCAGCATCAGCGGGCGGCGCGTCGGCCACTTCCAGATCCACTGGACCAGCTCGGCGTCGATCTTCGACACGCATCCGGCGGCCTGCGTCTCCTGCCCCCACTCGCGCAGTTGCCGGCGCACGACGCGGGAAAGGCAGACGTAGCGGGAGGCGTCGAGCAGCACGACGGTGTCGGCGAACGGCAGCCGCAGGTCGAAGGTCTTGCTGTAGTTGCCGTCGATCACCCAGCTGTCCGTGCTGGCGGCCTCGGCGACGGCGGCGCGGAATTCCTCCGGCGGGGCCGGGACCCAGCCCGGCCGCCAGTAGAGCCGGTCCAGGTGCGTGACCGGGATGTCCAGGGCGGCACCGATCTGCCTGGCCAGGGTGGATTTTCCGGCCCCGGAGCAGCCGGTGACCATGATGCGTCGCCCCATGCGCACCGAGCCTAGGGCTAGCCCGGCAGGAAACTCGCGGCAATTAATCCCAGCACCAGCAGGTCCGGGCCGCGCACGAGTTGCCGCACCAGGCCAGCGGGGATCAGGACTCCCTCGTACAGCACCATTCCCATCGAGCTGAAGTCCAGCGGGCCGCGGGTCACCGAGCGGACGGCGGCGAGCGCGGCGAGCAGGACGGCGACCACCGCGCTGATCGACGCCGGGATGCCCAGCAGCAGGACCACGCCTGCCCAAATCAGCGCGAGCAGGCAGAGAAAAGCGCAGGTCACAGCGTGCAGGCGGAGGTTTGACGCGTCCAGCCAGCGGCGTAGCCCGGGCACTCGATGCAGCTGCGCGACGGGTGCGGTGAAGGGCAGCAGTGCGAGATAGCCGCCGATGCCGAGCAGCCACACCGACGTCACGGCGGGGAACGTCGCGTGGGTCGCGAGCACGGCGAGGGCCAGGAAGACCGGCAGGCCGAGCGTGTGCCGGCGCGCGAGAGTCCCCGTCACGACATACCGGGTGACGATGAAGCGTCCGGCGAGCGCGTTCTGCCACGGAACCGGGCGTCCGGCCGGGAGCAGGGCCCAGACGTCCAGGAAAGCGGCGGACGTCCGGCGCACCATGCGTTCGGTGTAGTGCCGGATCAACGTGCCGCGGGAAACCGTGTGCGGCAAGGAAGAGGACCAGGCCAAGGCGATCGCCGCCACACCGGCGACGGCGGCGTAGGTCCACAGTGGAACGACCAGCGCCAGCGCGACGGTAAGCGGCAGAAGGGATTCGCCGGGGAAGGTCCGGCGGCGGCCCAGCACCAAGGCCAGCGCGGCGACGGTGACGAATAACGCAAGAGGACCGGCGAGGGAGCTTGGGAATCCGATGAGCATGCCGGACACCGCGAAGAAATAAGCCGCCACGCCGAAGCGGGCGGCCCAGTCCAGGACGAGCCGCCGGGTCAGCGCAGCCGGGCGCTGGCCGTCGAAGTCGTCCCAGGTCAGCGTTGCCGGATGGGCCCAGACATACCCGCGCCGCAGCGTCGCTCGCCAGGCCAGCGCGAGACCGGTGCACAACACGAGCACGCTGCCCAGCGCGCCCACCGGTGCGCCGCCGATCAGCTGGCTGCGCACCAGTTCGGTGTTGTAGAACGGCGATCCCAGCAGGCCGACTGCGATGACCAGTGCCAGGACGAGATCCGGGCGTTTCACAGGTCCACCACGTAATCCGCGACCTCGTCCGCGAGCGGTGAGTGATGGCTCGCGACCACGACCGCCGCGCCGCGTTGGGTGCTGGTGGTGACCAGGCTGGACAGCCAGGCCCGGCCCTCGGCGTCGAGGGCGCGTTCCGGTTCGTCCAGCAGAAGCACCTCGTGCGGACGCGCGACCGCGGCGTGCAGCAGGAGCCGGCGGCGCTGGCCTGCCGACAGCTCTGCCGCGGGCACATCGGGGGCCGGGACCGGGCCTTCGGCCAGTTCGCCGCCGAAGGAGTTGCGCAGCAGGTCGAGATGCTGGCGCGGAGTGAGCTCGTCGAACAGCGCCGAATCGTCGAAAAGGACGGAAACGCGGCGGCGGAAAGCGGCGGACCGCTCGTCCGGCGGCCCGCCGCAGACCGACACGGAACCGGACGTCGGCTGCTGAGTCCCGTAGAGACAGCGCAGCAACGTCGATTTGCCCGCTCCGTTGGCACCGCGGACGACCAGGCATTCGCCGGCGTCGACGGCCAGGTCGAGACCGCTGAACAGCGCTGTCTCGCCCGCGGTGACCCCCAGGTCTTGAGTGGTGATGAGCACGAAACCCCCTCGGCTGATCACCCCAAGATAGTCACTTCAAGTACGCCTCCGCTTGCAGTGTGAACAATTCCGCGTATCCGGCGTCGGCCGCCATCAGCTCTTCATGCGTTCCGTATTCCGCGACTTTCCCGTGGTCCAGCAGCAGAATCCGCTCCGCTTGACGGACCGTCGAGAACCGGTGCGAGATGTACAGCGTCGTCCGCCCGCGCGACAACGTGTGCAGCCGGTCGAACAGGTCGTGCTCGGCTTGGGCGTCCAGCGCGGACGTGGGTTCGTCGAGGATCAGGATCGGAGCCTCCCGCTGGAAAGCCCTGGCCAGCGCGATTTTCTGCCATTCCCCGCCGGACAGCGACACGCCCTGGTCGAACCACCGGCCGAGCGGGCTGTCGTAACCGGTGGGCAGCCGGGCGATGCGTTCGTCGGCTCCGGCCCGGCGGGCGGAATCCTCGATGTGCTCGCGATCGGTGAGCCGGTTCAGGTCGCCGAGGCCGATGTTCTCCGCCGCGGTGCCTTGGTAGGTCACGTAATCCTGGAACATCGCGCTGATCGTGGTGCGCAGTTCGACCGGGTCGTACTCGCGGATGTCCACGCCGTCCAGCAGGATCCGGCCCGCGGTCGGGTCGTACAGCCGGCACAGCAGCTTGAACAGGGTCGACTTGCCCGCGCCGTTGCGCCCCACGACGGCGACCGTCTCGCCGGGGCGGATTTCGAAACTGACCCCGTGCAGTGCCGGCTCCTCCGCGCCCGGGTAACTGAAGCTCACCGACTCGAACTGAATGTGTCCTTCCACAGTGGACGGAAGCGGTCGCGGTTTCGCCGGCGCGGTGATTTCCGGTTTGGTGTCGAGGAATCGGTACAACGTGTCGAGGTAGAGATTGTTCTCGTACATCCCGGAAAACGCGGAGAACAACCCGGTCACCGAGCTTTGCACGGACGTCGCCGCAGCGGTGTACAACGCCAGATCGCCCAACGTGAGCCGTCCGCCGACCGCTTCCAGCGCGATGTACAACGCGATCGCCGAGCCGACCAACGTGCTCAGCAATCCCCAGGACGTCGAGCTGACGTTCCGTTTCACCGTCAGCTTTCGCTGCCGTTCGTAGGCCACCACACCCAGCTTCCGGAACCGGTCCACGAAGTACGGGCCGAGGCCGAACAGCTTGGTCTCCTTGGCATACGTGTCCGTTGTGACCAAAGAGGACAGATAGTCCATCCGCCGTTTGATCGGCGACATCATGAACGTGAGCCAGAACGCCCGCGAGCCGTATTTCGACTGCGAGATGAACGCCGGGATCGGGGCCAGCAACGCGACCAGCGCGAGCAGCGGGCTGATCGACACCAGCAAGGCGATCATGCTGGCGAAAGTGATCAGCGTCCGGATCAGGCCGAGCGCTGAGGTCATCATCGACAACGGACGCGTCGGCGCTTCCTGCGCGGCTTGGCGGAGCATGTCGTACGACGTCGAACCCTCGAAGTACGCCAGGTGCAGGTCGCTCGCGTGCCGCATGACCTGGTGCCGGATGGTGAGCGTCATCCGTTCCTGCAGCAGGGATTGCGCGATCGTGGTGATCGCGCTGCTGATCGCGGTCGCCGCCAGCACGGCGAACTGGAACACCGTGATGCGCACGATGTCCGCGGTCGTCCCGCGATGCTGGATGGCCGCGACCACCGAGTCCAGCAGGATTTTCGCGACGTACGCGGTGACCGTCGGCAGCAGCCCGGACGCCAGCGTGACCACCGCGAGCAGGATCGTCAGCGTCGGGCTCGCCTGCCAGGTCAGCTTCACGACCTTCGGCAGACCGCGGACCGTGCCGGCCACTGATGTGCGCATTCGCGACAGCCGCGCCCGCAGGCCTTTCGGCTGTTCCGGCTGCTCCGGTTCTGGAATGTCGACCGGCCCGGTGAGACCGCTGTCCGGCACGGATTGCGCCATCCGGCGGCGACCCCGGCGGCCCAGGACCATCTCGATCCCGCCCCCACCGCCGGGGATCACGCCAGCACCGAACCGTGCAGGAAGACGTCGATGACCTCGTCGGTCGTGGGAGCGCCCGGCATCTGGCGGGCTTGCGTGAACAGCAGCGCCAGGAACAGCGACGCGGCCTTGTCCACCGGCAGCCGCAGCCGGGCGGCGTCCGGGACGAACAACTCCCGCACCGCGCGCTGCATCGCCTCGAGGGACTCACGGCGGCTGTCCCCGGTCACCGACTTGCGGTTGCGCGCCTCCTCCGCGCGCGGCCGCCCCTTCACGGCCGCGGCCATCACCGCGCCCATCCGCCGCAGGTGCGCGTTCATCGCCTCGGCGGCCTCCGCCAGCCGCTTCTCCAGCGGCAGCTCAGCCGGGATCTCCCCGATCATCTCCAACGCCTCCGCCGGATCGAGCGCGGCTTCCACGCACGCGTCGAACAGTTCGTCCTTGTCCTGGAAAACCCGGAAGATGGTGCCTTCGCCAATCCCGGCGGCGCGGGCGATCTGCGCGGTCGTGACCCCGCGGCCGTGCTCGACGACCAGCGGAAGCACCGCGCGGACGATCATCCGCCGCCGGTCGTCGGGCGCCATCCCCGGCGCTCTTTTCCTCGTCTCCATGCGCCCCACGGTACGGAGTGAGTGCTCACTCCGTCAACGCGATAAACGCAAGGCCGTGCCCGCGTGGACACGGCCCTGTCGTTTAGTACGTGATCGCGACCGCCGGATCGGCGAGCAGCGCGCCGACGTCGGCGAGGAACTCCGACCCCTGCTGCCCGTCGACCACCCGGTGGTCGAAGCTCAGTGACAGCTGCATCACCTTGCGCACCTTGATCTCGCCGTCGACCACCCACGGGGTGTCGCGGATCGCCCCGACCGCCAGGATCGCCGACTCGCCCGGGTTGATGATGGGCGTGCCGGTGTCGACGCCGAACACGCCGACATTGGTGATCGTGAACGTGCCGCCCAGCATCGCCGCCGGCGTGGTCTTGCCCTCGCGCGCGACGTCGGTCAGCTCGGTGAGCGCGACCGCGAGTTCCTTGAGCGACAAGGAATCCGCGTCCCGGATCTTCGGCACCACGAGACCGCGCGGGGTCGCCGCCGCGATGCCGAGGTGCACGTAGTCCTTGTAGACGATCTCCTGCGCGGCCTCGTCCCACACCGCGTTCACGTCCGGCGTACGCTTCGCCGCGAGGCACACGGCCTTCGCCGCGAACGCCAGCGGAGTGAGCTTGACCCCGCTGAATTCGCGCGACTTCTTGAGCTTCTCGCGCAATTCCATCATCGGCGTGACGTCGACGGTGAGGAACTCCGTGACGTGCGGAGCGCTGTAGGCGCTCTGCACCATCGCGGCCGCGGTCGCCTTGCGGACGCCCTTGATCGGCACACGCCGTTCGCGAGTGGCCGGGTCGTAGCCGGAGTCGACAGTGGACGCCGCAGGTGCGGCGGATCCGTTGGCGGCGCGCTGGACGTCGTCGCGGGTGATCACGCCGCCGTCGGCACTGCCGGTGAGCGAACGCAGGTCGACGCCGAGGTCCTTGGCCAGCTTGCGCACCGGCGGTTTGGCCAGCGGGACGTAACCGCCACGCGGGGTTTCCGCCACCGGCGCGGGTGCGGTCGCCGCGGGAGCCGGAGCAGGAGTGGCGTTCTTGCGGGCCCGCCGGGTCGTCCCGGCCGCCTTGGAGCCGTAGCCGACCAGCGGCTTCATCTCCTCCTCGGCGGGAGCTGCGGGGGCAGCCGAAGCCGCGGGCTCCGCGGCGGGCGAGGCTTTCCCGTCCGGATCCACGTCCACGGTCAGGATCGGCGTCCCGACCTCGACGGTCTGCCCCGGTTCCACGTGCAGCTCGGTGACCACGCCGGCCCACGGGATCGGCAGCTCGACCGCGGCCTTCGCGGTCTCCACCTCGACCACGATCTGGTTGACCGTGACCTTGTCGCCCGGCTTGACGCGCCAGGCGATGATGTCGGCTTCGGTGAGCCCCTCCGCCGTGTCCGACAGGGGGAACTGTTTGTACTCGGGCATTTCTGAAGGAACCCCCTTACCAGGCGAGAGATCGGTCGACAGCGTGCAGGACCCGGTCGAGGTCGGGGAGGTAATGCTCCTCGAGCTTCGCAGGCGGGTACGGCGTGTCGAATCCGGTCACGCGCAGGACAGGGGACTCCAGGGAGTAGAAGCATTCCTGCTGGACCCGGGCGGCGATCTCCGAGGTCAGCGAGGATTCCGACGGCGCTTCGCTGACCGCGATGAGCCGTCCGGTCTTGCGGACCGACTCGAACACCGGCCCGAGGTCAAGCGGCGAAAGCGTGCGCAAGTCGATGACCTCCAACGACTTGCCCTCGGCCTCGGCGGCCGTGGCGGCGTCGAGCGCCACCTTCACCGACGGGCCGTACGCGACCACCGTGGCGTCCGTGCCCGCGCGCACCACGTGCGACGAGAACACGCGCGACGGCGCGGCCGACGTGTCGACCTCCATCTTCAGCGCGCCCGAGTGGTACAGCTTCTTGGGCTCGAAGAAGAGGATCGGGTCGTCCGAGCGGATCGCCTCCTGGATGCCCCAGTAGGCGTCGACCGCGTTGGAAATCGACACCACCTTGAGGCCGGCGATGTGCGCGAACAGCGATTCCGGCGACTCCGAGTGGTGCTCCACCGCGCCGATCCCGCCGCCGAACGGCACCCGGATCACCACGGGCATCTTGACCTTGCCCTGCGTGCGGTAGTGCAGTTTCGCCAGTTGCGACGAGATCTGGTCGAAGCCGGGGAAGATGAACCCCTCGAACTGGATCTCGCACACCGGCCGGAATCCGCGCACGGCGAGGCCGACCGCGGTGCCGATAATGCCCGATTCGGCCAGCGGCGTGTCCAGCACGCGCTGCTCGCCGAAGTCCTTCTGCAGTCCGTCGGTGATCCGGAAAACGCCGCCGAGCTTGCCGACGTCCTCCCCCATGATCAGGACCTTCGGGTCCTCCTCCATCGCGCGACGGAGACCGAGGTTGAGCGCCTTGCCGATGGTGAGCTTCTGCAGATCAGTCATCAGTGCTCACCTGCCGCGGCAAAACCGTCGAGATAGGACAGATACTCCTCGCGCTGCGCTTCCAGCACCGGCGAAGGTTCCGCGTACACCTGGGAAAACACCCGGTCCGGCGGCGGCTCCGGCATGTTGAACGTGTAGTCGCGCAGCTCCGCGGCGAACTGGTCGGCCTCGGCCTGGACGCTGTCGAAGAAGGCCTGGTCGGCGTGCCCGCCGCGGGCCAGGAACGCGCGCACGCGCTCGATCGGGTCCTTGAGCTTCCACTCCTCCAGCTCGTCGGAGAGCCGGTAGCGAGTGGGGTCGTCGGTGGTGGTGTGCGCGTCCATCCGGTAGGTGAACGCCTCGATCAGCACCGGGCCATTGCCGTGCCGGCATTCGTCGAGCGCCCACCGGGTGACGGCGAGGCAGGCGAGGACGTCGTTGCCGTCCACGCGGATGCCGGGGAAGCCGTAGCCGCGGGCACGCTGGTAGAGCGGCAGCCGCGACTGGCGTTCGGTCGGCTCGGAAATCGCCCACTGGTTGTTCTGGCAGAAGAAGACCAGCGGCGCGTCGTACACCGCGGCCCAGACGAACCCTTCGTGCACGTCGCCCTGCGAAGTCGCGCCGTCACCGAAGTAGCAGATGGTGGCCTCGTCAGTGCTTGATGGAGAACCGTCGCCGTCGGTGTTTCCAACCCTGCCCTCGAACTTCTGGCCCATCGCGTAACCGGCCGCGTTGAGCACCTGGTTGCCGATGACGATGGTGTACGGGTGGAACCGGTGAGCCTGGTAGTCCCAGCCGCTGTGGTCGGTGCACCGGAAGATGCCGATCAGGTCGCGCATGTCGACGCCGCGCGTGTACGCGACGCCGTGTTCGCGGTAGCTCGGGAACGCCATGTCCTGCGGCTGCAGTGCGCGTCCGGATCCGACCTGCGCGGCTTCCTGGCCGAGCAGCGGCACCCAGATGCCCAGCTGCCCCTGGCGCTGCATCGCGTTGGCCTCGCGGTCCGCGCGGCGCACCAGCACCATGTCGCGGTAGAGGTTTTTCAGCGTTTCGTCGTCGACGTCCTCGACGTAGCGGTCGAATCGCTCGGACGGGACGCGCTGGCCCTCGGGGGTGAGCAGCTGAGTGAGCTCAGCGCCACCTTCGCTTGTCGCTCGCAAACCGGCGATCACCTGTTCGGGGGAAGGCTGGGCCGCTACGGCGGCCGGGCCGTCTCCAGGTTCCGGGTGCGTCCACTGTTCGGACGGCATGAGCTGTTCTCCTCGGTGTCGGCGCCGCGAGCGGCCGCTTGTGGCGGCCACAGCGACTGCACCGGCGGGGACCGGCTCCTCGGGTCCGAGGCTCCCGGCCACCGTCGGCGTTGACGGTTCGTGGCCACATCCTGGCACGAGAATTGCTCCGATGGAGAGCGGCCTTTGCTGATTTGTTGCTGAGAAAACCTCGCTGAACAGGGGAAACGCTTGGAAGCCCGAGTATGGGAGAGGCGATGGTCGGGCGGCCATCCCGGGCCCTACCTGCCCTCGGGAGCGGCGTCGCCGGTTCTCCCCGGACTGAGCACTCGCGACGTTCAGTCGGACCGGTGACGTCGGTCACCGTGGCAAGATGGCGCTGTGGAACAAAAATCCGTACGCGAATCCGTGGTCTCGACGTGGATCAACGACGTCACGCCGAGCCTGTCCGGTCTGATCGCGATCCCCGCGCTGTCCCCGGCGTTCGACGCGGACTGGGCGTCGACCGGGCATCTCGCCGCCGCCGTCCAGCACGTCAAGGGCTACCTCGAAGGGCGCGACCTGCCGGGCGCGCGGATCGAGGTCGTCGAGCTGGAAGGCCGTTCCCCGCTGTTGTTCGTCGACGTGCCGGCCACCCCGGGCGCGACCGGCAAGGGCACCGTCTTGATGTACGGCCACCTGGACAAGCAGCCTCCGGTCGGCGGCTGGTCCGAGGGCCTCGACCCGTGGACGCCGGTGATCCGCGACGGGCGGCTGTACGGCCGCGGTTCGGTGGACGACGGCTACTCCGGGTACGCGGCCAGCACCGCGGTGGAAGCGGTGCACGCGGCCGGCGGCGAGCACGCGCGAATCGCGCTGCTGCTGGAAACCGGCGAGGAATCCGGCAGCCCGGACCTGCCCGCGTACCTGGAGCACCTGAGCACGCGGCTCGGCGAAGTCAGCCTCGTCGTGTGCCTCGACGCGGGCGGCATGGACTACGAGCGGCTCTGGCTCACCACCAGCCTGCGCGGCATGGTGCACCTGACGGTCACCGTCCAGCTCCTCGCCACCGCGCAGCACTCCGGCCTGGCCAGCGGCGTCGTCGCCAGCTCGTTCCGGGTGCTGCGGCAGCTGCTGGAGCGCATCGAGAACGCGGAAACCGGCGAGATCAAGCTGTCCGAGCTGAACGTCGAGGTGCCGGCCAGCCGTCTTGCCGAGATCGAAGCGGTCGCGGAAGTGGCTCCGGAGGCACTGCGCACCGCGTTCCCGTTGGTGAGCGGCGGAAAGACGGTGTCCGAGGACGCGCTTGAGCTGTTGCTGAACAACTACTGGCGGCCGACGCTGTCGATCATCGGCGGCGAAGGGCTTCCGAAGCCCGCCGAAGCCGGCAACGTGCTGCGGCAGAGCACCACGCTCACGCTCAGCTTCCGCCTGCCGCCCACGGCGGTCGCGGAAGACGCGCTGGCGGCGATCAAACGTGCGCTCACCACGGACGTCCCGTACGGCGCGAAGGTCACCATCGCCGACGACCAGCAGGCGGAGAACGGCTGGAACGCGCCCGAGGAAGCCCCGTGGCTCACCGACGCGCTGCGCCGGGTCGACGACGAGGTGTTCGGCCGTCCGCACCGCGCCGCGGGCATGGGCGGGTCGATCCCGTTCATGGGCCTGCTCGGCGAGAAGTACCCGGAGGCGCAGTTCCTGGTCACCGGTGCGTGCGGAGCGGATTCGAACATCCACGTGCCGGACGAGTGGCTGAACCTGGACTACGCCCAGCAGGTCACCGAAGCGGTGGCGCACCTGCTGGACGCGCACGCCCGCAGCTGACGTTCCCTCGTGAGCGCCTGCGCCGGTTAGAACCGGCGCAGGCACTCACGAGAACTTGGCCAAGGCGTCGGCGACCCGGGTCTGCTCGGGTGCGAACCGCTGGTAGGAGAACGGCGTCTCGTTGTTCCACGGGATCAGCCTGCCCGCCTTCACCGCGGGCAGCTGTTGCCAGGTCGGGACGCCGCCGAGCCCGTCCGGGCCGAGCGACAGCGAACCGCCGCGCGAGTCGTACATGATCACGTCGGCGGAGTACTTCCCGACGTTCTCCCAGCTCACCTGCTCGTAGTAGCCGCCCTGGCTCTCGTCGGGCTTCTCCGGCAGGACGAAGTGCATCCCCTTGTCCTGGTAGTGCTTCGAGGTCGCGAACTTCGCCGGGTTGGCCACGTACACCGTGTCCTTCTGCGCGGAGAGCAGCACGACCTTGAGCCCGGCCGTCTTCTTGACCGCTTCGGCGAACTTCGCGTCCGCGGCCTCGTACTTTTCCTTCGCCTGCTGGATTTCCGGCGTCGCGACGTTCGCGCCCAGCGCCTTCGCCAGCGCCTCGAACTTCGCGATCCCCTGCGGCATCGCGATGTCCTGCAGTCCAATGCCGACACTCGGCGCGGCCTTGTCCACCTTGTCCGCGATCGTGTCCGGCACGTACCACATCTGCTGCTTCAGGTACATCACGCTGACCAGCAGCTGCGGGTTCAACGACACGAACTTGTCGAAGTTGAACTCGTTCCAGACGTTGCCCAGCGAGGTCACCGACTTCAGGTCGATGCCGCCGGCCTGCGGGTCGGTCTTGCCGTCCGGGAGCCGAGACGGGCCGAAGATGCCCACCGATTTCACGCCGAAGTCCCACAGCGCGGCCGCCGCGGTCACCTGCGCGACGATCCGCTCCGGACGCGGGCCTTCGAGCTTGCGGACGCGGTCGTCGGTGAACGACCACGTCGCGCCGCCGCCGGAAGCCGGCTGGTCGTCTTGGTACCCGCAGGCGCTCAGCAGGCCGAGGGTGCCCGCGGCTGCGGTGCCGGCGAGAAAACCGCGGCGGGACAGCCGCGCCGGGGAGAGGGTCATCGGAACTCCGGAGGATCGGGTGCGGTACGGCCTGAGGTTAGCCTTGCCTTAGGGTGAATGCCATGGTCCTGCTTGGGGAGCGCGTCACATCCCGGCGCTGGGGCGTCCGCGCGACAGTCCTGGTGGCGGCGCTCGTCGCCCTGGTCGCGGTGGTGGTGCTGTCCATCGCCTTAGGCTCCAACCGGTTGCCGCTCGGCAGCGTCTGGCACGCGTTGTTCTCCTACAGCGGCACCTTCGAAGACGTGGTGATCCGCGACGACCGGCTGCCGCGCACGCTGCTCGGGCTGGCTGTCGGCGTCGGGCTCGGGTTGGCTGGCGCGCTGTTGCAGGCGATCACGCGCAACCCGGTCGCCGACCCGGGTCTGCTCGGCATCAACCACGGCGCCGCGGTCGCGATCGTCCTGGGCGGCGCGGTGTTCTCGGTGTCCTCGCCGCAGCAGCTGGTGTGGTTCGCCTTCTTCGGCGCATTGGCCGGAACGGTCCTGGTCACGGTGATCGGCGGCTCGGTGAGCCCGCTGCGGCTGGTGCTCGCGGGGGTCGCGGTGCAGGCCGTGTTCGTCGGGATCAACCAGGGCATGCAGATGATCAACACGCACAGCCTCGACCAGATGCGGTACTGGCTCGTCGGGTCGCTGGTGAACCGGGACCTCGACAGCCTCGCCGGGCTGCTGCCGTTCTTCCTGATCGCGGTGGTGCTCGCCGGAGTGCTCGCCCGGCCACTCAACGCAGTCGCGCTCGGCGACGACAGCGCGCGCGGTCTCGGCGCGAACCCGGCGCTGACCCGCGCGGCCGGCATGGTCGCGGTCGGCTTGCTGTCGGCGACCGCGACCGCGGCGTGCGGGCCGATCGCCTTCGTCGGGTTGATGATTCCGCATGTGGTGCGCGCGCTGGTCGGGCAGGACGAACGGTGGGTGCTGCCGTTGTCCGCGCTGCTCGGACCGGTGCTGCTGCTCGGCTGCGACGTGCTTGGCCGGTTGCTCGGCGGCAACGGCGAAATCCAGGTAGGCGTGATGACCGACGTGATCGGCGGCCTCGCCTTCGTGATCGTGGCGCGGCGGCTGAAGGCGGTGCGGCGATGAGGACGTGGGTGGTCGTCGGACTGTTGACCTTGGCGGCGGCGGTGCTGCTGGTGCTCGCCGTGGGCACCGGCGATTACGAGATGTCGCCGCTCGAAGTGCTGCGCACGCTCGCCGGATCCGGCACGAAGGCGCAGTACCTGGTGGTCACCGGCCGCCTGCCGCGCGCGTTGGTGGCGATCTTCGTCGGCATCGCGCTCGCGCTGGCGGGCACGGTTTTCCAGACGGTGACCCGCAACCCGCTCGGCAGCCCGGACATCATCGGCTTCACCACCGGCTCGGCGACCGGCGGGATCATGATGATCCTGCTGTTCGGCGCGGGCCCCGGGCTGGTCTCGGTCGGCGCGGTCGCGGGCGGCCTGCTCACCGCCCTGCTGGTCACCGCGCTGTGCGCGCCGCACGGTTTGCTCAGCTCCCGGCTGGTGCTGCTGGGCATCGCGGTGAGCGCGGTGCTGGGCGGGGTGAACAGTTACCTGCTGGTGCAAGCGAAACTCGAGGCCGCGGCACAAGCGGTCGGCTGGCTGACCGGTGATCTGGCGGGCCGTGACTGGAACTACTTCATTCCGCTGTGCCTGGCCGTCGTGGTGCTCGCGCCGTTCCTCTTCGTGCACCAGCCCGCGCTGCGCATGCTGGAAATGGGCGACGACGCCGCGGTCGCCGTTGGGGTCGCGGTGCCGCGCGTACGTGCGGTGGTGCTGTTGGCGGCGGTCGCGCTGGCTGCCTCCGCGACCGCCGCGGCCGGGCCGATCCCGTTCGTCGCCCTTGCCGCACCGCAGCTCGCGCGCCGCCTGACCCAGCGCCCCGGACCGAACCTGCTCGCCTCCGCGGCGATGGGCGCGGTGCTGGTGCTGGCGGCGGACTTCGTGGGCCAGCGCGTGCTGGACGCTTCACTCCTGCCAGTGGGCGTGGTCGCGGCCGCATTGGGCGGCGGGTACCTGCTGTGGCTGCTGGCGGTTTCGCGCCGCCGCCAGACCGCGTGACTACGCCATCCGAGTCAGTTCCACTGAAACATCCAAAGTGGACTGACTGGCTCCGGTGAAGATGCCCTTCAACGGAGCCACATCCGCGTAGTCCCGGCCGGTCGCCACCCACACGTGCCGCGGTCCGACCGGGATCGCGTTCGTCGGGTCGTGCGCCCACCAGCCGCCGGTCCACACGTCGACCCAGGCGTGGCTTTCACCCTCCACCTTCTCGCCGAGCTTGGCCTCCGGCTTGGTGTGCAGGTACCCCGAGCAGTACCGCGCCGGAATGCCGATCGCCCGCAGCATCACCAGCGAAACGTGCGCGAAGTCCTGGCACACGCCCTCGCGCGCCCGCCACGCATCGGTCGCCGTGCTGTGCACGCCGGTGGTGCCGGGTTGGTACTTCAACTGCTCGTTCACCCAGCCGCAGATCGCGAGGACCGCGTCCGCCGGGTCGAGTCCTTTGCGCAGTGCACGGGCCTGTTTGGACAGTTCCTGGTCGTTCGGCGTGTACGGCGTCGGCGTCAGATATTCCGTGCGCTGATCGCGGACGGTCTCGCTCTTCAGGTCCTTCCACGTCGCCGAGCGCACCGGTTCCGCTTCGTCCGCGGTCTCCACCACGGACGTCGCGAGCACGGTGAACTCGGTGTGCGGCGCGTGCAGGTCGAACGACGTGACGTCGGTGCCCCAGTAATCGGTGTAGCGATAGGCCCGGGTGGCCGGGGTGGTTTCGATGCGCGTGGCCAAAGTGGTCTGCCGCCGGTCCGAACGCGGGGTCAGCCGGGCCTCGTTGTACGACTGGGTGGCCGGCGTCGCGTACCGATAGCCGGTGCGGTGCGTCACCCGCAGTTGCCAGCTCACAGAGACACCTCCGCACCGCTCCACGCCACCCACGGCGACGTGTGGAAGTACTGAATGGACACTGCTTCCCCGACTTCCTTGATCGCTTCCTGCAGTCCGCGCAGCCGTCGCGGCAGGTCGTCCAGCAGTGCCGCGGGGTGGAGGAATTCCAGTTCGCTGCGGGCTCGGCCGAGCAGCCGGACGGCCTCGGACTTTTCGTTGCCTCGCGCGTTGATTCCCGGATCCAGCTGACGCAGGCAGTCCTCCGCTTGGCGCAGCGCGTGGAACACCGAACGCGGGAAAAGCGTGTCCCTCAGCAGGAATTGCACCACGCGCGCCGCGTCAAGTGCGCCGCGGTTCGTCCGCAGGTACGTGTCCTGCGCGCCGGCGGAACGAAGCACGGTCATCCAGCCTGGCGAGGAGGCGCGGTCGGACACTCGTGAAAGCAGCAAGCGCACCACCATGTCCGCGCGTTCGACCGATCGGCCGAGCACCAGGAACAGCCAGCCGTCGTCCCGGCTCATCGTGGAATCGGCGAGCCCGGCGAACATCGCCGCCCGTTCCTCCACAAAGGACAGGAAGGCGTGCGGTCCGGCGCGGCGGGCGTACCGCTGGCGGTCCGGGACCGCGTTCCACGTCGCGTTCAGGCACTCCCAGAGTTCGGTCGAGACCACCTCGCGCGCGCCGCGGGTGTTCTCCCGGGCGGAGTTGATCGAGCCGACGATGGACGACGGATTGTCCTGCGCGTAGGCGACCAGCTCGGTCAGCTTCCACACGTCGAGCGCCTCGCCCGCGTCGAACGGAATGCCGAGCACGGCGAGCAGCTGGCGGCTGACGTGGTCCGGATCGACGCTCGCGTCTTCCAGCAGCTGATGCACCGAGACGTTCAGGATGCGGGAGGTGTCGTCGGCGCGTTCGACGTAACGGCCGATCCAGTACAGCGACTCCGCGTTGCGGGCCAGCATCATGATTTCCCTCCCTCAGCTCTGCTGTTGCTGTTGTTGCTGCTGCGACGTGGAAAGTTCCGGACCCTGCTCCGCGGCGACACCGTCCACAACGGACACGTCGCCGAGCGCGGGCCGGTCGAGTTCCTGCTCCGAGGTCGAAGACCGCGACGCGAGCACCCAGGTGTCTTTCGAGCCGCCGCCCTGCGACGAGTTGACCACGAGACTGCCCTCGGGCAGTGCGACCCGGGTGAGCCCGCCGGGCAGCACGAAAATGTCCTTGCCGTCGTTGACCGCGAACGGCCGCAGGTCCACGTGCCGCGGCGCGAGCCGGTCGTCCACCTTGGACGGAACGGTGGACAGCTGCACCACCGGCTGCGCGATCCAGCCGCGCCGGTTCGCGCGCACCTTGCGGCGCAACGCGTCGAGCTCCTTTTTGGACGCGTCCGGGCCGAAGACGATGCCGTATCCGCCGGAGCCCTCGACCGGTTTGATCACCAGTTCGTCGGCGTGCTGCAGGACGTAGTCGAACTCGTCGGGCAGCCAGCAGCGGTAGGTGTCCACATTGGGCAGAATCGGCTTCTCGTTCAGGTAGTAACGCACCATCTCCGGCACGTAGGTGTAGACGAGCTTGTCGTCGCCGACGCCGTTGCCGACCGCGTTCGCCACCACCACGTTGCCCGCGCGGGCCGCGTTGAGGATGCCGGCGACGCCGAGCACCGAGTCCGGCCGGTGGTGCACCGGGTCGAGGAAGTCGTCGTCGATCCGCCGGTAGATGACGTCGACTTGCCGTTCGCCCTCGGTGGTGCGCAGGTAGACCACATTGTCGCGGCAGAACATGTCGCGGCCTTCGACCAGCTCCACGCCCATCAGCCGGGCGAGCAGCGAATGCTCGAAGTAGGCCGAGTTGTAGACGCCCGGAGTCAGCACGACGACCATCGGGTCCGCGACGTTCGGCGCGGCCGCCGCTCGCAGTGCGCGAAGCAGATGTGACGCGTAGTCACCGACCGGCCGGACCCGGTGCCGCGCGAACAGGTCCGGGAACACGCGTGCCATCGTGCGGCGGTTCTCCATCACGTAGGACACGCCGGACGGGTTGCGAAGATTGTCCTCCAGGACGCGAAAGGTGCCCTCTTCGTCGCGGACGAGGTCCACTCCGGACACGTGGATCCGCACGCCGTTGGGCGGTTTGATCCCGTACGCCTCGCGGTGGAAGTGCTCGCACGAGGTGATCAGCCGGCGCGGGAGCACGCCGTCGCGCAGGATCTGCCGGTCGCCGTAGACGTCGGCGAGGAACGCCTCCAGCGCGCGGACCCGCTGGGTCACGCCGCGTTCGAGCCGGGTCCATTCAGTCGCCGGGATGACGCGGGGCACGAGATCGAGCGGAAACGGCCGTTCCTGGCCGGACAGCGAGAACGTGATCCCCTGGTCCACCATCGCCCGGTCCAGCGCCTGCGAGCGGTTGGTGAGGTCGCTGGCGTCGAGCGCGGCGATCGAGCCGTACAGCGCCCGGTACGGGGCGCGGACCGTGCCGTCGGGCGCGAACATCTCGTCGTACGCGCCGGCGTGCGGCCGCTCCGGGGCGAGGTAGCCGTCGAACTGCGCGCCGGGCCGGGCCGCGCGGCGGCCTTTCACCGTTCGCGCACGTCGTCCGGCTGGCGGCAGCCGGGGTCCGGGGTTGCTGTTCATGGGGGACATCCTGGCTTACCGCGCCGGGCGGCCGGGACACCCGTCTTCCGGCAAGTCCTGTGCGAAACTTCCCCGTGACGCAGCAGTGCTGGGCATACCCGCTCGCGAGTGGCAATATGCCAGCTCTCAGCCCTTGAGAACTACGAGGAGTGACGAAGTGGCCCGAGGACAGCAAATGAAGGCACTCGCCCTTCTCCCCGCTTTCGCGCTGGTCGGCATGACGATGGCGTGCGGCGCGGGCGGCAACGGATCTGGCGGCACCGACGCGGGTTCCAGCCAGGCTCCCGGCGGCACCGAAAGCGCGCCGACCGCGCAGAAGGACGCGGCGCTGGCCGCGCAGGTGCCCGCCGACATCAAGGCCGACGGCAAGATCGTGGTCGGCCAGGACCAGACCTACCCGCCGAACGAATTCGTCGAAAACGGCAAGGCGACCGGCTTCGACGTCGACCTCGGCACCGCGATCGGCCAGGTGCTCGGCGTGCAGACGGAGTTCCAGAACTCGGCGTTCGACGGCATCATTCCCGGTATTTCGGCGAAGAAGTACGAAATGGGCATCTCGTCGTTCACGATCAACGCCGAGCGGATGCAGACCGTCGACATGATCTCGTACTACCGCGCGGGCACCTCGCTCGCGGTGCTCAAGGGCAATCCGGACAAACTGTCGGTGGACGACCTGTGCGGCAAGAACGTGGCCGTGCAGAAGGGCACCACGCAGGTCGACGACCTCGGCAAGCGCAACACCGCGTGCACCAAGGCGGGCAAGCAGCCGATCAACATCACCCAGTTCCAGGCGCAGACCGACGTGAACCTGGCGCTGACCGCGAAGCGCGTGCAGGCCGAGCTGGCCGACTCGCCGGTGATCGACTACGCGGTGAAGCAGACCAACGGTCAGCTGGAGGCCGCGGGCGAGCCGTACGACACCGCGCCGTACGGAATCGTGCTGCCGAAGGGCAGCGGCGACTTCGCCAAGGCGGTGCAGGGTGCCGTGCAGAAGCTGATCGACACCGGAATCTACAAGAAGATCCTGGACAAGTGGGGCTTGTCCGGTTCCGGGGCCATCACCAAGTCGGAGATCAACCCGTCCGCTTCCTGACGCATCCGGACGTTTCCTGAAGAAATTGAGGACGTAGTTACTCGTGTCCACTTCCCCCGGCCCCGCCGATTCCCGGCAGGAGGTCGACACCACCCCGATCAAGGCGGTCCCGGTCCGGCATTACGGACGCTGGATCGCCGGCGTGATCATCCTGTTCCTCGCGTTCATCGTGATCCGCAGCGTCGTCACGAATTCCGCGTTGCAGTGGCCGGTCGTCGGCGAGTACCTCTTCGACAACCGAATTCTCAACGGCCTGAAGAACACGTTGCTGCTCACGGTGCTCTCGATGATCATCGGCATCGTCGGCGGCGTGCTGCTCGCGGTGATGCGGCTGTCGCCGAACCTGCTGATGTCGGGTGCGGCGTCGGTGTACATCTGGCTGTTCCGCGGCACGCCGTTGATCACTCAGCTCGTGATCTGGAACTTCCTCGCCCTGGCGTATTCGAAGATCGGACTCGGCATTCCGTTCGGGCCGACCTTCATCAGCTGGGACACGAACACGCTGATCAACCAGTTCGTCGCCTCGTTGCTGGGCCTCGGCCTCAACGAGGCGGCGTACATGGCGGAAATCGTCCGCGGCGGCATCCAGTCCGTGGACAGCGGCCAGCTCGAAGCGGCGTCCGCGCTGGGGATGAGCCGGGGCAAAACCCTGCGCCGGATCATCCTGCCGCAGGCGATGCGGGTGATCATCCCGCCCACCGGCAACGAGACCATCTCGATGTTGAAGACCACGTCGCTGGTGGTCGTCATCGGATACTTCGAGCTGTTCGTGTCGGCGCAGACGATTTACTCGCAGAACTACAAAACGGTTCCGCTGCTGATCGTCGCGGCGACGTGGTATCTGTTCATGACGTCGGTGCTGACGATCATCCAGCTTTACATCGAGCGGTATTTCGCCCGGGGCACGTCCCGGGCGACCGCCCAGAAGAACAAGTGGGGAGCGCGAATGCTGGGCTACCGCTTCGGCCGCGGTGGCAGCGGAGGTGCGCGAGCGTGACTCCTGTTGTTTCCGCGCAAAAGGTGTGCAAGAGCTTCGGCTCGCTCGACGTGCTGAAGGGCATCGACCTGGAAGTGCACGAGCGAGAGGTGCTCTGCCTGATCGGCCCGTCCGGTTCCGGCAAGTCCACCCTGCTGCGCTGCATCAACCACCTGGAGAAAATCGACGCGGGCCGCCTGTATGTCGACGGAGTGCTAGTCGGCTACCGCGAACGCGGCGGTCGCCTGCATGAGCTGCGGGACAAGGAAATCGCGGCCCAACGCAAGGACATCGGCATGGTGTTCCAGCGGTTCAACCTGTTCCCGCACATGACGGCACTGGAAAACGTCATGGAGGCCCCGATCCAGGTTCGCGGCGAGCCGAAGGCGCGGGTCCGGGAACGGGCGCTCGAACTGCTGGAACGAGTCGGCCTGGCGGACAAGGCGCGTTCCTACCCCGGCCAGCTTTCCGGCGGTCAGCAGCAACGGGTCGCCATCGCGCGAGCACTGGCGATGCAGCCGAAGCTGATGCTCTTCGACGAGCCGACGTCCGCTTTGGACCCAGAACTGGTGGGCGACGTCCTGGGCGTCATGCGGCAGCTGGCGAAGGACGGCATGACGATGGTCGTGGTCACCCACGAAATGCAGTTCGCCCGCGAGGTAGCCGACAAGGTCTTCTTCATGGACGGCGGCGTGGTGGTGGAGTCCGGTTCTCCGGAAGAGGTCATCGGGGACCCGAAGCATGAACGGACGAAGGCGTTCTTGGCCCGAGTGCTGAACCCGAACGCTTGAGGTTCGCGGAGGCCGCCCGGGGATTCTCCGGGCGGCCTCTTTTATGCAGGGTGGGTCAACGCCCAGCACGCAACTCGTTCTCCACCTGCTGCACCTTCTTCGCCATCTCCTGCGGCCCAGCCCCGGCGAGACTGATCCATCCGGACTTGTCCACTCCGAACAGAATCCGCCCCTCCTCCATATCCGCCCACCCCGGCGGATTCTCGTTGCGCCGCCGCTTCCCGCGACTGTCCCGGACCGCGACGTACAGCCGCCCGAAGTACGTGTGCGGCTTCTCGAGCCACTGCAGAACCTGCTTGGCGTCGCGGATACTCGGACTAGACCGTCCAGTGTTCTGTCCGCTCTTGACCAGGTTCAAATCCTCGTCGGAACAGTTAAGCGAAAGAACCCGCGCCGCCGGTGCCTCCGGCAGCAGCCCGATGAACTCGCGCACCAACGTATCCGCCGAACACGGCGCGATATACAGCTTCTGGTTCACCGCAACCACAGTCGCCGCGTCCCGCCCGCTCGCCGCGGCACGCACTGTCCGCTCGCCGCGTTCCGATTTGACCCACGAGTAGTACTCGATACCCGGTCGCTGCAGTAAATGCATTGTCTCGACGAATTCGTCGACGAGACGCCCCCGCTGCATCAGTCCGACATTGTGCAACTCGCGGTCGGTGTCCGCGGCCAGCTGCCGCCTTTCCTCGGGCGAATACCACAGCGCGCCACGGACCAGCGTTGGGTGGATGTCTCCGAGATTCAGCCGCTCCAGCAGCACCTCGAAGGTCTGCAGGCTCAGCTCAACGGGCTTGCGCAGCACCGCTTTTCCTCCCCCCCTGCCATTCCGCTAAGCCCCGATAACCGGCGGTGTAGGCCGATTGCCGTCGTAACCCCCGAAAATCGAATCCGGGTCCTCTTCGGCCAGCAGGATCTTGCGCTGGTGTTCCTCGTCCTCGGGGCCTTTGCCGCCCTTGCCGCCGCCCATGCCGCCCATCCCGGGCTGGCCTTTCGCTCCGGCCGCGCCAGCGCCACCAGGCCGAGCCGTCGCACCCTCGCCGAGCGCACCGGCACCAGTACCACCGCCAACACCTCGCGGTCCGGCACCACCGCCAATACCTCGCGGGCCGGCACCACTGCCCGCGCCGCCGGATCCGGCGGACCCGGACCCGCCCGGGCCGAATCCGCCGCCGCTGGTGGGCCCGAAGCCGACCGGCCCGAACCCGCCGCTCATTCCGCCGGTCCCCGGATTCCCACCACCCGGCGATACCGCAGGTGGCTGCCAGGTCGGCGGAGGCGTAGGCGGAGTGGGATCAGCCCAGGCAGCCCGAGTGGTGTCATTCGGCGGTGGCACGGGCGGCGTAACGGCCCCGCCGTGCCCAGGCGGCGGAGGTGCCTGCATGCCCGCGGCCCCGGGAGGAGCGGAGTAGGTACTGGGCCCACTGCTGTAGTTGTTCGACGACCCGCCGCCGTAGCTGTGCGCCGTACCGCCGGACGAGTGGTGACCAACCCCGGAGCCAATCCGCCCGGTAGCGGTCCCAGGCGTCGACGGATCGGGAGTGATCCCGGTCGCCGACACATTCGGGTCGTGCGCGGCCGGATAGTTTGGCGCCAATGTGGACTTGCGCGGCTGCGTGCTCTGGTAATAGGGCTCGTACAGTTCGACGTTGAACTTGGTATCCGAATCGAACTGCGCCGCGGCCTTCTCGTCGTCGCTGGCCCCGATCGAGACGTAGTCGCTCAGCTTCTGGTCATTCGGCCGGTCCTTGGCCACCGGACGGGCGTGCTGCATGACGTAGCTGAACGCGTCGGACTGCTCCTGCATGGAGCGGTGCGCACGGTCCATGTTTTCCGCGACGATCTGCGAACTCTGAATCAACGGAGTCAGGCCCGCGGTGCCGGCGTCGGCGGCCTTGCCCTTCCAGAACGCGTTGAGCTTCGCCTGGCTCTCGGTCAGGGTCCGGACTACGTTCTCGTGGATGGTCTTGAGCCCGCTGGACGCGTCACGCGCGCCGTCCAGAGTCGAGGTATCACCCGGGTCATGAATCTTAGTGTAAATCTCCCATCCGCTGTAGGTCATGTCATTGACCCTTCAGATGCGTGATGGCCGCGGATGCGATCTTGGTCGCCATTCCGCAGGCATCGCTGTAGACCGGGCTGTCGTGGCGCAGTTGAGCGATCACTGTGTACGTAACGTCGTCTCGGATGCCGACCGCGAGGTTGCAGGACCCCTCGGTCTCGCCGCCGTTGTCGTAGACCACGGCGGGGTAGCCCAAGATCGGAGGCTGGGGCTTGAAAGTGGTGAGGCCGCCCCGGGACTTCTGGATGTAGAGGGCATTGATGCCTTGCTTGTTCGCGGTCACCACACCGGCACTGACGTTCCCACCGCTGTTGTCGAAGATCCAGACACAGGTGTTGCCGAGATTGGAGGTGTTGGTCCGGGAGTTCTTGACTTTGCTGGCGGCGCTTTCGACGGTGGCGGTGCTGACCGCGGAGCAGGGATCGGTCTCGACCGCAGACGTGTTGTTGATCGGCTGGTCGACCTTAGGGGCGAGGTTCTGCGAGGTAGCGGGAGCGGTGTCGGACGGAGACGTTGGCGACGCGGTGCCGTGAGATGGCCCGCCGCACGCTGCGATCGACGCGAGAGTGCCTGCGGTGATCAGCGCTGCTAGGGAATTACGGGAGCGCATTAGTCAACCTTTCCAGCAGCACGAAGCTGATCCTTGGCGTTCTGGTCGTTGTTCTGGTATGCGGTGCGAATCTGCTTTAAGGTATCGACGTACGCCTGGATGTAGTTAATCGCTCCCGTCAGGAAACTGTTGTACGCCACTCCTGATTTGTTTGCCACATCGGCGTAGCCTTGACTTCCGACTTCTGCTCCCGGCGGGACGATCTGCATCAGTATCTTGGCTTTTTCCTTGGCGACCTGATGATCGCCGTCAAGGCTGTCTTCCAAGGTCGTGATGACGTCGTCGATCGCGGCCGGGTCGAATTCCCAGCCCGCGTTTCCGGACGCGGCGGCGAAGTCGGCCGAGGCCTGCTTCTTGCCCAGTGCCTCGTAGTCCGGCGGTTGGGGCGGCGGCGCGGCCGCGTTGGCTCCCGGGATGAGTCCAGATCCTGGCGGAGGAACGGTCGGGGCGGTCGACGTGATCTCGTTCATGACGCCCTGGAGCCCGCTGTTCATTCCGTCTGGCATGTCGTGCCTCCCCGCACGGGCCGCGGTTCCTGGGTGCGGCCTACCCTCTGTTCTCGGTCAACTTCGGGAAGTGACTCTAGCAGGCGCGAACCGGCATGTACCCGCGTTCGGACAAGATCGACCGATGCGGGTGGTTGGTTGCCGTCGAAAGGGCGGACCTGGGCAATCATCCCGACCTGGACGCGCGTCGACGCTGCTCAACGGCCGAACTCGGCAGAGCGCGCCATGCTGGAGCGGCGCAGATAAGTAGTCATCTAAACGCGCTCCGTAGTCACCGCCACGCACTACTCCACCCGGCCCCTTGCTCATCCGCCGTTGATCCGATTCCCTGAGGGCCGAACGATCGTGGGGAGAAGGGGCTCGTGCCGACCGATACGACCTTGCCGCCGCTGGATCCGTTTGCCGGGGTTCCCGACAAGCGTTATGAGGTGAAGGCCGCGGACCTGCTCAAACCCGGTACTACCGGCATTCTTCGCTGGAGACGGCAGGCCACCAACGCGCCGATCGTGCTGGTCGAGGACGCTTACATCACCGGCACGCTCGATCTTCGCGCCGCCGATCTCAATTTTCTCTTCCAATTCGAGCGGTGCCGTTTCGAGCATCCGCCGGACGTGCGGGAGGCGACGCTTCTCGGGCTCGTTTTCCGGAAATGCTGGCTGCCTGGGCTCAGGGCGCGAAATTTGCGCAGCCGGAATGACGTGCGGCTGGTGCGCAGTGTCGTGGAAATCGCGGCGGACGGGTTCGAGCAGGAGACGACCACCGTGCAGCGCGGCGACGATCGCGAGCGCGGGATGCCCAACGCCGCGGTCAATCTGACCGACGCGGTGATCGACGGGTCGGTCGTGCTCACCCGGACCACGATCAAGCATCCGCACGGCAAGGCCATTCAAGGCGACCGGCTGGTGATCACTGGTGCCCTGCTCGCTTATCGCATGGTCGCCGAGGGCGAGGTGCGCCTGCCGGGCATGCGGACTGGCGGTAACGTCAACTTTTCCGGGGCCACGTTCGACAACCCGGACGGCTTCGCGTTCAACGGGAACGGGTTGCACATCGGCGGCAGCTTGCTGTGCGAGGTCGACA
Organism: Amycolatopsis orientalis DSM 43388; assembly: GCF_000411975.1. Classification (GTDB taxonomy): domain Bacteria; phylum Actinomycetota; class Actinomycetes; order Mycobacteriales; family Pseudonocardiaceae; genus Amycolatopsis; species Amycolatopsis orientalis_D. The sequence goes on from NZ_ASXG01000122.1 coordinate 126,586, forward strand.
ACTACGGTCCGGCCAGTGAACGGAAACGGTTCTCCGCCAAGGGAGTCCTCTACCTCCCGAGCGCCACTGTGGACAGTGACATCGTCATGCGCGAGGCGCGTCTTCAGGTCGATCAGCGCGGGCCGATCGTCGTGGACGCCTGGAAGTCCGGCGATCCGTACCTCGATCCGCGGCCGGCGTTGGTCGCGGACCGGCTCAAGGTGGACGGCAATCTCGAGTTGTCCGACGGGCTCCGGGCGTTCGGCACACTCCGCATGGTCAACGCGCGCATCGGCGGTTCGCTGCGGCTCGCCGGCGCGGAGATCACCATGGTGCGCGGCCGGGCGACGCCGTATTACGACCGGGCGTTGCACCTCGACGGGTCCACGATCGGCGGGGACATCGAGGCGACCAACCTTCGCGTGCCGATCGGGCAGTTGCGGCTCGCGGACATCACGGTCGGCGGCAACTTCCTCGCCTGGAATTCGATGTTCCTCCACCCGGGACGCGACGTGTTTTCCGCCCGGCGAGCCAAAATCTCCGGGAATTTCCAGCTCACCGACGCGACGCTGCAGGGCACGCTGAGGCTCCAGGGCGCGGAAATCGGCGGCAGCGTGAACATGTACGGCACGTTGCTGACCGAGCCCGGGCAACGGAAATCGAGCAGCTTCTCGCTCGACATCCGCACCGCGAGGATCGGGCGTGACCTCGTGCTGACCGAGGACAAAGACCGTCCGTTCCTGGCTGAGGGCGGCGTGAACCTCGACGGCGCACAGATCGCGCGCAGGCTCGACATGAACGGCGCGAAGCTCGGATCCCTTCCCCCGCACGGAATCGCGCTCGACGCCAGTGACGTCACGGCGGACGAGTTCGTGCTGTCCCCCGCCGAGCCGCCGACGGGGTCGGTGCGGCTGCGCAGGGCGCATTGTGGTGCGCTGGCCGACAACGAGGAGATCTGGAACGCCACCGACGGTCTCGAACTCGAGGATTTCCGTTACGACGCGCTGAAACATGGTATCGCGCTCGACGACGACAAAGCGTTGGACCATCGGATCGAGCTGCTGCGCAAGGCAATGCGCGGCTACCGCCCCGGCCCGTACGACCAGCTCGCCGCGACCCTGCGCGCGGCCGGAAACGAAGAGCACGCCTCGACGGTCGCTCTCAGAAAGCAGCAGTTCCGCTACGAGGCGCTCGCCAAGGGCTTCAAGTTCTTCGGCCCCGGCGTCCGCGTCTGGAGCTGGCTGCAACGCTCGATGGTCGGCTACGGCTTCCGTCCGGTGCGCGCGCTCGGCTGGCTGTTCACGCTCCTGGTGCTCGGCAGCCTGTGGTTCGGCCTGGGCAAGGACGACTGCGTCAACGACCACACCGGCCGCTACATGACGAGCGGTCCGCGCTGCCTGGTCAACCAGCAGGACTCCGGTCTGCAATGGAACCCGGTCATCTACACGGCCGACCTGCTGGTGCCGATTGTCGACTTCGGCAACAAGTCGCGCTGGTACATGCACGGGGCGGACAACTGGGTGGCGGCCGGGTTCACCGCGTCCGGCTGGATCCTCGCGACGACCGTCGCGGCGGGCGTCAGCCGGATGCTGCGGAGGGAGTCCTGATCTGTGCTTTTGGCGCCGGCTCCGCCGACGCGTGCGGGATCGCCTTCAAGTCGGCGTCGGACCTGGTCTGACCCAAACCGGCCAAAGACCGCCACCCAACCGGACCCGAACGCGGGATCGCGTCGGCGTCTGGCGGGAGCGGCGTGCACGGCCCCCGGCCGGGTGCGTCGTTCCCGCCAGACGCCGACTTGAAGGCGATCCCGCCGCGCCGGCGGAGCCGGCGCCAAAGACACCGCTCACTCCACGAACCGCGACCAGAACTCGACGACCCGGACGTTCGCGGGTTCCTCCCCCAGCGGCTCCCCGCCGAACTCGTGCCGCAGGTAACTGCGCAGGTCCCAGCCGTAATAGACCACGTCGGTCTGATACACCGACAGCACCGGATACCCGGATTCCCCGGCCGTCCCGGGCAGATACCGATGCCCGCACACCGGCACGAGCTGCGGCACCGTCGACAGGTGCCGGCGCGCGACCGCCAGCGCGTTGCACATCGACCGCGGCCGGTTGCCCCATTCGGGCAGCCACAGGTCGTTGTTCTCCACGTCGTACAGGACGCCGTCGACCGGCCAGTCCAGGCGTTTGCGCAGCTGGTCCGGGTCTCCGTGGCGCCAGTCCGGCCAGCGGTCGCCGACCGGCACCCCGGCGCTGAGGAAAATCCGGTGGTCGTCGGAAAACGTGAACCCGAACTGGTCCTCGACGTCGCTCAGTTCGGCGGGCGTGAGGCCAGGCCGCAAGGGCTCGCCGAGATTCTGCTGAAGGACGCGGGCCTCCTCCACGGTGAAGGCTTCGGCCGGCTGAACGTTTGTCATGCCCGAAGCGTACGTAGCGCCGGGCCGCGCCCGCGCGCCCTTTTTCGCCGGAATGAGCTCCCTCGCCGGGGTGAGGTTCTTCTCTCCAGCCGTGGTTGACGGAACACTGCGTCACCGGATGTAGTTCACTCCTCCCGTGACTTCCTCACCGCAAGCCCGGCAAGCCCGCGTGCGCGCGCCCGAGCTGACCGGCGACGTCTGGCTCAACACGGGCGGCCACCGGCTGTCTCTGGCACAACTGCGCGGACGCGTGGTGCTGCTGGACTTCTGGACCAGCGGCTGCATCAACTGCCTGCACGTGCTCGACGAACTCCGTCCGCTGGAACAGGAATTCGCCGACGTCCTGGTCACCGTCGGGGTGCACTCGCCGAAGTTCAGCCGCGAGGGCGAGCGCACGTCGATCGAGGCGGCCGTGCGCCGGTACGAAGTGCACCACCCGGTGGTCAACGACCCGAAGATGGAGCTCTGGTCGCAGTACGCCGTACGGGCCTGGCCGACGCTGGTCGTCGTCGACCCCGAGGGTTACGTCGTGCACGTCGCGGCCGGTGAGGGCCACGGCGAAGCGCTACGCCGCGTGATCGCCGACCTCGTCGCCAAGCATGAGGCGAAGGGCACGCTCCGGCGCGGCGGCAGCCCGTACGTGCCGGTCGAGGAACAGCGCACGGAGCTGCGTTTCCCCAGCAAGGCCGTGGTCACCGCGGGCGGGCGGGTCCTCGTGGCGGACACCGGGCACCACTCCATCGTCGAGTTCGCCTCGGACGGCGAGACCGTCATCCGCCGCTTCGGCAGCGGCGTGCGCGGGACGCAGGACGGGCCGTTCGACCTGGCCCAGTTCGCCGAACCGTCCGGAATCGCCTTGCTGCCCAACGAGGTCGCCGAGCGCGCCGGGTACCACGCGATCGTCGCGGACACCGCCGGGCATCGCCTGCGCGGCTTGGACCTCAACACCGGCGAGGTGAAAACCGTTGCCGGAACCGGGAAACAGTGGCGCGACGGCACCGACACCGGCAAGGCGCTCGACATCGACCTGACCAGCCCATGGGACGTCACGTGGTGGGCCCCGGCGGGCGGCGTCGTGGTCGCGATGGCCGGAAACCACACGCTGAGCGTGTTCGACCCGGTCTCCGGCGCCATCCGCCGGTTCGCCGGCACCACTGTCGAGGGCCTGCGCGACGGTGACGTGCACGAAGCGTTCTTCGCCCAGACGTCCGGATTCGCCGTGGACGGCCAGAAGCTGTGGCTCGTCGACGCGGAAACCTCGGCCCTGCGCTGGATCGAACCGGCCGGCGAGTCGTTCACCGTGCACACCGCGGTCGGCACGGACCTGTTCACCTTCGGCCACGCGGACGGCCCGTCCGACCAGGCGCTGCTGCAGCATCCGCTCGGCCTCGCCGTGCTGCCGGACGGCCGCGTCGCGATCGCCGACACCTACAACGGCGCGATCCGCCGCTACGACCCCTTCACCCGCGACGTCACGACGCTGGCGACCGGCTTCGCCGAACCGCAGGGCCTGGTGCGCCACGACGGCGAGCTGTACGTCGTGGAGTCGGCGGGCAACCGGGTTACCCCGCTCGGGGGCAATGGCCAGGCGACCGCCGTCGCGGGCACCCGGCAGGCCGTGCGGCGTCCGCCGACCGTGCTCGCGCCGGGCGAGATCGAGTTTTCCGTCGTCTTCACCCCGCCGCCGGGCGAGAAGCTCGACGAGCGCTACGGGCCTTCGACCAGGCTGGAGATCACCGCGTCGCCGCCGGAACTGCTCGCCGACGGGGCCGGGGTCGGAACTGATCTCGTTCGGCGGATCAAGTTCGCCGAGGACGCGACCGAAGGTGTCTTGCAGGTAGTGGCGCAGGCCGCGAGCTGCGACGACGGCGGCGAGCACCCGGCGTGCCGGATCACCCGGCAGGACTGGGGCGTGCCGGTGCGGTTCGAGAACGGAGGAGGCAAGACGCTGAGCCTGATGATGGCGGGCGAGCCCAAGGCCCCGGCAACCGGTCAGTAGCATGGCTGGCGTGCCGGACACGCCCAAGCTCGAGATCCAGATGCTGCACGACCGCGTTCTCGTGCGGTTGTCGCAGGAGGAAGGCGAGCGCCGCAGCAGCGGCGGCATCGTGATTCCCGCCACCGCACAAGTCGCGCGCAGGCTCATGTGGGGTGATGTACTGGGTGTCGGCAACAGCGTGCGGAACGTCAAGCAGGGAGACCGGGTTCTCTTCAACCCGGAGGACCAGCTCGAGGTCGAGATCCAGGGCGAAGGCCATCTGGTGATGCGCGAACGCGACATCCACGCGGTGGCCACGGAGCGGACCGAACACGGCACGGGGCTGTACCTGTAGCTCCCGTACCAGGGGAGGCAGGCGTTGCGTGAGGAAGACCGTTCGTCGGCGTCTTTCGCCGACGACCTGCTGAGCGGCGACCTGCTCGACGGCCCCGCCCCGGCCGGCGAACCCGACCTGGCCACGGAGATCTTCGCGGTGGCCGACGCGCCCCCGCCGCCGGACACGCCGTTTCGCCGCTTCCGCAAACGCGTCGGCCGCACGTTCATGATCGTCGGCTGCCTGCTCGGTCTGTTTGTCCTGCTCTACACCATCGACCTGATGACCAGCGCCGGCGACGTGCCGCGCGGCGTGCAGGTGGCCGGGATCGACGTCGGCGGGCTCTCGTACGCCGAGGCCGAAGCCAAGCTGCACAGCGAACTCCAGCCCCGGCTGACCCGTCCGGTGCCGATCCACGCCGGGGACGTCACCGCGACGCTCGTGCCCGCGGATTCCGGCCTCGGCCTCGACTGGCCGGGCACGCTCGCCCAAGCCGGGCATCAGCCGTGGAGCCCGGTCACGCGGCTGCTCTCGTTTTTCACCACTCGCGAGGTAGGCGTCGTGACGCGCAGCGACCAGCTCGAGGTCACCGACGCGGTCCAGCAGCTCGCCGGGAAGCAACTCAACCATCCGCTCGTCGAGGGCACCATCGGGTTCACGCCGAAGGAGGCGAACGGGGTCACCGCGTACGCGGTCGAGCCGAGGCAGGGCCAGGAGCTGACCGACGTCCAGGCCGCGGTGCAAGCCGTGGTGGCGGACTGGCTTTCGCCGCGCGGAGTCACCGTGAAGATGGCCGTGACCCCGCCCAAAACCACCTCCGCCGACGTGCACCGCTTGCTGGACACCGTCGTCGCGCCCGCGGTCTCCGCGCCGGTCGTGCTGCACGGACAGGGCAAGGACAGCACGCTGCAGCCGTCCGCGATCGCGTCGTCGTTCCAGTTCCAGCCCAATGGCGGCGGCGGTCTCGAACTGCGGATCGACCAGGAGAAGCTGCGCGCGGCCGTCCAGCCGGACCTGGCGTCCACCGAGACGGAGAGCAAGGACGCGCAGATCAGCCTCGACTCCGGCGTCCCCGCGGTCACGCCGTCCGAGGACGGGCGAAAGATCAACTGGGCCAATACTTTCAAGACCCTCACCCAGGTGCTCGCGAAGCCGGCCGGCCGCGATCTGCCGGTCGCTTACGACCAGAAGCATCCGAAGCTGACCACCGACGGCGCGAACGCGCTGGGCATCAAGGAGGTCGTCGGCGAGTACACCACCGGCGGGCTGAGCGGCCCGGCCGCGGCGAACGTCGCCACGCTCGCCGGGCGCATCAACGGTGTGGTCGTGAAGCCGGGAGAATCGTTCAGCCTCAACGACTATCGCGGCGGCGGTTACGCGTCCGCGCCGGTCGACGAGGACGGCACCGGACCGGCGGTGCCCGGCGGCGGGCTGTCGCAGCTTTCGTCCACTTTGTACAACGCGGCCTACCTGGCCGGTCTCGGCGACGGCGGCCACGCGGCGCACGACCACTTCGTCGACCGCTACCCGGCGGGCCGCGACGCGATCGCCGTGGACAGTTCCGGCAACGCCGTGGACCTCAAGCTGGCCAGCAACGATCCGACCGGGTTCGCGATCCAGGCGAGCGTCAGCGGCGGCTCGGTGACCGTGAAGATCTGGGGCACCAAGCACTTCCGGATCGAAGGCCGCGGCGGTGCGCCCTCGAACCAGGTGCCGCCGCCGGTGCGGGTCGGGCCCGGCCCGGACGGGCAGTGCCACGCGTCGCCGGGCGCGTCCGGGTTCACCGTCAGCGACACCCGGGTGTTCTACGACCTGGCCAGCGGCGGCGAGGTCCGCGAGGAAAGCCGCAGCACGACGTATTCGCCGCGGCCGGTCGTCATTTGCTGAGCCGCGCCGGGGCTTTCGACCGCCAGGACTCGGTGAGCAGTTCGCGCAGCTGCTGCGGATCGACGCGGTCGAGGTGCACGAGGACCGAGCCGTGCCCGTCGTAATGCGGCGTGGTGAAGAAGGCCGGATCGCCGGAGGCGAGCAGCGCGGCCTTCTCGTCGAGCCCGACGAACAGCACCAGCCCGCCTTCGGCCTCGGTGCGCAGCCGCGCGTAACCCTTGCCCGCCACCTTCAACGCGGGCGTGCGGTACCAGGTCGCCACCTCGGTTTCCGGCAGCTCCTCCTGCGCCCACGCGGTCACGTCGTCCCAGGTCATCGCCATGCCGACCATCGTGCCCCGCCTCCGCCGCGCTGTCTTGGAGAAACGAGAGGAGCCCCCGCCCGGGTGGGCGAGGGCTCCTGACCGCGGCCGGGTTACGGGGTAGCGGTGATCCGGTCCGCGGGCGGCGGAGCGATGCCCGGGTGCGCGCCGAGATAGGCGATGAACGCGTCCAGGTCCACCGGCCCGCCCGACAGGTCGGTGCCCTTGGTGAACTCGGTGAACCCGTCGCCGCCCGCGGCGAGGAAGTTGTTCACCGACACCCGGTACTTGGCGGCCGGGTCGACCGGCGTGCCGTTGACCGTGAGGTTCGAAACGCGCGACCCGACCGGGGCCGAAGCCGAGTACGTGTAGTGCAGCGACTTCGAGATCTGCAGGATCTTGGTGCCGCCGGACTGGCCCCACTGCTGTTCCAGCACGTTCTTCAGGTTCGCGCCGGTGAGCGTGATCGTCTGCATGATGTTCGAGAACGGCTGCACGGCGAACGCCTCGCCGTAGGTGACGACTCCGTCGCCCTCGCCCGCCGACGACGACTTGTACGTGAGGTCGGCGCGGATGCCGCCGGGGTTCGTCATCGCGATCACCGCGTTGTTGGACTTGGTGGCTTCGAGCTGGGCGTCGGCGATCACGTCGCCGAGCGGCGACTCGCCGGACGGTCCGCCCGCCGCGGGCAGGTCCGCGGTGATGGTGCCGACCTGCTTGTTCGCGATCGGCGCGGCCTTCGTCTTGGCCTCGTCGACGAGCTTCGCGACGGCCGGGTCCGGCGTGACGTCGCGGGTGACGATCTCGTTGTGCGCCTTGGTCTGCGCCCGGACCACGTCGCGCGTGCGGCGGTCGATCTTCAGGTCCACGACGGACAGCAGCCGGCCGAACGACGCGCCCTGGATCACCGGACGCGGCTGGCCCGCCGGGTCGTTGAGCACGCAGTTGTACTGCTGGTGGCTGTGCGCGGTGAAGATCGCGTCGACCTTCGGCGTCACGTTCTTCGCGATGGTCGCGGCGGGGCCGTCCGGCTGGACCTTGCAGTCGTCCGGTCCGGCCCCGGGCAGCGCCTCGTCGCCCTGGTGCAGCAGCACGACCTGGGCCTTGACGCCGAGCCGGTCGAGGATGTTCGCGGTGCGGTTGATCGCCTCGACCTCGTCGCCGAACTTGAGGCCCTTGATGGCTTCCGGCGTCACGACCGAGGGCAGGTCCTTGAGCGTCGCGCCGATCACGCCGATCGGGACACCGCCGGAGTACTGGATGCTGAACGGCAGCAGCGCGGGCAGTCCGTTGTCGAAGTACACATTGGACCCGAGCAGCGGGAAGCGCGCGCCGTCGTAGGTCTTGCGGAACTGGCAGCCGTCGGTCTTGTTGCAGCCGCCGAACTGCATGCGCAGCAGTTCCTGGTAGCCCTCGTCGAACTCGTGGTTGCCCACCACGGACGCCTTCACGCCGAGTTCGTTGAGGAAGTCCATGGTCGGTTCGTCGTGGAACAGCGCCGAGATCACCGGCGACGCACCGATGTTGTCGCCCGCGGACAGCACCAGCGAATTGCGCGCCTGCGCCTCGAGCTGCTTGACGTGCGTCGCGAGGTAGGCCGCGCCGCCCGCGTCCACCTTGGACCCGTCCGGCAGCGTGATCCGCCCGCTCGACCCGGACGGCGGTTCGAGGTTCCCGTGCAGGTCGTTGAACGCGATGATCCGGACGTCGGTGGTCTGCGCGGCCTCGGCGGGTGCGCTCGTGACGGCCACCGTGGCCAGTGCGGCCGCGGCGGTGGCCGCGAGCCGGG
>NZ_ASXG01000123.1 GCF_000411975.1 Amycolatopsis orientalis DSM 43388
CCGTACCAGGCCAACCACACCACAGTCACCCCTGCCGCTTGACAAAAGCATTAGACAGCCACCAGCCGTCGGTAGAAGCCGCGGTGCGCGATCGTCCAGCCGATCGCCACCAGCGCCGCCAGATACGCGAGGTGCCCGAGCACCGGGAGCAGCTCGCGCCCGCCGAGCGTGGCGGCGCGGGAGAGCTCGGTGCCGTGCCACAGCGGGGAAATCCAGGCGAGCCAGCGCAGGTACAGGGGCAGCTGGGCGATCGGGAAGAACGTGCCGGAGAACAGGGTCATCGGGATGACGACGAAGCGGAAGATCAACCCGAACCGCTGTCCCTCGTCGAAGGTCCACGCGGCCAGCGCGGCCATCAGCGATCCGCAGGCGAGCCCGGTGAGGACGCCGACCAGGATCACCAGCAGCGCCCCCGCGTTGGCCCAGGCGCCGAACAGCAACGCGATGAGCGCGTAGACCGCGCCGGAAAGGGCGAGCCGCAGAATCGTCCAGATCTGGTGGCCGCCGAGGACCTGGCCCGGGGACACCGGGGTCGCGGTGACCGCCAGGTAGTCCTTCTGCCATTTGAATCCGCTGAGCACCGGATAGCTCGATTCGCTGACGCCCTGCTGCGCCGCGCCGGCCACGAGCAGCGCCGGGGCGACGTACATCAGGTAGGACACGCCGCCGGTCGCCGCACCGGGCCGGACCTGCGAGCCGAAGCCGAGCCCCATCGCGGCGAGGAACAGCACCGGTTGCAGGCCGGTGGAGTAGAGCGTGCTGAGCCAGTGCCTGCGGTACCAGGTCCAGTAGCCCTCGACGCGCAGCCAGGCGCCGTGGAACCGGCCGACCACGCGGCCGGTGGCGGGAGCGGTCATCAGTCCACCAACGTCCGGCCGGTGAGGCGGAGGAAGACGTCCTCCAGGGAACTGCGCCGGACCAGGCTCGACAGCGGGCGCAGGCCGCGTTCGTGGGCGCGCTCGAGGGTGGCCTCGCCGGTCATCGTGTAGAGCAGCACCCGGTCCGGGAGGACTTCGACGCGCTCGGCCAGCCCGTCGAGCCGGTCGGCCGCGCCCTGCTGCTCCCCCGGCGCGAACCGCAGCTCGACGACTTCCCGGGTGGAATGCCGCGCGATCAGCTCGGCGGGCGAGCCCTCCGCGGCGATCCGGCCGCCGTCCATGACGACCAAGCGGTCGCAGAGCTGTTCTGCTTCGTCCATGTAATGCGTGGTGACGATCAGCGTGGTGCCGCGCGCTTTGAGCCGGAAAAGCCGGTCCCACAACAGATGCCTGGCCTGCGGATCGAGCCCGGTGGTCGGTTCGTCGAGCAACAGCAGCTCCGGGTCGTTCACCAGCGAGCGGGCGATGGTGAGCCGCCGTTTCATGCCGCCGGACAGGGAGTCGACCGGTTTCTCGGCGCGGTCGGACAGCTGCGCGAACTCCATCAGCTCGACGGCCTTCTTCCGCACGTGCGCGCGGGAGAGGCCGAAATAGCGGCCGTAGACGTGGAGGTTCTGCCGGACGGTCAGCTCCACGTCGAGGTTGTCCTCCTGCGGCACCACGCCCAGGCGCGCGCGGATCCGCGGCCCGTCGACGTCCGGGTCCATGCCGAGGACGCGCAGATCGCCGTCGGTGCGCGGCGACACGCACGCGATCATCCGCATCGTCGACGACTTCCCGGCGCCGTTGGGCCCGAGGAAGCCGAACGCCTCCCCTCGCCGCACCTCGACGTCGACGCCGCGGACTGCCTCGAATTCTCCGAACCGTTTGACCAGCGCCTTCGCTTGCACGAGCGCTGGTTCCGATGCCGACTCTCCCACGAGAAACGACAGTAGAGGGAGGGACCGACAATTCTCGACCCGTTTCCCCGGCGCGGGTACGGCATCCGGGTGGATCTCCCGCGAAAAGGCGGGACGGCCCGAAGACCGCCCCGCCCTCGCCGCGAAAACCCGGCTCAGCGCACCGTCACCGGCACCGAACGGGTCACCCCGTTCACCGTCACCGAGATCTCCGCCGTTCCCGGGCTCAGGCCCCGCACCGTTCCAGTGGCCGGGTCCAGCGAAACCACGTCCCATGGCGCGGGCGGCCAGCTGCCGATGTGCACGCCGCGGCCGCCCCAAGCGGCGCTTACCGGGTATGCCACCGGAATCGATCGGCCTTCCTGCGTCACCGCGGCGGTCACCGTTCCGGTCCCGCCCCGCGAAAGGGTGCCCGGGCCGGTCACAGTGAGCGCGTCGACGTTGGGGCGCGTCTCGAATCGCACTGGCTGGCCTCGGTCCGAAGGGTCGACCTGAACGAGGGTCCAGCCGACGAAACCGCCGTCACCGGGGGCCGCGGCCGGGGTTTTGCCTGAGTTGCCGTTCACCAGGTACGGCACGCCGTCGGTACGCGAAAGGCCGAACACTCCCGCGTGCGAAGCCAGCGACGCCGCCGGCTTGCCGGACTTTTCCTCGAAACCAGTCAGCCACATCTGCAGCAGCGCGGCCTCCTTCCGGTCGCCCAGCTGCGAATTGCCGGTCGGGCTCGGGTCCTTCACCGGGTGATGCATCGCGACGACCACGCCCCGCACCGAACGGTCCTGCGCGGCGTTGTCGAGCGCTTCGCGCAGCATGCGGACCTGGTCGAACCCGCCTGCCCGCAGCGAACCGCGCGACGAGTCCATCAGGATCAGCCGCAGGCCGTGCACGTCGACCACCCGGTGCGTTTCCCCGAACGCGTCCTGGAAGTTCTTCAGACCGTTGCCGCCCTCGGCTTCGTGGTTGCCGGGGACGTAGTACCAGGGAACGCGGCCGTCCAGCTCTTCGGTGATGATCTTCCGGGCCAGGACGAAGTCCGGCGCGGTGCCGCGGTCCACGAAGTCGCCGTTGATCAGGACGAGATCCGGTTTCGCCGCGACCGCCTCGCGCAGTGCCCGGCGTGCTTGGGCGACGAGCGGACCGTCCGGGGCGTCGGCGGTGAACTGGGCGTCGCTGACGACGGCGATCTTCAGGCCGCCCTTGCCGAGCGTGCCGTTGGTGACGAGCGCCGGGTCCGGAACGGCCGGATCCTGCGGCACCGCGGTGGTCGGCGCGACCTCGAAGGTGAGGTCGTTGAACACCAGTTTGCCCTCATACTGCTTGTCCGCCACGGTTTCCACGGCGTAGAACCGGGTGAGCCGCTGTCCGTCCGGCAATCCGGCGGGCACCGCGGCCGTCACGTATCGCCAACCGGTCCAGTCGACGTTTCGGGCAAGGTCCACAATGGACGCGGTGTTGGCGCCGTCGCGGAGTTCCGCGCGGATCCAGGCCCCCTTGCCGTCGCCGTTGATCCACATGCCGATCTTCTGCGTGCCGGCCGGAACGGGGAGCGGGTCGGCCGCGTTGACATACGCGGCGCGGGTCGCGGTGGTGCCGGTGAGCCGGTAGTCGAGCGCCAGGCCCTTGCCGCCGTTGCGTCCGTCCGCCGACGACAGCGCGGCGCCGACGACCGCCGGGTACACAGTGGCGGACCAGCCTTCCGGGCCAGCCAGTGGAGCCGCTACGCGCGCCTCGGTGCCCACCGAAGCCGCCAGGTGCACAGTCTTCCCGCCTGCGTGCACGGTGATCGCAGTAGCCCCGGACGTGGTCTTCGCGGTCACCGCGAAACCCTTGCCGGAGGGCTCGATCTTCACCACCGCGGGGTCGTATTCGAGCTTCACGTCCGACGGTTCGATCCAGGTGCCGTAACCGTCCGCGTCGTAGCCGTAGACCTGGAACTCACCGCGCGCGTCGGCACCGGACAGCACGACCTGCTTGGTGCTCGCGCCCAGCCGGACCGGCTTGCCCAGCACGGTCAGCTTCGTGCGGCCGCTCACGGAGTTCTGGTGCGCGGTCACCGTCACGTCGGCGCGCGCGTCCGGGTGCAGAAAGTCGGGCTGCGCGGTGAAAACGTTCTTCGTGACCGTGCCGCGGAACGCGTTCGACGTGGTCCAGAACGGCCGGGACGCCACCGCGGCACCGGTCTCGTCGTGGCCGTTCGGCACGAGCGCGCGGCTCAGGCCGGACAGCACGCGGGTCGAGTTTTCGCCCTCCTGCGCGGGGGCGGGCGCGAAGCCGGTCAGCCGTCCGCTGCCGGGGACGGTCGCGACACCGATGCCGTTGGGCACCAAGCGTTCCCCGCCGTCCGAAGGCGAGTTGCGCACCGACGGCGCGGCTTCTCCTTCGCCACGCGCGAGCAGCGTCGAAGAGCCGCCGCCGTCAAGGTTGATCGCGTCGTCGGCACCGAGCCGCTTCAGCTGCCGGGCCATTTCCAGTTCGGTCATCCCGCGGCTGTCGGCCTGGCGACCGTCGACCGTGACCAGCCACATCCGCTTGCCGTCCGCGGAAAATCCGACGCCGGTGCGCGGGGCGAGGGTGACGTCGTCGAGTTGCTGGAACTGCCCGTCCTTCAGCAACGTCTTGTTCCCGCCGACCGCGACCGCGATCTTTCCCGCGTCGGTCCGCGGTGCGTACGAAACGCCTACGCGGTCACCGACGTGCAGCGCCGACAACGCATCCGCGCCAGCTTCACGGCCAAGCAGCAGCGTGCTGCCGGCCGCAATCGGCCCGTCCGCGGGTGCCGGACGCACCTGCGTCACCACACCGTCGCGGATCTCGACTTCGACCACCCGCTGCGCACCAGCGACCGACGTCGCGCGCGCCGAAGCACCCCAGAGCGGCGTGTAGACGCCCAGCGCGTCTTTCGCGAGCACCGGGCTGTTGAAGTTCGTGGCCGGGACAGCGCGGCCGTCCGGCAGGGTGACCGACGCTTCGAGGAAGATGTCGGCGAGCTTCGCGCGACCCTGGTCGGTGATCGCCGCGGTGGTGTTGTGCCCGGACGCGGGCGCGTTGTGCAGTTCGCCGTTGTCGATGCCGACGCCGAGCGGCGCGCCGGAGGCGTTGATGTCGAAGAAGTCGCCGTTGACGCCCGCGACCGCACCGGCGCGAGCGACCTGCTGAGACAGCGGGGTGCGCGCGGAAACGGTGCCCGGGCTGAGGTAAGTCGGCTTCAGGACCTTGCTGGTGAGGTCGACGCTCAGCGCGTCGCCGCGGATCCAGCCCTTCGGGTCGAAGCGGTCGAACTGGGTGAGATTCAGGCCGGGCGCCACCGCGTTGGTGGCGCTGCTGGTCTCGAGGCCGTCGTCGGCGGCGGGCGCCGCGGCGACGACCGGGGCCTCCCGGGACGAGGAGAAGGCGGAAGCGCTCTCGACCGGCGGCGGACCGAGCGGCGCGGACAGCGGGCCGGCCTGCGCCGGCGTGGCCAGCGGCAGCGCCAGCAGGGCGCTGAGCAGCACGGATCTTGATCTTTTCACCAGATACCCCACGATCGCGAAAATGGCTTAGACCAGCCAAAGCCATCGGCGCGACCGCGGGAAGTCCCCTCGGTGAACGGGACCTGAATGGCGCAGGATTATCCGCTCAGGGAGTCATGCGCGCGGCGAGAAACTCCTTCGCGACGGCCTCGTCGCCAGCGATCTCCGGCTGGGTGTCAGTGCGGTTCCACAGCAGCACCAGCAACTCCTGCGCGGGCGCCGCGACGGTGGCCACCGCTTCGCCCTCGCCCAGCTCGGGCGGTTCGCCGGGCACGACGGTCCACGAGTGCCCGGTGTCGGTGGTGCGCAAGGTGATCGGCGCGGCGAGCGGCACCTCGTGCTTCCAGCGCGCGACGCGCGGCAGCATCGTGCCCAGCACTTCGTGGACGCCGTCGGCGGCGATCAGCGGATCAAGCCGTGTGGTCGCGCCGCGCGCGCCGAACAGATCGACCAGATGCACGGCAGTTTCGTGCACCTGACGGCGGAACCAGAACGCCTTCGTCTTCTCCGCGGCCCCGAAAACCCAGCAGCCGTCGGCGGGATCGGCCGCGTCGAGCGCGTCCAGCAGTTCGGCGGCGCTCTCGGCGTACCAGGGCGCGAGGTCGCCGCTCGGCGAGACGTCGAATTCCTGCTTGCTCAGCTCTCCGGTGCGGACGATCCCGGCGGCCCACCGGTGCACGTTGCCCAGGTGCGTGACGAGGTCGCGCTTGGTCCAGTCGCCGCAGTACGGGACCGGATTGTCCAGGTCACCCGCCGCTTCGGCGGCGAAGGCTCCGGTGAGCGAGCGCAGGTGGGGCAGGTAATCGCGGGGCGGCAGCGGGAGAGCAGTCACCGGTGGAGGTTAACCGATCCGCGGGGGTCCGAGCACTGACGAACTTCCTCGCCCGGCGAGCCTGGCGCGGCGGCACGGGAGCGACCTGGTGGTTCGCCGAAGAGGGCGCGCATCGACCCCAAGCCCGCTGGACGAGGTGCGGCTGGTCGGTGTCGACCCGCCTGCCCCAGATGAATCCGCACAGACCACGGCCGACACCGCCGCGCGCGAGCGAGCGGGCTTCCTCCGCGCCCGGTGGCACCCGGGAAACACGAACGCCGGGCGGGAACCGAAGCCCCTGCCCGGCGTTCGCGAGGGGTCAGTGCCGGTCCGGCCGGATCACAGATCCGGGAACCACAGCTTCAGCTCGCGCTCGGCCGATTCCGGCGAGTCTGAGCCGTGCACCAGGTTGTACTGGGTCTCCAGCGCGTAGTCGCCGCGCAGGGTGCCCGGGGTGGCCTTCTCGACCGGGTCGGTGCCGCCGGCGAGCTGGCGGAACGCGGCGATCGCGCGCGGGCCCTCGACGGCGATCGCGACGAGCGGGCCGGACGTGATGAACTCCAGCAGGTCGCCGAAGAACGGGCGCTCCTTGTGCTCCGCGTAGTGCTCCTCGGCCACGGAGCGCTCGACGGTGCGCAGTTCCAGCGCGGCCAGCTTCAGGCCCTTGCGCTCGATGCGCGAGACGACCTCGCCGACGAGGCCGCGCGCGACGCCATCGGGCTTGACGAGGACCAGCGTGCGTTCAGTCACGACGGTATTTCTCCTTGTGCGGATTCGTGTTAATCGGCGCTGAGCCTATCCGACGCCTATCCGACGCCTATCCGGGCCGGTCAGCGACGCTGCGGCGGCAGCGTCTTCGACCACAGCGAGGCCCCGGTCGCGTCGCGCAGGTCGACCGTCAGCTCGCCGCTCGCACCGTCCACATTCACCTCGCCGAAATGCTGGAACCCTTGCAACGGCGAGGAATTCTGCGTCTGCGGGGCGTGCACGAACACCGCTTCCGGGCCGAAGGTCGGGTCGAGTTTGTTCGGGCCGAAGGCGCCGGCGTTGAGCGGACCGGAGACGAATTCCCAGAACGGGTCGAAGTCCTGGAACGCGGCGCGCTCGGGCGAATAATGGTGCGCGGCGGTGTAGTGCACGTCGGCGGTCAGCCACACGACATTGCGCACGCGGTGGCGCGAGATCTGGTTCAGCACCCAGGCCAGTTCGGTCTCGCGGCCGCCGGGGGCGCCGGGCAGGCCGTTGGCGACCGCCTCGATGTCCTTGCCGTCCGGCACGACCAGCCCGATCGGCATGTCCGCCTGGACGATCTTCCAGGTCGCGGTGCTGCGCCGGAGCGCGTCGGCCAGCCAGCGGGCCTGCGCCTCGCCGAGGATGTGGCCGGGCTTGGTCTGATCCGAGGTGTTGGCGTCGCGGTAGGTGCGCATGTCGAGCACGAACACCTCGACCCGGCTGCCGTAGCGGAAGTTCCGGTACACCCGGCCGTCGACGGCCTGGCGGCGGTCGATCGGATGCCATTCGTGGAACGCCTGGAACGCGCGCCGGGCGAGGACGTCGGCGCGCTTTTCGGTGTATTCGGGACGGTCGTTGAGGACTTCGCCCGGGTACCAGTTGTTGACGACCTCGTGGTCGTCCCACTGGACATACGCCGGGACCTCCGCGGCGAACCGGCGGAAGTGGGCGTCGAGCCGGTTGTAGGCGTGCTGGCCGCGGTATTCGTCGAGGGTTTCGGCGACCTTCGACTTTTCCGGCGTGACGATGTTGTGCCAGGTGCCCGCGCCGCCGGGCAGCGTGACGGTTTCGGTGAGCGGGCCGTCGGCGTACACCGTGTCGCCGCTGTGCAGGAAGAGGTCCGGACGGCGGTCGGCCATCGCGGAGAAGATCGTCATGCCGCCGAGGCCCGGGTTGATGCCGTAGTTCTGCCCGACGACGTCGCCGCTCCATACGATCCGGGTGTTCGCGCGGCCGACCGGGGCGGTGGCGAACCGGCCGGCGACCGGCTCGCTCGTGCTTCGGCCGTCGAGGTCGACCGCAGTGACGCGGTAGTGGTACTCGGTGCCCGGAGCGAGCCCGGCGACGCGCACCTTGCCGGTGCCGCCGGTCTCGGGCGTGACGAACGGGCCGGGCACCTGGCGGGCGTGCCGGAACGACGGGTCGCGCGCGACCTCGACCATCAGCCGCGCCGGACGGTCGGCCCGCGACCACACGATGCCGGAGCCGGTGGTCACGTCCCCGGACGCGACGCCGTGGGCGAGCACCGGGCGGTCGCGGCGGACGAGCGGGGCGGCCGAGGCGGCGCCGGGCAGCAGCAGCCCGCCTGCCGCAGCGAGCGCGGGGACGGCGATTCCGGCTTTGAGCACGGAGCGCCGGGAAGGGGTCGTTTCGGTCATGCCGGTCGTTTTATCCGGCGACCACGGCCAGGCGGCCAACTCGGGCTGACCGCCGGGTGAACGGCTCACCCGGCCGAGAACGCGCACCGCCGGTCGTCACGCTCGGTGTGCATCCCGCACCATCTCGTGCTCGCATTCGCTCGGCCCCGACAGCGGGCGCTCCACGAACCCGTGCCGCTGGTACAGGGCCAGCGCATGCTCGTTTCCGCCCGCGACGCGCAGCGCCAGCTCGCTCGCCCCGCGTCCCTCGCTCCAGCGCACCACGGCCCGGACGAGCGCGTCCCCGACTCCCTTGCCGCGGGCCGAGGGAGCGACCCACATGGACAGCAGCTCGGCTTTGTCGCCGCGTTCGGAAAGGTGCCCGCTGACCATCCCGGCCGGGACGCCGTCGAGGTCGGCCAGGACATTGAGCGACACGTCGCGCAACCGGGCCCGCCAACGGGGTTCGACGTCGTTTTCGCCCTGCCAGTCCGCGAGCGCGGAGCTGAACGCCTCCGGGTCCTCGCGCAGCGCCGCCAGCCGGAGGTCGCGCCACTCCGCCCAGTTCTCCGCGCTCAGCTCCCGCACCACGATCACACCTGCACCGTCGCCGTGGCGGCCCGGCCGTTACATCGGAATAGGGTGAAACCATGCGCATCGACCGGCTCGACCACCTCGTCCTCACCGTCGCCGACCTGGGCGCGACGGTCGATTTCTACACTCGCGTCCTCGGCATGACCGAGGTGACGTTCGGGGCCGGCCGCAAGGCGCTGACGTTCGGCGCCAGCAAGATCAACCTGCACGAGGCCGGGCACGAGTTCGAGCCCAAGGCGGCGCGGCCGACGCCGGGCAGCGCGGATCTGTGCCTGATCACGGCCGATTCGCTGGAGCAGGTCGTCGAAGACCTGGCCGCGCACGGGGTGCCGATCGAGGAGGGCCCGGTCGACCGCACCGGCGCGACCGGGCCGATCCGCAGCGTGTACTTCCGCGACCCGGACCGGAACCTGATCGAGGTCAGCGTCTACTGCTGAGCCGGTACGGCCGAGGGCTCAGGCCTGCGGCTGCTGCTGGCTCGGCAGCGTGCCCGCGGCCATCCGGCGCGCGACGTCGCGGCGCAGCCACAGGAACCACAGGAACGCGGCCAGGAAGATGATCCCGATGATCGCGATCGCCGGCTGCGTGACGCCGACCCCGATGATCGCCAGCTGCAGCAGCAGGATCACCGGCACCGCCCAGACGTGCTTGAGCATCCCGCACAGCACGATCAGCACGACGGCCAGCGCGATGACCGTCCATCCGGTGAAGCTGGTGATGCCGCCGCCGAGCTTCGCGACGACCGGCAGCGCGAGCGCGACGGTGATCGCTTCCATGATCAGCGTTCCGGCCAGCACGCCGCGGAACCCCTTCATCGGGTCCTTCGCGGGCGGCTTCACCGGCGTTTCCGGGGTCTCGCTCATGCCGGTTCCTTCCCGAACAGCGTCCGCGCGTCGCCCGCGGTGACCACCGAGCCGGTCACCAGCACGCCGCCGCCCGCGAGCGGTTCCTCCGGGTCGTCGTTCTGCTCCACGAGGCCGATCGCGGTCTCGATCGCGGTTTCCAGGTCGCCTTCGGCGAGCACCCGGTCCTCGCCGAAGATCGACACGGCCAGCTCGGCCAGGTCCTCGACCGGCAGCGACCGCGGCGACGAACTGCGCGTGACCACGACGTCGGACACGACCGGCTCCAGCGCGTCGAGGATCCCGCGCGCGTCCTTCTCGGCCAGCACGCCGACGACCGCGACGAGCCGGCGGAAGTTGAACTCGTCGGCGATCGTCGCGGCGAGCGACTGGGCGCCCATCGGGTTGTGCGCGGCGTCGACCAGCACCGCCGGGGCGGCCCGCACGCGTTCGAGCCGGCCCGGGTTCTCGACCTCGGCGAACGCCTCGCGCACCGCCTCGACCACGAGCTGTTTGTCTTTGCCCGCCCCGAAAAACGCCTCGACCGCGGCCAGCGCGAGCGCCGCGTTGGCCGCCTGGTGCGCGCCGTGCAGCGGCAGGAAGATCTCGTCGTAGACGCCGCCGAGGCCCTGCAGTTTCAGCATCTGCCCGCCGACCGCGATCTCGCGTTCGAGCACGCCGAACTCGCTGCCCGCGCGCGCCACCGCGGCGTCGACCTCGACCGCGCGCTTGAGCAGGACGTTCAGCACCTCGGGGTCCTGCTCGCCGATCACCGCGACCGAGCCGGGCTTGATGATCCCGGCCTTCTCCGCGGCCGCGTCGACCGCGGTCGGGCCCAGGTATTCGGTGTGGTCCAGCCCGATCGGCGTGATGACCGCGACCTGGGCGTCGGCGACGTTGGTCGCGTCCCAGGCGCCGCCCATGCCCGCTTCGAGCACCGCGGCCTCGACCGGGGCGTCGGCGAACGCCGCGAACGCCATCCCGGTGAGCACCTCGAACTTGCTCATCGGCACGCCGTCCTCGCTCGCGCCGTCGACCATCGCCACGTAGGGCGCGATGTCCTGGTACAGCTCGGCGTAGCGGGCGGCGGAGACCGGGCGGCCGTCGAGCGCGATCCGCTCGGTGACGAGCTGCAGGTGCGGGCTCGTGTAGCGGCCCGAGCGCAGGCCCATGCGGGTCAGCAGCGAATCGACCATCCGCGCGACCGAGCCCTTGCCGTTGGTGCCCGCGATGTGCACGACCGGGTAGCCCCGGTTCGGCTCGCCGAGGAGCGCCATCAGCGCCTGGATCCGGGCGAGCGACGGTTCGAGCTTCGTCTCCGGCCAGCGCTGGTTCAGCTCGGCCTCGGCGGCCATCAGGTCGCGGCGGGCCTCCGGGCCGTTCTCGTCGGCGAACTCGGCGGGCGCGCCCTCGTCGTCGAGCTCGTGCGGTTCGGCGCCCTCTTCGGGACGCAGGTCCGGGACCGGGCCGAGCGCCAGGTTGTCGCCGAGCTGGCCGATGCCGCCGATCCCGCCCCGCGAACCGCCGCCCACGGTGTAGGCCGCGTCCGGCGCGTCGAGGTCCGGCTCCAGCTCGTTGCCGTCCTCGTCCTCGCTGTGCGCCAGCGCGCCCAGTTCGTCGACTCCCGCGAAACTGTCCGGATCGGCGAGATCCGGCCGCCGGGTCTCCTCGGGCTCCTCACCGCGCGGCACTCGTGCACTCCTTGAAGTCGCTGTCCCGGCGCGGTCGCGCGACCGGGAAGACCAGGCGAAAGGTTCGGCCTGGCACGTAGTCGAGGGTACCCGGCGCCCGCCGCGCGCCCGGCGGCCCCGGGCCCCGGCGCGCCCGTCCTCGCGGCGGCCCGTGGCAAAGTCGGGCGCATGCCCTTCGACCACAACCATCACTACCACCCGGCCCTGCTCCGGCTGCTGCCGCCGGGCCCCGGCCGCGCCCTGGACGTGGGCTGCGGCGACGGCCGGTTCGCCCGCAAGCTGGCCGCCGCCGGGATGACCGTCGAAGGCATCGACCTGTCGGACGAAATGCTCGCCCGGGCCGCGTCCGCTGGTTCCCCCGGACCGGGCACCGTGGAGTACCGCCGCGCGGACGTGACCGCCGAACCGCTGGCTCCCGAGTCCTACGCGTACATCTCTTGTCTGGCCTCGCTGCACCACGTCCCGTTCGAAACCGTCACCAGACTGCGCGACGCCCTCGCCCCCGGCGGCGTTCTCGCCGTCCTCGGCTGCGCCCGCCCGAGCCGTCCGAGCGACTACGCCCGCGAACTGGCCGCTGTCCCGGCGAACGCCCTGGCCAGGCTGCTCGTCTTCGCCGGAGACCGCCTCAACGGCGGCGCGGACCCGGTCGCCAAGGCCCCGGTGCGCATGGACTTCCCGCCGCTGACCGACGTCCGCCGGGACTCGGCGCGGCTGCTCCCCGGCAGCACCGTCCGCCCGCTGCTGTTCTGGCGGTACCTGCTGGTCTGGCGAAAGCCCACGGATCACCCCGCAGCCGGGTGAAAACCCGCCCCGACCACCCGATCGGCGGAGAGCGCGGGAGCCCGCGGCGCCGAAAGGTTAAGCGGGTCGTACCGCTAGGGAGGACGGGGTTCTATGCGCACCATCCGGATAGTGCTGGCCGCGATCGCGGCGATCGCACTGCTTCTGTCGACGGCGGCGGCCGCGAGCGCCGCGCCCCGGCACTACCGCCACTACGTCGCCCTGGGCGACTCGTACACGTCGGGGCCGCTCATCCCGCTGCCCCGGCTGGATCCGTTCGGCTGCTTCCGCTCGACGTCCAACTACCCGTCGCTGGTAGCCGCTTCCCTGGACGTGGACCGCTTCACCGACGTCAGCTGCGGCGGCGCGAACACCTCGCACATGACCGCCCCGCAAAGCGTCCCGCTGGGCCAGAACCCGCCGCAGTTCTCCGCCCTGCGCCCGGACACCGACCTGGTGACCGTCGGCATCGGCGGCAACGACTCGGGCCTGTTCGGCAAACTGGTCGACACCTGCCCGCCCCTGCGTGCCTCGGACCCGACCGGAAACCCGTGCCAACGCCACTTCACCGTCGACGGCGTCGACACGATCAAGGCGCTGCTGCCCAAGACGCAGGCGAACATCCAGCAAGTACTGGCCGGAATCCACGCCCGCTCGCCGCACGCGAGGGTCCTGGCCATCGGCTACCCGCGCATCGCCCCCGCAGAGGGCTACTGCCCGAACGTCCTGCCCTTCGCGAACGGCGACTACGCCTGGCTCTCAAGCGTCGAAGAGGCCCTCAACGCCGCAGTGAGCAACGCAGCAGCAGACGGCAAAGCGTCCTATGTAGACACCTATACCCCTTCCTTCGGCCACGACGCCTGCAAACCCCAAGGCGTAGCCTGGATCAACGGCAAAGACCTGAACCTGCTGGCCGCCGCCCCCTACCACCCGCTCTACGCAGGAATGGCAGGCGAAGCAAAAGTAATCCGCCAACAACTCCGCTAAACAGCAATGAGGGGACCCCTGAGGGAATCAGATTCCCTCAGGGGTCCCCTCACGCCCCAAAAACCGCACCGCTGCACCCAAAAATCGAGGCACCCAGCCCCTCCCCCACA
The DNA here is from genome assembly GCF_000411975.1 of Amycolatopsis orientalis DSM 43388. GTDB lineage: Bacteria > Actinomycetota > Actinomycetes > Mycobacteriales > Pseudonocardiaceae > Amycolatopsis > Amycolatopsis orientalis_D. The sequence continues at coordinate 13,471 of NZ_ASXG01000123.1, forward strand.
CCCCGATTCGAAGCCTCCCTGCGGTCTTGGGGTGCTTGTCAAGGCACGCTTTCCCGCCTTGACAAGCACCCCAAGACCGTCAGCACAATCAAGCTTCGGGGTGCCCCACGCCGGACAAGGCGCAATGTCGCCGCCAGGGCGACGAGCCGCCCCCGAGACCCCCCTCAGGAAGCAGGCAACACAGCCAACCGAGCCTCAATCCGCTCAATATCCGCCACCGCAGTCTCCCTCCGCACCTTGATCTTCTCGATCACATGCTCCGGAGCCTTGGCGATAAACGCCTCATTCCCGAGCTTCCCCTCGGTCTGCGCCAATTCCTTCCGCGCCGCCCCGAGGTCCTTCTCCAGCCGCTTCCGCTCGGCAGCAACGTCAATGGTCCCGGAAGTATCGACCTCCACGGTCACCACGCCCCCAGCCAACGCGACCTCCAACGAAGCGCTGACCGAGAACCCGTCCCCCGGCTCAGTAAGCCGCACCAACGACCGAATCGCCCCGGAATGCCCAGCCGGGACCGCCTCCCCGACCAGCCGCGCCGCGACCTTCTGTCCCGGCTTCAGCCCTTGATCGGCCCGGAACCGCCTGATCTCGGTGATCAGCTTCTGCACATCAGCGATCCGAGCGTCCGCGACCGGATCCGCATACCCCTCAACCGGCGACGGCCAGGCAGCGATCACCAACGACTCGCCGCCGGTCAACGCCGTCCACAGCTTCTCCGTGACGAACGGAATGAACGGGTGCAGCAGCCGCAGCACCGTGTCCAGCACGTGCCCCAGCACCTTCCGCGTGGCCTCGACCCGCGCGGAATCCCCTTGGTACAGCTGAACCTTCGCCAGCTCCAGATACCAGTCGCACAGCTCGTTCCACGTGAACTGGTACAGCGCATTGGCGACCTTGGCGAACTGGAAGTCCTCGAACAACCCGTCCACTTCGGACACCAACGCCGCCAGCCGCCCGAGAATCCACCGATCCGACTCGGTCAACTCGGCAGCAGGCGGCAACGCCCCCTCGACCGTCGCCCCGTTCATCATCGCGAACTTGCTGGCATTCCACAGCTTCGTGCAGAAGTTCCGCGACCCGGCAGCCCACTCGTCGGCCAGCGCCATGTCCGCACCCGGGTTGGCCCCGCGCGCGAGCGTGAACCGGGTGGCGTCCGCCCCGTAAGCGTCCATCCACTCCAGCGGGTCGATGACGTTCCCGCGCGACTTCGACATCTTCTTGCCGTTGGCGTCGCGGATCAGCCCGTGCAGGTAGACATGGTCGAACGGCTGCCGCCCGTCCATCTCCTGCACGCCGAACATCATCATCCGGACGACCCAGAAGAACAGGATGTCGTACCCGGTCGACAGCACGCTGGTCGGATAGAACTTCGCCAGGTCCGCGGTCTCCTCCGGCCAGCCCATGGTCGACATCGGCCACAGCCCCGACGAGAACCACGTGTCGAGCACGTCCGGATCCTGCGTCCAGCCCTCGCCCGACGGCGGCTGCTCGTCCGGTCCCACGCACACGACCTCGCCGTCCGGCCCGTACCAGACCGGGATCCGGTGCCCCCACCACAGCTGGCGGGAGATCGTCCAGTCGTGCATGTTGTCGACCCAGTCGAAGTACCGCTTCTCCAACTCGGCCGGGTGAATCTTCGTCCGCCCGTCGCGCACCGCGTCGCCCGCGGCCTGGGCCAGTTCGGCGACCTTGACCCACCACTGCAGCGACAGCCGCGGCTCCACGACCGTGTCGCAGCGGGAGCAGTGCCCGACCGCGTGCACGTACGGCCGCTTCTCCGCGACGATCCGGCCCTGCTCGCGCAGCGCGGCGACCACCGCGGGACGCGCCTCGAACCGGTCGAGGCCCTCGAACGGACCGGGCACGGTGACCTCGGCGCGCTCGTTCATGACGGTCAGCATCGGCAGGTCGTGGCGGCGGCCGATCTCGAAGTCGTTCGGGTCGTGCGCCGGGGTCACCTTGACCGCGCCGGTGCCGAACTCCGGGTCGACGTGCCGGTCGGCGACCACCGGGATCTTCCGGCCGGTCAGCGGCAGTTCGATCTCGGTGCCGACCAGGTGCGTGTACCGCTCGTCGTCCGGGTGCACGGCCACCGCGGTGTCGCCGAGCATCGTCTCCGCGCGGGTGGTGGCCACGACGATCGAGGCGTCGCCGTCGCCGTCGCCGTAGCGGATCGACACGAGTTCGCCGTCGTCGTCGCTGTGGTCGACCTCGATGTCCGACAGCGCCGTCTGGCAGCGCGGGCACCAGTTGATGATCCGCTCGGCGCGGTAGATGAGGCCGGCGTCGTAGAAGTTCTTGAACACCGTCTGGACGGCCTTGGACAGGTTCTCGTCCATGGTGAAGCGCTCGCGCGACCAGTCGACGCCGTCGCCGAGCCGCTTCATCTGGCCGAGGATCTTGCCGCCGTACTCGGCCTTCCACTCCCAGACGCGCTCGACGAACTTCTCGCGGCCCAGGTCGTGGCGCGACAGGCCCTCGCCGGCCAGCTGGCGCTCGACGACGTTCTGCGTCGCGATGCCCGCGTGGTCCATGCCCGGCAGCCACAGCACCTCGTAGCCCTGCATCCGGCGGCGGCGGCTCATCGCGTCCATCAGGGTGTGGTTGAGCGCGTGGCCCATGTGCAGGCTGCCGGTGACGTTCGGCGGCGGCAGTACGATCGAGAACGGCGGCTTCTCCGACGAAGCGTCAGCCGTGAAGTACCCGGCCGCTACCCAGCGGTCGTACATCGGGGCTTCCTCGGCGGCCGGGTCCCAGGCACCCGGAAGGTCGGTTTTCTGCTGCGGAGCGTTCTCGGTCACAATGGACAAGTCTACGAACCCGCCGCGGCGGGGTTACGCAGGGGGAAAGGCGGTGCGCCGATGACTCGGCCGGAGGATCCGGACGACCGGATGGAAACCCATCCGGACCTCATGGACCCGGAGTGGCGCAAGCACGCCCAGCGGGACGCGTGGCTCGGTGCCAAGAAGGACATGAAGAAGCGGCGCAAGCGCGAACGCCGCAACGCTCCGTCGCCTGTCTACGGCCGCGGCGGCGCGGCGCCCAGCCGCTGGCCCGGGATCGCGGCGATCGTCGGCCTGGTCCTGCTGCTCGCCGCGGCGGTCGTGGTGCACCAGGTTCAGCCGATCGGGGTCAACGACGAGAAGATCGGGTACATCGTCGGGCTCGGTTCCCCCGCCGAGACCAGCAGCCAGCCGCTCTAGCTCGAAGTCCGTGAAGGGCTCCTTCGGGGAATCAGATTCCCCGAAGGAGCCCTTCACGTCTTTCCGGCCGAGGATGCACAGCTTGGACTCAAAAGGCTAGACTGTGCTTATGTCCGATGACCCGCCCGTCCCCCCGCGCGTCGCCGAGTCCGCGGGCTGGATCCGCGGCGTCGTCGGCCAGCTGCACCGCAGGCTGCGGCAGGTCGACAACGCCGAGATCCTCACGCCGACGCAGACCGCCGTGCTCAACCGGCTGCACCGCGAAGGTCCGGGTACCCAGGCCGAACTGGCGGCCGCGGAGCACGTCCGGCAGCAGTCCATGGCCGCGACGCTCGGCGTGCTCGACTCGCTCGGCTACCTGAACCGCACGCGCGACCCGGCCGACGGGAGGCGCGTCGTGATCTCGCTCTCCGATCTCGGCGCCAAGACCGTCATCGGCATCCGGCAGCACCGCGACGAATGGCTCGCCGCCGCGCTGACCGACGAACTGACCGAGGACGAACTCGAAACGGTCCGGCGCGCGCTGCCCTTGCTGCAGCGGATCGCCCAGCGCTGACCCCCTGAACCCGAGGAGCACTGACGAACACCGCGACCGCCCCCGCGAAATCCCGTTTCGGCGCGCGCCTGGTGACCCCGCTGGTCGCGAGCGCCGTGCTCAATCCGATCAACTCCACGCTCATCGCCGTCGCGCTCGTCCCGATCGGACAGGCCTTCGGCGCCGGCCCGGGCCGCACGGCCTGGCTGATTTCGTCGTTGTACCTGGCCACCGCGGTCGGGCAGCCGGTCGTCGGACTGCTGGTCGACCGCTACGGCGCGCGGCGCGTGCTGCTCGGCGGCGCGTCCGTCGTGATAGTGGCCGGGATCGCCGGGATGATCCCGATCTCGGTCGAATGGCTCACCGGCGTCCGTGCGGTGCTCGGCATCGGCACCTGCGCCGGGTTCCCGGCCGCGATGGCGGTCCTGCGCCGGCGCGCCGACGAAATCGGCGAAGGCGTTCCGGCGCGGGTGTTGTCCGTGCTGGCGATGTCCGCGCAGACGGTCATGGTGATCGGCCCGACGCTCGGCGGCGTGCTGATCGCGCTCTTCGGCTGGCCGGCGATCTTCGCGGTGAACCTGCCGCTCGCCGGGATTTCCCTCGTGCTGACCCTGTTGTGGGTGCCCAAGGACACTCCGGCGGAGAAGCCGGCCGAGCGGATCGACGTCGCCGGGATCGCGCTGTTTTCCGCCGCGCTGCTGGTGTTGCTGTGCTACCTGATGGAGCCGGGCATCGGCGATCTGTGGCTGCTGGCCGTGGCGATCGTGCTCGGCGGGCTCTTCGCGAGGGTCGAACTGCGCGCCCGGAAGCCGTTCATCGACCTGCGGATGCTGGCCGCGAACGGCCCGGTCCTGCGCACGTATTTGCGGCAGGCACTGAGTTTCCTGGCGATCTACACCATCATGTTCGGCTACGTGCAGTGGCTCGAGGAGGCGCGCGGGTTCGCCGAGTCCGCTGCCGGGCTGCTGCTCCTGCCGATGTCCGGGGTCGCCGTGGGCGCGGCCGCGCTGTCCGGGAAGCCCACCGGCGTCCGGCTGCGGCTGCTGCTGGTCGGCGCCGCGCTCTTGGCCGGATCCGTCGCGCTGCTGTTCGTGAACGACGGCACCGCGCTGATCTGGCTGCTCGTGCTCGCCGCGTTGTTCGGCCTGGCCCAGGGGCTCACCAGCGTCGCCAACCAGACGACGCTCTACCGCGAAACCCCGGCCGAGACGATGGGCACCGCGAGCGGGCTCTTCCGGACCGCGCAATACCTCGGCGCGATAGTCGCGGCCACGGTCATCGCCCAGTGCTATGGCGGGCACGCCGACTCCGGCGGGCTGCACCGGCTGGCCGTCGTGCTGATCGTGACCAGCGGGTTGCTGCTGATCGTGACCGCGGCGGACCGCGCGCTGCTGCGGGCCGAACGCCGCGAACGGGACCGGCGGGAGGCGGTGTGACCACCCCCATCTTGGGTTCCGCGCCGCGAAGGCGGACGATGTGCCCATGACTCGCGAAGCTCCGACTGGTGACGTGGACGAAGCCCGCCTCGAAGTGGGCAAGCCGAAAGGCTGGGCGGCCGGAATCCCGGGAGTCGCGGTCTCGCTCGCGCGCGGGGTGGAGCAGATGGGCCCGGTCCGCACCGCGCGCACGCTGCGGCTGCTGAACCAGCGGGACGGCTTCGACTGCCCGGGCTGCGCGTGGCCCGAGCCGCGGCAGGTCGACGGCGAGAAGCGCAAGATGGCGGAGTTCTGCGAAAACGGCGCGAAGGCGGTCGCCGAGGAGGCGACGAAACGCCGGGTCGGCCGGGAGTTCTTCGCCGCGCATCCGGTGTCCGAACTGAACGAGCGCACCGACTACTGGCTCGGGCAGCAGGGCCGGCTCACCGAGCCGATGGTGTTGCGTGAAGGCGCTTCGCACTACGAGCCGATCTCCTGGGACGACGCGTTCGGCCTGATCGCCGACGAGCTGCGCGGCCTGTCGAGCCCGGACGAGGCGATCTTCTACACGTCCGGCCGCACCAGCAACGAGGCCGCGTTCGTGTACCAGCTGCTGGTCCGCGCGTACGGCACGAACAACCTGCCGGACTGCTCGAACATGTGCCACGAATCGTCCGGCGCGGCGCTGTCGGCGACCACCGGAATCGGCAAGGGTTCGGTGTCGCTGGCCGACATCCACCAGGCCGACCTGATCGTGGTCGTGGGGCAGAACCCGGGCACGAACCACCCGCGGATGCTGTCCGCGCTGGAGCAGGCGAAGGGGCACGGCGCGAAGGTCGTCGCGGTCAACCCGCTGCCCGAGGCCGGGCTGATGCGGTTCAAGAACCCGCAGAACGTGCGCGGCGTGGTCGGCAAGGGCACGCCGCTGGCCGACGAGTTCGCGCAGATCCGGCTCGGCGGCGACCTCGCGCTGTTCCAGGCGGTCGGGCATCTGCTGCTGCAGTGGGAGGACGCCGCGCCCGGGTCCATTGTGGACCGCGAGTTCGTCGAGAAGTCCACGCACGGCTTCGAGGACTGGGCCAAGCAGCTGCGCGAGATCGACTGGCCGGAAACCGAGAAGGCGACCGGCCTCGAACGCGCGCAGATCGAGCACATCGCGCGGATGATTGCGACGTCCGAGCGCACGATCTACTGCTGGGCGATGGGTTTGACCCAGCACAAGCACGCGGTGCCGACGATCGCCGAGGTCGTGAACCTGGCGCTGGTGCGCGGCATGATCGGCAAGCCGGGCGCGGGGCTGTGCCCGGTGCGCGGCCACTCGAACGTGCAAGGCGACCGCACCATGGGCGTGTGGGAGAAGATGCCCGAGCCGTTCATGGACGCCCTCGACCGCGAGTTCGGCATCACCGTGCCGCGCAATCACGGCTGGGACACCGTCGACTCGATCCGCGCGATGCTCGACGGACGCGGCAAGGTGTTCTTCGCGATGGGCGGCAACTTCGCCTCCGCCACCCCGGATTCGGACCGGACCGCGGAGGCGCTGCGGGCGTGCTCGCTGACCGTGCACGTGTCGACGAAGCTCAACCGCTCGCACGTCGTGCCCGGCCGCACGGCGCTGATCCTGCCGACGCTCGGCCGCACCGAGCGTGACGAGCAGGAATCCGGCCGCCAGTTCGTGACGGTCGAGGACTCGATGTCGCAGGTCCACGCCTCGCGCGGCCGCCTGGCTCCGGCGAGCGACGAACTGCTGTCCGAGGTCGCCATCGTGTGCCGCCTGGCGGAGAAGCTGCTCGGTGCCGACCACTCGGTGCCGTGGCGGTCGTTCGAGAAGAATTACGACCTGATCCGCGACCGTATCGCCGCGGTGGTGCCGGGTTGCCACGACTACAACCGCCGCGTCCGCGAACCGGACGGTTTCGTACTGCCGCACGCGCCGCGCGACTCGCGGGAATTCACTGGCACGGCGACCGGCAAGGGCACGTTCACCGTGTCGGAGCTGGAGTACCCGGAGGTTCCCGAGGGCCGGCTGCTGCTGCAGACGCTGCGCAGCCACGACCAGTACAACACGACGATTTACGGCCTGTCCGACCGCTACCGCGGCATCGAGGACGGCCGCCGGGTGGTGTTCGTGCACCCGGACGACCTGGCCGCGCTCGGAGTTGCGGACGGCGAGATCGTCGACCTGGTCTCCGAATGGCGCGACGGGGACCGGCGAGCGCCGAGCTTCCGCGCGGTGGCCTACCCGACGGCTCGCGGGTGCGCGGCGGCGTACTTCCCCGAGGCGAACGCGTTGGTGCCGCTGGATTCTGTCGCGGAGAAGTCGAACACACCGGTGTCGAAGGCTGTGGTGATCCGGCTCGAACCGCACCACCACGCGTAAGCGGCTCGTTGGGTGGCTACGCCGATGCTCACCGGCATAGCCACCCACGTTGGTGCCACTGGACTCCGTCGCGGAAAAGTCGAACACACCCGTCTCGAAAGCAGTCGTGATCTGGCTCGAACCGCACCACCACGGCTGAACGGCCGCGTCAGTCGATGCAGTTGTCGCCGTCGGAGGTGACGGGCTGCGGCTGGTCGGCCTTCACCGGCCCGCCGGCCGCAGACCCGCCGTCCGACACCCCCGGTCCTGAGTAGACCTTCCCGAGCACCACCTGGATGTGCCCAGCCGGAACGTCCGCGGATTCCTTGGCGGTCAGTCCGCCCAGTTCCTTCGCCACCTCGGCGCCCTCGGCGGCGAGCGCGGCCGGGTAGCGCACGATCGACGTCCGCTGCTCCGGTGCGTTGCCCGCGGCCGTCGCGGCGAACCCCTTGCCCTTCAACACATCCGCGACCCGCGCCGCCAGCCCGGCTGCTTCGCCGGCGTTGGAAACCTCCACCGCCGCCCTCGGCTGGCCGGCCGGCGCGGCGGGCGGCGCGGTGCCGATCAGGCTGGCCGCAAACGCTTTCACCTGCGCCGGATCCACCTGCACCGCGGTCGCGGTGGGATGGGAGCGGTCGTAGCGGTAGTCCGGGTTCACCACCGGAATCGTCGTGAACTGGATGCCGCCGCCGGACACCCCGCGCATTTTTCCGACGAAGTCCATGATGTTCCACGACTGGTCCAGCACCACCGACCGCTTCACCGCGTCGATGAGGTCGCTCAGCTTGCCCGGGTCGGCGAGCGTCCCGGCCGAAAGCACCTCGTGCGCCATCGAAGCGAGAAACACCTGCTGCCGCCGCATGCGGCCGAAATCGGTGCCGGGCAGGTTGTCCCGCTGCCGCACGAAAGCGAGCGCGGCGCCGCCGGAGAGCCGCTGTTTGCCTGCCGGGAAGTCCGCGCCCGAGTTCTCGTCCTTGGTGGCCTTCTTCAGGCACACCTCAACCCCGCCGACGGCCTTGCTGATCTCGGAAAAGCTCAGCAGGTTGACCTCGGCGTAGTGGTCGATGACGACCCCGGTGAGGTCCTCGACGGCCTGCCGCGTCGCCTTGCGCGCCGCGGTCATCGACTCCTGTTCGATCTTGTTCTTGTCGGTTTCCCCCGCCGCGCGCAGTCGCGACGCCTCGGCTGCCTTGCCCCGCCCGAACGCGGCGTTGATCTTGCCTTTGCCACCGGGCATCGAGACATACGAGTCGCGCGGGATCGAGAACGCCTTGACCTCCTGCTGCCCGTCCGGGATCCGCAGCACGATCAACGTGTCGGTGAGGTCGTCGCCGTTCGCGCCCGCGCGCAGTTCTTGCAGCACGCTCTGCGGCAGCGGGTTCCCTTGCGGATCCGTGCGCGCGTCCCGGCCGACCAGCAGGATGTCCATCGCGCCGTCGGCGTGTTTTTGGCCTTCGTCCACCGACCCGCCGCCGCCGATGACGTCGCTGCGGGTGATGTCGTCGAGCGCGCTCAGGGTCGAGAACCCGTAAGCCGTGCCCGCGAACACCACCGTCGACAGCGCCCCGGCGATGACTTTCCCTGCGATCCGCACGCCCCTCTGGACGTCCGGCCGCCCCGATCCGCTGCATTCGTGACGTAGCTCACAGCTCAGCGCAGGTACGAGGCTCCGTTCAGATCCAGGATCGAACCGGACGCCCACGGCGTCTCCGACGAAGCCAGGAACACCACCGCTTCGGCGATCTCCTCCGGGTCGGCGACCCGGCCGAACGGGCTCTGCTGCCGCACCTCGTCGGTGACCCGGTCGGCGACGCGCTCGGTCGCGGTGAAGCCCGGAGCCACCGAGGTGACCGAGATGCCGTGCGGGGCCAGCTGCACCGCCAGCGATTGCCCGAACGACTGCAGCGCGGCCTTGCTCGCCCCGTACGGCAGGTAATCGGGCTCGCCGCGGAACGCCCCGCGCGACCCGACGTTCACGATCCGGCCCGGCACGCCGCGAGCGATGAGGTGGCGGGCGACGTGGAAGGAAACGTTCGCCGCGCCGAGGAGATTGACGTCCAGCGTGTGCCGCCACGCTTCCTGCCAGTCCGCATAGGACATTTCGGTGATCGGCGTGCGGGTGGCCGGGACCGTGCCGACCGCGGCGTTGTTGACCAGCACGTCGACTCCGCCGAGCTGTTCCTCGGCAACGTCGGCGATCCACTGCGCGGCTTCGGGATTGCCGAGGTCGCCGGACACGAGCACGTGCCCGGATCCGGGCAGCGCCTCGAGCGTTTCGCGCGCGGCCTCCCGGTTGGATCCACAGTGGACAGCGATCCGGTCGCCCCGGGTGGCGAAGGCGACGGCGATGGCGCGGCCGATCCCGCGCGAGGCTCCGGTGACGAGGACGTTCATTTCGCGAACAGCTGCGTCTCGTCGCGGAACGCCTTGAACTCCAGTGCGTTCCCGGCCGGGTCGTGCAGGAACATCGTCCACTGCTCCCCCGCCTCGCCGGCGAACCGCTGGTACGGCTCGATCACGAACTCGGTGCCCGCGGCCCGCAGCCGCCCGGCCAGCTCGTGGAACCCGTCGACGTCGAGCACCAGCCCGAAGTGCGGCACCGGCACGTCGTGCCCGTCGACCGGATTGCGGCCCGCTTCCGCGCAAGCGCCCGGGACCACGTGCGTGACGACCTGGTGGCCGCGGAAGTCCCAGTCGACCCACGCGTCCGATGAGCGGCCCTCCGCCAGCCCGAGCACGCCCCCGTAGAACTCGCGGGCCTTCGGCAGGTCGTCGACCGGAATGGCCAGATGGAAGGCGGGACGGACAGCCATGCGGCACTCCTTCGGCGCGGGGATCGGCACCTTCACGTTGACTGGCCAATGTCCGAATGTCAACATTAGCCCGTGGAAGTCACCCCCCTGAGGAAGGCGGCGCGCCGCGGGCTCGCCGACGAGGCCGCCGACCGGGTGCGCGAAGCGATCTTCGCCGGGCATTTCCGGCCGGGCGCGCCCCTGCGCGAGGTAGAACTGGCCGCGTCGCTGGACATCAGCCGCGGTTCGGTGCGCGAGGGCATCGCGCAGCTCGCCCGGGAAGGCCTGGTGCGCTGCGGCTGGCACCGGCCGACCACGGTGGTCGACGTGACCGCCGAGGACGTCGACGAGGTCTACTCGGTCCGCGCCGCGCTGGACCGGCTCGCCGCGGTCACGGCGCGCGCCAACGCGACCGAGGCGGATCTGGACGCCTTGGACGCGCTGGTCGCCGACCTGGCGAAGGCGGTCCGGAGCAAAGCCCCCGGACCGCAATTGCTGGCGCTGGACATCGCGTTCCACGACCGCGTGTACGCCGCCGCGGGCAACAGCCGCCTGACCGAAGCGTGGCACGCGGTGCGTTCACAAGTGTTTCTCTTTCAGTTGCAACGGGTTTCGCTCGGCCACGAGCACTACCGGGCGCGGGTGGTCGACGAACACCGAGAACTCGCCGAGCTGATCCGCGGCGGCGACCGGAAACGGCTCGCCCAGGTCGCCGAACACCACGTGGAGTCAGCCCGGGAAAGCCTGCTCGGCCGCATCCGAACCGAGTAGTTCCACGCATCCGCCGCGCTTCCCGAACTGTCACGCTCGTTGAGTGGACACGAATACGAGCCGAGCGCGCGTCGCGCTCACCGGGGCATTGCACGGCGTCGGCGCGTACCTGGTCAGTGCCCTGGTGCTGTGCGGACTCGCCCTCGCGCTGATGGCTGGGGCGAAGGGGCTGAACCCACCAGCCGTGCTCGGGCTCATCGTGCTCGTCTCATTCCTGCACTTCGGACTTTTCGCGCTGCCGGTCGCGGCCAGAATCGGCGCGCTGCTCGCCTCGCTGGCCCAGCCGAAACGAACAGCGCGCCGGGTGTGGCTTACCGTTTTCGTGCTGACGTTGCTGCTCCCGGTCGTTTTCGCCGCCGCGCCGGCTATGCGACTGGGGTAACCTCTTTCGCCCGTGCGAGCGCCGCTTCGATCTTCTTGTTGCTCGTCATGCTCATCGTCACCACCGTCATCGACACGAGCACCCCGGCCGCCGCCACGTACGGCACCCGCACTCCGGCCGTCGCGGCGAGCCAGCCGCCCAGCGCGGCGCCCGCCGGTGCGGCGGAAGCCGCGACCAGGCGCGAGGCCGCGGCGACCCGGCCCATCAGCCGCCCAGGGACGATGACCTGGCGCAGCGAAGCGCCGAGCACCATGGTCGTCGCCATGGCGCAGCCGCAGAGCGCGAACATCGCCCCGGCGAACCACGGGTTCCGGGCCAGGCCGAACGCCAGTACCGCGCCGCCCTCGATCACCGCGGTGACGGTGAGCGCGGTGCCGGTGCCCAGCAGCTTCTCGAGCGGTCCGGCGAGCACCATCGCCCCCACCAGTCCTCCGGCGGCTTCGACGGCGAGCAGGAAGCCGTATTCGGCGGAGTCCAGTCCCAGCGCGTCCTTCGCGAACACCACCAGCACCGCCCCGAACGCACCGAACGCCAGGTTCCCGACCGCGGGCCGCAGCGCGAGGCCGAGCAGCAGCCGATCCTTGACTACGTAACCGAAACCTTCCTTCGAGTCCGCCCACACCGATCGGCCGGGCGCGCGCTCGGGCACCGGCGCCGGCGGCAGCGTCCGGATCAGCACCGCACTGGCCAGGTAGGTCAGCGCGTTCACCGCGAACGGCAGCGTTCTTCCCACGGTGAAAAGGAAACTCCCGACCGGCGGGCCGGCGAACTGTCCCGCGGCGGTCGACGCTCCGCGCAGGTAACCGTTGGCGCGGCGAAGCAAAGTCTGATCCCGCGCGAGCAAATCCGGCAGGTACGCCTGCGCGGCGGTGTCGAAGAACAGCGTGCCGGTGCCGAGCAGGAACGCCACTCCGAGCAGGACCGGAATGCTGAGCCAGCCCAACGCGCCCGCGGCCACCGTCAGCGCCAGCAGCACCGCCCGCACCAGGTCCGCGATCCACATCGTGCGCCGCCGGTCCCAGCGGTCGACCAGTGCGCCGGCGAACAGCCCGGCCACCGGATACGGCGCGAGCACCGCCACCGTGACCAGGCTGACCACCAGCGGGTCGCTGTCCAGCAGCACCGCCAGCAACGGCAACGCCGCGGAATACGCGCCGTCGCCGAGAGAACTCACCGTCGCGGCGGTCCACAAGCGACTGAACGCGGGAGGCATCTTCGGCTTGGTCATCTGGCCGCCCCCGGCCCCGGACGGAAGAACGCGACCGCGACGGTGGCGGCCGCCTCGTCGGCGTCCCGCGCGTCCCGCATCTCGTCGAGCAGTCCGGCCAGCCGGCGTTCGAACTCCGCGAACCGCTCCGCGCTGATCCGCGTGTGCTGCATCCGGACGAACCGGGGCGAGCCCTCGGGCGCGGTCGCGAGGTCGTTGATCGCGTGCTGCATCAGCACGTCCCGCTGTCCCGCGGCCGGTTCGGGCAGCTCGATGCTTTTGCCTACGTGCGCGTAGTAGCGCTCCTGCACGCCGCGCACCTTGCGCGTGCTCACGACGTGCACGATTCCGGCGCGCTCCAGCACCCGCATGTGGTAGCTGGAACTGCCTTTCGCGATCCCCAGCTGCTCGGCGACCTGCGTGATCGTCGCGGGCCCGTCGCGCAGCACCGCGAGCACGCGGTGCCGCACGACGTTGCTCACGGCGCGCAGCTGGTCGGTCGTCTCTACGTGGACAGTGTCGTGCGGCGGGACGTAGCCCGCTTGATCGTCCCCAGTCACGGGGACAATGGTCAACGACTCTTGACCGTTTGTCCAGTGCTTATTTCCCCGGCCGGGCTCAGCCGCCGAACAGGCTGACCACCTTCCGGATCAGCTCGACCACGCCGTAGCAGAACGGGGCGAGCACCCACAGCCACGCGATCACCAGCAGAACGGTCCGGCCGCCGGAGCGGCCCTCGGCACTCGTCATCACGCCTCGCTCCCCACCGCGCCGCGCTCGGCCGGTTCGTGGAATTTCTCCTTCACCGGGCGCACGCATTCGTTCGCGATGAACCCAACCACCAGCAGGCCGATCATGATCCAGAACGACAGCTGGTACAGGTCCGGCCCGGTCTTGCCGGCGGCCTTCTGGCTGTCCGCGATGCCGTCCACGATCAGCGGCCCGAGCACGCCCGCCGCCGACCACGCGGTCAGCAGCCTGCCGTGGATCGCGCCGACCTGGTAGGTGCCGAACAGGTCCTTGAGGTACGCCGGGAGCGTCGAGAACCCGCCGCCGTAGAAGGAGAGAATCAGCATCGCGCACAGCACGAACACGAGCTTCGACGCGTTCGTGGTCAACGCGATCACGAGGTACAGCAGCGCGCCGACGCCGAGGTAGAACCGGTAGATGTTCTTGCGCCCCACCAGATCCGAGGCGGAGGACCAGACGAACCGGCCCAGCATGTTGGTCAGAGAGAGCAGCGCGACGAACCCGGCGGCGGCCGCCGCGCCGACCGGGGCGGAGGTGCCCTTGAAGAAGTCGGTGATCATCGGCGCGGCCTTCTCCAGGATGCCGATGCCCGCGGTCACGTTGAGGCACAGGACAATCCACAGGCACCAGAACTGCGGCGTCTTCAGCGCGTTCGCCGCCGAGACGTTCGCGGCGGAGATCATCGGCTTCGCCGCGGCCTGCTTCACCTCGCCCGCCGGACGCCAGTCGTCGGCCGGGACGCGCACGATCAGGACGCCCATCGTCATGAACACCGCGTACACGATGCCGTGGACCAGGAACGCGGTCGCGATGTCGCCGGCGGCGGGCGAGGAGCCGAGCATCGCCGACGACCACGGAGACGCGATCAGCGCGCCGCCGCCGAAGCCCATGATCGCGATCCCGGTGGCCATGCCCGGCCGGTCCGGGAACCATTTGATCAGCGTCGACACCGGCGAGATGTAGCCGATGCCGAGCCCGATCCCGCCGACCCCGCCGTAGCCGACGACCACGAGCCAGAACTGCCCGGTCGCGACGCCGAGCGCGGCGAGCAGGAAGCCGGCGGAGAAGCAGACCGTGGCGACGGTCATCGCCCAGCGCGGCCCGTTCTTCTCCACCAGCGTGCCGCCGAACGCGGCGGACAGCCCCAGCATCACGATGCCGAGCTGGAACGGCAGCCCGGATTGCGTGCCGGACAGTCCCAGGGTCTTCTCCAGCGGCGTCTTGAAGACGCTCCACGCGTAGGCTTGGCCGATCGACAGGTGGATGGACAGCGCGGCGGGCGGCACGAGCCAGCGGGTCCAGCCGGGTGGTGCGACGATGCGGGAACGGGCAAGGAAGCCGGGGACAGCCATCGGCGGTCTCCTCCCAACAGTGACGAGGTGCTGGGAATGGTTTACCAGATCCTCGGCGTTGCGCCGGATGACTGTCGAATGTCTTGTCGATGACCACAACAAGACACCGCTGAAGACGACAATCAGGACGAGTGGAGCGAGCGATGGGCAGAGTGACGGTGCGGCGGCCGGTACGGCGGATCTCCGCGGCCGGCGAACGGCGCCGGCCCGACTCCCTGGCCGCCGAGGAGCCGCTGGAGCTGCGGGTCGGCGGCAAAGCGCTGGCCGTGACCATGCGCACGCCCGGCCACGACGTCGAACTCGCGCACGGCTTCCTGCTTTCCGAAGGCGTGCTGGGGTCGAGGGAGGACGTGGCCGTCGCGCGCTACTGCGACGGCGTCGACGACCAAGGCCGCAACACCTACAACGTGCTCGACATCGCGCTCGCCGAGGGCGTCGCCCCGCCGGACACCGGCGTCGAGCGGAACTTCTACACCACCTCCTCCTGCGGCGTCTGCGGCAAGGCCGCCCTCGACGCGGTGAAGCTGCGCAGCCGGTTCTCCCCCGCCGCGTCCGAGTTCACCGTGAAGACCGACGTTCTCTCGCAGCTGCCGGACCGGTTGCGGGAGAAGCAAAAAGTGTTCTCGTCCACCGGCGGCCTGCACGCCGCCGGACTGTTCACTTCGGACGGTCAGCTCGTCGTCGTCCGCGAGGACGTCGGACGGCACAACGCGGTCGACAAGGTGCTCGGCTGGGCTTTGCAGGCGGGCCGGATCCCCGCGCCCGATCTGGGGCTGCTGGTCTCCGGCCGCGCCTCGTTCGAACTCGTGCAAAAGGCCGCGATGGCCGGCATCGGACTGCTCGCCGCGGTGTCCGCGCCGTCGTCGCTCGCGGTGGAGCTGGCCGAGGAGAACGGCATGACGCTGATCGGATTCCTGCGCGGCGACAGCATGAATCTCTACACCGGCGACCAGCGCCTGCTCACCTGATCACGCTCCGGCGGGCACCCAGTTGCCGTGGAAGCCGTGCGGGACCCGGTCCGGCAGGTGCACCGCGGCGACGGTGTCCAGGGTGCCCGCGTCGAGCAGGACCAGATCGCTGCGCCCCTCGGCCGCGTCGTAGACATAGCCCATCAGCACGCCCTCGTCCTCGCCCGCGTCCGCACTGGACGGAACGAACACGAACTCGCCCGGCTCGCGCCCGGGACCGAACCGGTGCGCGTCCACCGAACCGTTGCGCAGGTCGTGTTTGTACACCGCGCCGACACTGCGCGACCGGTCGTCGAGCGCTGTCGCGTAGCCGTACCGGTGCGGCAGCCCGACCAAGCGCTCGTCCACCCGGGGGAATTCCTGGCCGTGCTCGTCGATCCGGTCTTCGACGACCTTCCCGAGCGTGAGGTCCACCGTCCACCGGTCGAGCGTCGGCTCGCCTTCGGCCGGGCCGTGCAGCGCGCGGTCGAACATCTTCGGGTGCCGGACCACGTCGAGCACGATCCGGTCGTCCTCGTCGTAGGCGTTGAGCGGATGGAAGACGTAGCACTGGCCGACGTCGAACCAGCGGACGTCGTTGTTGTCCCCCTCGCGCGGCATCACGCCGACGCGCGCCGGGTAGTCCGGATTCCACCGGTACGGCAAGGAACTCACGCCGCGGCCGGTGCGTGCGGTCAGCGGGTCGGGCGCGTCGAGGCGCACCGGGGCCTGGTCCGGATCGAAGGTGACCGGCAGGTCGTAGAACACGACATAGCGTTCGGTGAGCGAGAAATCGTGCATCATCGGCGCGCCGGTGACCTCGACGTCGACCGTGCGCCGCGCGCGGCCGTCGATGCCGACCACTGAGTACTGGACCCGGTTCCCGAGTCCGAATCGGTACGACACGGCGTGCAGTTCGCCGGTCCGCGGATCGCGCTTCGGGTGTGCGGTGTACCCGGAGAGGGTGCCGCCGAAGTCGCAGACGCCCAGGGTGTCCAGCTCCTCGCTGAGCTCCCATTGCGGCAGGCCGCCCTCGACCAGCGCGATCGTGCGCCCGGCGTGCCCGATGACGTTGGTGTTGGCCCCGCTCTCGTCGGCGCCGACCCGGCGGCTGCGGTACCACTCGGCCCGGCCGTCGCGCAGCCGTACCCCGTGCACCATGCCGCGGCCGAGGAACCAGTGATGCGTTTCCGGGTCCGGATCGGCCGGGTTCGGCCCGTTCCGCAGGTAGCGGCCGTCGAGGTAATCGGGCAGCTGCCCGGTCACGGTCAGCCGGGTGCTCGTGTATTCGCGCTCGATCGGCGCGAAGTTGCCTTCCAGGAAGGGATTTTCCATGACCCGCTCCGTCCATAACGTGGTTATGGCAACCGGTATAACAGGGTTATGGGATACTGGCAAGCATGAGCGAGCGGAGCCGGGGCGCACACACTCGAACGCACCTGGTCGAGGCGGCGATCCGATTGCTCGCCGACGGCGGCCCGGAAGCACTGCAGGCCCGCAAGCTGGCGGCCGAGATCGGCGCGTCCACAATGGCCGTGTACACGCACTTCGGCGGGATGGCCGCGCTCCTGGATGCCGTTGCGCGGGAAGGGTTTCGACGGCTCATCGCGAACATGGCGACGGTCGGGCAAACCGATGATCCGGTCGCCGATCTGTATCAGCTGGCGCTGGCCTACCGCCGCACCGCCGTGGAGCATCCGGAACTGTTCACGCTCATGTTCCGCGAGGCGGGGGCGCACGGACAGCCGGTGGGCGACCTGATGAAAAACCGCCAGGACGGCGAGGCCGCGGCGTCGTTCCGGGGCATGGTCGCCGCCGTCGGACGCACAATCGAGGCCGGACGGCTTCAGGGCGACCCGCTCGCCGTCGCCGCACAGGTGTGGAGCGCGGTGCACGGTTACGTCACGCTCGAACTGCTGGGCCACTTCGGCCGGGGCGACCGCGGGGTGACCGAGGTGCTCCGGCCGCTCTGCGTGACGCTGATCGTCGGGCTCGGAGACCGGCCCGCCGCCGCCCGGGCGTCCGTGGGGCTGGTCACAACAACCGAGTGAAGATCTTCAGAAGGCAACGTTTCGTCCCTTGCTCACGTCTTACGCTATATGGGTGAGGGGGATCGGGTGAACGAGGAGACCGAGGGCCGAAGGCGGGTGAGCCGCCGGTCCATGCTGATCGCGGGCGCTTCGGGCCTCGGCATCGCCGGGCTCGCGGTGGGGAGCGCGACCGGCGTGGTGCCGTTCAACCAGGCGATGCAGCGGGCGCTGGGCGTCACGTCGTCGACGCCGGTCACGCAGCTCGGCAGCATGCGGGTCGAACGCGTCTACTCGCACGCCCGCGGCCGGGAAGTGGACCTCGTTTTCCTCTTGCCCAGCAAGAAGCCCCCGGCGGGCCTGCCGATGTCGCTGATGCTGCACGGCCTGCACGGTTCCGCGCGCTCCGCCGCACCGAGCGGCCTGCTGAAGCAGCTGGGCAGCGACGTCGCACGCAAATCGGTGCCGGCGTACGGCTTCGTCGCGGTCGACGGCGGCGACAACTACTGGCACCAGGTCCGCCCCGGCGACGACCCGATGGCGATGCTGCTGGAAGAGATCCCGCAGTGGCTGCGCGCCCGCGGTTTCGGCGGCACGGACGGCCTCCCGTTCGCGTGCGCCGGAGTGTCGATGGGCGGCTTCGGAGCGCTGCTGTACGCCCGCCGCCGAGCCGAACGCCGCCAGCCGCCCGCCGCGGTCGCCGCGATCGCCCCGGCACTGATCACGTCGTGGCCGGAAATGGCGAAACGCCGCATTTTCACCGGGATGACCGACTGGACTTCCTTGGATCCGCTGCGCCACCCATCCGCTTTGCAGGGAATTCCGACCGCGGTTTACTGCGGCACGGAAGATCCCTTCATCACCGGGGTGCGCCGGTATATCGCGGAAACGCACCCGGCGATCGGATACACGGCGCACGGGAAACACAGCGACACGTTTTTCCGGACGACGGTGCCCAGCATGGTCGGGTTCTTGGGGAAGCATTTGCGGCAGAAGGTGTGAGCCTGCTTCGCCGGAGGTCAACCTTGAGATCCCCGTTCGTCGATTTCGCGTGTCAGCAGGCCAGCGACAGATTTGGTGGCACCCGCCCGTATGCGGCATTGAACGCGTCCAGCCGGTAATGCCATTCGCCGACGCAGACCCCGGTGAGCCGACAATTCGCCTGACAGCGCAGCAGTTCCTCGCGAGCTAGGCGCCGAACCGTCGATTCCCACGCCGAGCGTGCTTCCTTCTGCACGCCTTCCCACGCATCGCAACGCGGCTCGAAATCCGTCGCTTTCACTCATCCGCGCCGGGTGCGTAGAGGACGGCCGGCGCGAGGGAATTACGAGACCCAGCGGGCCACGACGGACATCACCCAGAACCCGACCATCGCGGCGAGCGCCATCAGCAGCGACCAGCGCAGCTGCTGCGCCCGCGTCTCCGACGAGCGCAGCCGCCGCAGGAACAGCCACGACACCGCGAACAGCGGGATCGGCAGCAGCGGCAGCGCCGACAGCCGGGTGCCCACCGCGACCAGGCACACCAGGGTGAACAGCGCGAGCAGGATCTCGGACGCGCGGAGCAGCCACGGGAACCGCGTCAGCACGGACGCGGCTACCCGTTCGCTCAGCTCCACGAGGCCGACCGGAGCGGCAGCCGGCTCTGGTTCGGCGGGCACCGCTTCGCCGGGGTCGGCAGTCTCGTCCCCCCGGGGTGCGGTCAGCGGCACGGTTGTCATCCTGTCCATTATCGCGCCTGCCGCCGACACCCGGACAGCCGACTCCTGCTAAACGCCCGGCGGCCGCCGGGTCAGGCCGACTTTTCGCCGCGCTCGCTGCGAGTACGACGGGACGGCTGGCGAGCCACGATCGTGGGGTTGACGTTCTCCCGCACGGTCTGCTCGGTGATCACGACCTTCGCCACGTCCTCGCGGCTGGGGATGTCGTACATGACCGGCTGGAGGACTTCCTCCATGATCGCGCGCAGGCCGCGGGCGCCGGTGCCGCGCAGCACGGCCTGGTCGGCGATGGCCTCGAGCGCGGTCTTGGTGAACTCCAGCTCGACGTTGTCCATCTCGAAGAGCTTCTTGTACTGCTTCACCAGCGCGTTGCGCGGCTGGGTGAGGATCGAGACGAGCGATTCCTTGTCCAGGTGGTTCACCGTCGCCACGACCGGGAGCCGGCCGATGAACTCCGGGATCAGCCCGAACTTGATCAGGTCCTCCGGCATGGTCTCGGAGAACACGTCGCTGCCCTCGATCTCGGCCTTGGTGCGGATCTCCGCGCCGAACCCGAGGCCGCGCTTGCCGACCCGCTCGTTGATGATCTTCTCCAGCCCGGCGAACGCGCCCGCGACGATGAACAGCACGTTCGTGGTGTCGATCTGGATGAATTCCTGGTGCGGGTGCTTGCGCCCGCCCTGCGGCGGCACCGACGCGGTGGTGCCCTCGAGGATCTTCAGCAGCGCCTGCTGCACGCCCTCGCCGGAGACGTCGCGGGTGATCGACGGGTTCTCGCTCTTGCGGGCGATCTTGTCGACCTCGTCGATGTAGATGATGCCGGTCTCGGCGCGCTTGACGTCGTAGTCGGCCGCCTGGATCAGCTTCAGCAGGATGTTCTCGACGTCCTCGCCGACGTAGCCGGCTTCGGTGAGCGCGGTGGCGTCGGCGATCGCGAACGGGACGTTCAGCAGCTTCGCCAGCGTCTGCGCGAGGTAGGTCTTGCCGCAGCCGGTGGGGCCGAGCATCAGGATGTTCGACTTGGCCAGCTCGACCGGCTCGTCCTTGGAGTCCTTCGGCCCGGACTTGTCGTCGGCCTGGATCCGCTTGTAGTGGTTGTACACCGCGACCGCGAGCGTCTTCTTCGCGTCGTCCTGGCCGATGATGTACTGCTCGAGGAACTCGTGGATGTCGGCGGGCTTCGGCAGCTCGTCGAGCTTCACGTCGCCGGCTTCGGCCAGCTCCTCTTCGATGATCTCGTTGCAGAGGTCGATGCACTCATCGCAGATGTAGACCCCCGGCCCGGCAATGAGCTTCTTCACCTGCTTCTGGCTCTTGCCGCAGAAAGAACACTTCAGCAGGTCGCCGCCGTCACCGATCCGTGCCATGGCCGTTGACCTCGTCCCCTCCGGTGCGCCGGGCGCACCTGCACTACTCTCTGGCGGCCCCGGGCCAGGCGCTCCCGGAACCAACACGCATTGCCATCGACGGTACCCGTCCGAAGGCGCGGTCGGGAACACCCGACCCCTTCGGGCACGTCGACGACCGACAGTAGACCAGCGGGCCGGTGCGCGTCGCGGATTCGCCGCGCACCGGCCCGTCGCGTCAGTTCGCCGAGGCCTTCCGGTACGGGAGCACCTCGTCGATCAGGCCGTAGGCCTTGGCCTCCTCGGCGGTGAGGATCTTGTCCCGCTCGATGTCGGCCTTGATCTCGTCCGGTTCCTTGTTCGTGTGCTTGGCCAGGATGACCTCCATCTGGCGGCGCACGCGCTGGATCTCGTTGGCCTGGATCTCCAGGTCCGAGACCTGCCCGTAGGTGCCCTCGGTGGCCGGCTGGTGGATCAGCACGCGCGCGTTCGGCAGCGCCATGCGCTTGCCCGGCGTGCCCGCCGCCAGCAGCACCGCGGCGGCCGAGGCGGCCTGGCCGAGGCACACGGTCGAGATGTCCGGGCGGATGTACTGCATGGTGTCGTAGATCGCCATCAGCGACGTGAACGACCCGCCCGGGGAGTTGATGTAGATGCTGATGTCGCGGTCCGGGTCCTCGTGCTCGAGGTGCAGCAGCTGGGCCATCACGTCGTTGGCCGACGCGTCGTCCACCTGCACGCCGAGGAAGATCGTCCGCTCCTCGTACAGCTTGTTGTACGGGTTGGACTCCTTCACGCCGTAGCTGGTGCGCTCGACGTAGGACGGCAGGATGTACCGCGACTGCGGCGACAGCGGCATATTCGGGGCCCGGAAGTCACCCGGGAGCCGGAAGTTGCTCATGATGCTCTCCTGTGTGCTTGCGGGCTCAGTTGTTCGAGTTCAGGCCGTTGTCGCGGGTCAGCACGTGGTCGACGAAGCCGTAGTCCTTCGCCTCCTGCGCGGTGAACCAGCGGTCGCGGTCGCCGTCCTTGATGATCTGCTCGGTGGTCTGCCCGGTCTGCTCCGCGGTGATCCGCGCGAGCTCCTGCTTCCACTTGTTGAACAGGTCCGCCTGGATCGCGATGTCGGAGGCGGTGCCGCCGACGCCCGCGGACGGCTGGTGCATCAGGATGCGCGCGTGCGGGAGCGCGTAGCGCTTGCCGGGGGTGCCCGAGGACAGCAGGAACTGCCCCATCGAGGCCGCCATGCCCATCGCGTAGGTCGCCACGTCCGGGCGGATGAGCTGCATGGTGTCGTAGATCGCGAACCCGGCGGTCACCGACCCGCCCGGCGAGTTGATGTAGAACCGGATGTCCGATTCGGCGTCGTCCGCGTCGAGCAGCAGGAGCTGCGCGGTGAGCCGGTTGGCGACCTCGTCGTTGACCTCGGAGCCGAGAACGACGATGCGCTCCTGGAGCAACCGCTCGAACACCGAGTCGGTGAGGTTGAGCCCCGCGGTGCCGGTCCGCCCCTCGGGCATGTGCTGCTTCACGTCTGCCTGCCTTTTCACCGGCGACGGGCCGCCTGTGAAAGCCGCGCCGCCGCTGTCGTGTTCATGCTTGAGATCTTGCAACCGACCCTAACGAACTTGGGCGGTGCAGAATGCCTGACACCGCCCAAGTTCGCTCACAGCTTTACTCCGCGGGGGTCGCCGCCGCTTCTTCGGTGACCTGCGTCTCCTCTTCGGAGGCGGCGGTGTCCGGCTCGTCGGCGCCGAACAGCTCGCTCAGGTCGACCTCCGCCCCGGACGAGTCCTTCACCGTGGTGCCGCGCACGACGGAGGCCAGCGCCTTGCCGCGGCGGACGTCGGCGTAGATCGCGGTCAGCTGGCCGGACTGCTGGGCCCGCTGCACGTACTCGTCCGGGCTGACGCCGAAGCGCTGCGCCTGGTAGATGATCCGCTCGGTGAGCTCGCCGTCGTTGACCGACGTCTTCTCCTTGTCGGCGATGGTGTCCAGCAGCAGCTGCGTGCGGACGGCCTTCTCCGACTCCTCCTTGACCTCGGCGTTGAACTCCTCGAGCGTGCGCCCCTCGGCCTCGAGCGCCTTGGCGAACTGCTCCTCGTCGTGGTCGAACGGGTGGACCGCGTCGTGCTTGCGGTTCTCGATCTCGGCCTCGACGACCTTCTCCGGCAGCGGCACCTCGGTGCGCTCGAGGAGGATCTCGAGGACCTTGTCGCGCGCCTGGACGCCCTGCTGCATCTTCTTGACGCGGCCGAGCCGGGTGCGCAGGTCCTCGCGCAGCTCGTCGATCGTGTCGAACTCGCTCGCCAGCTGGGCGAACTCGTCGTCGGCCTCGGGCAGCTCGCGCTCCTTGACCGACTGCACGGTGACGGTGACCTCGGCGTCCTGGCCGGCGAACTCGCCCGCGACCAGCTTGGTGGTGAACACCTTGGTCTCGCCGGCGGTGGCGCCGATGATCGCCTCGTCGATGCCGTCCACGAGCTGGCCGGAGCCGATCTCGTAGGACAGGCCGGTGGTGGAGGCCTCTTCGACGGGCTTGCCGTCGACGGTGGCCGAGAGGTCGATCGACACGAAGTCGCCGTTCTGGGCCGGGCGCTCGACGCCGGTCAGCGTGCCGAAGCGGGCGCGCAGCTCGTCGAGCTGCTCGGCGACCTCCTCGTCGGTGGTCTCGACGTCGTCGACGCTGATCTCGAGGCCGGCGAGTTCGGGCAGCTCGATCTCCGGCCGCACGTCGACCTCGGCGCTGAACTCCAGCACCTCGCGGTCCTCGAGCTTGGTCACCTCGAACTCGGGCTGGCCGAGCGTCCGGACCTCGCCCGCGCGGACGGCCTCGATGTACTTGGCCGGGATGGCCTCGTTGACGACCTCGTCGAGCACCGGCGCGCGGCCGATCCGGCTTTCCAGGACGCGAGCGGGGACCTTGCCGGGGCGGAAACCGGGGACGCGCACCTGCTGGGCGATCTTCCGGTAAGCGGCGTCGAAGTTCGGCTTGAGCTCGTCGAACGGCACCTCGACATTGATCTTCACTCGCGTCGGGCTGAGCTGCTCGACGGTGCTCTTCAAGGTCTTCTCCTCGAGCGGTAAACGATGGGGGCGGACAGTCCCTCGGGACCGCCCCGGTCACCTGCTGACCGGGATATCCGAGTCTAGGCCAGAGGGCTGACAAGAGTGGCTGCGGGGCACCTGCGAAGCGGTCCCGATCAGCGGCTGCGCGCCCGCGCCCGTAGCGTCGGGGACGTGGTTTCCGGTCAGCAGAGCGAAGGTCCGGCCGCCGCCGCGGCGCGGCTCACCGGATTCGAGGCGGCTTCGCGGAACAGCTCGGGCACGCTCAGTGAGGTCGTGTTGACCGATGGCAACCGCCGGTTCGAGGCGCTGGTGAAGCACGGCCACGCTCCAGGCGCGACGCGAGCCGAGGCGGCCGGCCTGCGACGGCTCGCCGCGGCGGGCGCGGTGCGCGTCCCGCAGGTGCACGGCGCGGACGACACCTGGCTGGTCATGGACCGGGTGGCTGAGGCCACGCCGTCGCACGCGGAGGAGTTCGGCCGCGCCCTGGCCCGGCTGCACGCGGCCGGAGCCCCAGCCTTCGGCGCCCCTCCCCCGGACGGCTTGACCGACGCGTGGATCGGAACCGCACCGATGCGCAACTCGCCCGGCGAGTCGTGGCCGGAGTGGTACGCCGAGCACCGAATCCTCCCTTACGTCCGAATGGCGTCCGAACTCCTCGACCCGGCGGTGTTCGAGCGCGCCTGCGCCCGGATCCCGTCCGTGGCCGGCCCTCCGGAACCGCCCGCCCGGCTGCACGGGGATCTCTGGAGCGGCAACGTCCTGTGGGACGCCGACGGCGCGGTGCTGATCGACCCGGCAGCACACGGCGGCCACCGGGAGACCGATCTCGCGATGCTGCGCCTGTTCGGCTGCCCGCACCTCGACCGGATCGTGGCCGCCTACGACGAATTCGCCCCGCTGGCAGACGGCTACCGGGAACGGATCGCCCTGCACCAGCTCTTCCCGCTGCTGGTGCACACCGTCCTGTTCGGACGGTCCTACGCCGGGCAAGCGACCGCGGCCGCACGCTCGCTGGGCTGATCCCCGTTCGCTGTGCGTGAGGGCCACCCTCACGGCCCCGATTCCCCAGGGTTCCCCTCACGACCCGCCTCCGTCCGGGAGGGGCCCCTTCACGGACCTAGATTCCCTCAAGGAGCCCTTCACGACCCGCCGCCCGGCGCCGGGATGCGCACCGCCCGAAAACCGCAGCCAGCGCACCCGCCCGTCGAACCACCCAGCCCCACCCCAGCACCCCACGCGCCGCGTCCGGCGCACCCACCCACCGAGGCATCCAGCCCCCGCACCCACCAACCAACCGCAGCCGCCGCACCCAAAAATCGAGACACCCAGCCCCCGGCCCTGCACCCCGATACGAAGCCTCCCTGCGGTCTTGGGGTGCTTGTCAAGGCACGCTTTCCCGCCTTGACAAGCACCCCAAGACCGTCAGCACA
>NZ_ASXG01000124.1 GCF_000411975.1 Amycolatopsis orientalis DSM 43388
GCGCGGGCGCTGGCTGCCGCTGTGCGGGTTGCGGGCGCGGGCGCTGGCTGCCGCTGTGCGGGTCCTTCTCTTCCTCTGCGTCTTCCCAGCTCAAGGGCCTGGCCGGCCCTGGGCAGGGGGTCGATGCCGAAGGTAACGGCGAGATAACGGAACCCGGCTGAAGCTTGAAAGTGTCTAGTCAGTATGTCAACCTAGACATTTAACCGAGACAGACCGGAGAGATAAGACAGAGAAGGGCGTGAGGACCGGGACACGGCGTCCCGCGAGCGATCTCCTTCCTTTTTTCCTTAAAGGTTTGGTCGTTACGAACGATAAGACCCGCATAGCGCGGGCAGCGGCTTGGGCCGCGCGGACAGCAGCGAAACCGTGCAGGGCAGTAGTGGGGAACGACGCGTAGCCAAACGCGCATTTCTAGTCTGAGATGCGTAGTAACTGCGCTTGCAGCCCCGTTATGTGAATCCCTTGCTATAGAGCGGAGTAGCGCGCATAAAAGGCATGCCTGCCAGTGGTGTGTCCCCAAGATAACTACATGGTGGTCTAGCGCCGAAAACCGTCACAACGTGTGGGCGTCCGGATTGTGTAGAGCGGTTGCCGACATTGAACGACACTCTCTCAAGCGCGTCGCGCTTTCCTGTTCATAGCACGCTATGTCTCACGGGCATGGTTCCCTGCGTTGTGCGCTAGACATAACGGCTTCCCTTTTGGGGAGGTTCAGGGAATGCGCTACCGGCCGACCGGGCGCTATCGCTTGCGGTTACGCATCGCACGGACATAGAAGATGATCCCCTTTGCGCGGATCGCACCCGACGTGTCCAGATTTCGGCCCGTACCAGTTCGCAACTGGCCTGAACCGCCAAACGACACGCAACTACAACATCATTGGAGGTTCTGTCATGACGCGTAAAGACTTCAAAGAAATTGCCGATTCCGTACGTCGGGAAGTTGTCGCCGACGACGAACGAAAAGCGCTCGCCGACGCCATGTGCACGTACTTCAAATCGGTAAACTCGCGATTCGACCGCGACCGTTTCTTTGCCGCATGCGGTCTGTGATTAACACCAATCCGCACCCGCTGGGAGTGCCAATCATGAACAACCCTGAAATTTCTTTTTCCGAAGATGCGCACTTGTTCTTCAGGCAGAATTTCCGTTACGGGACATGGGACGGTGAAGACTGCGTCCGAGATAATGACTGGTCCGGATTCGGCTTCGTGCTCGGATCGGGCGGTGATCCGCTGCCAATTCCCGGCGATTACCTCACCGGGCACCAGTGCGCCCACCTGGCGGACGTGTCCAACGGGCACGCGGCGGTGCGGCTCATGGAGGAAGCGGCACCCGGCAAAGCGGCCGAGTGGAACGGTCTTCTTGCCTACGACTACGGCGATTCCGCCGCACGTGCGGCCGCCGACCGTATCGGTGCTGCTCTCGCCGGATACCCGCTGCTCGACGACGAAGACCTGTCAGGGCGGGAATCCGAGAATGCCGCGCGCGTGCTGATCGCCTGCTACGACGTGCCCGAGGAAGGCGCGGCGGACGTCGTTTCGGCGTTGAGCGATGACGGGCAGACCTTGTGTACCGACTGCCACGGCTGGGATATCGACCACATCATGTTCGAGCTGGGATATCGGCAATGCATCGAGTGCGACAAGTGGCTCGAAAGCGCTTGTGATGAGCCACTGCATTACGACTGCGCCGAATACTACGCAGAAGACGACTGCGAATGCGTTTCGGTCATGGTCGACGGATACCGGCACGGCAATCACACCGTAACCATGTCGGACGTTCGCGAAACATTGCGTGGCTGCGAACACTGTTACCCGGTTGTCTACCCCTACGGCAAAAACGTGCGTGGCTTTCACAACATGCCGCAGTGAGCCGGGCGGAAGAATTGACGCGATCTGACTGTGGCAACTAACCGCATGGTGTTGTGGCGTTTCGGTGCCGCGCGCGTAGGCGTGCGGACGCCGTGACCGCACAACGGTTTCCCTTAACGAAAGTGGGTTTGTCATGTCCAAAGAAACCAGCGAATGGCTCAACAACAACGTTCTGATTGGATTCACCGACAAGCGCGGGCACGCATGGCACTACCGGGCATCGGCACAAGGCAGCGAGCCGAACCACTACCCCGGACCCGTTCCGGTCGCCGACGTGCAGCGGCGCTTGTTCTACTGGACCGCCGAACCGGAACCGGTGCTTGTGGCGGGCAAGTTCGGCCTTCGCCGCGTGCCCAACAAGCAAGCCATCACCGCATCGGATACCGGTGACGTCCTCGGGATCTTCGCCGACGGCTACACCGTGCACCAATACCAGGAATGGCTGTTGGACAAGGTCGGCACCATCCTGGACGACGGTCTGTCGATCGGTTCCGCGGGCCTGCTGCGCGACCGCCGACAGGCCTGGGTGAGCGTGGAAGTGCCCGAGAACATCACCACCCCGGAAGGCGTGGAGTTCCGGCCGAACCTGGTCGCCTGCACCAGCCACGACGGCAGCCTTGCCACCACCTACAAGCGCACCGTGACCAACGTGGTGTGCGACAACACGATGTCGGCCGGGCTGCGCGAGTACGGCCAGCAGTTCAAGGTCAAGCACTCCAAGAACGGCAAGTTCCGCATCGTGGAGGCCCGTGATGCGCTCGTCATGGTCCACACGGTGGCCGAGGAATTCGCCGCCGAGGTCAAGGCCCTGTGCGAAACGACCGTGACCGACCAGGCATGGCGCGCCTTCCTGGACGCACACACTCCGGTGCCCGAGGAGAAGGGACGTGCCCGCACTACCGCGACGAACGAACGGGCCGCGCTCAACCGGTTGTGGAACACCGACAACCGGGTCAGCCCGTGGCGCGGTACCGCGTGGGGAGTGGTGCAGGCCATCAACACCTACACCCACCACGAAGCGATCGTGCGCAACGCCTCCCGCGCCGAACGCAACATGTCCCGCGCGGTGGACGGAAAAGCCGACGCGCTCGACCAGGACACCGTGACGACGCTCGGCAAGGTGCTGGCCTCGGTCTGAAAAGGACTGTCGCCGCTTCGGTGCCCGCGCGGCCGATCGCCGCGCGGGTGCCGTGGCCGCGAGATGGCCATAGCCGACGCCCGAACCAGTTGTAGGGCACACCAACCGCGACACAGAAAGGAAAACAACCCATGGAGATACAGGCATTCGCGGCAGCGATGGCGGAAGCGCTCGACGGGACATGGACGGTCGGACCGGGCCACCACGGTCACCGTGACCGATGCCTCATCGGCCCAGACGGTGAACAGCTTCACGTGTGCTATTCCGACTGGGAGAAGACACCACGGCTCAGGCTGTCCGTCGGCCTCCCGGCCGACCTGGCGACTATCCGGCATCGCCATGGCAACCCGGTGCCGTCACACGAAATCACGGTGTCCCCGGCAAAGACACCCGAAACGGTCGCCGCTGAGACTGCCCGGCGACTGCTGCCCGGCTACCGGGCCACCCTCGCGGAAACCCGCGAGCTGAAACAACGAGTCGATGACCAGGCCGCTGCTCGCGACCGGCTCGCGCACGCCATCGCGGACCCGTTCGGCGCGACCGTCCACGCGCCCGGCCCCAGCCCGCTCGGCCACGACCCGCAGGAAGCGATCGTGCGCTACCAGGGTCCTCTGGTCGGCACCGCCACGGTGCCCCGCAACGGCGGACACGTGGCCTTCGCCTTCTCGGTCGCTCCGAGCGAGGCCGCCCGTGTCGCCGCGTTCTTGGCGACATTCCCGCGAACGACGGATTGAGACCCGCGACCACTGATGACCCGCCCGGCTGTAGGTGGACTGAACAAGACAGCCCCGCACCACCTATGAACTGAAACGAAGGAGGCACATCGCCATGTCCCTAGGAACTCTGACAATGCACCACGACTACGAGTCCGGCACCACCGTCGAGGGAACCACTCGTAACAGTCCTGCGCACTTGGCGCTGAAGGCCCATCCGTCATGGACCTGGTCCCGTTACGCCGCGGCGTGGCTGTTGCGATCCTCTCGGCATCGCCAGTCCAAGCCGTACGCCCTCGCCGAGATCGAGCGCGTGCTCACCGATGCGGGCTACACGGTCGAGCGCGACGTCGACGACACGATGCCCAGCGTCGAACAGCGAGAGGCCGATCTCGCCGACCGGATGGACGACCGGGCCGACCGGCTCACCGAGCGCTCAGGGAAACACCAGGCCCAGGCCGACGCCACGCGGGCGAAAGCCGACTACGTTTTCCACAACATCCCGATGGGCCAGCCGCTGCTGGTCGACCACTACAGCTACCGGGCCGACCTCAACCGTCGCGAGCGCGCGTGGAACAACCTCGGCAAATCCATCAACCAGGGCGAGTACGCCGACGAGCTGGCGCGCCGCGCCGACACCGCGTCGCACCACATGGGCGCCCGCCACAACCCGGTCACCGTGGCCAACCGGATCGAGACGCAGGAAGCCGACCGCCGGCGTCTTCAGCGCGAACTTGACGGCGAACCGGGCTGGGTGACCGAGACCGACGAGCACGGCCAACCGCGGGACCGCTGGGTAACCAGGCGTCCCGGCGAGGAGCGCGCAGCCTACCTGCGGCGCGAAATCACCACCCTCACCGAGCAGATCGACTACTGGAAGGGCATCTACGCCCAGCTCCAGGCTGAGGGCAAGGCGTCCACGCTGGGGCCGGACACCGTGAGCAAGGGCGACTGGGTGCTCTACAACAACATGTGGATGCGGGTACGCCGGGTCAACAAGAAGTCGGTGACTGTGCCGAACCCGGTCTTCCCGCCGCCGCAGCCCGGAGAGAAAGAGGCCACCTGGACCGTCGCCTGGCACAAGCTGCGCGGACACCGCACCACGGAGGAGATGCCGCCGGAGGTCGTCGAAGCATACGAGGTGCCAGGCGTCGACCGGAGCAACTGATGCACCTGCTTAGCTACTGCTCTCTGCTGGGCTTTGTCGATCGGCTGGCCCGGGGCGCTCCTTGCCGTGTTGGTGGAAGTGCACGGTACCGATCGTGTTGGCCTGGACTATGTTCCTGGCGGTCGTCCCGTCCTTGGCGGCAGTGACAAGCGCCGCGCCGAGGCGTAGTTCCCGGCCGAGGTCGTCGATCCGTGCTTTCAGTCGGCCGATCGTGCGCTGGTGCGCGTCTTGCTCGCCGACCGCCTGCGCCATCCGTACCGCAACGTCGTGCGTGCCCGGGTAGCCAGCCTCAAATTTGGCGATGGCCCGCCGCAATCGACGCGGCATCTTCCCATGCATACGAGCCTCACTGAGCCTGCGGGCCAGAGTCCGCGCCGATGCTCGCTTCTCGGGGGTCAACTCCTGGCCGCTGGCCAGGTCAGCGGCCACCTGCCGGCACAGCTCGGCCTCTTCGTCGGCCAGGCTCCCGGTGAGCTTGAGCAAGTCTTGTGCCAACCGTGCCAGCTGCGCGTGCCACTCGAAGTTCACGCTCCTTGCCTTCCAGCGCAGGTCGCCAACACGGCGATGGTGTTCTGCCCGGACCACCTTCGCCTCGGCGAGTTCCGCCTCAGCCATGTCGAGCTCGTTCAGCACCGGCTCCAGCTCAATCCTGATTCGCTTTAGAAAACCATACAGGCTGGTCATGTCATCCAGTGCCACAATGAAGACACGGCGTTCAAACATGGAGACGAACACCGTGCAAGGCAGCAATGCTTCAGAAACACCGAAAAATGTGCGCATTTCGCTGACCGCGACCGTCAATGCCTTCCGGTACGACTGCAACTTTCCTGGCAGCACCGGGGCGACCACCATGTCGGGTCGTGCGTCGATGTCCGTGCACGATCGAGCGTTCAATGCCGGCTCGGTAAGCCTCTTTGTATCGCCCAAGCACTGCACGCCGCACAGGTCGACGGCCTGCTCGCGGCCCGCCCGCCACGGGTCCTGATGCTCAAGAGTGATGCTTCCCGGCGCAGGGGTGATGATTGCCAGACAGCGACGCGTCACGTCGTGCATGTCAGTCCACTCCGCGAAGAACCGCTCGTGCAGCTTCGGATTGTCGGCCGTGCGCGCCAGGAGAAAGACCAGGCCCGGATAACCGCCATCGCTCATGGTGCGGAACCGGCGGCCGAGAAAACCTCGAACCGAAATCTGTCGCGGCCCTGATAAGAAACCCATTGCGCCCTCACGGTCGAGCCAGATGGTCTGGGTACCCACCCATAGTGGCACGCGGAATCGCCCACTCGGCCAGCAGGCGAGCCGCTGACAGCCAGGGCGACCGGCTCGCAAAGCCGTGATCGATCGATGCGGTGGGTCCGGCGGGACCCACGGATTGCTGCGTACCGGGATGGCTACCGCCGTGACCTGTGTCGACGAGGTGGCCGCCACCCGCGGACTCCGATGACGCGCCGGAACTCCGTTGAAGCAGGCTCAGCAGGTGGTTCGCGACCGGGGCCCTCGGGTCACTACACCCCCCCGCTGACCGCGGCTGTCTCGGTAAGGTGTCTAGGGAAACAGGGCGGCA
This sequence comes from Amycolatopsis orientalis DSM 43388, assembly GCF_000411975.1. Taxonomy (GTDB): domain Bacteria; phylum Actinomycetota; class Actinomycetes; order Mycobacteriales; family Pseudonocardiaceae; genus Amycolatopsis; species Amycolatopsis orientalis_D. Next base: position 6,454 of record NZ_ASXG01000124.1, read on the forward strand.
AACAGATAGTTGGTCACGCTCAGAGGCCGGCCGACCCTGGCAACGCGAGAGAGGGCCGCAGATGGACAAGGACGAGCACATCGCGCAGCTGCGCGCCCGCCGACAGCGCATCGAAGCGATCGAAACCGCCTTGGAGAGCATCCGCGACGTGGAAAGCTCTCTGCAGGAGATGCGGGAGATCCTGCTCCAGCAGCGGAAGGTCGAACGGACGGAGCGGCTCGCCGATATCCGTGAAGCGGACAAGGCCGGTGTGCCGAAGACCAAAATCTCCAAGGAGGTCGGCCTCAGCCGCGCGAACCTTTACAACCACCTCAAGGGTGCTCCGGCGGACGAGTAGCCGGATTCACGCGTCTGGGCGGTTGTCGGAGCCAGCGTCATGCGCCGGAGCGCTCTGGGAACGTCACGGAGGCTCGTCCCGGGCACCCGCGACGGTGCGCTGCTATCGGCAGAGCTGGCCTCCTCGCTGCCGGTAGAACTCTACTGGGTCGACGGCCTGCCCGTTGACCTCGATTTGCAGGTGCAGGTGCGCTCCGGTGGAAGCTCCCCGATTTCCGACCGCGGCGATGGGCTGGCCGGCGTGAACGGATTGGCCTTCGCGGACCAGGTTGTGGTCGTTGTGGCCGTAGATCGTCACGATCCCGTCCCCGTGCTGGATGCGGATCCAGAGGCCGTAGCCGGACGCCGGGCCTGAGCTGATCACGGTGCCGGAGTTGGCTGCCAGGATCGGAGTGCCGATGGGCGCGGCGATGTCGAGTCCTTTGTGGAATTCGCTGCCGCGGTACCCGAATCTGGAGGTGCAAGTGCCGCTCGTCGGGGTCGTCCAGCCGCCGGTGTTCGCACTGGTCGTACAGGTGGCACCTTGGACGGCCCCGACGATCTGGCGCGCTGCTGGCTCGAATTTCGCGTAGCGGCCGGGAAATCCTGATCGCTGCACGGTCTGGGCGGCAACGGTGACCGGCATGTTCTGCCAGTTCGGCAGCGCCAGCAGATGCCGGTAGAACTGCTCGCTGCTGTAGGCGGGGTCCATGATCTGCGCGACCGTTCCCCAGCCTTGCGACGGCCTCTGCTGGAACAAGCCGACGCTGTCGCGATCGCCGTAGTTCAGGTTCTTCAGCCGTGACTCGGTGAGCGCCGTGGCGACCGCGATGACCCAGCCCGGCTCGGGCACGTTCATCCGTTTGCCGACCGTGACGATCGTCGCCGCGTTGCTCATCTCCTGCGGTCCGTACCCCGCTGCCGAGGTCGTGCTCGCCCCGACGGGGGCGCAGTTCAGGTCTCCGGCGGAACTGCTGGAACTGCCGAATACGGCTTGAACCACAGCGATGGCGCCGCCGCCGATGAAGAGCATGATCACGACGACGAACCCGGCGCCGGCGGCGGCCATCTTGCCCATGACGCGTCACCTCCACGGATGCGCGGGGTCGGGCGGGGGCATCGGGGAGGGCGGGGCCACCTCCGCACGCGTGGCGACGGGCGTCGCGGCCGCCGGACGCTGCCCGCCGCCGGGAGCCGAGGCGCGCAGGCCCGGCCAGAGGGCGGGCAGGCCCGCCAGCGCCACTCGACCGGCGGTGCCGGACTCGTCGAGCCGTCGCCAGCGCGGCGCGGCCATGTCGAGCGGGTCAGCCGCGGCCTCGCCGCTGCTGGTCGCCACGGGTACGCGTGCAGGCCGGTCGAGACCCCGCAGCGCCTCGGCCATCGCGCTGCGTGCATTGACTTCGCGCCTGGCGCTGGGCAGCCACACCAGCACGGGTGTGGTGATGCCCGTGACCTCGGCCAGTCGCTCGTAGCGGGCGAGCTTGCCTGCCAGGCGGGACAGTTGCTCGGTGCCGAAGTCGAACTCGATGAACCACTCGACCTCCCTGCCGGCCTCGCGCCAGCGGCCGTAGCCGTCCGGGGTGACGATGTCGCCCCAGTGCCGGCCGCACCGGGCGGCCGACCACCACGCCGCGAGCACACCAGCGGTGCCGGGTTGACGGGCTCGGCGGATCAGGGTGGTGAACAGCCCGTTGCAGCCCACGGTGTGCGCCAGCTGTAGCGAGAACGCGCGTCCGATCTCGCGTTCACGGCTGTAGCCCAGTTCCTTGGGGTCGATGCCGTCCTCGCGGGCCAGCGCGACCGCTCCGGCGGTGTCGAGGACGTAGTGCATCGGGTGCGAGCCGCGGTCGCGGTGGGGCTGGAACCGGTGCAGCACGCCCCATTGATAGAGGTTGCGCAGGCGCAGGTTCGCGCTGCGGCGACCGGTGAAGGCGACGTCGATGATCTGGGTGCTGGTGAGGACGTGGTGTTCGAACAGCATTCGGCACAGCCACCGGTCCCGGTCGGTGAGATGCCGGGCCAGCCACGCGTGATGCTCGGCCGTGTTGAGCACCCGCGCCGCAGTTCGTTCGGGCCGATGTGCCCGCAATTGTCGCTGCGGGGTGGGATTGCTGACCATCGTGAGTGCACCTCCAGACGTGCGGGACGCGGGAACGCCCTGCGGGCAAACGGAAATAGCTGAGCGGGTCAGGCCGCGCGGCGCGGGTCGAACGCCACCGGCTGGGCGTTTTCGGCCGGATCGGGCGTGTTTCGAGGCTTGGTGTTCACGAGCGCGAGCCGCCGGATTTCTTTGGCCCGGCCGGGAATCGCGGGCGGGAGCTTCTGGGTGACTGCGGTGAACGGGGGAGCTTCCTCGCTGTCGAGCACCAGTCGCGCGGCGATGTGGAACCGGCCGAGGTTGGCGAGGTCGTGTTCGGAGAGCCGGGGCGCGGTGTGCCGGGACAGGTCCCGGGCGTCTTCGGGCGACGCCGAGAAAATGATCTTCGAGCGGGCGTTGGTGCTGATGCCTTCCTCCAGTTCGCGCGGTAGCTGCCGCAGGTACTGATGCGCGAGCGTCATCGACATCCGGTAGCCCCGGGCTTCGGCGAGCATGTCTTCCATCGGGTACGCCAGATTGAGGAAGTTGTGGCATTCGTCGATGTAGAGCGAGGCATCGTGGCGTTCGCGCTGCGGTATCCGGGCTCGCCGGGTGGCGGCCTGCCAGGTGCGGGCCACGACGATCGAGCCGATCAGGCGAGCGGTGTCCATCCCGAGCGCGTCCTTGCCCAGGCGCACCAGGCAGATTCCGCCGTCGAGCACCGCGTCCATGTCCACTGTGGACTCGCCGCCGGCGAGGGATGCCCGCACGAACGGGCGCAGCAGCAGGCCTCGGAGCTTGTTCATCAGCGGCGCGGCGACCTGTGCCCGGCTGGCGTCGGACAGATCGTCGTACCAGTGCCAGAACCCGGTCAGGACATCGTCGGAGATCTGCTCGAGCGCGCGCTGCCGGAAAGCGGGCACCGTCAACAGTTTCGGCAGATCGGTCAGCGTGGGTGTGCCGGGCAGCTCGCGCAGGGTCAGCAGCCCCGAGCGCAGGATGTCCTCGGTCCGCGGCCCCCAGCTGGAGGCGTAGACGTGGGAGAAGATCGACACCAGGTTGTCCACGGTGCGGGCGGTGTCGTCGCCTTCGAGCGGGTTGAGCACCGGCGGGCGGGCGCGGCTGTCGGCGTCGAAGAGCACGACCTTCTCCCCGAGCCGCGAGGGCAGCCGCATCAGGGTGTCCGCGACCAGGTCTCCCTTGGGATCGATCACGACCAGTCCGCGGCCGGCGTCGGCGTCGTCGAGGATCATCCGCGCCATCAGCTCGGACTTGCCCGACCCTGTCGCGCCCAGAATGTGCAGGTGATGGCGCGCGTCGGCGACGCGCAGCCCCACCGGCCGGGAGTGGCCGGAGTCGGTGATCCCGATCGGTTTCACTCCCGGGCCCTCGGTGGCAATTCCCGGTGGTGGCGGCACCGCCTTCGCTCCGGCGCGCTGCAAACCGGGTACGGCCTCGTCGGTCGGGACGTGCGCGAGCGCGGCCAGTTCGGCGATCGAGAGCAGATCACCGGAGGTGAGGCGTCGTTCGGCCACGGCCCGGACGGCGTTGGTGAGCCGGACGCGACGGTAGTAGTTGTGTTCGCTGTAAGCCGCGAACGCGCTGGCGATGGCATGCCCGCGTCCGCGCAGGTGCGCCCGCACCGGAACCCGTTGCGCGCCGGTCGCGTGCTCGTCGACCAGGGTGGCCACGGCGTACCGGATGCGGGTCTCGTACTGGGAGCTGCGCTGCTTGGCCACGATGACCCGGTCCTGCGCCGAGGTTTCCAGCGAGGTCTGGTGATCGACGACCGGCCGCTTCGCGGTCGTGGCGGGCTTGCGCGATCCGGTGTGCGGGGTGATCAGGTCCAGGAGGCGACCGGCCAGCCGGGCCGAGCTGCCCGTGCGGACCCGGCGGGCAGCTCGGCGGGCTGTGCGGACACGAGCGCCGGTGACCGGGCGCGCGAGGATCTGCACCACGGCCCGTTCGTGGGTGGCCATGCCTGCCGGTGCGCCCAGCAAGGCCCGGACGGGGTCGGTGGGGAAGTCCGACCGGATGGGCAGTGCCTCGCTGCGGGCCAGGCGCAGTTCGCCGCCCGCGGCCTCGACCGCTTTTCCCGGCGGGTTGGACAAGGGGATCGGCGGCTTGGCCGGTGTGGTCCGGGTGTGCGCGCCGGGCCAGGCAGCCTCGATGGCGCGTTCGGCCATGCCAGGCGGTACCACGCCCGGCAGCCACAGCCGCAGGGCGACCCCGGTCTGGGAGAACACGTACTCCCACACGATGTGCGGCTGGCCGTGCATCCGCCGTTTCCAGCCGGACCGCAACAGCCCGACCAGGTTGGAGTACAAGGCCGCCGCGCCGTCCGGATCGACCGTGGGCGGAGCGAGCACGGTGACCACCCGGGCGTCGGCCACCATCCGGTCATGGCACCGGCGCGCCCACCACCGTCGCCCGACCACAATGGCGGCCACCGCCAGCGCCACGGCCGGCCCGACGAGCGGCCCCCAGGACAGCGCGAATTCCCGCAGTGCCGCGACGAGAGCGCGCACTGCAGCACCGGGATCGCGCAGGTAGTCCTGCAACGGCGACGCAAGCGTCCTCGCCGAAGCGACAACGGATTGAGCGGATGACATCAGAAAGCCCCTCTTTCGCAAGGAAAAGTCGCAAAGGTGCGGATTCAGGCCGCGTGTCGTCCGGCGTTCGTTTGGCCTTCGTGCGTCGGGGTAGGCGCGGACGGGTTGCAGGGGCACGAGTCGCAGATGACGGCACCGCTTGCGTGCCGTTCGGCGTCGAAATCGGCCTGCCACTGCGACAGCCGCCCCGCCATGCCCTTGAGCGACCCGCAACGGCAGTGCGGATCAGGCAGCGCTGTCGAGGTCGACGTGGCCGTCAGCGTCCGCATCGAGAGCCAGTTCGGTGTCGTCGACGCCGAGATCGACGAACGCGCCGCCGTCGTCCGTGCTAGATTCGTGGTCCGCGTACTGCGCCAACTCGGCCGGGTCTGTTGTGATGAGCGCGTTTTCCTGCGGCGAAGCCAGCGACTGGAACGCGACTCTCTGCGTCCCGGTCGAGAGCAGACCTTGTCCCTTGTCCGCGGAAATCAGGAACTGCTTCTCACCCTCGGACAGGTTAAAGGTCTCCACGATCTCCTCGATCGCCTGCGGCGCTTGACGCAGGAGGATCTGGGTCGCCGCGTTAGCGATGATCGCCTTGCCCAGGTCTGTCCCGAGGACATCGCCGACATCCTGAGTCGCGATCGTCAAGCCCGCCCAGTGTTTCCGGGCTGCTTTGGCCATCCGGTGCAGAAACCGCGCCCCGGCCGGGTCTTGCATGAGCAGCCACGCTTCGTCGACGGTGATCAGCCTCGGCCGCCGGATGGCCGGGTTGGACACCCGCCGCCACACCGTGTCCAGCGTGAGCAGCGTCCCGATCGGCCGGAGTTCGTCGGGCAGGTCACGCAAGCTGAACACGGTCAGGTGGCCCTCTGGCCGCGTGGTGGTCGGCCCGGAGAACATCGTAGAGAACGCGCCCTCGACGAACGGGTGCAACCTGGAGCCGAGATCCGCGGCGATCGGATCGCCGATGGCAGTGAGGACCGCGGCGAGATCCACCAGCAGCGGCGCCTGCCTGCCCCAGGTCCGCGGGTCGCTGGTGATCCCGGCTTGCTGGTAGGTGGCCATGATCGCCCGGTCGAGCACGGCGCGTTGCTGCGCGGACAATTCGGTGCCGAGCAGCACTCCGATGACGGTGTGCAGGAACAGCGCCCGGCGCGTCAGAGCGTCCTTGGGGGCGGTGCGGCGACCGTCCGGCCTGATGGCGATCGGAAGGTCGAACGGGTTGATGCGGACGTCGGCGTCGCCGAGGTGGATGTAGGTGCCGCCGATGGCCTCGCCGAGTCGTCGGTACTCGTCCTCCGGGTCGATGATCGCGACCTCGACGCCGCGGTAGAGGCTGCGCAGGGTTTCCAGCTTCACCAGGTAGGACTTGCCCGCGCCGGAGCGCCCGAGCACTACGGCGTTGTAGTTGTCCGCGGAAAAACGGTCCCAGTGCACCAAACCCTGCGATCCGACGTTGAACCCGTACAGCACACCGGCCGGTGCAGCGACACTGGTCGGGTCAGCGGGCGGCAGATCGGGGCTGGTGAAGGGAAACGCGGCGGCCAGCGCACTGGTGTCGAAGGTGCGGCGCATGCCGATGAGATCGAGCGCGAGCGGCAGGGTGGACACCCAGCCCTGCAGCGACCGGTAGGTGGTCGGCTGCGCGTTCATCAACAGGGACGCGGCGAGCGCTCGCACTGCGGCGACCTGCTCGCCGAGATCGTCCTCGCTGGTGGCGTGCACGGTCAGATACAGCCCGAGCCGATACAGCTTGCCTTCGCCGCGGGCGACCCGGGCCGAGAGGTCGTAGGCGTCCTCGGTGGCGGCCTCGACCATCGGGTCCAGCAACCGCCCCTTCTCGCTGGTGTGTCGCCGCCCCGATTCCAACTTGGACAGCTGGCGCTTGAGCCGGTGGGCGGCGGTGACCGGGTCGATCGGCTCGATGTGCAGCGACACGTCGACGCGGCCGGGGTAGGACAGCAGCGGTTGCAGCCATCCGGCGTGTACTTCGCGCGGGTAGCCGGTGACTGCGAAACTGGCGACCCATTCGCCGCCGATCTCCAGGTGCCGGGGTGCGACTGACAGCGAATCCGGCGTGAACGCACTGGCCCTGCCCAACGGTGCATTCGCGTGCTGCGTCCCGCGGCCTCGGGCACGGCCGAACTTCCTGCTCATAGGTCCCCGCCCTCCCATTCGTCCAGGACCGTCGGCTCCGGTGCGCTGTCGCGCCCGCCCCGGCTGGTCGTGCTTCGGTGATGGACTGGTGGCTGGTCGTCGGGGTCCGGGGCGGCGGTGGTGATGACTTCGTCTGCGCCGGCCAGGCCTGCCGAGGGCGGGATCAGGCTGTCTGGGTTGCACGCGGTGGCCAGCACGGCGGTGGCCTGCCCGGCCTCCAGGGGCGTGATCGTGATCCCGGCTGGGGAGAGCAGTTCGGTGGCTTCGCCCAGCCTCCGCACGAGCCGGGTTTCCGCCGAGTGCCGCGCGGTCTCGGTGACCTCGCCGTCCCGGCTGCGGGCGCGTCGTGCCCGCAGTGCGGCGAGCGGGGACGCGCCGCCGAGCCCGTCGGTCGGCCCCGTAGCGCGGACCGGCTCGCGCAGCACCAGCAGTACCTGGCGGCGCAGCAGATCGGTGGAGCGGCGCAACTGGTCGAGGTAGGTCGCGTGCTCGGCCGCGGCGGCTTCGAGCATCGGATGCGGCAATCCGGGGGCGGCCTCGCGCAGGTCGCTGATCTGCTGGCTCAGGTCCAGCCGTTCGGCCCGGATGAGCATTTGCACCGGCGCGGAGATCGAGTGCAGATACCGGCCGAAGCTGGCGACCAGGGCCTCTTGCTCGCCGGGTGTGCGGAGGGCGAAGTTGACGGTGCTGGCCACTGCGACCATCGCGACCCCGTCGGGGCCGAGGTCGACGACCCCGGCCTCGGTGACTCCTTCCGCGGGCAGCCGCAGCGCCGCCGGAGACACCTCCGACCTGCCCGCCACATCGGTCGCGGTGATGGTGCTGGTCAGCCACTCGGGTGCGGGCCGGACCCCTTCGGGGGCGGCGACGCGGCGGCGGGGTTGCAGCCGCTGGCGGAGGGCGGCGAGCATGAGCCGGTCGAGGCTCATGCCGTCGCGCTGACCCAGCGCCAGGACCGCGGCCGTGACACCGAGAGGAACAGCGGCGATCAGGAAGATCGGCAGCGGCACCACACCGCGGGTCAGCGTCCAGGCACCGTAGAGCACGATCCCGGTCACGGCGAGGATCGCCAGCTGCCGGGCGGTGAGGTTGGCCAGGACGCGATCCTCGCGATCGACATCGGAGGGGATGCGCACGGGCTGGGTCATGACTTCTCACCTCCACGGGGCGGGGCTTTCGGCGGAGCTGGTGGCGTGGTCGGCGCCCGGAACGTCACCGGCGGCACGGACGGCGTGCGCGGGCGGGCGTCGCCGAGGCGCGGCTGCGGGTGCGCGGTCCGGAACACCGGCGCGGCGGGCGGCGCAGTCGCGGGCGTGGCCGGACGGGACACGTGGGGCGGTTCCGGCGTCGGCGGCTGGAACCGCAAGTACGGAGGAACCGCGGCCGTCGCGACCGGCCGAGCCGGAGTCGCGGCACCACCGGCTCGGCGCGGTGCACCAGGAGCTTGGAACCGGGGCGCCGTCGGAGCCCGCCTGCGGCGCCGCCCGGCGAGCGGCGGGGCTGGGATGCCGGGCTTGGGTGCGGAACTGAATTCGGGCATGACGGGTCCTTGACTGGCCGAGGTGACGGCCGGGTCGTGGATGGTCTCCTGCGGACCGGGCTGCAGAAACTCCGGTCGCTGCGAGGGCGGGCGCGGCTGCTGGGCAGCACGGGCGCGCTCGGCGTCGTAGGCCGCCTGCATCCGCTTGTTGACCGCCTCCGGTGTCCGCGGGCTCCGCGGCTGAGCGGGCCACGGCGGATCGGCAGCAGCACCGCCCCGGCCACCGCCGCCCCTGTGTCCCTTGCCGCTACCGGCGGCCGTGCTGGCCTTGCCGAAGCGGCCGGACTTCCCGGCGACCATCCCGAATGTTTTCGCTGCGATGTAGGTCTTGACGAGACTTCCGAGGAGAGAGCGGCCGTTGCCGATCCTGGCGGCCGAGAGGAACCAGAACGGAATCTTGAAGAGGACGTAGAACAAGGCGATCGCGGCGATGAGCATGCCGAGCGCGGACAGCGTCGAGCCGAACAGATGCACCCCGCCGGTCAGGAAGGTCCGCACGGCGCCGATCAGCACGAGCGACTGCGCGACCTGGATCGCCAGCGTCGCCCCGGTCGCCTTCCACCACCACCAGGCGATGCCGTCGGTGTGGGGCAAGCCGTGACACATCAGAAACAGCGGCCCGGTGGCGATCAGGATCAGCGTGATGACGACACGCACTGCGTAGACAGCCAGCAGGGCGATCCCGACGACCACCAGCACCAGCGCCAGCAGAATCATGAAGAACCCGCCGGAGACCGCGCCATCGACCGCGTCCTTGAGCGTGGAGCCCAGCGAGGGCGGGTCCACCCCGTCGCCAAGGACTGCGGCGGACAGCGCGTTCGCCAGCCGGATGAGCTTCTCGGCGAAGAACAGCGACAGCGCGGAGGCGAGGAACCCGATCGGGATCCGCGGGCCGATCTCTTTGATCGAGTACCGGCTCTGCACCGTCTCGTGGGACATCACCACGATCCCGGCGACCAGGATCAGCATCCCGTAGCAGGCCAGCACGATCTGCCACGAGTTGTCCCACAGTTCGCCGATACCGGGAAGCTGATCCAGCGTCGGCGTGGTCAGCACGGTGTGGCCGAGCAAGTCCAGGATCGGCGACAGCGCGGCGGTGACCAGATCCTTGAACACGCCGTTGATCGCCTTGGCGATGCAGCCGGTGATGTTGGTCAGCCCGCAGTCCGGATCGCCGTTTCCCGTACTGGGACCGCCCGGCCGCGGGCTCGTGCTCGGCGGCGGAGTGGGCTGCGGAATGCAGTCCTCGCCCGTGCACGGCGGGTTCGCAGTCGTGCTCGGCGCGGCGGTCGGGCTGCCGGGTGTGCAGCCGATCTGGCCGGGGAAGCAGCTCGTCGGCGGCGGCAGTTCGGTGATCGGAGGCAGTGGCGTCGCCGGGACCGACGGGCGCGGCGAGCCGGTCGGAAAGCGGCACGCCGGGTCCGGCGAGTTCGGGGCACACGTGTCGCTGGGGTTGGGCGGCAGCGGCAACGGCGGCGGTTGCTGCGCCGCGGGCTGCGTGCTCGGCTGCCGGGGTGCGCCGGGCGCGGCCCACGCACTGACAGCCAGCGCACCGCCGAGCAGCATGGTCAGGCCCAGCGCCAGCAGCCAGACCCGCCGCCGGGAACCACGTCCGGTGCGCTGCGGGGTCGGCGGGGCGAGCAGGACCCGCTCCCGGCGCACCGGGTCCAACGGGCGCGAGCCGGTGCCGGGCTCGCCGCGATCGGGCTCGGGCACGCGGGAGCGTCGGGTCGCGGTCATAGCCTCAGGCCCCGACAATCCCGCGCAGGGTTTCCACCACTAGCGGTGCCAGCGCAGCCAACCCGTAGCCCCACCCGGCGCTCTTGAACGACTGCTTGGCCTTCTCGACTTCGCCGGGGTCACCCCCGGCCATCAGGTACCGGACGCCGCCGATGGTGAGGAACACCGTCGCCAGCCCAGCGAGGATGCCGACCAGCCAGTTGCGGATGTTGTCGAAGACCTGCCCGACGCTGCTCGCGATCGCGAGCACCTGTGTGGAAGCCTGCGCCGCATCCGCGGCGAGCGAGCTGAGCAGGACCGCGCCGAGTACCGCGTAGATCGCCGCGTGGCGCACTGGCCGCGACCGAGAGATCCGATGACAGGTGCGTGTGGTATCCGTGTGTGCCGTCGGCCGCGAGTGGCTGACGACGCCGGGGCGGGATCGTTTCCGGTCGGTCGTGCTCGACGCGAGGAAGCACGACGGCGCGGGGGTGTGCTGAGTCTGGGGATGGGGTGTCACGCGCATCGGCGCACCTCCGAAGTCGGCTCGTGCTCGGCGGTACGCGGAGAGCCGGGTGAGGTCTCCCCGCGCCCCAAGAGGCCGGATTTCGGGTCGTTTTTCGACACCGCCCGTGACGATTTCCTGGAAGAAGCCGGTCGGCCGTTGCGCAGACGACCGCTCACAGCACGTGACACACCTGGGTTTTCCTCGGCGGGAGCGTCCGGTGGATCGACGACGAGAGCGGCGACAGCTGCGTCGGCGACAGGGTCTTCGGGGCCAGCGCCGGCGACCTGATCGCGCAGCCACGCGACGAGTCGGTCTTCGGCTCGATCACGGGCCTTGAACGCGGTCTTCAGCGCAGCGCCATGACGGTGCGCCCAGTCGGTCACCGAGGTGTCGCCGAGCCGTGTCGCCGAGATCAGTTCCGCTTCGGCGGGGGTGAGAATCTGCTCGCCGACCGCCCGCGCGAGCACCAAGTCGGGATGTCCGTACGGCGGGCGCGGTGCCGCGGAGCGGTAGCCCGAGCCCGCCGGCATCGGAGCGTCGAGCGACTCCTCCAATGCTTCCTGCCCGGCGCGGCGGGCGGCGAAGTGCAGCCGGACCGCGATGGCCGGGTCGGCCAGATCGACGGTCGACAGCGCGTGGACAAACCCGGCGAGCACCGCCGCGTGGGCGTCCGCGCGATCGCCGCGATACCGCGCCGCCAGCCATCGCGCGCTCGCGGCCAGCGACGGCAGCGCCATCCCGACGCACGCCACCGTCCAGGCACCCCCGTGCGTGCGGGAACGCAGCACCAGGTGCGCCCACACGTCGTCGCGCGTGCGGGGCGGGCACTGCTTGCTCATCACCCGGTCCCGCAGTTCGTCCAGCGGCACCGGGCGCCGCGGCAACCCGGCGAACCGGGCCCCCTGCACGGCCATCGGCTTCGGCCCGGTGACCAGCCACCCGAAGGCGTCGCGCGCGGTGTCCAATGGCAACCATTCGTGTCCCCCGCGATCAGGGCGGATAAGCGCAGAAGCAGTCTCGTCGTTCGTCATTTGATGCGCTCCTGACTGGAGTTGGTGAATCAGCTCCGTCAGGACGCCAGGGCGGCGACAAGAAAGGGGCAAGAAAAGAACAAGGATGATCTTGTTGGCAGGCAAATTCGGCTACTAAAACCGAAGCCTCGAAGGACTCGAAGACCTCTTGCTGGCGGCGCACCCTGGCGGCGTCCTCGATCGTCTTAGTAGCTGGCGAGCTGGCGTTTAAGCGATCCTTAGTAGGCAAGCGACTGTTCGTAGAGGAGGGTGCACGACGACTCGGTCGGGCGACTTTGATTCGGATCGGAAATTCTTCTTGGCTCAAGTCGGGATGGTTCGACAGCAGATCGACCCCGCACTGTGTTGGACCCGAATAGTTCCGAACGTCCGGGAGTGTCGACGTATTCGGACTCTCTTCTCGCTGCGTGCGGTTCAGAGCTTCGGGAGTTTGTCAAAAACCTGGAAGTGCGGTGTCGAAAAGCGGCCTCAAAACCCGCCTCTTGGGGTGACTTGGCAGACCGCGCCGATCACACTGCGAGGAAGGCCGCCGATGACTCCAACACCGCACCCTGAGCCCGGAAGCCGCCGCCATCACACGCCGCATCACCGCACGGCGAGCGCGGCGCGTACCCGTCACGGACGGCACCGCGCACCGGAGCGCCTGCCCGCTGTCGCGGCTGCCCGCCGGCCACGTCCGGCGGCCTTCTGGCCGTTCGCCGACGCGGAGATGCTGCCCGGCACCGCGCTGCTTCCCGGCTGGCTCGGACGCACGATCGTCACCCTCGTCACGACCTACACCCGCCCCGGCGACCGCGTCCTTCTCCTCACCCCGCCACCGTCCCCACGCACCCTTCGGCACGCGGTCGGCGGTGCCCGCGACGCCGCCCCCTACGCCGGTCTCGCCGAGGCGGTCTGGACCGTCGCCCGGCTCGGACGCAGCACCGACACTGCGACAGCGGTACTCGCCCCCGACTGCCCGGGCGAGCACACCGACTCGCCCCGCCGTTCCGGAGTTGAGTCGGGGTCGCGACCCCGACTCGGTCGGCTCGATCTGCACCCGCTGGCCGACCCGCACCCAGACTCCCCACGCCCTCCGCGTCGCGACGGAGACCGACCGCGCGGCGGTTTCGACCTGATCATCACCTCGCTCGACCCGCGCGCCACCGACTGGCTCGCGCGCGCCGACTGGGACGCCCTGCTCACCCCGCGCGGCCTCGTTGCTGTCGTCACGCACAGTGATTCCCGCGATGGCCAGCTGCGTGATCCGCTAGCGACCTTGCTGAACACACTGGGTAGTCGCGGATTGCGGTGTCACGATCACATCGCCGTGCTCGCCACGCCTGTGCCGAACCTGCCGGACCGCCCCGACCGGATGTGCGCCGAGGACTCCGTGCCGGACTTCTCGCCGCGCGCGGCCGACGCCGCAGCGCCGCCGCTGCGCTCGGTGCACCACGACCTCGTTCTGCTCGGGCGGCTGTCGCCGGACGCGACGGACGACCGTGGCATCGAGGGGAAGGAGACCTCGGATGTCTAAGAGCGCCGACAGGCAGCTCCCCCGCGCGTCGGGGGAGCGGTCCGAAGGCCCGATTGTGGCGTCGGTGTGGCCGACGGGGACTGACAGCTTGACGGCCCAGCTGACCGAGGGCGGCTACCACGACGCCACCGGTGCCGACCCCGGCCTGATGGCCCCGGCGATCGCCCGCTACGCCGTCGCGGCGCTGACCCGGCCCGGCGATGTCGTGCTCGATCCCGACTGCGGCGCGGGCACCACGATCGTCGAAGCGCTCCGGACCGGGCGGCACGCGATCGGGTTGACCGGGCAGCGCCGGTGGTGGCGCCTGGCGCGCGCCAACGTGACCGCCACGAAGGCGCGGGGCGTGTTCGTAGACGGGATGGTCCTCGTCCTCGACCGACGCCCCGGAACGGCCGCCGCCGCAGCCACGGCCGGGTTGACCGGACGGATCGCTCTCCTCCTGACAACCCTGCGACCCGGTCCGGTCGGCGACATCGATGGTGCACTGGAGAGGTTGCACGGACTGCTTGCGCAATACCGGCCGCTGCTGCGTCCGGGCGGGCACGTGGTCGTCACCAGCGCCCCGCAGCGCCACCCCGTGCGGCACGACCTGCTCGACGTGCCCGGCCGGATCGCGGCGGTCGCCGGCGCGGCCGGGCTGGCGCCGGTCGCGCGGTGCGTGGCGTTGACCGCCGCAGTGCGACGAGGCCGCACGTACACCCGCGCGTCGCTGGCCCAGCGACGAGCCGCCGCCCGAGCGGAACGCGTTCTCGGGCATCCGGTCGCGCTGCCCGCGCACCACACCGCGCTGGTGCTCCGGGCCGATCCCGACGCCGCCGATCCGGCCCTGAACCAGTCCCTCCCCGCGCTGCCCGCGCCCCCACCACGCGGCCACGGGCGCGGAACACGGCCCGATTCGGCCGCCGCCTGAGTGCGCGCCGCGTCGCCCAGCACCCGCCGGCAACCCGCCTGTGGCGCAGCGACGCGATCCGACGTACTGCGGCTCGCGATTTCAACCCAACGTGCCGAAGGAGCGAATCTCATGGACACCGTCCACTACCGCGATGACACCGTCACGTTCTGCACCGGCGACGCCACCGCGACCCTCGCCGGCCTGGCGGAGAAATCGGTGGACTGCGTGGTCACCAGTCCGCCGTACTGGGGGCTGCGCGACTACGGGACCGGAACCTGGGTCGGCGGCGATCCCGGTTGCGCGCACCTTGCCGGGTCCGGACGCGGCGGCAACATTCCCCAGTCCAAACACCCCGGTCTCGCCTATCCCGCGTCGGCGGCGCATCGCGGCGGCGAGCCGCAGCGCTGCCGCCGGTGCGGTGCCCGTCGCGAGGACGACCAGCACGGCCTGGAGGCGACCCCGCAGGACTACGTCGACCGGCTGCGGCAGGTCTTCAGGCAGCTGCGCCGGGTCCTGTCCGACACCGGCACGGTGTGGCTGAATCTGGGCGACTCGTACTCCGCCGAACCGCCCGGCCGCACCGGGGACGCGATGCGGGCGAGCACCCTGTCCGGTCGCAGCGCGGCGGCGCCGCTGCGGGAGTCGGTGCGCCGGGCCGGGGTGGCGCGCACGCGGTCGCTGCCGCGGAAGAACCTGGTCGGGATGCCGTGGCGGGTGGCGTTCGCACTGCAGGCCGACGGCTGGATTCTGCGCAATGCGATCGTGTGGCACAAACCCAATGCCATGCCCGAATCCGTGCGTGACCGGTTGTCGAACCGGTACGAGATGCTGTTCCTGTTGACCAAACAGCAGAAGTATTTCTTCGACCTCGACCCGATCCGCGAACCGCTCGCATGCCCGGAAGCCCTCACGTCGGGCAGTGTGATCGGCGGCGCGAACAAGGGCCGCCACAGCGGGATCGGCGCGACCGCGCGCCGCCGCGGACACAGCGTGTACGGCAAATACCGGGATACCGAGCCGTTTTCCGCGAAAGCGCACGGGGACGCGATGCGCCCGACCGGCGCGCGGCACACCGCCGCGCATGCTCGGGGCAAGAATCCGGGTGACGTCTGGTCGATCACCACCCGCCCGTTGCGGGAGGCGCACTTCGCCGCGTTCCCGGTCGACATCCCACTGCGCTGCATCGCGGCCGGATGCCCAGCCGGCGGTGTAGTGCTCGACCCGTTCAGCGGTGCCGCCACCACCGGACTGGCCGCACGCCAGCTCGGCCGCTCCTACGTCGGCATCGACCTCAACCCGGAGTTCCACGAGATCGGCCTGCGCCGCCTTGGTCTCACCGCACAGAACACCGGGAGGGCGGCATGACCACCTTCGCCGCACGCTCCCCTGAGGACGACGCCGTCACGCTGGTGACCGCCGACGCCGAAGCCGGAATCCAGAACCTGCCCGAGGATTCGATCGACTGTCTGGTCACCAGCCCGCCCTACTGGCGGCTGCGCGACTACGCACCCGACACTTGGACCGGTGGCCGGCCCGGCTGCCGACACCGGTCCGCAGGCCTCGGCAGCCGGGGTTCAGTGCAGCAGAGGTGCCGGGATTGCGGGGCGCGGCGTGAGCATCCGCAGATCGGGCTGGAACCAACTGCGGACGACTACGTCGAGACCGTGCGCGCAGTGTTCGCCGCGGCCCGGCGGGTGCTGACTCCGCGGGCCACCGTGTGGGTCAATCTTGGTGACAGCTACTCCACCAATTCCGACGGCTATTGGTGCACGACCCCTGGGCATACAGGGCAATCGCACTACCGGCCGCGAGCGGACGTGCCGCACAAGAATCTGCTCGGCATGCCATGGCGGCTGGCCTTCGCTCTGCAGAACGACGGGTGGATCTTGCGGTCGGCGATCGTCTGGCACAAGCCCCACGCCACGCCCACATCGATCTCCGACCGTCTCGCGACTCGGCACGAGATGCTCTTCCTGTTCGTCACGCAGCCGGACTACTACTTCGACCTCGATGCGATCCGGCAGCCCTACACCGGCGACCGGGCTCTGTCCCGGCGCGCCCACCACCGGGGCACCAAACCGAACACCGCCCGCGGAACCTGGCCCCGCACACCCGCCGACGGACAGCGTGGTCGCAACCCCGGCAACGTGTGGACCATCCCGCCGGACCGCACCCGTATCGGGCATCCCGCTCCGTCGCCGGCCGAGATCCCGCGGCGCTGCATCGCGGCGGGATGCCCGCCCGGCGGTCACGTCCTCGACCCGTTCAGCGGCAGCGGCACCACCGCCGTCGCCGCCCGCGAACTCGGCCGACGTTTCACCGGCATCGACACCAACCCCGCCTACCACGAGCTCGCACTCCGACGCATCACCGCAGTCGACCCGGACACAGGACGGCCGCAATGACCGACGACACCGCCTTTGTTCAACCGGAAATCATCCACGGCGACGCCCGCGCCCTTCCGGTCCCGGACGCCAGTGTCGATCTGGTGGTCACCAGCCCGCCCTACTTCGGGCTGCGGACCTACCGCGATGGCGACGCCGTCTACCGCGGACAGCTCGGTGCCGAAGACACCCCGGGTGCCTATCTCGAGAACCTGATCGCCTGTACCCGCGAGATGATCCGCGTCCTCCAACCGTCCGGGTCAATCTTCGTCAACCTCGGTGACAAGTACTCCAGCTACAACAACGGCAAAGGCCGCTCCCTGAACGGAACCCGCGGTGCCGGGCAGGTCCCGGACGGCGGCGACCCACACAGCCGCAGTGTTCCGGCGAAGTCGCTGATCGGCTTGCCCTGGCGCTACGCCCTGCGCTGCGTCGACGAACTCGGGTTGATCTTGCGCGCCGAGATCATCTGGTCCAAACCACACGGACTGCCCGAGGCCGTGCGCGACCGGGTCCGCCGCAGCCACGAAACCTGGTTCCACCTCACGCTCAACCCGCGCTACTACAGCGCTATCGACACCATCAGACTTCTGCATTCCGCGCCGAGTCTCGTTCGTGTGGCACCGCACCGATCCCATCCTGGCCGCGCGGCACGCGACGGTCGGTACTACCCGGGCGCAAAACAGCAGACCCTGAAACGACGCCAGATGTCGCACCCGCACGGCCGCCTGCCCGGATCGGTCTGGGAGATCGCACCGCAACCCCTGCGGGTGCCCCCGCACCTCGGGATCGCGCACCATGCGTCGTTTCCGGTGGAATGGCCTCGGCGACTCGTCCTCGGGTGGTCACCACGACGCGTCTGTACTGCGTGCGGGCACGGCCGCCGCCGAGTCCCGATCGCTTACGGCCTGGACACCTCCCGGCCCCAGACGCGGCGGGCGCTGGAACTGGTGCGCGAGCACGGCCTGACCGAGGCCCACCTGTCCGCGCTGCGAGCCGCGGGACTCAACGACACGCCCCGCGCCGTCGACACCCAGGGCCGTCCGGGCGGGCACGAGCACCCCGGTGGGCAGCTCGTCGCCGAGGCACGCGCCGCACTGGGCGGCTACGCCCGCGAATTCCTGCTGTCGCGCGCCACCGAGTTCGCCGACGCCTGCGATTGCGCCGACACGAACGCGGCCGGCGTTCCCGGTGTGGTGCTCGATCCCTTTGGCGGCACCGGAACCACCGCGTTAGCCGCCGCCGTGCACGGCCGGCGAGCCATCTCGCTGGATGCCAGCCGCGACTACTGCCGCCTCGCCGCCTGGCGCGTCCACGACCCCCGCCAGCAAGCACGAGCCCGCGGCACCCACCCGGCCACGGAACCGGCTCCGCGCGCAGCGTGACACCCGTGCCGGTGTGACGTGGACGACAGGCGAGGCCCACTCGTCCGGGGCCTCCGCTTTTCGCCGATCGACGCTACGATCCCAGGCCCGCAGCATCCCAGCTGGACCCTCTGGCCAGCTGGTTTGCGCTGAGCGACAGGCGCTTGCGCGTGGCGCGGGACGAGGAGACCAGGAGGCACGATTCCCATGTCCGCCCCAGCAGCGACTACGGCCACCGAGGGGATCGGCGCCGTGTCCGAGCCGATCAGGGCGGCGTTCTACGGACGCAAGAACAGGACCGACACGATCGCCCTGCGCCTCCTGCGTCAGCAGTACCAGTTGTGCGAGCAGACGTTTCGTCCTCGCGTGGTGATCACCCACTGCTTCTACGACCTGCCCGCCGACGTCGACCCGGTGATGCTGCACGATGCGGGACTGCCCCGACGCGAGGGCGGGTGGCGCGAGCTGGCTGCGACTTTGTCCACTCCGGAACCGGGCTACGACCTGATCGTCTGCGAGAAGGCGGAGCGGCTGTCGCGCGATCCGTTCGAGATTCTGGCTCGCGAACGCCTCGCCGCGCAGCACTGTGTCCCGATCATTTACGCGACCGAGCCCTGGGACCCGGTCTTGGAGATGCTGCCGCAGGCGCGTGCGCTCACCGCGCTGATTCGCCGCCGCGTCCAGGGCTCCGGCTATTTCACGATCGAAAACCCGTATATGGGCGGACAAGGGGGTGTGGACGTTGGCCGGGGAATACGAGCGCCGCGACGACGCCACCGGACGTCTGGCTCCTGACGAACCACCGGAACTGGTCGCGGAAATCCGGGCTGTGGAAGGAATCGAGGCTCAGCGGCTGGCCGCGGAACAAGCACGAGTGTTGTGGGAGGTGACGGAATGGCAGGCCCGGAACAGGTCCGTCGGTGGGCTGGACAACGCAGCGTAGGACCCGTACGGAGT
The DNA here is from genome assembly GCF_000411975.1 of Amycolatopsis orientalis DSM 43388. Classification (GTDB taxonomy): domain Bacteria; phylum Actinomycetota; class Actinomycetes; order Mycobacteriales; family Pseudonocardiaceae; genus Amycolatopsis; species Amycolatopsis orientalis_D. The sequence goes on from NZ_ASXG01000124.1 coordinate 25,508, forward strand.
CGTTACGGCAAAGCGGCGGGCTGCGAACCGATGTGCACCTCCTCGCAGCCGACGGTTCTTCGCTTCGCATGGCTGGGCCGTGTGTCCACACGGGACATGCAGGACCCGACCCTCTCCTTGCCGCGCCAGTTGGGGTCGTCGCAACGCTCGCTTCCCGAAGGCGGCCTCATCGTCGCGCATTTCTACGACGTCGAGTCCGGGCGCATGGATCTCGACGCTCGTGGAAGCGGCCGCGCGCACGAACAGTTCGACATCCCGATCCCGCGTGACGGGGGTATCCAGGATCTGCTCGCCGAGGCCGAACGGCCTGATCGGCGGTTCGACTATGTCATCTGCGAGTCGATCGAGCGCACCGCCCGGCACATGTACTACGGCACCACCATCGAACATCGCTTGGAGCGCGCCGGAGTGCGCCTGCTTGCCGCAGACGAGCCCTTTCAACTGACCACAGTGGACGGTCGAAAACCCAAGACTGCCACGCAACTGTTGACCCGGCGGGTCAAGCAGAGCATCTCCGAGTTTTACGTCGTAGACATGCTGGAGAAGTCCTGGGACGGCTACGCTACCCACACCGAAGCCGGGTACAACATCGGCAAAGCCTGCTACGGCTACCGTGCGCGTCACGTACCGCACCCGGTTCCCGCCAAGCGCGCCAAGGGCGCCAAGAAAACCTTCCTCGACGTCGACCCAGCCCAGGCGCCCGCGGTGCGCAAGGCATACCACTGGCGAATCACCGAACGGCTCGGCTACCAAGCCATCGCGGACCGCCTCAACCTCGACCCCTCCAGCTACCCGCCGCCCGTCCCCGTCGACCCGAAACGTGCCGTCGGCCGCTGGACCTACTCGAACGTGCGCGACATCCTCACCAATCCCAAGTACACCGGGCACATGGTGTGGAACCGCAGCGGACGCAAGTCCCGAGGAAACCGCGCCAACCCCATCGGGGAATGGATCTGGACCACGAAACCCGTCCACGAAGCTCTCGTCACCCTGGAGGACTGGCTGCAAGCCCAGGACGTCAGCGGCCACCGCTTCGGCTCCCGCAGCACCGGCAACAACACCAACGTCAAACATCCCCAGACCAAGCGCAGCTACCTGCTGCGCACCTACCTGTTCTGCGGCGACTGCGGCCGCCGCATGAACGGCAAGACCCGCCGAGGCCACGCCTACTACGTCTGCGCCCCGAAGAAGGGGTACGTCCCCGAGGGGCACCCCGCCGCGGGAAGCTTCTGGATCCGCGAAGACGCCATCGTCGACAAGCTCAACGAGTTCCTGTCCGCCCACATCTTCGGCACCTACCGCCGCAGCCTGCTGGGGGATGCCGCTCGCGAACTCGGCGCTGCCGCGCAGCGGGAACGAGAGCAGCGCATCGACGCACTGCGCCGCGAGATCAACGACACCGTTCGCATGATCAAGAACGTCGTCCGCAGTTTCGCGCTGTTCGAAAAGCCGACCAAGGAACTTGTCGGCGAGATCAACGACGAGCGCAGTGAGCTTCACGAACGCAAATCTCAGCTCGAAGTCCAGCTCGCCCAGATCGAGGAGGAGAATCAGCAGGCGGTCAACCCTGACCTGCTTGACGCTCTGCCCGTGGGCGAGGTTCGGGTCGAGGAGTTGCCCGAGGACGTCGCACGGCGACTCTTCGAAGCCCTCCGGCTTGAGGTGCGCTACCAGAAGCGCGCCAACCAGATCAAGTGCACAGCCACGCTCGTAGGACCCGCAGTCTCAGCGGTGCGGCAGGCTGCTCGCGGTGCCGTCATCTTACCGTTTGACCGCAGCAAGCGCATTGACCAGCGTAAACACGAGAAAGAGGAGGATGTCATGTCTGACATCTCTCCCGTTCCCATCCTTGTGGTGCACCCAACAAGCCAGTATGCGAACCTAAACCTGCTGGTCAGCGGCTTACCGGTCTCCGTGAAGGCCCCTCATGTCAAGGTTCGGCGCGACGGATACGGCCAACCCGCCCGCCGAAACCGCCAGGGTGACTCTCGGTGACACCTGGGCGGCGAGCGCGGGGTGAAGGCGCGACTTCGCGGTCGGCCAGGGCTGCTACCAGGTATTTTATCTTCCGCTGATTGTGGCAGGCCCTGTCATGAGGCATTGTTCGACCCCGTTTCATGTCACGAAATCTGTCACGCCCACCTGCGCCTGGCCCAACTTGCGATTCACCTAATCGTGGCGTAACGACGGTGTGCCTCAGACCGACTTCGTCCGTGTTGGTCGGCGAACAGTTCTGGTGCGGGAGCACGATGGTACTCAGCGCAGCGGCGCGCTCTGTGTGGGCTAAATCCACGGATGAGGTTGGTGGCTGGCTGCCGTTGTGGCAACACATGGATGATGCCGGTGACATCGCGGGTGCCCTGTTCGATGTCTGGCTTCCTGCCAATGTTGTGGCGCTGTTCGTTGACCAGTTCGGTGGCGACCGGATGCTGGCCCGGTCCGCGATGCAGTTCTTGGCGGGCTCGCACGATTTGGGAAAGGCAACTCCGGCTTTCGCGGTGCAGCATGTCGGGCTCGCCCAGGTCATGCGCGAACACGGGCTCTATATGCCCACCGGCAAGAGCGGGCTGGTGGATCGGCACGTGGCCCACCACGCGGTGGCGAGTCACCATTTGCTGGTTGGATGGCTGGTCGGGAACGGGTGGCCGAAGAATGTCGCTCGGACGTGGGGCGCGATTCTGGGCGGGCATCACGGTGTCCCGCCGGACGCCGATTCGGAGAAAGCAGCCCGGCCGAGCGAGGTTCCCGACTTGTACGGCCGGGACACCTGGTCGGCTGTTCAGCGGGAACTGGTGGAGCGTGTCGTTGGCCGCGTGGGCTTGAGAGCCCGTCTGGACAGGCTGGCCGAGGTGTCCTTGTCCGCCCCGTTTCAGGTGCTGGCGACGGCGTTGGTGATCGTGTCGGACTGGATTGCCAGCAATCAGGACCTCCTGCCGTATCACCATGGGCGGTTGCCCGAAGTCACTGCAGACCAGGGCCGGGTGCGGCAGGCTCTCGCTCGACTTCAGCTGCCCTGCCCATGGGCGCCGCGCCCACCGGTCGGTGACAGGGAGTCCTTCTTCGCGGCGCGCTTCCGGTTACCCGCTGGCGCGCGACCTCGCCCGGTGCAGGAGGCGGCCTGCGAGGTGGCGGAGGCGATGACCGAGCCTGGGCTGCTGGTCGTCGAAGCACCGATGGGTGAGGGCAAGACCGAGGCAGCGCTGGCGGCGGCCGAGATCCTGGCGGCTCGGTGGGGCGCGGGCGGTGTGCTGGTCGCGCTCCCGACGCAGGCAACGACCGATGCCATGTTCACGCGGGTGGTCGACTGGCTGGATGGGATGAAGGCAGCAGGGTGCCACGTGGGGGGCTCGATCGTGCTCGGCCATGGCAGAGCACGGTTCAACCGTTTGTATGAGGGGCTTCTCCCGGCCGGTCGGCTCCGGCAAGTGGGCTGTGACGAGCGAGACGGCGACGGACCTGACCACGCTGTCGCGGCTCATTCCTGGCTGGCCGGGCGGAAGAAGGCGTTGCTCGCGAACTTCGCTGTCGCGACGATCGACCAGTTGTTGTTCGCAGGGTTGAAAGCGCGCCACCTGATGCTGCGCCATTTGGCGCTGGCGGGCAAGGTCGTGATGATCGACGAGATCCACGCCTATGACGCCTACATGAACTCGTATCTGCTCAAGGTGCTTACCTGGCTGGGGGCCTATCGCGTGCCGGTTGTGACGCTTTCGGCGACGCTGCCGGTCGAGCAACGCAGGGCTCTGCTGGCGGCGTACCAGTCCGGATCGGGATCTGACGCGGTCGCGACAAGTGACGAGACCACATACCCGGCGCTGACGTGGACCCGCGGCAACTCCACGACGACGCGCGCGGTGCCGGCCTCGGGACGGTCTACTTCGGTCGCCCTGAACAGTCTCCCGGATGATCTCGACCATCTGGTGTCGCTGCTGTGCGACACGCTTGCCGAGGGAGGAACGGCGCTGGTCGTGCGCAACACCGTGCGCCGGGTTCTCGCCGCCGCGCAGCGGCTCGAGCAGGAGTTTCCTGGCGAGGTCAGCGTGACGCATGCGCGTTTCATCGTGGCTGACCGGCTGCGCAAGGACACCGAACTGCTGGATCGCTTCGGCTCCCCACAACGGTCGACGCACCGGCCGTGGCGGCACATCGTGGTCGCGTCGCAGGTCGTGGAACAGTCGCTCGACGTGGACTTCGACCTTCTGGTCACGGATCTGGCGCCGATCGATCTCGTCCTGCAACGCGTAGGCCGAGTCCATCGGCACCAGCGGGATCGGCCCGCGAGACTCCGTCATGCGTGTGTTTACGTCACGGGAGCGGATTTCGACGCGAGCCCGCCCCAGCTCGACCCGGCTGCTGAGCGCTACGTGTACGGGCGGTATCCCCTGCTACGTGCGGCGGCGGTCCTGGTCGGCCATTTCGGTTCGACAGTCGATCTGCCCGGCGACATCGCCCCGCTGGTCCAACTCGCCTACGGGGCCGGTGACATCGGTCCCGCCGAGTGGCAGGAGGCCATCGCCACGGCACGTGAGCAGTGGTCGGATCGCACGGCGCGGCGCGAGCAGCGGGCCCACGATTTTCAGCTGGCGGGGCCGACGCGGCCTGGTAAGGCGATCGTCGGGTGGCTGTCGGCCGGCGTCGGAGAAACCGATGACGACGCGCAGGGTCAGGGGCAGGTCCGGGACGGGGCGCCGAGCCTGGAAGTACTGCTCGTCTGCCGCGACGCGGACGGCCAGTGGCGCACGCCGGGGTGGCTCGCCGATCAGGGGAGATCGCCCATTCCCTGTGAGAAGACGCCGCCGAACGACCTCGCCGAAGTCATGGCCGCGTGCGCGTTACGCCTCCCGCTCACCTTCAGCAACGCCGCCGCGGAAGAAGAGCTCTGGCAGGCTACGCCGCCGGCGTGGGAGCAGTCTCCACTGATTTATCGGCTACCTGTCCTGGTCGTGGATGAGGACGGGTGGGGTCGGATCACCGACCGCCGCATCCGCTACAGCCAGGAGCGCGGATTGGAGGTCTTCGACGATGCCGGGTGAGAGCGAGTTCAATCTTCTCGACGAGCCGTGGATCCTTGTCCTGGCGCCGGATGGGCGCGAGCACGAGGTCTCGATCCTCGAGTTGTTCGAGCAGGCGGCCGGTTTGACGGTGATCGGGGGTGAGGTTCCCACCCAGGCCTTCGCCATCACGCGGTTGCTGCTGGCGTTTCTGCATCGCGCGCTCGATGGCCCGCAAGATCAGCAGGAATGGGCAGGTCTGTGGCAGGAACCGATGTTGCCGATGCCGGTGATCCAAGATTATGCCGCGCGTGTCCGGTCTCGCTTCGACCTGTTCGATCCGCAGGCCCCGTTCTTCCAGGTCGCTGATCTGCGGACAGAAAAGGGAGAGGCCTCCGGGCTGGAGAAGATTGTCGCGGATGTGCCCAATGGCGAGCCGCTGTTCACCACGCGGTCGGCGTCGAGCCTGCGGCGGCTTCGCCCTGAAGAGGCCGCGCGCTGGCTCGTTCACGTGCATGCCTTCGACCCGTCGGGCATCAAGTCGGGTGCCGCAGGTGATCCCACTGTGAAAGGCGGTAAGGGATATCCCATCGGTCCGGGCTGGTCCGGTCAACTCGGCGGTGTCCTGGCGCAGGGACGTAATCTCCGTGAGAGCCTGTTGCTGAACCTGATCGCCCGGGATGTGCCGTCCTATGTGGACGTCGGTGGCCCTGGTGACGTGCCGCCGTGGGAGCGGGAGCCGGACACGGCGCGGTGGCGGGAGCGCCCGCCGGAGGGCGCGATCGATCTGTACACGTGGCAGACCCGGCGGGTCCGGCTGTTCGGTGGCCGCGATGGGGTCACCGGTGTGTTGCTGTCCAATGGCGACAAGATCCAGCCGCAGAACCGGCACATGGTGGATCCGCACAGCGCCTGGCGATACAGCGAGGCGCAGAGCAAGAAACTCAAGACGACCGTCTACATGCCGCGGGCGCATGACCCCAATCGGTCGGTGTGGCGGGGCTTGGCCGCGATGTTGCCGTCGGTCTCGCCAAGGACGGGCCGGGGCGATCAGCCGCAGGCCTTTCTGGCCCCGGGCGTGCTGAAATGGGTCGACGACCTGGCCGCGGAGGGCGTGCTGCCCGACGAGTTCGTGGTGCGGCTGCGCGCGCTCGGAGTCGAATACGGTGCGCAAAGCGCGACCTACGCCGAGATCGTCGACGATGTGTTGCCGTTGCCGGTGCTGCTGCTGCGGGAGGCCAGGCCGGACGCGGGCCGAACGGCCACGGGCGCTGTCGAGGACGCCGAGCAGGCGGCCGGGCGGGTATGGCGGTTCGCGGAGAACCTCGCGCAGGCCGCGGGGGCGGAGCCGAAGTCGGGCGCGGGTGATCGAGCACAGGAAACGGTGTATGCGGTGCTCGAGCGGCCGTACCGGGAGTGGCTTGCCGGGCTCGGACCTGGCCGGGAACTCACGGTGGCTCGCACCGCGTGGCAGCGAACCGTGTGGGGCGCCTGCCGGCAGATCGGTGACCAGCTGATCAGCGGGGCACCGGCGGCGGCCTGGTCCGGACGTGAGGTGAACCAGCGGTTGGTGAACGTGCCGCTGGCGGAGGTGTGGTTCCACTCGGCGCTGCGCACAGCACTTTCGCTCGTGTTCGCCCCCTCGGCGGACCAGGACCTGGAGGCAGTCCGATGACCCTGGCGGCGGCGGACACCCGATCGCGGCGGCTGGGCCCACTCGGCCGGGCGCTGGCGTGGCGGATCGAACGGCTGCAGCGCGAGTACCTGCGCGCCGCACCCTCCGCGCGTGCCGATCTGGCGCGGTTGCGGCGCGGGCTGGGGAAGCCCGCGGGCAGCGTGCCGGACCTGTGGGAGATCACGGTGGGCGCGGTCCCGGAGGAACTCACCTGGCAGCGGGACGAGCCGAGCTACGCCGAGCAGGCCGCCCATGCGGCGCTGACCCTGTACGCGCTGCATCAGCAGTCGCTGACGGTGCCCGCCCACGTGCCCGGGGTGTCGTTCGGGCGTGCGGTGGGCCGTCTGCGGTTCAGCGATGCGCGCAGCGAGGAGGCCGTGACTCGGCGGTTCATGGCGGTGGCGACCGCCCAGTCGGTCGACGAGGTGCTCATGCACGCTCGCGGCCTGATCACCCAGCTGCGTACCGAGCGGCAGGGGCTCGACTACGCCCGGTTCGCCGATGACGTGGCCGGGTTGCTCACGCCGGCCGGTGCGCAGCGCGTCCGGTTGGCGTGGGGACGCGCGTTCTATCGGACCACGGCCGATGACGACTCCACCAGCGATCCGGAATGAGGACAGTTCATGAGCCAGACTTTCATCGACCTGCACATCCTGCAGACCGTGCCGCCGAGCAACATCAACCGTGATGACACCGGTAGCCCGAAGACCGCGACCTACGGCGGGGTACGCCGGGCACGGGTCTCCAGCCAGGCCTGGAAGCGCGCCACGCGCGTCGCGTTCGACGACTACCTCGACCGCAATGAGCTGGGAGTGCGCACCAAACGCGTACCGGAGCTGATCGCCGAGGCGATAGAAACTCGCGCTCCGTATCTGGGGCAGCAGGCACGGGAGCTGGCCGCCGAGACGACACGGCAGATCGGCATGAAGGTCGACGTACCGAAGAAGCAGACCGGGCACGAGCCGGCCCCCGAGGTCGGCTACCTGGTGTTCCTGAGCCGGCGGCAGATCGAGAATCTGGCGCAGGCGGCGATCGAGGCCGCCGATTCCGACGACGTGGGCAAGGCACTCAAAGCGGCGAAGGTCAAGGAACTCGCCGACCGTGATCATTCGGTCGACATCGCACTGTTCGGGCGGATGGTGGCCGACCAGGCCGACATCAACGTCGACGCCGCCGCGCAGGTCGCCCACGCGATCAGCGTGCACCCCGTGGAGACGGAGTTCGACTACTTCACCGCGGTCGATGATCGCAACACCGAGGAGGAAACGGGTGCCGGCATGATCGGCACCGTCGAGTTCAACTCCTCGACGCTCTATCGTTACGCGACAGTCAATGTGGGCCGGCTGCGCGAGACCCTCGGCGACACGCTCGCGACCCGGCGGGCCGTGGAGGCTTTCGTGTCGGCGTTCGTGCGGTCGATGCCGACGGGCAAGCAGAACACCTTCGCCAACCGCACCCTGCCGGAGGCGGTCGTGGTGCAGGTGCGTGAGAGCCAGCCGATCAACCTGGTCGGTGCGTTCGAGCATCCGGTCCGGGAACTCGGTGTGGTGGGCCGGATCAAGGCCGCGTCGGACGCGTTACGTGACGAGGCCCGCGAGATCGAACGCGCCTACGGTGAGTGCCCGATCGCGGCGTGGGTGACCCGGGTCGGGGACGACACGGCCGGTCTGGACGATCTCGGTCAGAACGTGGCGCTTTCCACGCTCGTGACCAACGTGGGCGATCTGGTCGCGGCCCGGCTGGACCAGTCATGAGCGTGGTCGCCTTGCGGCTGGCGGGACCCCTGCAGTCCTGGGGTGCCGGCAGCCGGTTCGTGCGGCGGGCGACCGAGCGGGAACCCACCAAGAGCGGCGTGATCGGACTCGTCGCCGCCGCGTACGGGTTACGCCGGACCGACCCACTCGAGGACCTGCTCGGGCTGCGCCTCGGCGTGCGCGTCGACCAGCCCGGCCAGCTCATGAGGGACTTTCAGACCGCCCAGCGCGCGAAACGCGAACGCGACGGCAGCCTCACGTGGCACTCGCTGCCGCTGTCGCATCGCTACTACCTCACCGACGCCGCGTTCCTGGCTGTGTTGGAAGGGGACCGGTCACTGGTCGAGAGCATCGACCAAGCCATCCGAGCGCCCCAGTTCCCCCTCTACCTCGGTCGCCGATCGTGCCCACCCGCTGGGCCTATCGCTCTGGGCGTGACCGACGACGACCTGCACACCGCGCTCGCCACCTGGTCGTGGCAGGCCGGCTCAGCCGTGCAACGCCAGCACCGCGAGCGCGTGGTACGACTCGCGATCATGCGAGACGCCGCGCCCGGCGAGCCCGGCACGGAGTCGATGCGCGACGCACCGGTGAGCTTCGATCCCAACCGTCGCGAATACGCCTGGCGACCCGTCACACGCGGCAGCGTCGAGATCGCCAACCCGCACGGCGTGGTCGACCCCTCCACGGAGCACAACCCGATGTCGGCGTTGGGAGGACCTTCGTGTTCCTGACCCAGATGCCGATCAATCCTCGCCGCCGCGGATCGCGGTTGTTGCTGTCGTCACCGCACGCGATGCACGCCGCCGTACTGGCCGGATTCGCCGATGCGCGACCCACCGAGCGAGGGCGCGTGCTGTGGCGCGTCGACACCTACGGCACCCATCGGGTTCTGCTGTTCGTCGCCAGCCCGGGCAAGCCCGACTTCACCCACATCGTCGAGCAAGCCGGCTGGCCCTCCACCGAGGCGTGGGACACGCGCGTCTACGACGGGCTGCTGGAGTCGCTGCGCAAAGGACAACGATGGCAGTTCCGGTTGACCGCCAACCCCGTGCACTCGGTCCGGCTGCGCGACGGGGAGGACACCAAACCCGTCGGACACGTCACGATCGCGCAGCAGCAACAATGGCTGCTCGGCCGGGCCGCCCGGCTCGGATTCCGTATCCCCGACAGTGCGGTCGGACAGGGCGAACACGACCTCGCGGTGGTCGAACGAGGCATCCGCCGCTTCGGCCGCAAAGGTGTGCGGGTCACGCTGTCCACAGCGACGTTCGAAGGCCACCTCGACGTCGAGGACACCACGCTGCTCAAACGCGCGCTGACCTTCGGCATCGGCCGCGCCAAGTCCTACGGCTGCGGACTGCTCACCCTCGCCGCCCCGGCCGGAAGCTCCGCATGAACACGATCGGCCGGCACGTCTCCCAGCCGAAGGACCTGGTGCGAGCATCCGACCGGCTGTCGTTCCTCTACCTCGACCGCTGTGTCGTCAACCGCGACAGCAACGCGATCACCGCGACGGACGAGCGCGGAACCGTGCACATCCCGGCCGCGGCAGTCGGGGTTCTGCTGCTCGGTCCCGGCACCACGATCACCCACCAAGCGATCACCCTCATGTCCGACAGCGGATCGACCGTCGTATGGGTCGGCGAGCGGGGCGTACGCTACTACGCTCACGGCGTCTCACTCGCCCGCTCATCGCGGCTGCTGCTCGCACAGGCCGAAGCGGTGACCAACACCCGGTCTCGCTTGCGTGTCGCGCGGGCGATGTATGAGATGCGCTTCCCCGACGAAGACGTCTCGACCCTGAACATGCAGCAGCTACGAGGCCGGGAAGGCGCCCGCGTCCGCCGCGTGTACCGCGAACACTCCGAACGCACCGGAGTGGACTGGACCAGTCGGACCTACGATGTCGACGACTGGGACGCCGGCGACGAGGTGAACAAGGCCCTGTCCGCCACCAACGCCGCGCTCTACGGCATTGTGCATTCCATCATCGTCGCACTCGGCTGCTCGCCAGCGCTCGGATTCGTCCACACCGGACACCACAGATCCTTCGTCTACGACATCGCCGACCTGTACAAAGCCGAACTCACAATCCCGGTGGCCTTCGACATAGCCGCAAGCTCATGTGACGACATCGCAGGCGAAGCACGACGGCGTGTGCGAGACGCTCTCCACAAAGGCAAACTCCTGCAACGATGCACCCGCGACATCCAACGCCTCCTGTTGGGCGACGAAGCCGACGACAAGACCGGTGACGACTACTTCGAGGTCGACGTCCTCTCGTTGTGGGACGAGCGCCACGAATCGGTGCCCGGCGGCGTTTCATACCGGAGCGACACATGATCGTCATCGTCCTGACCGCCGTGCCACCCGGACTCCGCGGGCACCTCACCCGGTGGCTACTGGAAATCAGTCCAGGCGTGTTCGTCGGGCATCTACCCACCCGCGTCCGCGAACTGACATGGGAACGCGTCATCGAGTTCGTCGACGACGGACGAGCGCTCATGGTTTACACCGTGAACGGCGAGCAACGACTCGCGTTCGAGGTACACGGACACGACTGGACACCTGTCGACTACGACGGCATCACCCTCATACGCCGACAAACGGTCCCCGACTACATCCCGGCCAACGGACCGACACAGCAACAACGAAGACCAGCCCGCCCCTCCCGTGGTGGAACGTCCATGCGAGATGAGACCGTGTGGAAACGTCGGCAAGCGCGACGAAAATTCCGCCCGAAACCACCGCCGGCAAACGAGAAAGATTGATCTTGAGTCGGGGCAAAGTGAAGCAAATCGAGCAGATCTGATCACATCGACCCAGGTCAAGAAGTGTGCTCCCCGCGCAGGCGGGGATGATCCGAGGTTGACGAGCACGTCGCATCGATAGCTAATGTGCTCCCCGCGCAGGCGGGGATGATCCGAGATCAGCTGTGTACTGCCGCCTGAGCTGGGCGTGCTCCCCGCGCAGGCGGGGATGATCCCGCCGCAGGGCACGAGCCCCCGAAGTCCGGGAAGTGCTCCCCGCGCAGGCGGGGATGATCCCTGTCGCAGAGAAGTTCTGAGCAAGGCTTCGTCGTGCTCCCCGCGCAGGCGGGGATGATCCCCCATACCCCAGCGGGAAGTTGACCGATCCGATGTGCTCCCCGCGCAGGCGGGGATGATCCGGGCTGAGCCACCGTGTGGAAGAAACTGTGGACGTGCTCCCCGCGCAGGCGGGGATGATCCGGTCACCAGGTCGGTGTTGAACGCGTACTCGTCGTGCTCCCCGCGCAGGCGGGGATGATCCGGTCTGCAGGGGTCGAGCCTGAACGCGGGAAACGTGCTCCCCGCGCAGGCGGGGATGATCCGTACTGGACGCGTGGTGAAGGTGCGGCGCGCTGTGCTCCCCGCGCAGGCGGGGATGATCCCATCGCGATCCAGGCCGATGACGCCACGGACGCGTGCTCCCCGCGCAGGCGGGGATGATCCGCCTCTGCGGACCCGGAGAACCTGACCGCCCCGGTGCTCCCCGCGCAGGCGGGGATGATCCCCCCCGGTTCAGCCATGCGGTGAGCCTGTCCACGTGCTCCCCGCGCAGGCGGGGATGATCCGAAGGATGGTCGATCCGGGACCGTTGATCGTCCGTGCTCCCCGCGCAGGCGGGGATGATCCGGCGCGGATCCAAGGTGCACTAGGGAACATCCTGTGCTCCCCGCGCAGGCGGGGATGATCCGGACGGCAAACCCGACCCGCACCCCTTCCGACTGTGCTCCCCGCGCAGGCGGGGATGATCCGAGGGTCTGTACGCGCTGCCGACTTCCGGCCTGGTGCTCCCCGCGCAGGCGGGGATGATCCCAGGTAGTAGATCCCCGGATGCTGGATGAGGATGTGCTCCCCGCGCAGGCGGGGATGATCCCGCCACATGGCTGCTGAAGAACGGTGGGGCGGCGTGCTCCCCGCGCAGGCGGGGATGATCCGCGTAACGCCATCAGCCACGTGCCGTCAGAGCCACCAGTGTGCTCCCCGCGCAGGCGGGGATGATCCGCAGTATCTGCTGGTGGGTAACCGGGAGCCGCTGTGCTCCCCGCGCAGGCGGGGATGATCCCCCGATGTACGACTCGCTGTACTACATCCTGACGTGCTCCCCGCGCAGGCGGGGATGATCCCCGGTACTGGGGCGATCACCCTGGCGGCTGGAAGTGCTCCCCGCGCAGGCGGGGATGATCCGCAGTACGCCGCGTTCCTTCGCCCTAAGCGGACGTGCTCCCCGCGCAGGCGGGGATGATCCGGGCGGTAGGTTCGCCGAGGACGCCCGCCGGGCGTGCTCCCCGCGCAGGCGGGGATGATCCATCAACCCCGGGATGCCGGACCCGGCGACCATCGTGCTCCCCGCGCAGGCGGGGATGATCCGGGGGACACCTACGCTCAATCCGGATGGACAGCCGTGCTCCCCGCGCAGGCGGGGATGATCCGCCACCCCCAACGGCCGGAAACTGTGGAAGTGGGTGCTCCCCGCGCAGGCGGGGATGATCCCGTCGCCCCCGCGGAAGTACTCGCCCGCGGAACGTGCTCCCCGCGCAGGCGGGGATGATCCCGTGAAATGGCTTGGCACAAAGACGCCGTTGACGTGCTCCCCGCGCAGGCGGGGATGATCCCAACAGCGTGTCACCGACTGTCCACCCGGACACGTGCTCCCCGCGCAGGCGGGGATGATCCCGCCATGTCAGCTCGATCAACCAGATCCCGGACGTGCTCCCCGCGCAGGCGGGGATGATCCCTGCCAGTACCGGCACTGGCGCAGCGGCAACATGTGCTCCCCGCGCAGGCGGGGATGATCCCTCTGCGAAATCTTGTCACCGACACGAGGCCCACGTCGGCAGGACCGTACGTAGAGATGCCGAAGCGAGGGTCAACGCGGCGTTGCCCCTCGCCGAACTCAAGCTTGGGCTCGGTGAGGATCTCGACGTACATCAGCTACTTTTCCGACGGCGGCGGCCTCCAGAGCGTGGCGGCCGGTCGGTTGTATGTCGACGTGCGCTTGGCGCGGGTCGATCTTGATGCTGCTAGCCGCGCGCCGGGAGGCGGCAGGCGGCGACTTCGGTCGAGCGGGGTTTCGGCAGAAAGGTGGAAATAGTCCGGTTAGGACCGTCTGGTCAGTGGCGATCGTCCTCGGGGCAGGGGACTTTGGCCACTACATCTGCCGTCGCGGGGGCGAACACCATGCCTGCAGACAGCAGGCCGGCGATACGGCCGGATCAGGAGGTATGGCATGGCTGTTTTCGCCCGCGGGCCGGTGGATCTGAACACCACCGGTCACTACCTGCATTGGGGCGTCATCCAGATCTCGGTGGCGAACCTCGTCGTCATCCTGTTGATGCTGCTGGTGTTCGCGCTGGCCATCGCGTTGCCGTTTCCCCGGGGAGGCGACCGGCGATGAGCACGGAACCAGGCAAGGGGCAAACGCGAACGGACGAGTTCGGCGACGGCGTGGACCCACGGAACTGGACCGCTCGCCTGCGGCGACGGGCGGTGCGCGCACTGCCGCCGGACAGGCTGATGCCCGACCGTCAGCCGGCATACGTGTCGAGCTGGATCTACGTCTTCGGGGTGCTGACCCTCACCGCGCTGATCTGGGTGATCTTCTCCGGCACCTGGCTGGCACTGGAAGGCCCGGTGTGGTGGCACACCTCGCCGGTCGGGCATTTCGTGAACTCCCTGCACCTGTGGGGCGTGGAACTCTTCTTCTTCTTCATGGTCATCCACCTGTGGGGCAAGTTCTTCATGGCCGCCTGGCGCGGCCGGCGCGCGGCAACCTGGGTGACGGGCTCGATCGCGTTCCTCGGCTCGATCGCCACCGCGTTCACCGGATATCTGGTACAGACCAACTTCGATGCACAGTGGATCTCGACCCAGGCGAAGGACGGCCTCAACTCTGTCGGCATCGGAGCCTGGTTCAACGTCCTCGACACCGGGCAGATGCTGCTCTGGCACGTGCTGCTGCTCCCACTGGTACTGGGCGTCCTCATCGTCTGGCACATCCTGCTGGTACGCAGGCGCGGGGTGGTCCCCCCAATCGGGGCCGAGCCCGAGGAGCAGGAACAGCTGGCGGCTGCACCGGAGACAGAAGGGACGCGACGATGACGACCCGAACCGGCACGCGACCGAGCAAGCGCCACCACGCCGACGGGCCGTGGCGCGGCCCGACGCGGCACTACGACCTGGTCAAGGAGTTCGTCATCGCGCTGGTCGTGACCGGCATGCTGACGGCTTTGCTCGCCACCGTACTCAGCTCGCCAGACGATCACGCCATCAGCCTGCGTCAGTGGGCCAACGCGGATCCGGCGGACTTCGTGACCACCACCGTCACCGAACTCGGCGGTACCAGCGACACAGCGACCTACGGCCCCCCGTACAACGACAGCAGCCAAGGGCAGCACATGGGACCGGTCACGCTGCAGAAGTGGGGCGGCATACGGGAACCGGTCGACCCGGCCACCGACTTCGTGCTCGGCCCGCTGAAGGCGGTTCCGGATGACCCGCGCCTGACGCAGGCGCTGCGGACCTACACCTCGGCTTCGGCTGCCCAGCAGCTGCGCTGGGCCGGTGACTACGACGACGCGCTGAGCAAGGCTCCTGGCAACGACCCCGCCAAGGTCGCACCGGGAGACTACGGGCCCGTACCCGTGCTGACCGGCCGCCTGCTCCGGCTGGCCCAGACCGGCGGCCTTGATAGCGCGCTCGTCGGCAACAGCGGGTTCTACACCACGAACTACACCAAACCCCTGCTGTTCCTCGCCGACGGAGGCTACTTCGCCGGCATCGCCGACTCCCGGCACCTCTCGGGCGACCAGTGGGGCATGATGAACGAGACCGGCAACTACCCCGGCCAGGCGTGGCTGTGGCTCTACACGTTCTGGTACCAGATCCCGTCGTTCGCACACTCCGACAACGCCGATGCCTGGATCTGGGCACTGATGGCGCTACTGAGCCTGATCCTGATCTGCGTGCCGTTCATCCCCGGACTGCGCAGCGTGCCCCGCCTGGTCGGGCTCCACCGCCTGATCTGGCGACGCTACCACCGCGACCACCCACCAGCCACGGCAACACAGGGACCGGCTCACCCACCGGACTCCTGAACCCCTCGCCCGGGCCTCACAAGTTCCGCGAGCAGCGCGCGGACCATCCGGTCGATCTCGTCGTGGATCCGCCGGACCTCCCCGACCGGCCTGTCCGCAGGGGTCGTCGAGCTGCCAGTCCAGATAACGCTTGCCGGGAAAGACCGGGCACGCGTCGCTGCAGCTCATCCTGATCACGACGTCGGCCGCGCGGACGGCCTCCCGTGGTCAGCGGCTCCGGGAACTCCCGCGACAGGTCGAAGCCGAGCTGGCCCATGACCGTCACCACGGCGGGATTGAGGGTGTTCGCCGGCACCGACCCGGCCGAGCGCACCGTGACCGCGCCGCGCGCGTGGTGGTCCAGCAACGCGGCCGCCATCTGCGAGCGACCCGCGTTGTGCACGCAGACGAACAGCACCTCAGGCGTCAGGTTTGCCTCATCGTGGACGAAGGGCGAACGAGACGTACACCAGCGCGAGGAGCACGGGCACCTCGATCAGCGGGCCGACCACCCCGGCGAGCGCCGGCCCGCTCGTGGCGCCGAACGTGGCGATCGCGACCGCGATGGCCAGCTCGAAGTTGTCGCCCGCCGCGGTGAACGCGAGCGTGGTGGTCCGCTCGTAGCTCTGCCCGCGCGCCTTCCCCAGCGCGTACGACCCGGCCCATCACGGCGAAACAGGCCAGCGGCGACAGCGCGATACGCGCGACGTCGAGAGGATGGCCGGTGATCTGGTGCCCCTGCAGCGCGAACAGCACGACGGGCCCGACCTTGGCGACCAGCGGGATGCTGAGGAAGATCAGCACACTCTTGGCGATCCACCATCCCGACACGGCCAGTTGCGTGGTCGGCAGACCGAGCCAGCCGAGCAGCACCGACAGGTAGAACCAGCCCAGCACCCCGAACATGAGCACCTGGAACACGGAGTTCAGCGCCACGAGCACGCCGCAGCCTCCCGGTCGCCGCACGCCAGGTCGTTCCAGATGATCACCATCGCGATGCACCACCCCGATCATGCGCGCGTGGGCCGCGCGGGGCTTCGCCGTGGAACGGCACGTACGGATCGCTCCACAGATCCGTCCCGGAGGCCCGGATGCCTGAGAAGATCCCGAAAGCCCAACCCGACGGCATTTCCCAGGTCCCGACATCAGACAGGCCGGCAGGCGCGCAGCACGGCCCCCCAGCCCTCCGGCTCTGTTTTCCGCTCACGAGATTTTCATGAGCGCCGACAACGTCGAGGGGGCGTAGACCCCGCCGAACAGTGCCCTCATCCCACCCGAGCGCACGACATCGACATCGTCGATGCAGTCCGCGCCCGCGCACATTCCCGCGATCAGCGTGCCCAGTTTCGGGCCAGGGTTCGCCGATCCGGACGCGATACGCGGCGCGGCGATGGACACTTTCTCCGCCAGCAGCTGCGGCAGTCCGGTCTGCTCAGCCAGGGCCATCACTGGCACCAGCCCGGCCGGCGACACGAGATGGTCATCGTCGAATAGCGCCGACTCTTCGGCGAACCTGTGCGAGACTTGCACTCGAAGTGCCTTCCAAGGCTGGGTCCGATTGCTGCGTGAGAACTCCAATCATCCCAGCTCAGAAGGCACTTCTCCTATTTCGACACGCCCACCGGACCCCACCCGTCGGTGGATCGAGGCTTAGTAAGCAAGCCGCGATGAAGTGCCTGCATTTGTGACCCGCAGCGTCCTGAGTGAGTGTCTGGTCAGGCTTGTGCGGTTCAGCTTGCTGATTCGGTGGGCGGGGTCGTTTTTTCCGTGGAGCGGATGGAGTGCCAGGCCGCGCGGATGTGGCTGCGCATGACCGACTCGGCCCAGTTTTCGTCGCCTGCGGCGAGTGCGGTCACCAGTTCGTGGTGGTGGGCCAGGCTGCGCAGCAGGGCCTCCGGGGTGTAGCGCGCGAACGTTCGCCAGACCAGCGGCACCTGGATTACCGAGGCGGTCACGTTGTTCAGGCGCTCGTTGTCGGCGCTTTTCAGGATCATTTGGTGGAACTGGTTGTTCAGTTCGGTGAGCTTATCCACGTCAGAGGGGTGGCCGCCGGGGGCCAGCTCGTCCATCCGGCAGGCCATTTCGTTCAGTTTGGTCACGTCTGCTGTGCCGGCGATGGCGGCGAGCCGGCAGCCCCACGGTTCCAGCACCGAGCGCAGGCTGAAGATCTCGTCCAGGTCCCGTTCGCTCCAGCTTTGCACCTGCACGCCGCGGTGGCGCTCGTAGCGCACCAGCCCTTCTGCGGTCAGCCTGCGGAACGCCTCGCGGACGGGGGTACGGCTGACCCTGGTCGACTCGGCCATCTCACTCTCGCGCAGCCATTCACCCGCAGCCCGTCGGCCGGACAGGATCTCCTCGCGGATCAGCCGGTAGGCGTGATCCGCCGCGTGCACGGTGTCGGGGTGGTCCCGATTGGCGTCGCTCATTGTCAAGGACAGTAGCGACCAGAAAAGTTGTATGCAACATTTCGGATCGTGCGTTGACAGCGCACGTCCAGTCGCATAACTTCCAGTGAATCATGTCGACACTTGATGACAGATGACAGTTGATTGTATGCAACTGTGTGGATGGGTGGATCTATGAGTAACCCGATGCCCCTGGATGACGTCCGGGTCGTGGAGCTCGGTCAGCTGCTGGCCGGACCGTTTTGCGGCCAACTCCTTGGGGATTTCGGCGCTGAAGTGATCAAGGTCGAGGACCCGAAGGGTGGCGATCCGATGCGCCAGTGGGGTCGTGAGCGCCCGTACGGCAAGTCTCTGTGGTGGCCGGTGGTGGCCAGGAACAAGAAGTCGGTCACCGCGAACCTGCGTTCCGGGGCGGGCCAGGACATCGTGCGCAGGCTGATCGAGAGCGCGGACGTCCTCGTGGAGAATTTCCGCCCTGGCACCCTGGAGCGTTGGGGGCTCTCGCCGGAGAAGCTGTGGGAGCTCAACCCCAGGCTGATCATCACCAGGGTGAGTGGTTTCGGTCAGACCGGCCCTTACTCCTCCCGCGCGGGCTACGGCTCTATCGGTGAGGCGATGGGGGGAATCCGGTATGTGACTGGTGATCCGGACCGGCCCCCGTCACGGGCCGGTATCTCGCTCGGTGACTCGCTCGCTGCCACTTTCGCGTGTGTCGGCACGCTGGTCGCGCTGCACCAGCGGGCGCGCACCGGGCGGGGCCAGGTCGTCGACTCGGCCATCTACGAGGCCGTGCTGGCGATGATGGAATCGCTCATCCCGGAATATCAGATCGCCGGGTACCAGCGGGCGCGTACGGGTTCCACGCTGCCGAACGTGGCTCCCAGCAACGTCTACCCGACGGCCGACGGCGAGATCATCCTCATCGCCGCCAACCAGGACACAGTGTTCAAGCGGCTCGCCGAGGCGATGGACCGTCCGGAACTGGCCACCGACAAGCGGTACGCCACGCACGGCGCTCGCGGCGAGTCGATGGCGGAGCTGGACAACCTCATCGCCGGATGGAGTGCCAAGTACACCGCCGACGATCTGCTGTCCAAACTGAACGAGCACGGTGTGCCCGCAGGCCGGATCTACCAGGCCAAGGACATGCTCGCCGACCCGCACTTCGCCGCGCGCGAGGCGATCACCCGGCTGATTCACCCCGAACTGGGGGAATTCGCCATGCACAACGTGGTGCCCAAGCTCTCCGAGAGTCCCGGCCGGATCCGGCACGTCGGACCGGAACTCGGTGAGCACAACGACGAGATCTATCGCGACCTGCTGGGACTTGGCGACGACGACGTTGTCTCGTTGCGCTCGGCCGGTGTCATCTGAGGAGGAGACTGTGACCTACCGGCTCGGCGTGGACGTGGGGGGCACGTTCACCGACATCCTGTTGATCGACGAGGATTCCGGTCAGACCTACCGGGCGAAGACCTCGTCCACTCCGGAGGACCAGTCCATCGGCGTCCTGCGCGGTATCGAGCGGGCCTGTGAACTCGCGAACGTGTCGCTGTCGGAGATCCGTGAGGTCTTCCACGGCACGACCGTCGCCACCAACGCGATCCTGGAGGACAAGGGTGCCCGGGTCGGCCTGGTCACCACCGAGGGCTTCCGCCAGGTCCTTCAGATCGCCCGTTCGTTCGTGCCCGGCGGTCTGGCGGGCTGGATCATCTGGCCGAAGCCGGAGCCGCTGGCCGCTCTGGAGGACACTGTCGAGGTTCATGGCCGCATCGCGGCCGACGGCAGCGAGGTCGCCCCGCTCGACGAGGGCGACGTGCGCGCCAAGCTGGGCAAGCTGCGCGAGCAGGGCATCGAGGCGCTGAGTATCAGCCTGATCAACTCCTACGCCAACCCTGGTCACGAGCAGCGGGTGGCCGCGCTGGCCGCGGAAATGCTGCCGGGTGTGCCGGTGTCGATCTCCTCCGCCGTGCTGCCCGAACTGCGGGAATACGAGCGCACCGTCACCACAGTGGCCAACGCCGCGGTACAGCCGCAGGTGGCCCTGTACGTGGACAACCTCGCGCGCAAGCTGAGCGATGCCGGCGTGGACGGCAGGCTGAGTATCCTGCGCAGCGACGGTGGTCTGGTTTCCGCCGACGTGGCCGCCGACAACCCGGTGAACCTGCTGCTGTCCGGTCCGGCCGGTGGGGTCACCGGTGCGACCTGGGTCGCCGAGCAGGCCGGGTTTCCCGACTTCCTCACCTTCGACATGGGCGGTACGTCCACCGACGTGGCGCTGGTGCAGGGCCTTACCCCGCGTATCGGCCGGGAGACCAACGTCGGTGACCTCACCGTGCGGGCTACCTCGGTGGACGTGCGGACCGTCGGTGCCGGTGGCGGTTCGATCGCCCACGTGCCCGCGCTGACCCAGGCGCTGCGGGTCGGCCCGCAGTCCGCCGGTGCCTCCCCGGGCCCGGCCGTCTACGGCCACGGCGGCACCCAGCCGACGGTGACCGACGCCAACGTCATGCTCGGCTACCTGCCCACCGACCTGGCCGGTGGCGAGATCACCCTCGACCGCGGGGCCGCGCGGGCCGCGGTCAAGACGATCGCCGACGCCACCGGCCTGCACTCGGTGGAGGCCGCCGCGGCGGGCATCATCGACATCGTCAACGAGAACATGTTCGGTGCGCTGCGCCTGGTCTCGGTCCAGCAGGGCTTCGACCCGCGTGATTTCGCCCTGGTCGCCTTCGGTGGTGCGGGCCCGCTGCACGCCAACGCGCTGGGCAAGCTGACCGGTTCATGGCCGGTGATCATCCCGCCGTCACCCGGTGTCCTCTGCGCCTACGGCGACGCGACCACCAACCTGCGCGACGAGGCCGCGCGCACCCTGGTCCGCCGGTTCGGCGAGCTGACCGACAAGAACCTGAAGGACCTGCTCACCGAGCTGGCCGGCAAGGCCCGCGCCACGCTCACCGAGCAGGGTGTGGCCGCCAGGGACCAGACCGTCGTCTACCAGGCCGACCTGCGGTACCACGGCCAGGGCTTCGAGATCCCGGTCACCATCGCCTTCGACACCTTCGGTGACGAGGGCGAGGCGGGTCTCGACGGCCTGCGCCGAGCGTTCGACGCCGAGCACGAGCGGCTGTTCTCGTTCGTGCTGGACAACGAGCACGAGCTGGTGACCATCCGGGCTACCGCGCACGGGCCCCGGCCGGAGGTCACGACCGCGCAACTGGAGGAGGACGGCAAGGACTCGTCCCACGCGCTGTACACCACCAACACCATCTGGGTCGAGGGTGCCGAGGTCGAGGCGGGCATCTACGACCGCACGCTGCTGCGTGCGGGCAACATGGTGACCGGTCCGGCGATCGTCACCGAGATGGACTCCACCACCCTGGTGCTGCCCGGGCACGCGGTCACGGTGCACGCCAGCGGCAGCCTCCTCATTCGCCCGGTCGACCAGACCGCCGACCGCACCTCGGAGAACTGACAATGGCACGTTTGATCGAGACCGCGACCGAAGCACTGCAGACCGTGGAGGTCGACGTAGTCACCCTCGACCTCATCGAGAACGGCCTGCGCAACGCCCGGCACGAGATGGACGAGGTGCTGTTTCGCACGGCGCTGTCCCCCGGTATCCGCGAGCAGCACGACGAGTTCCCGCTCATCGCCAACCGCGAGGGAAAGATGGTCGTCGGCCAGTTCGGCCTGTCCATTCCGGACTTCCTGGAGAACTTCGAGGAGGACATCGAGGAGGGCGACGTCCTGCTCACCTCCGACCCGTACTCCTGCGGCGCGGCCATCAGCCACGCCAACGACTGGCTGGTCGTGCTGCCGATCTTCTTCGAGGGCCGGATCGTCGGCTGGGCCTCGATGTTCGGCCACATGTCCGATGTAGGTGGCAAGACACCCGCCTCGATGCCGACCGACGCGCGCACCATCTACGAGGAGGGCGTGGTCATCCCGCCCTTCAAGCTGTACAAGAAGGGCAATCTGGACCAGGACGCCCTGAAGATCATCCTCAACCAGGTCCGCAAGCCCGACTGGAACCGCGCCGACCTCAACGGCATCGTCGCGGCCTGCCGCACCGCCGCCCGCCGGATCCAGGAGATGTGCGCCCGGTTCGGCGTGCACACCTACAACTCCGCGCTCGACCAGCTGCTCGACCGCAACTACCGGGCGATGAAGGTCCTGCTGGAGACCGTGTTCAAGGATGGCGAGACCATCTCGTTCACCGACTACATCTGCGACGACGGCCTGGGCTACGGCCCCTACGAGCTCAAGCTCAGCCTGACCCGGAGCGGGGAGAAAGTCACCCTCGACTTCTCGGGCAGCAGCCCGCAGGCGCAGGGGCCGATCAACTACTTCATCAACGAGAACCTCATCCGCATGTTCTTCGGGATCTACATGATCACCGTTGCGGACCCGCAGATCCTGTGGAATGACGGCTTCTACCCGCTGGTCGACGTCGTCATCCCGGAGGAGTCGTTCTGGAAGCCGAAGTACCCGGCGGCGCTCAACGCCCGCAACCACGGCATCGGCCGCGTGTTCGACCTGTTCGGAGGCCTGCTCGGGCAGACCAACCCGGACCTGCTCAACGCGGCGGGCTTCTCCTCCTCGCCGCACTTCATGTACTCCGGCACCTACAGCCAGGGTGAGCGCAAGGGCGAGTGGTTCCAGCTGTACTCGATCGGCTTCGGTGGCATCCCCGGCCGTCCGCTCGGCGACGGTCCGGACGGGCACTCGCTGTGGCCCTCGTTCGTCAACATCCCGTGCGAATACCTGGAGTCCTACTACCCGCTGCGCATCGAGAAGTGGGAGACGGTCGCCGACACCGGCGGCGCGGGCCTGCACCGCGGCGGCAACGCCGTAGACGTGGCCTACCGCTTCCTCGAGTCGGGCACCATCGCCATCCACGACGACCGCTGGCTGACCTACCCGTGGGGCGTCAACGGCGGCGCCCCGGGTGCCCGCAGCCGCAAGTGGATCGAGCGCGTCGGCGGAACCACGGAGGTGCTCGGCAGCAAGGTCCACGACGTGCCCGTCCAGCCCGGCGACCTGCTGCACTTCGTCACCTGGGGTGGCGGCGGCTGGGGCGACCCGCTCGCCCGCGACCCGGAGCTGGTGGCCCTGGAGGTCCGCCGCGGCCTGGTCACCGCCGAGGGTGCGCGCCGGTACGGCGTGGTCGTCGACGAGAACGGCGTGGTCGACGTGGCCGCCACCGACCATCTGCGTGCCGAGCTGCAAGCGAGCCGGCCGGCCTCGCTGCCGACTTTCAACACCGGCCCGGCCATCGAGACGATCCTGGAGCGCGCGCTGGAAGAGACAGGCCTGCCGGCACCGAGTCCGCCGGTCGCGGGGTGAGCTCGATGGGGCGGATCAACGAAGCTTTCGGCGGCCGTCTAGCCGCCGGCGCGCGGCCCGCGGTCGTGTCCATCGACCTGATGCGGTCATACTTCGTGGAGGGCAGCCCCCTGCGGCTGCCATCCAGCGAGTGCCTCGACTCGGCGGCCAGAGTGCTGGCCGCCGCCCGGGAAAACCATGTACCGGTGGTACACACCCGGGTGGCGTACGGTCCTGGTGGCGTGGATGGCGGCGTGTTCGTGCGCAAGGTGCCCGCGCTGCGCCATTTGTTCGACGGCGGCGGGGAACTGGGGGAGCTGATGCCCCAGGTCGCTCCGGCCGGTGCGGAGGTGGTGCTGGTCAAGCAATATCCGAGCGCCTTCTTCGCCACCCCGCTGGCGCCGATGCTGCGCGCCCAGGGAGTGGATACCGTCGTCATCGTGGGGGTCAGCACCAGCGGCTGTATCCGCGCCTCGGCGCTCGACGCCATCCAGCACGGGTTCATCCCGCTGGTCGTGCGCGAGTCGGTCGGCGACCGTACGCCGGAGATCAACGACGCCAACCTGTTCGACATCCAGGAAAAGTGTGGCGAGGTGGTCAGCGAGACCGAGGCCGTGACCTACCTGTCGGAGAAGCGATGAACGTTCAGATCGTCGAGGTCGCGCCCCGCGACGGCCTGCAGAACGAGTCGATCATCCTGTCCACCGAGGCGAAGGTCGAGCTCGTCGAACGGGCTGTGCGGGGCGGGGCCCGCCGGATCGAGGTGACCAGCTTCGTCAACCCGAAGCGGGTGCCGCAAATGGCCGACGCCGACGCGCTGATGGCCGCGCTGCCGCGACATGAGGGCGTGACCTACGCGGGTCTGGTGATGACCCAGCGCGGCCTGGAGCGGGCACTCGCCGCCGGGGTGGACGAGATCAACGCCGTGGTGGTGGCCACCGACACGTTCTGCGGCCGCAACCAGGGCATGACCACGGCCGAAGCCTGTGACATCGCCGCGAGTCTCGTCGAGTCCGCGCGGGCCGCCGGGGTGTGGAGCACGATCACCATCGGCGCGTCCTTCGGTTGCCCGTTCGAGGGCGAGGTGCCCGTCGAGCGGTTCACCGAGGTCTTGCTGCGGGTGGTGGACGCGGGGCCCGACGAACTGGCCCTGGCCGACACCATCGGTGTCGCGGTGCCTTCGGACATCACCACCCGGCTAGCGCTGGCCAGGGAGATCGCCGGGCCGGACCTGCCGTTGCGGGTGCACCTGCACGACACGCGGCACACCGGTGTGGCCAACGCGGCCGCGGCGGTGCAGGCCGGGGTGACCACATTGGACGCCAGCATCGGCGGCGCGGGCGGTTGCCCGTTCGCGCCCGCCGCGACCGGCAACGTGGCCACCGAGGACCTGGTGTACCTGCTCGAGCGAACGGGCCTGCCGACTGGGATCGCCCTGTCGACGACCATCGAGACAGCGGGCTGGCTGGAGGAACAGCTGGAAAAGAAGCTGCCGAGTGCCCTGCTGCGCGCGGGTGGGTTCCCGGCCTGACACGATCCCCCGCGGGGACTGGGCAACCCGCACCAGCGAGACCACGATGCCCCATCCGGACCGGGCTACTCCACGCGCGTCGGGTGTGCCGACGCGCGCTGGTCGGCGAGACGAAGCAGGCCAGTAGACCAGGCGCGGGCCAAGGCTGTGGTCGCCCTCGGTAAGGCGAGCTTCCCGGAAGGATGTGATCGCTGTCGCTGCCCGTGGCCGGGTTGGGGGTTGACGTCCTGCGCGGTGGGTGCCCGTTCACCTGCGGGCCTTCTCGCGCAAGTGGCCTGGTGAGCTGGGTGAACGACGAGGACCGAGGCTGTGATCCTGGTTTGAACCCCCACAGTCGATCTACGACTGGCTGTAGTTACACGAACACGTCTAGTGCACACGTTCAGCGGCTACCGGCGGGAGTTGCCTCATGGCAACGTTGATATCGCTCCGCAAGAATCTTGCAAATCCCCCCGCGCTCACAGGAGACGACGCACGATGTCTGACGTGTCCCGCTATCTTTCTGTTGTTCTGAGCGAAAATTTCGAGGTCGTCGCCGAGGACATCGCGCCAGAGACGACTTTGGACGATCTTGGCGTGGATTCCGTTGCGACAATCGAACTTGTCGACATTCTCCAGGAGAAGTTCGGCATCAAGATCGCCGATGAGGAGCTGACCAACAAGAACACCGTCGAGCAGGTGATCGATACCGTCACGGCGAAGGTGGGTGGATAGCGCCGTGGCCAGTCGCGCTCCCGCCTCGATCACCGGGATCGGGCTCGTCACTCCGGCTGGCATCGGCCGTGCCGCGAACTGGGCCGCCGTGTGCGCCGCACGTCCCACCGCCCGTGTCGTCGATACGCTCAGCGAAGCGCCTGTCGGGTTCGCCAGCACCGTGCCCGGCACGTTCGACGTCGACCGGCTCACCGGGCGCCGTGTGTCCCGCCACTACGACCGCAGCACCCAGTTCGCGCTCGTCGCCGCGCGAGCCGCACTCAACGACGCGCGGATCACCGCGGCCGTGCTCGACGAAGCGCGAGTCGCGGTGGTGGTCGGCACCGCGTTCGGTGGGATCCAGGCGTTCGAGGACAACCATGCCAGGCTTCTGGCCGCGGGCCCGGAAGCGGTGAACGCCCGCTTTCTCCCGAAGAGCTTGGTGAACATGGTCTCCGGAATCCTGTCGATCGAGTTGGGCGCGACCGGACCCAACATGGTCGTCTCCACGGCTTGCGCGTCCGGCGCGACCGCGATCGGCATCGGCCTCGGTCTGCTGCGTTCTGACGGGGCGGACATCGTGGTCTGCGGCGGAACGGACGCCAGCGTCACACCGCTGCACGTGGCGGGGTTCCACAAACTCCGCGCGCTGACGCGAGCCCGAAAATATCCGCCTGCCTGCGCATCTCGCCCGTTCGATCGCGACCACGACGGGTTCGTCATGGCCGAAGGCGCGGGGATTCTGGTGCTCGAACGGGACGACGACGCCGCCGCGCGCGGTGTCAGGCCGTTCGCCCACCTCGCTGGGTATGGGGCCAGTGCCGATGCACACCACATCACCGCTCCTCACCCGGACGGGCACGGGGCCAAGGCCGCGATCCGTGCCGCGTGCCGCGACGCCGGGCTCGCCCTCGACGAGATCGACCATGTCAACGCACACGCCACCTCCACACCCACCGGCGACACGGTCGAAGCCGGTGTGATCGCAGACCTCATGCCCCGCGCGGTCGTGACCTCCACCAAGGGTGTCACCGGCCACACGCTGGGCGCGGCTGGAACAATCGAGGCCGCGTACGCCGCGCTGGCGTTGCGCGCACAGACGGTGCCACCAACCGCGAATCTCGACGTTCCGTGTGACCGGGCCCGTGAGCTTGACCTCGTCGCGTCCAACGCTCGCACCGGCCGGTTCGACACCGCCATCTCCAACAGCTTCGGCTTCGGTGGACACAACGCGGTTCTCGCCTTCACCGCAGCCTGACCAACGGAAGGAACCCTGGATATGGGGCAGATCGCTGTCGTCACCGGTGGCACCGCAGGCATTGGCCTGGCCTGTGCCAAGAAGTTCCTTGACGACGGGGGTACCGTCGTGATCTCCGGACGCTCCGCCGAACGGGGACGCAAGGCCATCGCCGAGCTCGGGGCGGGCGGCCGGGCCCGCTACATCCCGTGCGATGTCACCGATCCCAAGCAGGTCACCAGCCTGATCGAGGAGACCGTCGACGAACACCGACGGATCGATGTGCTGGTCAACAATGCCGGCGGTGTCACCGACGACGGTCGGCCAGTGTCCGAAGTGGATGACGACGCACTGGACCGCGCGTTCACCCTCAACGTCAACTCGGCGTTCTGGGCCTGCCGCGCCGTGCTGCCGCACATGCTGCCGCGCGGCTACGGCCGGATCGTCAACATGTCCTCGATCGCGGGCAAGACCGGTGCCGCCGGGCTCGTCGGCTACACCACCGCCAAGCATGCTCTGATCGGCTTCACCAAGACCCTCGCGAAAGAGGTCACCACGCGGGGTGTCACCGCCAACGCCGTGTGCCCCGGCATCACGGACACCGAGATGATCCCCCGGGAACTCCAGGGCGCCATCGAAACCGCCGGTGTCGACTTCGGCCAGGCCGCGGCCTACTACACCGGCGATCTCGGCCGCATGGTCGAACCGTCCGAAGTCGCCGCGGTCGTCGCCGTACTCGTGTCCCCTCAGGGAGGGGCGATTTCCGGTGCGGCGATCAGTGTCGATGGCGGTTTCACCCAGTACTAGCCTGTTTCGTTGGAGAGGACCAGACCGTGCCGACCATTCCGTGGCTGCACCACGACCCCAACCCGGGTGCCGCGGCGCACCTGATCTGTTTCCCCTACTCCGGCGCGCCCGTAACACTGTTCGATGTCTGGCGCATACCGGGAATCGACGTGCTCCCGGTGATCCTGCCCGGGCGAGGGCCGCGAGGCCACGAACCGTTCGCGCGGTCCTTGCGCACGCTTGCCGAGGAGATCGCCGACGAGGTCATCCCGCGGCTCACCGGCCGGTACTACTTCCTCGGCCACTCGATGGGCGCGTGGCTCGCGCATGCCGTCACCACTGTCCTCGCCGAACGCGTCTCCCCCGGCCCGGAGCGGCTGTTCATCCTGTCGGCCCCGCCACCACACCTACCGCCGCGCCGCTTCTCGTCTCTGCACGGGCTGCCCGATGATGACATCGTCGCCGAAGTCATCGGGCTTGGCGGGGCGCCCGAGTCGGCCCGCGACGCGATTCGCGCCAATGTCGACGTGATCCGCGCCGATGCCACCGCGGTCGGTCACTACCGTCCCGTGCGACACATGCTGCCCTGCCCGATCACGGTCATCAGCGGGACCAGCGACCCCCTGTTCGAGCTGGGTGACCTCGTCGGGTGGCGTGAAACCACGCACGCCAATGTCTCGCTCCACTTGCTCGAGGCCGGACACTTCACCGTCACCGAACAGCGTGACGAGATCATCCGCATCGCCGCACGCGATACGCACGCCTCTGCCCGCCACATCGACCCGATCGCGGTGATCGGCATGGCCTGCCGCCTTCCCGGAGCCAGCAACCCCGCCGAGTTCTGGGACCTGCTCCGCGACGGCCGCGCCGCCGTCGGGCCGGTGCCTGCCGACCGCGTCACCAACCCCCACGAGCCGATCATGCGGGCCGGCGGGTTCGTTACCGACGTGGACCAGTTCGATGCCGAACACTTCGGATTCAGCGCCCGGGAGGCACACCGCTCCGATCCGAGGTTGCGGCTGCTGCTCATGGCCGTGCAGGAGGCCATCGACGACGCCGGGCTCGCCCCGCCCGATATCGCGGGACCCCGCACCGGGATCTGGGTGGGCGAGAGCCATTCCGACTACTGGGATCTGTCCGTGCCCGTCGTGCCGCCGAACATCTACTCGCTGTCCGGCGGAGGGCTGAAGAGCTTCCTGTCCGGCAGGGTGTCGTATTTCTTCGACCTCCAAGGCCCGAGCATCACGCTCGACACCTCCTGCTCGGCGTCGCTCACCGCGATCCACACCGCGTGCCAGGCCCTGCGCAACGGGGAAGTGGACGCCGCGTTCGCCGCCGGGGCACACCTCATCCTCAACCCCGACGCCGGACCGTCACACGGCCTTGCGAAGGCCCTGTCCCCACGGGGCCGTTCCGCGTTCGCCAGCGCCGACGCCGACGGCTACGCCCGAGCCGAAGGCATCGCGGTCATCCTGCTCAAACGACTCCCCGACGCGGTTCGCGACCGCGACCCGATCCACGCGGTCATCGAAGGATCCGCCATCAACGCCAATGGCCAATCCGGCCGCAACATCGTCACCACCAGCGCACCCGGGCAGGTTCGCATGATGCGCGAAGCCCTCGCTGACGCCGGCTGCCACCCCAGCGAGATCGGATACATCGAAGCACACGGACCCGGTACCACCGTCGGAGACAGCGTCGAACTCACGGCCCTGCACGAGGTGTATGGAGCGAACCCCCACCCGTGCCTCGTCGGGTCGGTGAAGACCAACATCGGGCACCTCGAACCGGCCGCCGGGATCGCCGGGTTCATCAAAGCCGTCCTCGCGCTGCAACACGGGAGGGTTCCCGCCTCGCTACACCACAACGCACCCGCGCCAGCCATCGATTGGGACCACTCCGCGCTGCGCGTACCGACCGCGGTGGAGCCGTGGCCGTTCGACGGCCGTCGCCGCGCCGCCGTCTCCTCATTCGGGCTCTCCGGCGCGAACGCTCACGCCATCATCGCCGCCCCACCCACCCGAACCGGGTCGCGACCACGTCACCCGCAGCGCTCCTGGAACCTCCGCCGCTACTGGTACAGCGAGGTACTCGCCCGATGACACCCAACCCGATCTTCGGTGACCGCATGCCCGTGTGGGCCGAACTCGACGAACTCCTCGACAAACCCGAATTCGACCTCAGCCGCACCGGGATCAACGCCACCTACCAGCGCCTCCAAGCCTTCGGCCGGGTACTCGGACCGGCTACGGAAGTACATCGCGACGCCGAAAGACTCATGGCGGGAATGGAGTGGGCCGGGATCATAGACCCCGCGATGATGCACGCCGCGATGGTGCACTACGGGGTCGCCACCACCGCCCTCGTCGAATGCGGCCGCCCCGGTGGCGACCTCGACCCCCTCATCGCCGACCTCGACACCATGGACGCGCCCGGCGCGATCGTGGCCACCGAACTCGGGCGCGGCGGATCACAGGTCAATATCCGCACCGAGGCCCGCTACCACCGCGACCGCTCCTCCTTCATCTTGCACACCCCCGACGACACCGCATTGAAGATCATGCCCAACGTCGGCTGGACCGGACTTGCCCGGACGGCCGTCGTCAACGCGCGGCTCATCGTCGATGATGCGGACCACGGGGTGCACGCCTTCGCATTCCGATTCCCGCACCCGCAAGCGCGGGTCACCGTGCTTCCCGGCGGGGCTCCGGTGCCGCTGGACTACTCAGTGATCCGCTTCCAGCACGCCGAGATCCCTTTCGGCTACTGGCTTTCCGACACCGCCACCATCACCGGCACCGGCGTCAACGACCCCCTTCCGGCCGGACAGCGTCTGGCGCGGTCCCTCAGCGGCGTCAACGCCGCCGTTACCTCAGCCGCAGTCGCCCTTGCTTCTGCCACCCGCGCCGCGGTCGCCATAGCCGCCCGGTACAACACACAACGCCTCATCGGCTACCCCGGCACACCCGCGCTCGGGTTCTCCACCCACCGTGCCCAACTCGCCTCAGCAGTCGCCCACGTCTACGCCACCGGTTTCTACGTTGACAAAGTCCGCCGGGACTTCATCAACGAACGTCTCAGTACCGCAGCCACCGGCACGCCCCAACAAGTCGAGCACGCCAGCTACGCGCCCTGGCTCGCCGCCAACCGCGACCGCACCCTCGCCAAGGTAGCCGCCACGACCACTCTCGAAGGCATTGGCGCCACGTGCAGACGCCTCTGCGGTTTCCAAGGCGTCCTGCACGCCAACCGAATCGCCGTCTACGAGGACATGGCCCGCAGCTTCCACGCCGCCGGTGGCGACACCCGGCTCCTGCTGCTGGAAGCCGGGAGACAACTCATCGAAGGAACCAGCGCCCCCGCACGCAGCGCGCCCGGCATCGGCATGGGCGACTCGCGCTCAGTCTGCCGCCTCGTCTCTGTCCACGAACGCGTCCTCGCCGACCAACTGCGGCACCGCATCAACCACGACGACGCAGGTGATCACCTCCACGACATCGAGCGCCTGGCCCGCGTGCACATCGTGCGCCGCACCCTGCAGGAATTCCATCAAGCGGCAACGAACTCCGAAGGCCGGTGGCGCACCGTCCTCGACTCCGCACGACACCTCTACGGAATCGACGCCCTGCTGGACTCGGCCGGCTGGCACCTCAACCACGGCTCATTGCACCCCGGCGACCTCGACGTGCTACACAACGCCCACGCTGCCGCCGCCGAAGACGTCGCCCGACACCTCGACGCGCTCATCGACGGGCTCGCAGTTCCCCCCGGACGCGTCGGCGGGTTCATCGGACGAACCGACTACATCGACCGCGTCGCCGCACTGGTCCGATAGCCTGTGCCGCCCGAGGCCCCAGCCCGTGACACCCTCGACCCGAGGGCGTCACGTCACACCGCCCGAGCCGGTGCCCGACTGTCAACGCTGACCATCACCAACCCATCGACATTGCCCATCCATCACGCGATCACGCCCCTCGCCCCCAGAGTCTCGACCTCCTCACCTAATGGGAGCTACCGGGCCAGCCAGTAGGGCAGACTCGGTGCCGGTAGCCCCGGCAGGTGAGCACTTCCTCCACCTGAGCATCGAGCTCTGGTGTCCAGACGAGGAAACCTGCTCGCCTCGAGTCAAGAAACTTGCCACCCAGCTCACCGAACAACGCGCTCGCCGCGACGAACTCGGACTGCTGATCGACGAGGCCACCGCGCCGGAAATGCCCGACACCAGCGCCCTGGAAACCCTGCGCGCGGACGTCGAAGCCGCAGCCGACGCTGGCAGCGACGAAGCCCTCCGCCGCGTCATACAAACCTTCGTCCACCGAGAGGACATCACCAGCCGCGAAACGGCTGCGCCCACGTTCATCATCCCCGGCGACGCCAATGTGCCAACCCAACGCTCCGCAGCCGCGTCACCAGGCACGACTACGGAGCGAAAGGTTCGCACATTGCCTGGATCGGTGCACCCAACAAGCCAGTATACGAACCTGAACCTGCTGGTCAGCGGCTTGCCAGTCTCCGTGAAGCCAGCTCACGCGAAGGTTCGCAGGCAGGGATATGGGAAGTCCCGTCGGAAACAGCGATAGAAACTACGCTCTGTTACCGTCGGCCTTGAAGGGCTAGCGGACGGCGTTGATCAGTTCGCGAAGTCCGCGCCAGTCGGTCGCGGGCGTGAGGTGGCTCCAGGAGATGCGCAATGCGCTAGAGACCCGTTCCGCGGGTAGCCCCATGGCGGTGAGTACGTGGCTGGGTTCGTAGCTGTGGGAGGTGCAGGCTGAGCCGTTGGAGATGGCGGCGAAGCCTTTCAGGGCGACGATCGCGGCTTCCGAGTCGAGTCCAGGTATGGACACGTTGACGGTGTGCGCAACCGTGCGGTCGAGGTCACCGTTGAATTCAGCGCCCAGCTCTTGCAGCGCTGTGAGTACGTCGATGCGGTATTTCAGGCATGCGTCCGTGCGTGCCTGATGGTTGTCGATGGCGAGTTGAGCGGCCGTTCCTAGCCCGGCGATGTGCGGGACGGGAAGTGTGCCGGGACGGAGGCCGCGTTCTTGCCCGCCGCCGTAGGCGAGCGGGGTTAGCGGTGGCCGTTTGTAGCCGCGGCGGCGGGCGATCAGCGCTCCAACGCCCTTGGGGCCGAAGATCTTGTGGCCGGAGATGCTGATGAGGTCGATGCGCGGATCGGACAGGTCGTCGAGTTCCTTGCCGAAGCCTTGTGCCGCGTCGACGTGAAGGTAGGTCGAGTGGTCTCGCAGGAGGTCGGCGATCTCGCCGATCGGCTGTCTGACGCCCGTCTCGTTGTTGACCTGCATCACTGAAACCGCCACGGTGTCGCGCTGCACAGCGGACGCTACGGCGTCGGGGTCGACCCAGCCGCCAGATGTTGGCGGGACGAACGTGACGTCGAAGCCCCTCTTCTGGAGGTGCTCCAGGGGTTCAAGGACGGCCTTGTGTTCGATCTGGGTTGTGACAAGGTGGCGCTTGGCTGACGACTCGCCGTGCGGTGCCAACCCGAGCAAAGCGATGTTGTTGCTCTCTGTCGCGCCGCTAGTGAAGACGACTTCATCGGCCTGCGCGGAGACCACCGCGGCGACCTGCTCGCGTGCACGCTGAACACGGTTCTTCGCGGTTTGCCCGTACTCGTGGGTCCGACTGCCGGCATTGCCGAACTCCACCGCCAGGTAGTGCATCATCTCCTGGAGCACCGCGGGCTCGAGCGGTGTCGTCGCGTTGCTGTCGAGGTAGACCGCCTCGTTCGTGTTGTCGCTGGTCACGCTACCTTCTGTCGTCATGTCGGCGTTGCTCGTAGAACTGTCGGTCGATACAGGTAGTGTACGCAGCTAGAGCGCGCGGTGTTCGTAGCCACGCCGACGCTTGTACGGAGAAAGTCGTACCCAGTTGCGAACTTGGCGAAGGGGAGGTACTGATCGATCATGTCAACTGCGACCGGCGAGACGGCTGACCCGACACCGTCGGCTGGTGAGATCTACGGGGGCGCGTTCGAGTACACGTTTCCAGCGGTCAGGGGCGTGCAAGCGCAGCGTGACTTCTACGTCACCATGTTTCCGCTGCGGCTCGTACCGCGTCTGTTCCTTTTTGACGAGGAGGAGCTGCAGCCTACTCTGCGGGCGCAGCGCAACCTGAACAAGGCGCGTATCCCCGAGATCGCTCGGTACATGCTGGACAATCCCGACGGGTACGTGTTCTCCGCGCTGACCGCCTCGGTCGACGCTAAGGTGCGGTTCGATCCTCTCGGTACGGGCGGGCCAGGGGCGCGTGTTGGCCTGCTGGCTATTCCCATGTCGGCGCGTTTCGTCATCAACGACGGCCAGCATCGTCGAGCGGCCATCGAGCAGGCTCTCCGTGAAAATCCCGACATGGGTGACGAAAGCATCCCGATCGTGCTCTTCCTTGACATTGGCCTGGAGCGCTGCCAGCAGATGTTCACTGATCTCAACCGGTATGCGATCCGTCCCTCTCGGTCGTTGACGATCCTTTACGACCAACGCGAAAACGGCGCGAGGATCGTCAAAAGCGTGGTGAAGACGTCCCCGCTGTGGACGGACCTCATTGAGTCTGAGCGGAACAACCTATCTGCTCGCTCACGAAAGCTCTTCACGCTCTCGGCTTTGCACACGGCGACGAAGGCGCTGCTGGACGGAATCAATGATCTCAGCGTTGACGAGGCGAGCAGGATCGCGCGGAGTTACTGGACTGTCGTGGGCGAGACTATTCCAGAGTGGAAGCTCGTGCACGAGAAGAAAGTAAGCGCAGGAGACATCCGCCGCGACTTCCTGCATAGCCACGGTATCGCGTTGCACGCCTTAGGGAAGGTTGGGAACGTCCTTGTGCGGGAGACACGAGATTCCCGAAAGTGGAAACGCAGCCTTGCGTCGCTAAGCACGCTGGATTGGTCCAGAACAAATTCTAGGCTGTGGGAGGGGCGCGCGATGGTCGGCGGTCGAGTCTCGAAGTCAGGAAATAGCGTCACCCTGACTACGAATGTCATCAAGAAGCTGCTCAACCTGCCGCTTTCGAGCGAGGAAGAGCGGATCGAAGAATCGTACGATCGGGGGCGGGCATGAGCCGCGCAAAGACCAGTAGGAACTCGGCGTTCGCCGACGGAGGCATGTCAGCGGTTCTCGACAGCCTGATCGAGCAAGTCCAGAATCTGTACCTCGCGGACCGGATTCCCTGGGTTGTCGGCTACAGCGGCGGCAAGGACTCGACCGCAACCTTGCAGCTGGTCTGGATGGCGCTGGAGGCGCTGCCGCAGGCTCAGCGGACCAAGCAAGTTCACGTGATCAGCACCGACACCTTAGTAGAGAATCCAGTCGTCGCTGCATGGGTGTCCCACTCGCTCGAACTGATCGGACAGCGAGCCGAGAAGGCGAACCTGCCGATCAACCCCCACAGGCTAACGCCCAAGATCACCGACACATTCTGGGTCAACCTAATCGGACGAGGATACCCGGCTCCCCGTCCGAAGTTCCGTTGGTGTACCGAACGACTGAAGATCAATCCATCAAATGACTTTATTCGCCGGATGGTCCGTAAGCACGGCGAAGCAATCTTGGTGCTGGGCACGCGCAAGGCGGAAAGCTCCGGACGCTCGGCGCGTATGACGTCACTGGAAGGCGGCAGGATTCGCGACCAGCTCAGCCAGAACTCCAACCTGCCCAACTCCTTGGTGTACAGCCCAATCGAGGACTGGACCAACGACGACGTCTGGCTGTTCTTGATGCAGCGCCCGAACCCGTGGGGATACAACAACAAAGACCTGCTCACCATGTACCAAGGTGCTTCATCGGATGGCGAGTGCCCGTTAGTCGTGGACACCAGCACGCCGAGCTGCGGCGACAGCCGCTTCGGGTGTTGGACATGCACGCTTGTTGAAAAAGACAAGTCGATGTCCGCGATGATCCAGAATGACGAAGAGAAAGAATGGATGCGTCCTCTTCTGGATATTCGCAACGAACTTGACGAGACCGATGACCGATCCAAGCGAGACTTCCGCCGAATGAACGGCACTGTCCAACTCTTCCACGACGCACCCATCCACGGTCCATACCTGCAGGAGTGGCGCGAAGCGTGGCTGAACAAGCTACTGGAGGCGCAGACCTACATCCGGCAAGAAGGCCCTGACAATGTGGCGAACATCGAACTCATCACCTTGGAGGAGATGGAAGAGATTCGCCGGATCTGGGTTGTAGAGAAGCACGAATTCGAAGACTCCCTTCCCATGATCTACGAGAAGGCCGTCGGCGAGCCCTATCCCGGTAAGCCAATGGACGATCACCTGCCACTTGGCTCAGATGACGTCAGGCTCCTGCGTGAAATCGTCGGAGACAGCGGTGGATCGTTGCACTTCGAGCTCGTGCGTGAGCTGCTCGATATTGAACAGCGACATCGCGCAATGTCGCGCCGCGCCGGCCTCTTCGACGCCTTGGAAGCGGCCCTGCAAAAAGGATTCTACGACGATCGAGAGGACGCTGTTGCTCGCGCTCGCACGAACCGGGCGCGTCGGAAGGGGGAAGACCGCGATGAATCCTTGAATTCTCTGATCGACGCCGAGACAGGAATGATCAATTTGACTCCCGTTGATCGTAAGGCTAAAGCATGATCCTCGATGAGTTGGTGCTGCACAACGTCGGCGTCTTCGCCGGTCGCCACAGCTTCGAACTGACACCCCCATCGCCCGACAAGCCGATCATTCTGATCGGCGCACTCAACGGCGCCGGAAAGACGACCTTCCTCGACTCCATCCAATTGGCGTTGTTCGGACCGCTTGCCCGTACAGCCAGCCGAGGCGGCGGCAGCTACCAAAGCTATCTCCGCCGACTGATCCACAACGACGCGCCGCTGGATGAAGGCGCAGCGATCGAACTCGCGTTCCACATCGTAGAACGAGGCCACGAACGCCATTACCGGTTACGCCGGGCGTGGACCGGTACCGCCACGGGTGCCCGCGAGCGGGTCGACGTCCTCGTCGACGATCGCCCAGACGGCACCTTGTCACGCCAGTGGGCAGAACGGGTCGATGCGTTCGTGCCTCGAGGCGTCGCGGAACTGTTCTTCTTCGATGGCGAGAAGATCGAGACGCTAGCCGAACTCGACAACGCCCGCGAAGTCCTCCGCACGGCCATCGGCGCCCTCCTCGGGCTTGATCTGGTTGACCGCCTCGCTGCAGACTTGACTCTGGTGGAACGTAACCACAAGGCCGACCAAGCAGCGCCAGCAATGCAAAAGGTCCTCGAGACCGTGCGGAATAAAGTTGAGATGCACCGCGAACAGAAGGAGCAAACGAAGCGGAGTGTCGACGAGGCCCGCGGCAAGCTTGAACGAGCGGAAAAGCGGCTGTTCGACGTCAATGAACGACTGCGTCTCGAGGGTGGTGAACTCTTTGATCGCAGCAGCGAACTGGAGGCAGCCAAACTCCACCTGGCTGAGTCGGCGAAGGACCTTGACTCGAGGCTACGTGACGCTGCAGCAGGAACACTCCCGCTGCAGCTCGTCCGTGAACAGCTCCTTGAGCTCGCTGAAAGCGCCGAGTCCGAACTGTACGATCGGCGACAACGCGACATCCGCGACATTCTGCAGAAGCGTGACCGAGCAATCCTCGGCCAACTGAAAAAGCAGGCGGTTTCTGCGGAAGTCATCAAAAATGTACAGGACTATCTCGCTGCCGACCGGAAGTCGCAGACGGGAAAAGAAAAAATGAAGCCGATTGCGGAACTGAGTAACGAAAGTGTGGTCATCCTCCGTCGCCTGATCGATGCCGATCTGGATGCCGAGATCGGGAACGCACAGCGACTCATCGATCAACGGGCCACGGTAGTGCAGGAACTTGATGATGTGCTCCAAATGATCGCAAGCGTTCCGCGTGAGAAAGCCCTGGACGAACTTCGCCAGGACCGAGACGACGCCTATCGGGCCGTTGCCGAGGCGACTCAACTGCTCAACCAGGCCGAGACCGAGGTCGCTGCTGCTGCAGCAGCAGAACACGAGGCCGAGCGGCGCCTCAGCGGCCTGCTGGAGAAGGCCGCGGACGAACTCGGCGCCGCGGAGGATTCCCGCCGGGTGATCGAACACAGCCAACGAGTGCGGACGACGCTGAGCCGGTTCCGACACGAGGCCAGCCGCAGAAACGTGGACCGAATTCAGAAGCTCATCCTGGAATCGTTGCAGCGCCTTGCTCGGAAGAACCGCCTGATCACTGACATTCGTATCGACCCGGAAACCTTCGAAGTCGAGCTCCAAGGACGCAATGGCACAGTGCTCCTACCGCAGCAGCTCTCTGCGGGGGAACGACAGCTGCTTGCCGTGTCGATGTTGTGGGGCCTTGGACAGGCATCCGGCCGTCCGCTTCCCGTTGTGATCGACACGCCGCTCGGCCGGCTTGACGGCATTCACCGCAACCACCTGCTTGAACGGTACTTCCCCCAGGCAAGCCACCAGGTGATCCTCCTGTCTACCGACCAGGAGATCGACGAAGCAGCGTGGAAGCGGCTCCGTAAGCACGTCGGCCACACCTACCAACTCGAACACGACGCCAGCAGCGGCAGTACACGCGCCACCACCGGCTATCTCTGGTAAAACGACAACCTCCGGGAATCCTCATGCCAATAGACAACATTCGGCTTAGTCAAAAAGCACGCGACCAACTTGTCACGCTCAAACGACGCACCGGCATCCCGCACTGGAACACCCTCTGCCGATGGGCTTTCTGTCGGTCACTATCCGAGCCAACACCACCGCCGAAAGCGAAACATCCAGCCGATAGCAACGTTCAAATGGACTGGCGCACCTTCGCCGGACTCCACGGCGACCTCTACTGGGCCTTGCTGCGTCAGCGCTGCCACTCCGACGGATTGCCCCTGGACGACGAAACACTCGCTCAACAGTTCCGCGTCCACCTCCACCGCGGGATCGGCTACCTCGTCGGCGACCGGAGCCTGCGCACCATCACCGACCTCGTCAACGAAGCCATCGACGTCCCTGCCAACGTGACGTGACAGCGGCAGTACCTCGCCACCGAACGGCGCTCATCCGCACCAAGCTCTCGCGCCCACTCACCTGCGCGGTCGCCGATAAGATCGTGACCACAGAGAGCACAGTGTTCGACTACGGCTGCGGACACGGAACCGACCTTGCACACCTCAACCAGCTCGGCATCACCAGCGCTGGCTGGGATCCTGCGCACCGACCTCACGAGGCACGTCAACCGGCGCAGGTTGTCAACCTCGGCTACGTCCTCAACGTCATCGAGCACCCTGACGAGCGCGTCCGTACCCTACACGCGGCATGGGAACTTGCCCGGGATGCACTCATCGTGTCCGCACGAATGACATGGGATGCTCGCGGACTTCGCGGTCGGCCCTCCGGGGACGGTGTCCTCACGAGCACTGGAACGTTTCAGAAGTTCTTCGACCAGCATGAACTCCGAACCTTGGTTCAAGACGCCCTCAACGCGCCAACACTCAACGCTGCCCCTGGCATCATCTACGTTTTCCGCAATCCCACACGCGCACAAGAACTACTCGCGGCCCGCATCCACCGCCGAACCGCAGTACCCGAGCCCTGGATCTGCGAACAGCTCTACGACCAGCACCGCGACACCCTCATGCCATTGGTCGAGTTCCTCACCGCATACGGGCGACTGCCTAGGTCGACCGAAATGGACGCCGCACCCACCATCACCCGACGGTTCGGCAGCCTCGCCCGCGCCTTCGCGATCATCTCGACCAGCACCGACCCCGAACACTGGGTCCGCCTCCGCGCCCGCGCTACCGCCAACTTGCTCGTGCACCTCGCGCTCGCCCGCTTCGACGGACGACCACGATATGGTCACCTTCCCCGCACCGTGCAGCACGACGTCCGGGAGTTCACGCAGAACTATCGCAACGCCTGTCGCCGCGCCGACCGCCTGCTCATGGCATCCGGCAACGCCGACATGGTCGGGTTCGCCGTGGACGCCAGCCCTGTCGGCAAGCGATCCCCCAGTGCCCTGTACATCCACGTTGATGCTCTCCGTCACGCGCCCGCGGTGCTCAGGGTCCTCGAGGGATGTGCACGCACGCTCGTGGGCAACGTCCCCGGCGCGAACATCATCAAGCTGCACCGCAACGAGCCGAAGGTGGCCTACCTGACCTATCCGACCTTCGGGCAAGATCCACACCCGACCCTCGCGACCGCCCTCAGTGTCGACCTGCGCACCCGCGTCGTCGACGTCCAGGACCACCGACGCTCGCCGGACCCACCGCTGCTGCATCGGACCGAGGAATTCCTCGGCCCCGACGACCCCCGCCGAGAGCAGCTCTCCGCGATCTCGGCCACTGAGACCGAAGCCGGCCTGTACGACCACCCAGAACGGATTGCCACTCTCGGTGGCTGGCAGCGCGAACTTGCTCGGCTCCGCCAAGGGCTTAGGTAAGCCGCGTTACCCGACGATCTCCGGTCGCTGAACTAGCGTCACATTGTATCTGTAGCGTTCTCAGCTCCCGAGATCGCACGCGGTCCTCCGCCGCACGGGTCCATTTGGCGCCGATGAGTCGGAGCGCGACTGCTAGGACAGTTGACCCGGTCCGAAGTCGCGACCGGCCTGTACGAACGTCCCAAGGCGATCGCAAATGTGTGAGGCAGACCGGTGGCCACGGACACCGCGGCCTGCCCGGCTAGGTCCAGGTGACGCCGCTCAACAGTTCGTCGACCGACACCTGCTTGGCTCCGCCGCTGTCGCTTAACGCCTCGGTGACGAGGTCGATCACGACGAGCGCGGCCGGCTGGTGGCGCACATTCACCTGCTCCTGCAGGTACTCTAGCCCGCCGTTGGCGTACTCCTCGAAGATGTTGATCCGCTCTTCGACGCGTGTGCCGTCCATGATCTCCGGATCGTCGGTGACGACGTTGGCCGCGATCATGTTGATCAACGTGTCGCTGAACCCGGGAGCGGTCAGCACCTCATAGCGGATCGGGTCGCCCGACGAATCGGTGAACGGCACACGACGGTCTTGCCGGAAGCCGACAGCGGCGGCAAACAGCAGGATGTCGCGGAAGGTCGGGAACTTGGCCTCGACCTGCAACTCGTGCATGAGTGCCTCGTGCTGTTGCGGGCGGCGGGCCCGGACTTCGCTTTGTGCGGACGTCACTTGATCACCTTCATCTCCGAGTGGTCGGACTCGGACGACCGGATGTAGGGGTAGGACATGCCTTCCAGTTCGATGTCATCGGCGACGGTGCCGGTGGCAGTCGTGTGGGTTTCGATGACCCCGAGGTGGCTAACGTACGGAAGCAGCTCAGTGACGACCTTGCCGAGCCCTTGGCTCTTGCTGACCAGCACGACGAGTTGCGGTGCCAACCTGGCGAGTGCCCGGGAGACCGCCTCCTGATAGTCCTGATCGAGTGATCCGAATGCTGCGTCCATCACGATCGGGAAGGTGCCAGCGTCCTCCGCCGCGGCGCCTTCGGCTCGGCGCTCCTTGCGAATTTCCCGGGCGAGCTTCGACACGGCGGCGACGAAGCTCAGGCTGAGAATCTGGTTCTCGCCGGTCGACTTCGGGACTGGCAACTGTACGCCGTTGACGTCTTTGTACAGCGTGAGTTCGAAGCCTTCACTCAGCGTTGGCACGTGCGCCTGATGCGTGATGCTCCTGAACACCGACTTGAGTTCGGCATCGAGTCGCAGGCGCATGTCCCCTTCGCGAATCGCGAGGATCTCCTCCAGGGCCCTCTTCACGTACTGCACGAGGTCGGAACGCGATCGGGCCTTGGCGGCGAGTTCGTCGGTGACCTGCGCCCGTGAGCGCTCCCTCGTCTTCTGTTCAATCTCCTTCGCCAGGTTCGCGAGATCGGCCTCGATAGAGCCCTTGCGCTGGTTCTTGATTGCAATCCGGCCCTCCAGGTCCATGCGCTTCGTCTCCAGCTCCTGGACGCCCTCCAGGCGGCTGTCCTTGAGCTTGCCGTCCAGCTCGGACTTCCGGGCTTCTAGTCGAGCCACTCGGTCTCGCTCGTTCTGAATGCGAGCCATCAGAGTCGCGAGCGAGTCGCGTAACCCATCGCGCGCGCCCGCCAAAGGCACGATCTGGCCGCTCAGCTGCTGCCATGCTGTCTCAACGGCCTGGAGGCCGGCACGCTGACGCCACTCCTTGACGTGATCCCACGGCTCGGTGTGCTCGGCCAATGGAGTGCCGCAGATGCAGGCACCGTTGTCGAGCAACTGATCGACGAACTCGCGCTTGAGCGGCGCAGGCAACGTACCTCTCTGATAGAGGCTCTCTGCCATCGCCTTGGTCTTGTCACCGAGAGCGTCTGTTAATGCTTGGAACCCCTTTGTGGCGACGAGGAGCGCCCGCTCAGACAGCGCTGCGTCGCGGGCCGTCCGCGCCTCGTCGAGCTCCTTGGAGACGGCGTCACGCTCTGCCTGGATGGGAGCCGCCTCGGCGTGCTGCCGGAGCAGGTCCACCGTGGCGTCCTTTTCCTCGGTCAGCGTTGCCAGGTCACCCTCGATGACCTTGAGCTCGTCCTTGGCCCTAGTCTGCTGATCGGTCAGCGTGTCGATGGCCTCCTGAATGGCGCTCGCCGTGTCGCCGCCGTGCTTCTTGAGCTCGTCTGTCAGCTTTCGGTTCACCTTGGGGAGATGGGCAATGGCCCGCTCGACCTGCTCCAGGTCGAGGAGCACCTTGATGTCCTTCTGGACCTCCGCGTAGGCGCCCTTCTTGACGAGGTTCTCGATGCGCTCACCATTGAAGAAGAAGAATCGGCTCACGCCGACCGGCAGGATGCTGAGGACGGTCTCCTGCGGTGCGTGGCTCACCTCGGACGAGCCGTCGGGTTGCGTCGTCCATAGCTGCAGCTGCGGCGACAGTCGGCCCTGGTTATCCGACTCCTTTCGGAGGGCGGCGCTGCGCAGTAGACGATAGTCCTGACCCTCGTGATCGAAGCGTACCTCGACGGCCACCTCGACTGAATCGCCCATCGGCAGCGCACGCCAGACGCTGTCCGTGATCATGCGGTCCTGCTGCTCGACGTCCGCCGACATGTTGCCGTACAGGCCCCAGGTGAACGCGTTCAGCAAGGTGGTCTTGCCGGCTCCGTTAGCACCGAAGACGAGGGTGACCGGCTTGATCGCATCCGAGGTCAAGTCGAAGGTCTGGACACCCTTGAACTGGCGGAAGTTCGTGAGCGTGATCGACTGCAGCTTCACGGGATGATCTCCTTCACCGCAACGAGCAGATCGTCGGTCGCGTCGTACGCGGTGACGTGGAGCTTGGCCCGCTCAATCTCCAACACGCGCTTGAGCAGCGCGCGTTGTTCGTCACTCAGTTCTTCGAGTACTTGCTTCTCGGTACGCCGTTCGCTCACGCAGTTCCCTCCAGCACCCATGTCCTGGTCATCAGACGCTCCTACATATCCATGAGCTGATAGCGCTCCTTCAGCGGGCGCAGCACCTGCAGCGTGGTTTCGTAGTTCTCGGACAGCTTGCCAAACTCGTTAGCACGCTGTAGCTCCCGAATGAGCAGGGCGCGCTCGACATTGAAGTTGATCGGCGTCCCAGCCGGGGGCACCGCGAGATAGTCCAAAATCTCGGCGCGGTCCTTGCCGTCGGCTCGCCGCAGCAGCCGACCACGCCGTTGGATGAACTGCCGAGGATTGCTGCTGCTAGCGAGCAGGTAGCCCACCCGGGCATCCGGAATGTCGACTCCTTCGTCGAGGCAGCGCATAGCAACAAGTGCCCGAAGGTCGTTGCCAGCACCGAAGCGCCGCAGGAGCACCTTGCGCTCGGGACGCAAGGTCCCCGAAATGTAGGAGTGGGCGGACAGATGCATCCGGTTGCCGACCAGGTTCATGACCTCGTCGACCTGCTTCGGGCCGGCGGGCTCGCCAGGCTCGCTCGGCCGCCGACCTTCCGCGCAGTAGATCAGTTGGAACCACTCGTTGCGACGGGTGTCAAGGTCGACCTGCAGCGCCGTGAGCTTGCCTTCAGCGTGCCCAAGCACACCGGCCCGCTGGCGCAGCAGGAACCCCAGTGGTGAGTCCGGATCGACGTCCTTGAGGCTGTCACCTGATGCGATTCGAGTGGCGATTTGCGCCGACAGATCGACGTAGAGGTTCGTCTCGGCGTCGTTGAGTTCGACGAGGCGGGGCACATACCGGTAGCGGCAGAGGGCGCCCATCGCGATCGCCTTGGCGAGGCCGAGCTCGTACGCCGTCGGGCCGAAGTAGTCGATCAGCGCGTCCGTGCCCTCATCGTCGAACCACCGTTCCGGCGTCGCCGACAGTGCCAAGCGGTAAGTCGCGTTTGGCGGCAATGACGACCGATACGTCGATGAGCCGAGGTTGTGCGCCTCGTCGGCGATCACGAGCATCGGCTGGTTAACCCGCGACAGCACCGACTGAAACTTCTCACCGGCGAACGAGCTGTTGGTGGCGACCATCGCCACCACCGCGCGTTGGCCCATGCGGGCCGCCGCCAGTTGGTCCTCGACAATCGGCTGCCACTTCTGGCTTGATTCGTAGACCGCAATTGGGCGGACACCGAAGTCCTCGACCTCGGTGATCCACTGGTCGACCAGGTGCGTCAGCGGCGCCAGGATGAGCAAGATCAATGGCTGCTCGCGTTGGCGCAAGACGCCAGCGAGCTTGGTCGCTGCGATCATGGCGGTCTTGGTCTTACCGGTGCCCGTCGCCATCTTCAGGATGCCGCGCCCTTGCTGCTTCAGCCACGCCTCGACTGCCTGACGCTGATAGTCGCGGACCTCCAGCCAGCCGGGCAGCACGAGCTGCGTCGGCTGGTTCGACACCACCGGCGGCGGGGTCAGCGCGTCGTCGCGTCCGGGGAGCGGCTGCCGGGGACGGTCATTTCCGAGCTTGATCAAGCGTTCACGAGCGACGTCGGGGAATGGCTCGACGCTCAGGTTGGGCGTTTGGTTCGCCCACAAAGCCTGGAAGTCAGCTTCCAGCCGGAGCGCCCGAGCGCTGTCCCCGGCCACCCACCCGCAGTAGACCTCGACCGACTCGAAGTTGGCCATTAAACCGCCGTAGGTCTCGTTGCTGCTGCCGGTGAACCCCACAAGATCGCCGAGGTCATCGCGAAAGATGCCGATCTTCTCGTGGTAGATACCGACGCGGCCCTCTTGCTCGACGAAGGCCAGCTTGATGTCCAGGCGGTCCTCAGCGATCAGG
Organism: Amycolatopsis orientalis DSM 43388; assembly: GCF_000411975.1. GTDB lineage: Bacteria > Actinomycetota > Actinomycetes > Mycobacteriales > Pseudonocardiaceae > Amycolatopsis > Amycolatopsis orientalis_D. The sequence continues at coordinate 70,182 of NZ_ASXG01000124.1, forward strand.
CGGCCAAGCAGCCCAAGGCCATCGAGCACGGTTTCGCGCTGCTCGAACTCCAACTCGCGCAGCGTCGCCCGCTCGACGACCTCGCGCACGTTGTAACCACGCTCGATGTCGAGGATGTCATCCTCGTTCAGGTGAGGTGACGCGACCAGGCGCATGGTCCCGCTGCGCTTCGCGAACTCGTCGATGCCGCGGGCGAACAGGGCAAGGCTCGTCGAAGTGAAATACCCGACGGCACGGCTGTACGTCCTAGCGACCGAGAAGGCCGGGACGTAGAACGTCGCCACGACATCCTCCTTGTCGCTTCGGTAACGGTCACTCAGTTGCAGCGAGCGGAGGCCGCGGGGCGTTGCAGTCACAACAGGTCCAGGATGTCTTCGACGTCGGCACGGTGCGCGACCTGCCCAGGTGAGTGGCCGGCTTCCAATTCGGCGCGGATGGTGGTGAGCAAGTCTGCGATGTCGCTGTCGCCGCGTTCACGGTAGGCCGCGATGATGCTCGTGACCGGCACAGTCTCCGACAAGCCGACGGCACTAGCCAGTGCAGCGCAGGCTTCGGCCTCATCTGTCGTCGGCGGAGCGCCGACGTGCGTCAGGGCGTCCTGTAGTGGGTCGTCGGTCAGGTCGCGCGCCGGCTCGAGGGTGAAGGTGCCATTGTCCCCGATAACGAGGAAGGCTTCCGTGTCGGCGTGGATGTCGCCGTCCATCAGGAACCGGCGGATCGTGCCGAACTGCGGTTGGGTTCCCGTCCAGGCGATCGCCTGCGGACCGAGGGGCGTTTCGAGTTGGCGGGTTGCACCGAACTGCAGGTCGAGGATGGTAGCGATGGCAATCGGCGCGACCGATCCGCTACCGCGCAGGTGGTCTGCCGAGATCCGCACCCGGTACGCCCATGCGCCCGGGCGCCGGAACAATCGACGCGTCCGCTCCGGCGTCTTCCGAACGCCTCGTTCGGCGCTCGCCAGTTGCACGATACCGTCCCGGGTTTCGAAGGGTGGGGCGCTAGCATAGGCCACCACGCTGCTTGCACTGACGCTGTAACGGGCGGTGATGAACTCGACCAGGTCATTCAGCTTGGCCCGGCCGCCAGCCTGGGCAACCTGCTCCCGGATCTTCGACCGTATACCCGCGTAGGCGTCCATGCCCCACTCGCTGAGCGCCCACAGGTCGCGATCGACTCGTTCAAAGCGTTCGTCGATACTCATCGCATTCCGGAGCGAGCCCGCGCTGCGCTCGAAGGCAAAGCGATCAATGATCTCTTGTGACGCCAGCGGCGTCCCCACGACCGACAGGATCGCCGCGGCGTAGTCGCCGACGGACGACGTCCGTGTGAAGACGTAGTCACCGTTCACGATGTGGCCGCAGTTGGCCAGCCAAGCGGCCGTAACCTCGCTGAGCCGCTCCGGGTAGCTGGTTTCGACGACGTTGATCGAGTCCAATCGCACGACCCCGTACTGGTCTGCCTGCTCCTGGAGTTGGGCGTTCGTGTTGGCCCGAGCCGCGGTCAGCGACGGCGCCAAGCACCACCCATTTTCGATCTCGTACCCGTCGTCGATCCGGTCGAGGACGTGCCACGCCGGCTGGCCGACGGCCTCGACCTTCTGTCGCAACGACGGCACGAGCTCCAGCAATTCGGCAAGCGTGGTCACTTGGCCGATCGCCTTCCGCACCGCTGCGGCGACGTCTGCAAGTGGGCCGCCGGGCGCGATTAAGTTCAGGAGGTGGCCGCGCACCTTCGACTCGATCTGCCGGATGCGTTCACGGGTGACACCGAGCTCATTGCCAAGCTGGTCTAGCGTGACCGGGGCGTCTGCGAACATCCGGCGCGACAGGATGTTCAGCTGCCGCTCGTCGAAATCACTCAAAGCCTCGTCGAGCTTGGTGGCGAGATCTGCCCGCGCGGCGCGCGGATCCTCAACTTCGTCTGCGGTGAGTGCGAGCAAGCGACCAAGCGCCTCCTTCACTGACTGCGGCGCCCAGCTGGGCAGCGGTCCGGCCAAGAGAGGGGTTCCGGCGCAGCCGATGAACGCAGCCCAGTCCGCCAATGCCTTGAGGTCGCGGACGTACTGTGGCTCGGGCAGGAGCTGACCGGCAGGCCACTCCCTTGTACTCTGCCGCAGCGCAGCCGCTACCTCCGCCGGGTCACGGTCGTAGCCGTGCGTGGCCGCCTCTGCGGCGCTGTCGACCAGCGCTTGGATGATGACGTCGAGCGTCCCGGCGCCCATACCCCGCCAGTTGAGTAGGTCAAGAGGCGTGAGCTCCTCGAGCTCACCAGTGATCTGGTAGCCCTCGCGGCTGAACATGTTCCGGCCACGGTTAGAGATCGCGAGGCTCGACAACATCGTGGTTGGTGGCAGCGTGGGCAAAGTCTCTCCGAACGAAAGGTGCGACAGCCGCGACGTCACCACGGTTGCGATCGTGCCCACGCGCGACTCGCGCAGCTTCGAGCCGGCGGTGTCGATTGGGTCCCGAACCCAAGCTCCTGCCGCTTCGCCTGGCCCTTCGTGAACCAGACCCGGTAGCCAGGGAAAGGCATCCACCCAGCTCACGGGCGCCGTGGGCCGTCCTTGGTTGAAGTCCTCAGTCACTCGTCACCTCCCGCCACCCTGAATTGATCCCCCATGCCACCGACAAAATCGTGCAGGCGGCTTCGCGTGTAACGACGAATCGGACTTACCAAGCAGGCATGTACCCTGTCGAACGTCAACGTGCCGCGCTGTCTCCTCACCGCCATCGCCCTGTACATCCACGTTGATGCTCTCCGTCACGCGCCCGCAGTGCTCAGGGTCCTCGAGGGATGTGCACGCACGCTCGTGGGCGACGTTCCCGGTGCGAACATCATCAAGCTGCACCGCGACGAGCCGACGGTGGCCTACCCGACCTATCTGACATTTCGGGCATGATTCATACCTGACCCTCGCGCTGCCCTCAGTGTCGACCTGGTTGGTTCGATGCAGCAGCGGTGGGTCCGGCGAGCGTCGGTGGTCCTGGACGTCGACGACGTGGGTGCGCACAGGAAAAGCCAAGCCTGCGGCGCTGTTCACGTGGAAACAATATTAGTCGGCGATCTTTCAGGCTTCATTCCTGGTCCGCAGCGGCCTCCGGGGCTGCCGGAGCTAGATCGAGTGCTCCCTGTTGATCGCCGACCTTGACATTGGTCGACCAGACGTTGAACTCTTCTTCGGAAACGAAGAACCAGTCGCGAAGTGCCCTCATGAGACTGGTTGCGGCGATCTTTTCTGCCTGCTTCCGTAGTCTGCTATCGGAAACGCCGGGCTGGCTAGTTGACAACGCCTTGAGCTGCTGTTTAGTGCACAAATCCAGGTACATGTGACGAGCTTGCCCAAGCTTTACCTCGAACCTGACGTGCTCAGGTAGCCACTCGGCGACGTGTTTCCACGCGTCGGGAATCGCGAGGGCCTGCATCCAGAAGTATCGGAAGTAGACAGCTTGAGGAGTGTCCATGGTCCCAATTTGATTGATTGGGTTTGTAACCGCCCGGCTAAAGGCAAGTTTCCGATCGCGACCCTTCCCGTGGTCGATCGCAAAGAAAGTATTCCACGCCGTCGCCAGGGCGTCGGCAAGCCTAGGTAGCTCATTGATTCGTGCGCTGGGGACCATTCCTTTGTGTAGCTCCCATAGGGAGCCAAGTGTCATGAGCAGCCCCAGTTGGCATGCATGGGTGTTGTAGACCCCATAAGCGGCCTTGCAGTTCTTTATTCTCTCGGGCCGGATTGATTCGAGATACTCCAGTGCGCGATATCGATCAAAGTCGTCCTCTTTTGCCTTCAGTGTCTCCCAGGCTCGGATTACGTCTGATTTTGGAACTCTGTGATCGGCTGAATTCCTGGTTTCAAGATAGTGTTCATGACTAGCACGTAGTGTCCAGAACACGCCGACTCCTCCGAATAATGCATCATGCGCAAGGGAGGCAAATGTGTCCGCAGTGTGCCAATCTTCTTTCAGCTTTGCAAGGCTCGCCGCATGTGCTGCGTATGGCTTGGTCTTTGAAAGCAACGTGAGTATTGCGGTACCCCAGGTTTCCATAAAGCGCTCGCTAATTGCATCGGCCTTGCCGATAGGGAAGTTGAGATTTCCGATGGACTCGCGCTCAAAGGTGTAGCCTCCGTCGTCAAGTCGACCTGGTAGGAGTGTTTGGAGGTCGAGTTGAGTGCGCATGAACTGGTCGCGCTCTTCTGAGCTCTCACGTCCAATAATCGGTTGAGCCAAGTTGGTGAGGTACTTGGGAGGACCGAAGATGCAGCGGTTGACGGCCATCTTCAGCAAATGCACATTAGTGACGACAGACCAGCGAGCCGGTCGACTGCTATTGACATCCGGATTGTCGTATTCGACCGCATAGAGTGGAAGGCGCATATCTTCGCTGCGGCCCCGAAGTGCGCTGAGCATGCTCCGCGTCAGCACGTTACCGAGCTCGGCGTCGGACAGTAGGATGATCCTGGATTCGCTTGGTGGGCGGGCTTCCTTGTTGACGTCGACGAAGAGTTTCCGTGCCGCTTCGTGTGGCCGCGATTCCTCGCCGGTCTGTTGTGGAAACCAGCAGACCGTGACCGGTACCTCGACCTTTTCCAAGTCGACTTCTGTTGTGTCGTGGGCATCGATTAGCTGCCTGACTTGATGTTCGTAGAAGGACCGGAATTTAACTCCCGATGTATCCTGCCACGAGTTGGAGAGAGTGCGTTCGATGGCAAGAAGGGCCATCGCGCGATGCTGACCGTCAAGTACGACCAAACTCGATTCTGACCGGTTCCACCAGAGTTTTCCCACGTTTGCGCCGTGCGGCTCACCATCGGGGTCCAGGAGCCGATGGACCTGGAACGCGTTGCCGGCGCGTTGTTCCTGCCATGTTGCGTCGTCATGATCCTTGGTGACAGGCTCTCCCAGCGTGGGAAACTTAGTTGGCCTCTTGTTGCGGAACGGCAGGAGCACCGCAACGATCGGCGGAAAGAATGCTGGGCCGGTGGATTGAGATTTGAGCAGGTAGGGGATGAGGTTGACCGCGACTCGGTGGTCGTCAAGGTCGCGCTGCAGCAGCTGGTTGAAGTCGAGGTCACCAGCATCCATGATCTCCCGGACCGGCGCCAGACTCTTAGTGAGCTGCCGCTCGGGAGCGTCGCCGTCACCGCCGAGTTTGGCCTTGGTCATGACGTAGTCGACGCGGCCGGCAGGTGTATCGAAGCTGCCCCAAGTTCCCTGGACGTAGTCCCGAAAGGTCAGCTTGGTGCCGGAGCCGAACATACTTCGTGCCTTCCTTGTGTTCTAGTACATCGCGTCGTACTCCCGCTCGCACTTCGTGTCCAGTCGCTCACGTAGGGCGAGCGACGTTACCTCGTGCGAGCGGACTACCCCGTAGGAATCACGCGCCGGGCATCAAATGTTACCGTGTGCGGTCGGCGCCGGTGGGGCTGTACTCGTCTGTGTGGCCCCACCGGCTGGCCCGACTACTGATCCTTGAACTGCTCCTTCAGCAGGGCTTCGCTGAACATGCCCCAATACGTCCGCAGGTCGTCGAACTGATCGGGGTTCTCGTACATGCCTTCAGCTCGGGCGTAGGCCATGAAGAGGAGGTCGATCGCTGACTCGGCGCGCCTGGCAAGATCTACTATCTCCTCCGGAGCCATGTTCCCGACGCCTTCGTCGGCTACCTTCTTAATGGGCGCGTAGACCTCCCTGAAGAAGGCATGCCGTTGGTTGAGCTTCACGACGGACTTGCCGTTGAGGTGTCGAATGTCGAGAAACTCCTTGCCAGGCCAGCGACCGTCGAGCAGCGTGATCGGCTTGGTCCTTACCTGCTCGCGGATCTTCTCGATCTTGGCGGTATCGACCTGCGGATCGAGGCCTTGATCGTCGGCTGCCTCTTGGACGATCTGCTCCTCCTCTTCAGCGGTCGCTGTGCGCCCGGCGAGCCCCTTCGGGAGATCAGGGTCGACGCGTTCAGCGGTGCTCATGCTGCCGCTGTGCTCGCCGTTCTCGGCTCGATTCTGGGCTTCATGCTCGTCCCACTGTTGCCGTACTAGCGAACGTGCTTGCCGGACGGGCCGCTTCAACCATGTGCGCAGCTCCTCGCGCAGCTTACTAACCGGTTCCGCGCCGCGTTTGACGTGACGAACCTGGAAGTATTCGTCCAGTTCAGCTGGGAATCGGACCTCGATCGCGATGTATCGGATCACCTTGTCCGATCTGCCGCCTTCGACGAGCTGCGGTACCACGTCGTAGTAGATCTCGCGCCCGTTGCGGAGGATGCTGATCCGCGCCGCGTTGTCGGCGTTGATCTGGAACTCTCGGATGTCCTGGCCCTTGTGGTCGACCTCGCCTCCAGCCGTGCGGTATGGCCGGAACTCCCGCGGCACCAGTGCGACCGCGACGTGCACCTTGTGCCCGTCGATGGCAATGTCATCTTCTTCGATGAGCTGGCCGCGTGGATCGGCTGGTTTATACCGCGAGATGATCCGGGGATTGTCCATCCGGAACAGTGGGTCGTGCAGCGTGACTTCCTTGCCGTCGAGTTCGAAGGAGCGTCCGGTGTCGATAAAGGTGCGGTATGCCCGCGCGATGAACTTCCTGAGATCGGCAAGCTTCTGCTCGAGCGACGTAGCGAACTTTCCGCCGCTCGACAGCCGGTCGATCTTGCCAAAAACCACGACCGTCCCCGAGGAGAAGGGACGGCCGTCTTTGCCCGCCGTGAGTTTGGCTGCCGCTGCTGGCCAGCCGTCAACCGGCACAGTGGTGATGTATTGCTGCCGGCCTTCGCGGATTTCCTCGAGGTCGATGTAGCTGTGGTAGACGCTTGAGCTGTTGGCCTGCTTGCTGTAAACGTCGATACGCTCGCCGAGGCTGAGCCCAGCCAGCTTCAGGCCGACACCAAAGCGACCGAGACCGGCTCGCTGGTTGTAGCGGTTGCTGTAGCCCATGGACAGAACCTGGTGCATGATCTTCGGATCGATGCCAGTGCCGTTGTCGGCGACGATGATGCTGTCGATAGTCTTTTTCCGGGGACCGAACACGGGCAGTACACGCATCAGTGTGGCGTCGGCTTCGATAGAGTTGTCCAAGGGCTCGCCGACGGCGGCAGTGAGATCAAAGCCAGCGTCGCGCATGGACTCCAATGCCCGGTCGACTTGGACAAGATCAGCACGTTGATCTTGAGTGGAGAGGAAAAGCGGCTGACTGGTCACTGTGAGCTCCATTGCGACTTGTGCGGACGGCGTGAGACGCCGTAGGGGGCGTTTTTGCGATATGGGATCGCGGTCGAAGGATATGGACAGAACGCGCAGGTAATAGGGTGGAAGTCGGGTTTGTCCGGATGGAGCCGGTTGGACAGTGCCTCGGCATGGATGTGAAAGAGTGCACATTCGACGTCGAAGGCGCTGGTCACCGTATGGTGGATGTCGTAGGTGAAGTACTCGCCTCGTCGGTCAGCTGCGTGGCGAATCAATCGGCGCTGGACGTCGGTGTCGCTACGGCCGATGTAGAACAACTCGCCTTGGTCGCTGTACAGCATGTACGTGCCGATGTGGTTCGCGGGAATGAGCGCGCGGATGAGCCAGGGGCGCAGGCGAAGGAGCCGCGGCGTCATGCGGCCAACGCTGTCTCGTGCCAGATCTGGCGGCCGTGGCGACGAGCACGGCTGATGCGTTCGCGTACGCGGGCTACTGGCAATCCGTGACGATCGGCAAGGCTCGCCGCGTCCTCGCCGTCGGCCAGGTCGCGGAGCATCGTCCGGTCGCTGGCCGTTAGAGCTGGTTCGGTCTGGAGCCAGAGGTGAACCTCGGCGAAGCGGTAGTTCTGGTCTTCGAAGCCGAGGTCCGTGTGATCGTCTAGCACGGTTGACGGCGCAATTTCTCGGCGCCGCTCGATCGCCTCGTAGGCGTGCCCGAGTGCGGATCGTATGCGGGCCGCTGGTGGTGTCGAAGTAGCCTGTCCGTCTGGGGTCCGCAATAGCTCGTCGAGAGCACGTTCGATGCGGTCGAGTTCGTACAGGTCGCGAGCGGCGAGGGCGCGCTGTTGCAGCGCGATGACGGCTGCCTGGACAGATTGGCTGATCATGACTGCTCCATTGTTCTGGTGGCGAGCCCCATACGGTGGCACGCGTCCGTTCGGTGAAGCACTGCGTGTGAAGTTGTGCAGTCCAGAGTACTCGACTCTGCCGACAGCGGCACCGTCAGCGCTGAACTTGCCGAGTCGAGGTTGCTCCCACCTACATAGATCGGTCGAAGTCGCCGTTTGTTGCAGTCTCGAGCAGGTTTTTCCCAAGCCCTGATGGAACGGCCATTGCACCTGGTCACCAAGCAGCCCGACAAGTGGTGAGCATTGCTCCGCCTTTGTGCGCGGACTGCTCCGAGTCTTGGTCGCTACCGGCTGAGGTGAGTGGTGTCGTTGTGGGCGAGCAGGGGCCAGCGCCATCCGGTGGCCGGCTCAGTCCAGGCGAGAGGTCGTTGTTCCCAGCGAGAGATGCAGGCGTAGTGCACGGCGAACACGGGGCTGGCCAGGATGCTGGCGGCGAGGTTGAGGAAGAGGTGCGCTGCCTGCGGCGACGGTTTCGCTGTGGCCGATGATCAGCACGATGCCGCCGCTATGGCGGGCGAGGATGCCGCGCAGGGCCGAATGATGGTCCGCTGGAGGTAGGCGGTCCAGGTTTCGGCGCCGGGCGGGATGGGTGGTCGGGATGTCGGGCGGGGATGCGGCCGAACGCGGTCACGACGTTGGTCAGGGTTCGCCGTCGGCGTCTCCGCAGTGGGTTCGCGCAGGTCATGCTCGGCGGTGATCGGCAGGCGGAAGCGGTTGGCGATGATGTCGGCGGTTTCCCGGGCTCGCCGTGGCGGGGTGGTGTAGGCGGCGGTGATCGGCGTCTGGGTGTAGTCGGCGTGCAGCTGTTCGGCCAGGTGGTGGCCGTGGTCGGTTAGGCTGATGCGGCCCCGCGGGGCCGCCGCCGATCCCGTGGACGTTGCAGTGGGCACGACATCACCGCCATCGAGATCGCCCCGACCAGCACCGGAACGGAACGTGGCCAGTCGAGCGCCACGCCCGCTCTCACCGCGCGCCTGTGCCAGCAAGCGGCCTCCTGGGGCGACCGCACACAAAACCCCACACCGCTGCACCTCGCCGAACGCCCCGACCTTGATCATCCCCAGCGAGCCGAACAACCCGAGGAAGCCGACACCGCGGAGTAGCGGAACCCTTCGGCGATGACGACGGCGCGACCAGCTGCGGAAAACGATGTGACCTGCCGCCGCACGGCGGTCAGGATGAGGCATGCTCGCCGACCACTTTCCGCTGATCGAACTGCGGCTGACGACGCCGCGGCTCGAACTTCGCTTGCCTTCGCCCGAAGAACTTGGTGCCCTGGCTGATCTGGCAGCCGGTGGTATCCATGACCCGGATGTCATGCCCTTTCTTGTCCCGTGGGTAACTATTCAGGTAGCTGGTGAAGGTGTTGGCGTCCAAGGGTTTCCGGCGACGGCCGCGTAGATGGCTTCGAAGGCGTTGAGGCCGTGTTTGCGTGCGGTGGAGACGTAGCCGCGGATGCGTGCCCACGCTGCGGCGCTGGCCTCGGATCGGAAGGTCCCGGAGATTTTCATCTGAGTCTTGGTCGGCCGCAGATCACGTTCGGCCTGATTATTCGTGAAGGGAACGGTGAGGTCGTGAGCGAAGCGCAGCACGTCGGCCTCCCGGGCTTGCAGGCGCTCGAGGAGGTTTCGGGTCTTCGATTGTTTCCAGCCATCTCGAGGCGGGTGCTGTGCCAGGCCGACCAGGATCGCGTGGCGCCACGACTTCAGGAGCGGGTCGGCGATCTCCGGCGCGATAGCGGATCTGCCCTGGTCGCGGGCGTCGTGGGCGGCGGTGTTGAGCGCGAACAACGCGTCGAGCGCTTGGGTCGGCCAGTGCTGGCCGGGGTGTGTCTCGTCCGCGGCGATGAGTTCGCGGGCGATGTGCGCCCCGCAGAGTGCGTGGTCGCAGTCGGTGTAGGCGTTGTAGGAGGCCCAGCAGTCATGCACCACGATGCCCACGAAATCGGCCAGGACACCCAGTTCGGTGATCGCGGACCTGCCTCGGGACCGGTCGAGGTGGTAGGTGGTCAGCTTCTCGGTCGCCGCGACGTGCAGCCACCAGCGAGCGCCGGTGACCTTCGCGCCGGTCTCATCGACATGCAGGATGTGTGCCGCGGTCAGCAAGGCCCGGATCAGCTTCTCCACCCCGACCAGCGCGGCGGCGGTCTCGCGAAGCACCTGGCACACCCAGCCCACCGACGGTCGGGCACCGGAGAGGTCAGTGACGAGTTCAACGACGCGGGTGACCGGGATGTGCTGGAACACCAGCGCATACACCACCCACGCGCGCAGGTTCGGGCCATAGGACGTGGGCGCGTCAGCGACTCCCGCGGGCGCGGGCGCGGTAGTGATCTTCCCGCAGCCGCACCGCCGCTGATGCAACCTGTGTTCGGTCACCGTGGCGACCGCCGGAGCGACATCGGTGACCTGGCGACGCACGACACCCGCCGACGCGGCACCGTCCAGACCTGTACCGCAGCCCCGGCAACAGCTGGGCACATGGTCGATGACCTTGTTCGGATCATCAACCAGCTTCAGCGAAAACCCCGCCGTACCAGGTTGCTTCCCAGGCTTACGGCCAGTCTTGCGACGCAACGAACGCGGCGGCGGGGTCTGTTCCGGACCGTCGGAGGACGGTGGCTTCGAAGAGTTGCGGGAGTTCTGGGCCAACCGCCGCTTGAGGTCGGCGTTCTCCGCACGCAGCTTCGCGTTCTCCACCTTCAGCCCAGCGTTCTCGACCTTCAGTTCGACATTTTCACGTTCCAGCGCGACAACACGGAACTCCAGCTCCTCAAGGCGCGCAAGCAAACACTCCAGCCGCCCACCCTCGGAACCCGACACCCCAAGATCATCCCAGATCGCCCGACAGCGCTACATGCGACCCAACAAGACCTGAGTAGTTACTCCCGTGGACAGGCCAACCGTCCGCCGAGATCGCCCGGGGCGTTATCCAGCACCACTGGCTACAGCTGGGCAACTGGACCCCGCAGAACTGGTCGCTCAACCTAACCGCTTTCCACGCAGGCGTCGTAGTCGGGCAGCAGACCATCGGTGCGCGCGACCTGGCCATCATTCGTGAAGTGCGCACCGGCTCATGGCTCGGGAAGTCCCAGCAGGGGCAGGGAATCGGCACCGAGATGCGGGCCGCCGCACTCCACTTGGCCTTCACCGAGCTGGGCGCGGAGGAGGCCGTCTCCGGCGCGCTCGAGCACAACCTTGCCTCCCAAAGCATCTCCCGCAAGCTCGGCTACCAGTCCGACGGCATAAAACGTCACACCGTCCGTGGGGTCGGGCGCACTGAGCGTCGGCTCCGCCTTACCCGAGCGGCGTGGGAGCACCACCGCACCATTCCCGTCACAATCGACGGGGTCGCCCGTTGTTTACCCCTATTCGGGGCCGATGCTGCGTGACTGTGGAATTTCGACCCTTCTATCAGTGTGCACCCGGTCACGTGTGATAGAAATTCGTCACCACTGTGATCCTTTTTCCAGTGGTAAGAGGTTCGACCGAGTGAACCTGATCGCCAGCTATTGCAACCAGCTGATCTGCTACGGGATGAACCCGAGTGCACACCTCTCCTGATGAATCGTGTAACGCGAGTGCGCCACCAGTCACATTCTCAACCTCGGCGTAATAGAGCGAAGTTGCGAGGGGGTGCCGCCCTCGCGCTTCGTCCTTGTGTGCCCACTGAGCTGGTGGTTCTTCAGCGTTTCCTTCCATTCGTACAGGAAAAACCTGCGGAATCAGATTTGCCGAATCGGGAAGTAGGGCGGGCATGTATCGGCGCATTTCGTCATAGACGACGCTGGCCATCAGTGTCGAAAGTTGTATCATCTCGGGTCGCTTGTGCATCGCCGAGTTTGCCAACTGCCACATGCGGCCGAACGTGGTACGGCCGAGCCGGTCCGAACGTTCCCACTCCAGGCTGGGCGAACTGAGCAATTGGAGTACGTCAGACCTCCGCCTTTCGCCGAGAAACTCGGCGACTTCGTGAAGGATCACCACGGTCACGCTCCTGTCACTGCGGCTTGGTCGGGCACGGGGAGGAGTCTGCTGTCATCTATCGTCACCAGTCATGGGACCCTTCTACCTGGTTGCCGACCGACTCGGCTGGCATCGCCCAGTTCATCGACGTGACATGAGCTTCGACTGCGTCAGCGCGGCCAGCGGGCTTGAGGTCATGGAGTGGACCGCGGCGTTCGACGTCGCGCAACACGCCAACCTTGTTCAGCAGTGGCTGTCCGGGACCGGAGACGTTCCACTGTCTGACGAGTGGATACCGGCCGAGTGGTTGCTGCGGGTTTGGGATAGTCCCGCGATGGCGGCAGCCGAGGGCGGCGCGGTCGGCTTGCGGACGCGACTGTTCGAGATCGACGCGGAACCTGTTTTGCTGGCACGTTCCATACCAGTCGTCGTTCCCGATCTTGGCCTCGCAGGAGTCGACCGCTTCCGGGTTGCCCGAGAAGTACCTAACTGGTGGCTCCTGGGGCCGTGCGGGCGCGAGGTTCTCGCGCTTCTCAGCCAATTTCAGTCGCTGGACTTGCATGAACAACTCCCTTCGCCCGGTCCGGAGCTGGCTGCTTTGCGGATGCGCGCGGTTGATGTGGTCGATGCGGCACGGCGAGTCGGGGCGTATACCTTCGCGCGCGCCGTCGTTGGCGAGAGAGGTGGTCGGTTCAGTGATCACCACCAGTTGGCACTCGGGGCGGCGATCGGGTTTGCTCTTAAGGACATCTGGCCGGAGGCGCCGCGCCTGTACGAACCGTGGGTACAGCGCTACGGCTTGCCTGACCTGGGCGCCACTGTGCGGCCTCACGACCTCCCGTACCCAGTTACGCGGGAGGAGTGATGCCGGGTTTCGCGACGAGAGTCCGCCGACGTTGTCAACCATCGACGACAAGTCTTCCGTCGCGGTGCGTCACGGCTTGCCCTTGAGCTAACGCCACAATGAGGGCGGCGTGCTCCTCCGCCAGTTCGCTCAGCGTGCCGCCGGATGTGGACTTCAGCGCGGCGACCAAAACTGCGGCCCCAAAGCCGCCGAGACCGAGTCGGGCACGCTGTGACTGCATGGTCGCGGTCTCTACAACACAGTCCAGAATCCGTTGGCGTCGGTCGCCTGCCAGGTTTCGGCGAATCGCTCCAGCAAGACCATCCGCCCCTGTCTGCGCTTCGTCCGCTTCGTCGGCGATCATGACCACCGCTTGTGTTTGGGCATCAGCGAGCACCGTTTGCCACGTCAGCAACGGAACGTTCCACAGCAACTCACTCGCCAGGGTCACCGAACGCAGCGCGGTGAAGACTGTCATCAGGCTGCTCATGCCCGCAAGCCGTCGCATTGCACCGGAGTACTCGCCGCGCAGCAGAGCATGCACAACCGAATGAGTCTGGGTAAGCCGTAAGCGAGTTCGGTCGTCCGCCGTCACGATGCTGCTGTCATCCCAGGAAACCGAGACAGGTCGGCCGCTCGGGTTCCACAAGGCGAGCAGGGCGTCACGGGTGCCGAGGGCGCGCTCCAGGTCGGCGTCCGATTCATCCGCGTGGTGAGCTTCGCTCCTGTCAGCCATCTGCGCCGCCGATGACAAGGCCGAGTTCGTAGAGTCGCCGGCGCATGGTTGCGATGACCTCGGTCGCCGGGTCTGAAGTGGATCGGTCGGTTCCGCTCGTGATCGCCTTGAGCAGCTGTGGTCCGCAGTCCACGGCGAACCGCATCCCACGTGTGGAACGCAGAACCTGCTCGCGAACGGTACGCGTCCCGTCCTTTCCGATCTTGCTGATGGATTCGATCTCGTGGTCGGCGTGAGGTCTGAGGTCTCCGGGAACGTGTCTGCGATGGACGCGATCGAGCGCAGACACGATGTCGCGAAGCTGGCCCCGGTCGAACTCCTGGCCTCGCAGCGTGACACGTTCCGTTCGGAACCAGGGGCGTTGTCCGCGAGAGGGCGTGAAAACGACCACACCGTAGGCAAGCTCGCCGATTTCCTGCTGCTGGTAGAAGTCCATCCATCGTTGGGCGGCTTGCTGAATCTGGTGTGGCTCGCCGCGGTGGGCGTTCCACCGGAGCGCATCGTCTGGCCCCGATCGAATCGCGTACACGAACACCACAGCGTTGCACCCGGCCCGGTCGGCAACGCCCCTGATTTCGCGCGCCGGGTCGCTTGGGTCCGAGACGCTCCAACTCGTGAGGCACACGAGTAGCCCGTCGTGCGTGAGAAGGGCGGGAGCTTCGCTCAGTACGCGCGTGCCGACATGCGTCGATTCGGATGGGCCGTCCCGGTAGACGACTGATGTCTCGGGCGAAACGAGGTACGGCGGGTTGCTCACGATCAGGTTGAAGGGTTGCTCGCGGTCGAGACCGCTCACTACGTCCGCCATGTCGAACCGGGCGGTCGTAATCCCGTTGAGGGCCGCGTTGAACTGTGCGAAGGCGACCGCACGGGGCGAGACATCGACGCCGAGGACCGTGTTCGAGTGGCTGGCGAGTTGCAACGCGTGCACGCCCGAGCCAGTACCGATGTCGAGGCTTCGATCTACGGACTCGCGTGGGATCAGCCGTGCGAGGACCTCGGTGGGGAGGTGCGGGTTCTCGACGGCGTCCGGCTTGACCTCGGCCGAGTCTTCGTTGTGGTGATCCACTGCGAGCAGCAGATCGTGAAACGGTGTCAGTCGCACGAGTGGATGCAGAATGCCACCAGAATGCTCGACTAGGCGGGCGCTGGTCAGCATGTCGACAAGTTCCGTCGACGGTCGCGGCGTGCCGCCTGGACGAATCGGCTGTCCCAGGAGCAGTAAACGAATCAGTTCGCTCTGGGTGTCTTGTTCGCCCAGGGCAAGTCGGGCAAGGCTGAGCGCATGGCCGACCGGGGGCAGCGGGGAGGCTGCTGGCACCGCAAGGCGATCTCGAATTGCGGCTTCATCGTACCTGGCCGCTGCAAGTTCCGCGCGAAGATGTGGCAAGCGCCCGCCGTGGCAAGGCGTTGGATTGGGCGTCATGATCGGTTGCCGTGCTTACTCGGAAGTTGGTCTATGTGCTGGCTTGCAGGCGGTGCGACCAGGTGGAACCAGCCGATCACCTGCCCCTTGCGGACTTCGACGACGGCGTCGTCTCGCGGTGCACGGGCGATGATGTTCAAAGCGGCGATCCCGTACGTGCGGCCATCGAGCTCGCGGCTTCGTCCGGGAACGAGGTACTCCATGCCGGCCATCACATCGAGCTCATTCGACGCGATCGCCGGGTCGTCTACAAGCTGTCGGTTGGGGACGGGGCCTTGATAAAGAAGGTGGCCCTTGGGGAAGTAGATCAGGATCCCTGTGCTGATCTTGACGTACTCGGAACCGGCGATCCAGCTCGCCACGAAGCCGGATTCTGTGCCGTGCCAGGGGTCGCCGCCAACCCGGACGCGGCCGTAAGCACTGCTTTCGGGCTGGAAGTCTCGCCACTTCAGCCCTGGCTCCTCGCGTTGGATGGTGATCCGGCCTGGTGCGCGCACGACCTGGCCGAATCGAGAGAGCACACGCACCGGTCCGCAGTCGGCCGGCCGGACCTCCCGGCCCGAGACGGTGTACGCCCGCTGCAGTTCCGTCCCCCGCAGGCGGTCAGAGTCAGCAGGGCGATGCCCGTAGGACAGCTCCAAAGGCTCAGGTGGATAGGCACCGGCATCCTTCGACTTGATGTTGTCGAACGCCCAGTACATGTCAGGACCCACTCATCGCTGCTCGCAGCCGCGGGCCGAAGCTGGACCACCCGCCTGTGACGTGCCACGTCTCGGAGTCGGGCACGACCACCCGCACTACCGAGATCCCGGGCCAGCCAGGGAACTCCACGTAGGCGACGTCGGAGAGTCCCGCGCCCGCGCAACGGTTCACCAGGTTGTCGAGTCCGGGCTCGACGTTGCGCTCCTGGTAGGCGATTGGCTGAGTGCCTGGCGTCGCCAGCCAGTGGCGTTCGGGAACGTGGTCCAGGCGCTGCTTCTCCGGCTCGTGCCGGTCTTCCCGCGCGCCCTGCAGATCGGTGGCGCGCGTCTGTGCGAGCTCCAGCAGGGCTGCCTCGGCAGCGGCTGTGTTACTCGACCGGACGGCATATCCGGCGCAGCCAAGATGACGGGTGAAGTCGGCTTCCTGAACAGCGGCGACACCGCACGCGGGCAGATCGAAGTCGTTCGGCAGCATCTTGAGGACAAGGTCGAGGCCAGCCTCCTCGTAGCGGCGCACGATCTCCAGCGCGGTGTCGGGGAGGCTGTCGCGTTCGACAGTGATGGCAAGGTCGACGTTGTCCTCATAGCGCCCGAGGGTGGAACTGGCGAGGCCGAAGCGCTCCGCGATCGCGGAGAGGAAGCGGAACCCGAGATGGGAGGCGCGGACTTCGGCGCAGGAAATGACGTCCCGCTCGATGACCTCGGCCAGGCCGTGCGCCAGCGCGTCTTCCAGGCGGAACGCCGCCGCCAGTCCGTTGGAAGTCGACAGCAGGAACGGACTCGCCGCAAGGCCGGTGGGCCTGCGCCCGTTGAAGCACACATCGGCGGGAACCATCACACGTCCACGGTCGCCGGTGAGTTTGGTGGCCTCGACCCACACCTGCGGATCATCGGCTCCTACGCTGTCGCGCCGACGGTAGGTGAACCGGTCAGGACCCCATACCTCGTGCGACCGTCGCAAGACCGTCGGCGTTTCCGTGACCCATCGCGCTTCTGCGGGCCACAGTGCCCCGCTGCGTTCGAGACATTCCATGATCGCGGTTACTCGCGCCTGCGATTGACTGCGCCCCTTGCCGCTGTAGACCCAGATCACATCGGTGGTGGCCGGTTTGGTCGCGCTGGCGGTCGGCACGCCCGGGGTATCCATGCCGGTGGTGTCGGCGAGGCGGCTGATACCGAACTCGTCGAGGCGGGAAATGAGCTGCTGTTCCCAGGCTTCCCACTGCTTTTTGGATGGACGGCTGTCCATCATTGCGCCAGCGCCGATGTTGTGAGGTGCCGCACGAGCGCCGTGGCGTCCTGGCGCTTGACGTCAGTGGCCAGCAGGTGGTCGACAGCCGACGCGTTCAATCCTGCTGATGTCGCCAGGCTGCCGCACAGGTGCCTCGTCCGCTGCTCAAAGTGCACCGTCCGTAGATCGTTGATGAGGAGTTGGGCCTGCGACTGGTTCGCACGCCCGGCTGCGATGAGCTGGTCGAGCCCGAAGCGGATATTGGCCAAGAACAGGCCCGTGGCCTCGTTGGTGCGAGGGTCCAGCGTTGCCACCAGCTCGTCGTCGTAGGTGATGGTGCGGTCAACCACGCGGTCGTATACCCAGCCGAAGCCGCGCATCCCGTGGTTACGTAGCTCTGCCGCGCGCAAGGCACCGAGGCTGGAGCATCCCCACACCTCGTGGCCTCGGGCGATCAGCTCGAACACCTCGGTGGGCGACGGAGGGTGTTGCTGGATCAGATAGCCGTCGACGAGTACGACCTTGATAGTTGGCTCCAGATTCAGCTCATGGAGATCGCCGCGGCGGGCTGGCGGACGCCACATCAGAACGTCCGAGTCCGGTCGAAAGCGCTGCGGCAACGATGGGCCGGCGAACACGACGGCTTGCAACCTCCGAGCACCCTGCGACGTCATTCAGCGTGCCAGGGGGCGGATCTGCTGGCGGTATGGCGAGCGTCGGAAGTTCAGCGCGAACGCCGCGCGCGAACTTCTTCCCGTCATGGGGCCTGAGCGATGCACTGCGTAGGAATGATGTACCACGGCGCCGCCCGCGGGTACCGGCGCCGCCTGGAACTCGAAGGCGGAATCGTCAACCAGTTCCGCGCCGAAGTTTTGTACGTCGGAAATCCGATGCTTGAGCAGCTCGCCCGCCGCGGGTTGCGGGTTGGCGTACTGCAGGACTCCGTCCTCCTCGGTGACATCGGTGAGCGCGATCCAGAACGTAATCGCTAGTTCGTCACCGAAATGGTCCCGGTAGAAAATCTGGTCCTGGTGTGATGGCGTGGCTTCGGAAGTCGTGGCAGGTTTAGCGAAATACTCGGTCAGGAAGGGCACACATCGCGATTCGAGTAGTTCCTCTGCCAGGTTCTGCAACTCTGGCAGGCGGGTCAGGTCGAACAGCAGGTCGCTGTGGCGGTCGAGGTAGTGCATGCTCAGCACTTGTCCGTCCGCGTCGCGCGAGATCACTGTGCCCTCGGGTTGTCCGTCCAACTCGGTGGATAGCCGAGCGGCCTCGTGCCGGAGTGCCTCCAGCATGGCCGGGTGAGCGAACGTCGGGAGCACCTTGTGGCCGGCCGTGCGGAGCTGGGCCCGCATTCCGTCGAGATCCTCCTGTTGGGGTAGGCGGAGGTCGTCAGTCCTTGGCTGGTACATACAGCGTCGGCCTCCTCCACAGCTCCAAGTCGGTCGTCGCGAGCTCACGAATGGGTAGTTCGGTGATCGAGCTGGCTTCGAGGATGTGCGCCGACGACCACACAACCTGGACCCGATGGTCGGCCCCGTATAGAGGGGCGAGCAGGTCGATCAGCGGGCGTAGTGCTCCCTGATCGGGATCACCACTGATGACGGCCCGGTTCAGCGTTGAGGCGAGCTGGAACAGCAACAGCGGGACCTGGGGATTCGGTGTCCAGCCAGCCTTCAGCAGCGTGGTCGTGTCGAAAATCTGCACCCCGTAGCCGTAGTCGATGCGCAGGTCACATAGGAGGGTGTCGAACGAACTCACTGCGGGCAGCACGGATACGCGCAGGTCATGGTGTTCTGCCAGTTCGAGGGTGTACTCGGTCGCACTGACCAGGAACAACGGGTGTCCGTGGACCAGGAACGCGACGGGCGCCGAGTCGAGGGCCGACTCGACCAGGCGATGTGAGATCTCGTGGTAGACGTCGTCGCGGACTGTCTGGCCGTTGTACAGCGGAGCCAGATCTTCGACCTCGGCGCAGTGCTCACGAACCGACTCGATCACGCCTTGATCAGAGTGGAGCACAAAGACACGCCGACACGCGCGCAAAGCTTGCACCGTCTCCACGGTGAAGTGCAACGCCCCCTTGATGCCACTGCCGAGCAAATAGATCGATGTTTTACGCACCTACGGCTGTCCCTTGTTCGATGGTCCCGACACAAACGACCGGGCAGCGTGGATGCCCACGCTCCCCGGTCGCCAGGCCGAGTCAGACGGCCGGTTCGACGTCCTCGCCCGTCCAAAACTTGTTGCCGTTGTCCATCAGGAACGCCCGGAACCGCCGCACGTCGACGCCCCACTCCTCGAGCGCCACGCGACGCATCGTGCTCAGCGCCGTCCTTTCGTCGTCGGTCAGGTCAGAGTCCTTGAGCGCGGCCTCCGGATCGGCGAGCAGCAACTCGCGGAACTCGATGTCCTCGGCTGCCCGGGACAGGACCGCTTCGACGCGCTGCTTGGCGTCCTCGTCGAGCTGCGGTACGGACGAAGTCACGAGATACCTCCTGGGCGTAATCAGGGCACTGTCTGCAACTATCCAACCTATCGAGGGACGCGCAAGGCGCTATAGGTGCAGACGGGTGACCGAGGCGTATACCCAGAGTGTCCATTGCTGGGAGCAGGGGGTTAGCTTCTCGGCGAACATGTGATCCAGGACACTGGCAGTGTGGGGTTGAGTGCGTCACGGTGCCCAGTGGTTCCGTCGACGTCGGTCGCCCCGTCGCCATGACCGGGACCAGCGGCGCGTGTGCCACGCGATGGCCAAGGAGTCGATCCAGACGGTCGCGGTACGCTGCTAGAGCCCCTGGTCAGGAGGGCGGCCATCGTCGATGGCGACCATAAACCGACAACCTGGATGGATGATGCATCGATACCGGTCTCACACATGCGGCGAGCTGCGTGCCACGGACGTCGACAGTGATGTGCGGCTGTCGGGGTGGCTGCACAACCGGCGAGATCTTGGTGGTGTCATCTTCGTCGACCTACGCGACAACTCCGGCGTCGTGCAGCTTGTCGTTCGCTCGGACTCGCCGGCATACGAGCCGCTGAGCAACCTGCCGAAGGAGACCGTTCTTCGGGCCGATGGGCGTGTCCTGCGTCGCCTGGCCGAGAACGTCAATCCGGAGCTGCCGACGGGTGACATCGAGGTCCAGGTCAGCGAGATCGAGGTGCTCGGCACCTGCGATCCGTTGCCGTTCAGCGTCTTCCCCGAAGAGAAGGTGAACGAGGAGACCCGGCTCACCTATCGCTTCCTGGACCTTCGTCGCCAGCGGATGCATCGCAACATTTTGCTGCGTTCAGCTGTCATTGCCAGCATTCGGCAGAAGATGACCGCGCGGGGGTTCCTTGATCTACAGACCCCTATCCTGTCGGCGACGAGCCCCGAGGGTGCCCGCGATTTCCTTGTGCCGTCCCGTACTCACGCGGGCAAGTTCTATGCGTTGCCACAGGCTCCCCAGCAGTTCAAGCAGCTGCTGATGGTCTCGGGCTTCGATCGTTACTTCCAGATCGCGCCGTGTTTCCGTGACGAGGACAGCCGCGCCGATCGCTCGCCCGGCGAGTTCTACCAGCTTGACGTCGAGATGAGCTTCGCCGAACAGGAAGACGTCTTCCAGGTCATCGAGCAGGTCTTCGTGGAACTCTTCACCGAGTTCGCACCCGATCGGGAGACCACCTCACCGTTCCCGCGTATCGCGTACCGGGACTCACTGGCCCGCTATGGCACCGACAAACCTGACCTTCGCGCCAAGCTCGAACTCGTCGACGTCACACATCTGTTCCACGACAGCGAGTTCCGCGCCTTCGCGGGCAAACACGTCCGGGCGCTGCCTGTACCCGGCTGCGGCAGCAAGCCGCGGTCGTTCTTCGACCAAATGGGCGCCTTCGCTGTCGAGCGCGGCGCTCAAGGCCTGGCCTGGGTGCGGATTGACGACAGTGGACAGCTCACAGGTCCGATCGCCAAGTTCCTCACCGAGAACGTCGCCCAGCAACTCATTGCCGAAGTCAAGGGCGAACCCGGGACCGCTGTGTTCTTCGGTGCCGGAGACGAAACCGATGTCGCCAAGGTCATGAGCGAGGTCCGCGTCGAAGCGGCCAAACGCGCCGACCTCTTCGAGGACAGCGCGTTCCGGTTCTGCTGGATCGTCGATTTTCCGATGTACGAGAAGAATGACGACGGCGCGATTGAGTTCAGCCATAACCCGTTCTCGATGCCGCAAGGCGGCCTCGAAGCCCTGAAGACCCAGGACCCTTTGGACATCCTCGCGTGGCAGTACGACATCGTCTGCAACGGCACTGAGCTCTCTTCGGGTGCGGTCCGTAACCACAGCCCCGAGGTCATGTACGAGGCATTCCGAATTGCGGGCTACCCCAAGGAACGGGTCGACCAGGAGTTCGGCGGCATGGTGCGCGCCTTTCACTACGGAGCTCCGCCTCACGCCGGCGTTGCTCCCGGTGTCGACCGCATCGTCATGTTGCTCGCGGACGAACCCAATATCCGTGAAACGATCGCGTTCCCGCTTAACCAAAACGCTCAGGACCTGCTCATGGGTGCACCCACCGAGGTTGATGAGAATCGACTCAAGGAACTCCACCTGAGCGTGCGAAAGCCGCCGTCCAAGGGCGGCCAGACTCGCTGAGCTGGTGTGGCCAAAGCTGCCTGATCGACCCGATTGACCTTGTGACGGGAAGCGTGGGCAGCAGCCCGACTTCCAGTCACTATTGGGGCGGCGTTGGCGGCAAAGTTGGACCGGCGGCGCGCTCACAGTCCCGACATGGTGAGTACGGCAGGGCGCTGCCGGTCCAGGTTATCGCGGGCACGCCGCACGCCGCCCACAGCACGATCATGCCGCCGAAGTCGGTGGTAGCGCAGGGTGTCAGGGATGACGTGGTAGAGCGGCCGGAACAGCCCCGGCAGCCACAGCACGCCATCCGCTGACACCTTGCGCTCGTTCAGGCCGCCTCGTCATCGTCGGCGGGCGTGGCCGCGTCCGGGTTGAGCCACACCAGGCGAGCCCGGACGTGGCTGCCGAACTTGAACATCCGCAGCGCGTTCTCCGGGGCTTGCAGGCTCATCCGCAGCCCGCGTGTCACCGAGACGACCTCGGCGTGATCGGCGAAGGCCATGCCCCAGGCGGCGATCCTGCCGTCGACGCGCTCGCCGTATTCCTGCACCACGGCGAAGATCCTGGGTGCCTCGTCGGCGACCAATTCCTCCAGGATCTCCGCGAACTCCGGCTCGTCGCACAGCGGTGTCAAGCTGGAGGGATCGGGCACTACCGCATCCAGCGGGTCACCGTGTTGTTCCCGCTGGTCACGGTCGTCAGGTTCGCGCGGCCAATCGGGGCGCGTCAGTGCTGTAGTCATGCGTTGCCTCCATCCGTAACGGCTTCTTCCGGGTCCAGGGCCAGCCATCGGTTAGCCGCCCATCTGCCATCGCTGGTCGTCGGGGATTTGCGCGCCGTAGAGCACCAGGCAGGCGGCGCAGAGGACGCGCGGCGCGGCACGCTCGACGTGGCGAACGGGGATCGAGTGATCGCATAATGCCTGGTAGAAGGCTCGCGTCTGGTCGCTGACCTGCGCGGTGGGGAAGGCGTGCCAGGTGGCGTCGTAGGCCGACATCAGCCATTCGACGCCGGGCACGGGCGGGGTCATCGGGGACCGTCCGGATTGTTCGACGGACTGGGCGGCGCGTGACGGCGGGGCAGGTCGTTTGCGGGTGGGTCGGCGCTGCTCAGCAGCCAGTCCAGGGCGTTGACGGCATGCCCGGATCGGCGCTCGACTACGCGGCCGTGCTCGGCAGGTCGTTGGTAGTCGAAGGCGGCCTCGGCGCGGACGGCGTGAGCGAGTCCGTTGGGGCGAAGTGCGAGGCATTCCACGTATCCGGCGCGCACCCGCCACAGGCGGGGGNNCCCCGCCACAGGCGGGTGCCGATCAGTTCGCCGTCGTCGGCCACGTCGGGCAGCGGCTGGAATCCTGCGTCGCGCAGGCGTCGACCCAAGTCCTGGGCAATACGTGCGGGCATCGCGTTCACGGTTGGCGCTCCCGGCGGGCGGCGATCTGACCGTCGACGTGCGCGTGGTAAAGCGCGGCGACCAGCCGGATGATGAACACCGTGGCTGCGGCGACCACCAGGAGGGCTTGTGCGGCGGAGCTCATGCGCTGGCCTGCACGGTCGGAATCGCGTCCTGGCGCTGGTCTCGTGTCTCGGGATGGTCCAGCGCGAGCACCGCGTCACGCAGCGCGCCCCGTAGGCGACCGGCCTGCAACGGGTCCAGGACTGCGACCTCGCCAGGTGGGAAGACCAGCGCCACCCGCTGGTCGTCGGTAGGCATGACGAGGATTTCCCGTCGTCGGCCGGCGAAGTCCCGGCACGCTGCCACCCACTGACCGGGCTTGCGTCGCGTCCACCACATGATCCCTCCCCGCTGCTCGGCCCGGCCTGTGGGCCGGGGTCGCTGGCTGGTACCGGCGGGGTCGGACCAGGTCGGGGACTGGCCCGACCCCGCCGGGGCTCTTGGGTGCCGGGAAGGCACACCGCGGTTGCTGGCCGCGTTATGGCGTCCTCCCGGCGGGGTACCGTTCATTGTCGGCACCACTGTAACCTACCTTGTATATATACAACAGCCCATACGCTAACTGGGTGGACCTGCCGTCATCTGCACGACCTGGTGCCACACTGTGTGCAACCTGGCTGACATACAGGAGGACATCAGTGGCCGACCACCGCTCAGACCCGTCCGCGCTGCGCTTCCTGATCGGCCACGACCTACGCACCGCGCGCGAGCGGGCCAGCCTGAAACAGACCGAGGCCGCCAAGGTGCTCAGCTGCAGCCAGGCGAAGATCAACTATCTGGAGACCGGCAAGACGCAGCAGAAGCCCGACGAGGTCACCGAGCTGTTGCGCGCCTATGGCGCGGATGTGGAGCATGTCGACCGCATGTCGTCCCTGGCTGGACGGGCTGATCAGGGCACCTGGTGGGCGCCCTTTGGTGACGTGCTACCCAACTGGTTCAAGACCTTCGTCGGCCTGGAAGGGCTTGCCGCCGCCGAGTTCGCCTATGAGTCTCTGCTGCTGCCCGGTCAACTTCAGACAGCTGACTACGCGGCAGGTCTGTTGGTAGGCAACCTCCGCGTCGCGCCGATGGACGCCCCGCAAGTCGTCCGCGCTCGCTTGGCCCACCAGCGACTCGCCGATGACACCAAACCCCTGCGGTTCCGCGCCGTCATCGAGGAGTACGTCCTCGATCGCATTGTCGGTAGCCCGCAGGTCATGCGAGCACAACTGGAACATCTGCTCGCCCTGATGCAACGCGACAACGTGGAGCTTCACGTCATGCCTGTCAGCGTCGCCGTCCATGACGGGCTCGATGGGGATTTCCTCCTGCTGGACTTCGATGAGGCTCAGAGCATCGGCTACATCGAGTACCCCACCGGCGCCATCTACGTTCAGGATCAAGATCAAGTCGGCGCGTATACTTTGTCGGCGGACCGGTTGTGCGCCGCCGCGTTGTCGGCGTCCGAGTCGGCCGATGCGATCGCCGCGCGCATCGAGATCTTGACAACGAGTTCGGAGGACTGAGATGACCACCGCCGACCGCCTCGCGTGGCGGACCTCCAGCCGCAGCAGCAACGGCGAAAACTGCGTCGAGGTCGCCCCAGCCGCCGAGGGCGTGGTCATCCGGCACAGCAAGTGCCCCGCTGCTGGCACGATCCCCTTCCCCTTCCCCGCCTGGGCGGCATTCGTGCGCGAAGCTCGCGATGGTCTCGCCAGCACAAACGGCGTCGCCACCATCACCATGATCGGCACCGACACCCTCGTCAGGTCCCTCATCACCGATGTCGAACTGCGCTTCGATGAAGGAGAGTGGTCCGCGTTCGTCGCCGGAGCCGCCGACGGCGAGTTCGACTTCACCGGCAACCTCGCCGCCGCAAGCTGACCGGCCAGCGCGCGAACGAGAGACCGTTCATTCGGGCCGCCGAGCTGCTGCCCGTCACACGCCCCGAACTCGCCGCAGTCGTCCAGAAGGGCGAACGCGTCACCGGCGACCTGATCGACTTCCTCAACCAGCTTGAGCGACGCCGCCGACACGCGGACTCCCCGGGCGGGCCACCACGGCAGCGCTGCGGCGACGACACTGCGCCTGTGACGTGCGACTAGCGACCTAGGACCTGGGCGCGGAAGCGCCAGGAACGATCGAGGATGCAGGCGCCAGGCGATGCCATTGGCTCTCGCGTAAGGAGTCTTGTCACGTTCTCTTCTGTGAATGGGACACCCTCGGATACCGAGGTCGACTCAGCTGCCGTGATAAGAACGCCCTCTGCATTGACCCGCACGGAATCGCCAAACAGCTCATCGAAGATGTCATCGTCCATGACGACCACAGTGAGGACCGTTGCGGTCAACGTGAGGGTGTCAAGTCCGATTCCTAGACAGTAGACGGCTACCCGGCCATTTTCCCGGGCTGCTTGCAAATCTCGATACAGGGACCAGTTGTCGTAGTCAAGCGGCTCACCCGAGCTTCCGTCTCGCTCGGGCTCACCGAGCAGTTCCTCGGAGAACTCGCGGACCATGCTGCGCCACAGGTCGAAGTCGTTTTTCGTGTCCCACGATGCTACCGACGAGGGCTGGAATTCCCCTGCCGGTATGAGACCGTAAATTCCGGCCGCGGTGGCAACCTTCGCAGGATCGCGCCAGTGCAATAGAAATGTAGCCTTGCCCGTGTTTCGCTGCCGCCGGAGCGTAAGCGTTTCGATTGCGGGCATAACGGGTCGCCGGTGCAAGTCGAAGGGATCACCGATCAGGCTACGTAACGGAAGCTCCGACCAATCTGCGCGGGGCGTCGTCCGATCCGGTGCCTGCGCTGACGCAAGTTCGTGAGCAATGGCTTCGGACAGGTCTAGCTTGTCGAAATAGGTGGCAAGCCCGAACGTCATCCGCTCGTGTCCGGGGCTTAGATCGACGTCGAGGAGCCGGTAGCTCACGCGGTTCTCAAAGAGTGATGGCGGGTCGAGATACCGAATGGCCGATGTGTAGCGCTCGAACCGGCGACCTGGAGCGCGCAGCGGCAATGCCTGGTCTGCTTCCGGCTCGGTGCCCGTCACGATGATCGGGACTCGGCCGTCCGACCATCCGAGTTGGATGTTCTCAAGCCGTACCGGCGCTGGCGGCATCCATTCCCGCTTGGCGATGAACGGCGCCTTGCCGATCCGGGCTTCTGGTTGGTACAGGGTTGCTGCGGCCTCGGCCAGCTCCCGCCGCCGGCTGTTGAGCTCGCGGCGGATACGGCACCATTGCTCTTGGCTGACTGCCACCGGGTCTACTTCGTTGACGAGCGTCGACGTCGAGGGCGGCGAGACTGGGTGAAGCAGTTCCTTGGAGAGACCGAGTCGCGCGGGCGCGATGCCAAGCTGATTGATGACTCGGAGAAACGTGTCCAGGTCCCGGACTTGGCGTCGGCCACTCTCGATCTTGGAGACGTAGGACTGGTCCATGTTCAGGATCTGGGCAAGGTCCGCCTGGCTGACCCCGTGTTCGTTCCGGTAGTCCTTCAAGACTTCGGCGAGCAAGCCCGTGTTCAGTTCGACCTCCGTCGTGCTCCTCGGCGAGAGCCAGGAGTGGTCATCATGCACGGGGCGGGAGTCCCTTCGCTAGAAATTCGTTCAGGTACCGACGCCTCTGCGCGGGGTCGTGACCTGGGCTTATGCCCGGCCGTCATGTTATGACACGGATAGGACTACTTGGCCTTGGACTGGACGCTGGCGAGCGGGCGAAAGTAGTGGCATGAGCACGAAAAAGCCTCGCGGTGGCGGAACACTGCGACGCGCACGCCACGACATCCGCTCCGCCAGGAGGCCCGCCGTCCTCGTGCGCCGCGCTGAAGTCCCACACTCCGCTCGATCTTAGGACCCGCCTGGTGGCGCGGCCACTAGCACAGTGGCTTGGCTACGTCGCCGGCAGGAACCCAAGCCGCACGGACTGCACCGCATCTTCGCTGCTCAGAGGCTATTTGCGAGCAGTTTCAGCCTGATCGTCGCCTGTAGAAAGTGCGCGAACCACGAAGACCACCCGGGCAATGCCGGGGCATACGGAGAGTAGGTGGGCCTGATGACCGTGCGACTGGCGAGATCTCACGAGCCTGCGCCGCGCTCCTGGCGTCGGCTGTGCGTTGGCGGGATCGGGTTCGACGACCTGCTGGCCGACCCGGCGCTTTCCCCTGCGCCCCCCTCGGGCCGGTCAGCTCCCTGCGATGGCCCCGACGGCCCACGCTCAGTAGTCGTTGGGGCCATCGCCTCTTCCTGGGGAGGCGTCCTGGTCGCGTTGGGCCTTCCCGCAGCGCTTCAAACCGCCGCAACGCCACCAGGGCTCGATCGCAGCGGTCCCGGAGTTGCCGCAGTTGACCTCCGGGACCGCTGCGGACGACGCGAGGCGGAACTGAACATGGACGCAGTCACGGACGAGGAACGTTCGCGCACCGACGCGATGCGTCAAGCCACAGCCGCCGGATTCGAGCAGATTCAGAACCCAAGTTACCCGGGTCTGTACTACGAAGGCCACCGCGGCGCTGTAGTCGACACGTACTCGGTCACCTCGATGACGGTCGCCACGTCAGCTCGATGGAGAACCATCGACTACTTCGAGGAGGGGTCGGCGGCGGTGCCCCTGTGGCGGCACTTCGGCGCAGTCGGGGAAGTCATCAGCGCAGTACTAGAGCTGCCTCCGGACGGCGAGCCTGGCGCACCGACGCGAGCGCATAGGTCAGCGTCGGATCTCGTCCGACCGTCACCCGGCCGCTGATTGCCGAACAGCAGGCGGTGAGTGATGGCAAAGGAGGCAGAGACCACGTCTGGCCCGGAGTACTACACGGCGACGTGCTTCACCGATTGCCACAGGGATATGTCCACTGGCTCCGAGCAGCAGACGAGACTTACGCGCTGGCTGTCTGCGGCCGGGTTTGCATACTCCGCCAGCCTTCCCCGGAATCGAGGCAATGTGGCGAATGCTGGCCATCGCCTGCGCCACGGCGGGGAATCTCCTCGCCAACGACGCGTCCACACTTACCGAAGCGGACACCGGGCCCAGTGCCCCCACTGCGCGGACGGCGCAGCAAGCCGGATTCTGGGTGGTTCGACTGAATCCGACGCGGCAGAGATGTCGACCCACTCCGCCGAGGAGCAACCGCTGCGGCGGCTGGCCCGGCGTCCAGTGGCCGAGTCTTCACGCCAACAATCGTTGGCGTGCAGCACAAATAACCGGAGAGAAGGGAACATTTCCGTGGAACAGAACAACAATGGTCTGGTTGTGGCGGTGGAGCAGTTGTCTCTCGTGCGTGGGCGTATGGACGCCGTGCACTCGGATGGCGCCCAGGACGCAGGAGGCGACGGCCACGGCGACGCGGGCGGCGACGGGCTGAACATCCCCGAGTCGTCCTGACCGAGAGGTGACAATGGATCACGAATTGGTCCGGTCGGTCGAGAAGGCGTTGGGGTGGAACGGTCCGAGCGCGCTTGGCGTCGAGTTTGCCCGGGGCAGCATGGCCGACGTCGGGTTGTGCTCGCGGTTGTTGACGCCCCAGCATTTGCTGGACGTCATCATGCGGCGCAGCTTGGCACCGCCGCAATTCCGGTGCTTTGAGCACGGCACGGAGCTGCATCCTGATGCCTACCTCACGCAGCAGGTGACGCGACGTGGGCAGTCGTTGCCGATGGCCAACATGGATCGGCTGGGGCAGCTGTTGCAGTCGGGCTGCACGGTTGTACTCGACGCGCTGGATGCCTTCGATCCGACGATGGAGCTCGTGTGCCGCGCCCTGCAGTGGTGGTCGAGGGAGGTGGTGCAGGTCAACACCTATCTGACCACTAATGACGCAGCCGGGTTCTCACTGCATTGGGACGATCACGACGTCGTGATCGTCCAGATTGCGGGCGAGAAGTCCTGGGAAGTGCGTGGCGCTTCCCGGCTGGCGCCGATGTACCGGGACGCCGAGGCCAACACCGCGCCGAGCGAGAACATCGTTTGGTCGGGGACCATGCGTGCGGGCGATGTCATGCACATTCCGCGTGGCTACTGGCACCAGGCGACCCGCGCCGATCGAGGTGAGGGCTACAGCCTCCATCTCACGTTCGGGTTCGTGAAGCGCACGGGCGTGGACTGGTTGACGTGGGTCGCTGATCGCAGCCGCGAGCGCGAGCCGTTCCGTCATGACCTTGACCGATGGAATGGGCCGTGCGCGGCGACGGGACAGCAAGACAGTCTCGTCGCGGAGGTCCGACAGCTCGTGGCGGACTATCCGATCGGTGACTACCTTGCCGCTCGGGAGCAGGAGCGACGTCCGCCACGGCAGGTGGCCACGCGCAGTGTGTTTGGCCCGCCAAGGGCCGTGCTGTGCGTGGCCGGCTTTCCACCTCATGTGGAGCGCCAGGGCGAGACGATCGAAGTACGCGCAGCGGAGAAGAAGTTCACTTTTGGCAGCAACGCAGGCCCGGTGCTGGCGTACCTGCTGTCTGGGCATCCGGTTGGCATCGCCGATGTGACGGCTGCAACCGGTGTGGACGCGGCGGCGATCGCCGAGCCATTGTTGGAGGAGGGCGTGTGTGCCGAGCTGACCGAGGCGTTGTCCTCGGCCTGCACCGGTCTGGTCCCGACCGGGACCTGCTCGAACACGCCCTGAGCCTCGGTGTACGCGGCATCGATACCGCGTACAACTACCAGGGCTTCACGACGCACCGGGCGCTCGCGCGGACCGCTGCTGACCTGCTCGGGGACTTCACCCTGTCTACCAAGGTCGGGTACTTCCTCAGCGACACCGGCGAGCGCCCGGTGCATTCGCTTGACCCCGCCCGCCTGCGGGCGGCGGTCGAGCGATCCGCCGACGATCTGAGCCGCATTCCAGACGTGGTGTTCCTTCACAACCCGGAAGTCACCCTGTCAGAGCTCGATCCCACGGAGTCCTACGACAGGTTGGCCGCCGCTTGCGCGACGCTGAGCGAGGCGAGCCGGTCCGGATTGTGCGGCGCGTGGGGCATCGCCACGTGGGATCCTCGTCCTGTCGCGGCCGCCGTCGAACATCGCGTCTCCGACATTCAGCCGCACGTGGTCCTGCTGCGGGCAGGATTGTCAGTGGCAGCACCGATTCTCAGCGTAGGCGAGAGTCTGTGTCGCACGATGGGCGTCAACACGCAGCACCGCTGGGGAATGAGCCCCTTTGCCGGCAGCATGGCTGATCCGGCATGGGGTGTCGTTGATTTACGCGCTTTTCTGGCAAGCGATCAAGACTGGTCCACGCCACAAGCGGCGTTCCGTCTGGCCTATGAGTTGCCGAGCGTCGCACGGATTGCGGTTGGAACTAGCAACCCGGCGCACCTACGCGAACTCGTCGCGGCGACCGCCATGCGTCTCAATTCCGCAGCGCTCGTCAGATATCGGGAACTGATCAACGAGGCGCCGTGATGATTGACCGGTCATCGCTGGAGATCGGCGACGATAGCGGCTGCCTTACCGGTGACGAGGTCCCGCATTTCGCTAGGAAGCAACGAGTCCCTGAGAATCTTCGCGCAGCAGAACAGCGCCATGAGCTTGCCCGGCCGCGACTCCAGATCAGCGCGTCGCTCCTGCCAGACTCGCTCGGCAAGCCCGGGGATCCCCAACGAACTGGCCCACAGATTCGCCGAGTCCAGCCCGCGCGGGGCCATCCCCCAATCTTCCCAATCGATGATCCAGCATCCAGGCCACGTCACGTTCGCCCAGCCCAGATCCGCGTGCGCGGGCGTCCACGGCTCAGTGAGCGTCGTATCGACCTGCCCAGGGAAAGCGCGCTCGATCTCCTGCGTCACCAGCGCCTGTGTGATCACCTCGGTGTCCGGGGTAGCGATCCGGGTCGTGCGCTGGCCGGCGAGAGCGTCCAGCGAGGCGTTGAACGTGGCCCACCACGTCTCGGACAACGACACATCGCGCATCATCCGCCGCTGAAGGGCCGCATCGGAGACGAACTCGACCTCATCAGCACGCCAGAACGCCTGAGAGTCGGGTGCGTACCAACTCAGCGCCGCGTACCAAGCAGGCTTCGCGATGTCGCTCAGCAGACTCGCGGCCTCCATGCCGTCCGCCACCTGCCCATGCGCAACGATCTTGGCCAGAGGACGGGCTTCGATCCGCACCCACGTGCCCCGATCACTGCGAGCGCCAACCGAACGCCGCTTGCGCGCCACCGTCGCGCGATCAAGCGTCACACGGAGCCCGGCCTCGACGCGGGTCAGCACGTCATCCACAGACTCTTTGCGCAGGTCACGAGGCCGGACAGGGGAACCGAGTGTGACGTCGACCATGCTGTTCAAGGTATCAGCCTGCGTGATCATGGTCGTGTCGCCATTGGCTCCGCGACGATGATCAACCAGCAACCTCGTTGCACAGGGTGATTACTTCGGCTCACTCAGGTCGTAGCAGTTGCCGTCAATCGGGCGATCGTCCTGACATGATCGGTACCGCGAATGCCTTGGCGGGTGCGCTATGCGCTCCGGTGACTACCGCGTCACCACCTCGCTGTGACGAGTTGCTGATCGGATGTGACCCGCAGTACCTGGCCTGGGTGCCAAGTCGCGCAGGATATGCCGTCACCGGTAACCGCTTCATGGTGGTGGGTAAGGCCGGGTTCGACACGGATGCACAGACCTGGTAGGACGTGCCCCCAGACGGGTGACGGCGAGCCGCGGTTATCCGGACTGGAAGGCTTCGTCGTCGCGTCGAGGGGGTGTTGTCGTGCGGAGCACGACATCGAAGTCGGGAAGGCAACGACGAGCGAGGTGCGCGAGATGAGTGATGGTCGACGCGCTGCCGGGCCGATCGCGGAGTTGACCACGGTGGTTTACGCGCATGCAGTGATCGCTCGTCTGCTCGGCGAAGAGTTCGTGCTGACGCTGCGGCACCGCGAGCAGCGGTGGCACATGCTGCCTGGCGGTGCGATCCATTCCGGGGAGACCGTCTGCGGTGGCCTGCGCGCGCGTCTGCGTGAAGTACTGGGTGCCGAGGTAGGCGATCTCGCCTTCCACACCGCGATCGAGGACGAACCGCGGCCCGAGGGGAACCACGTCAACCTGGTGTTCGACACCTCGCTGGTGGGTGCCGACGATGTCGAGGTCGTCAGCCGCAGCGATCTGTGGGAAGCCGTGTGGATCCGGTGGGATGACATCCCGGGCACTGACCTCTACCCGTCGCTGGTGCGGCGACGCCTTCCGGCGGGCACGCTCCGTGATGAAGCCTGGTGGCCGCCCGAGCTCAGTTCGGCCCCCGGCGATGGCGAAGGCTGACTTCAGCGCTGGTAGCGCACTCGCGCCCAGATCAACTACTGAGCGTTAACGCGCGGTCATCATGTCGGCCTCGTCTGTAGGATTTGGACACACAAGATGATGATGCGGGTTTGTGACCGACGCCGGTAGCGTGGATGGTTCACCTGTCTCCGCACGTTAAGGGGAATGTGCGATGCGACCGGGCGTGGGGGTGCTGAACACCGACGATCTTGGTGTTCGACGCGGTCATCGCGGCCCCGCTGGCGGCTAGGAATCCGGCGTTGGCGGGCGATCAGGGGAGGGCTGATGCGCGCTAACGACTGGACGCTGGCGGTCGACACGTACAACATAGGCAAGCTGTTCCACGGCAATTGGGATCTGGCGGTGCTCGCGTTGCTGCGAGACGGCCCTCGCCGCCCACGCGATCTCGCGCGCATGGCGGCTGAGTGGCCGTTCCGCGATCGTTGGAACGGCACGAAGGCCACCCTCAGCCCCAGCCGAATCACCGAGGCGTTGCGTGTGCTCACCGAGGAAGGCTTGGTGCACCGAACTGCGCTGTCTGAGGGCTGGGATCGCTCGGTCGAGTACGGGCTGACCGAAGCCGGCGCCGAGTTGCTGCCCGTGCTGGAGAGCATGCAGGCATGGCTGCGCCGCCATGCGGATCTGTTCGAGAACGCCGACGGCTCCCCGCGACACCGCCGCGCAGGGAAGACCCGCTCCGCCCAACGCCGACGAGCCTCAACGTAACGGAACGCGCACGGGCTTACTCCACTTGCCGGAAACTTGACCACGCTCTGTGATCGACGTTACTCCAGACGGGTGGAATTTCCCGTTGACCGGCGCGTCGGTGAACGGGGCGCGGCTGGAAGTTGCTCACGAGACCGCGTAGACATGTGGTAATTGATCACATCTGCAGGTCAGAGCGTCGGGAGGTGGAGAAATGTCGAGGTTCGCAAGATCGGCGGCGGAACGACTCGGACTTGTGGCTCCGGTTCACAAGGTGCTATCCGATGCGGACCAGCAAGCTCCGGCCCGGCACGCCGGATGCGGGGGCACCGGCCTTCCGGGGGCCGGTTTCCCCGATCTTCTTCTTGGCGATCGCTGGCCCCTGTGCGCTCACTCTGGAGGTGCTCGTGGTCTCGATGGTGCCGTGGGCAGTCGGAGCCGTAGGTCTGATGGCCGGGCCAGCGTTGGTGAGGATCGCCGAGCGGGCGGTCGGCTCGCCGCTTACGGCCCCGGGTCTCGCGCGCGCGGTGATGCCCGCCGTGGTGTCGACGGTGACCGCGGTGCTGTGTTGGGCGGGGTGGTTCCGGTTCGGCGTGACTCCGATCTGGCTCGCGTGGTGCTGGGCCTGCGCGCTGGGATGCGGACTCGTGCTCACCGACCTGCGTTGTCGGCGACTGCCGTTTCCGCTTGTGGCGGCCTTCGCGGGCGGAGGCGTGATCGCCTTGTTCGGCGCCGCGGCGCTCGAGGAGCGTTGGTCGCAGCTCGGTTTCGCCTGCGGCGCGGCGGTGGTGGTGTTCGCGCTGGCCGCGCTGGTGCAGGCGTGGGCACCCAACCACACGGGAGGTGGGGACACCGCCCTGTACGGGGCGCTCGCGTTGTACCTGGGCTGGTTCGGCTTGGAGGGGCTGCTGCGGGGACTCCTGATGGTCAGCGGGCTCACCGCGGTGGTCGCGCTCGTGGTGGCGGTTTGCTCCAGACGCATGAATTCGCGGTTCCCCGCCGGGCCGCCGCTGCTGGCCGGTGCCTTGGTCAGCATGCTGGTGGCGTAGCTGGCTAACTGCGTGCAGCCGGGGCCGGAAGGTCGGCTCGGACATCAATACCGGAAGACAGGGAAGGTACTTGTGATGATCGTCGGCACCCGTCGTTGGTCCCAGCTCGTTGCCCTGGCAGGCGCGGCTCTGGCGCCCATGCTGGTGGCGAGCTGTAGCGGTGGGGATGCTCCGGCGCCGGCGTCGTCACCCAACCCGTCGGCTCCATCGCAGACTCCCTCGGCACCGAGTGCGTCCGGGCAGGACCAGCGGCAGGCGGTCGAGGCCGCCTACACCCAGTTCTGGCCCCGGACTATGCATGCTGACGACAACCCGGAAGACACCTGGCACGACGCGGTGGCCGCGGTTGCGACTGATCCCCAGCTCACTACGACGCTCAACGCGATGCGCTATCAAAAGCAGGCTGGCATCAAGATCTACGGCGATGTCACCGCTCGAATCGTGTCGGTCGACGTTACTCGAGACACCGCGAAGGTGGTCGACTGCCAGGACGCTTCCCGCACCGGTCAGGCAGACGCCAAGACCGGTGACCGGAAAACCGTTGGTGTACCGCGGAATCCGGTCAACGCATCGTTGAAGCGCGACACCAGCGACGGCCAGTGGAAAGTCGCCCAGGTCTCCTTCCCCGGAGGGACATGCTGATGCTGGGGCGTAGAAGTGGGCCGATCACCTCCTTGGTAGCCGTGTCAGTCGTTGCTGGGTCGATGGCTGTGTCGCCTTCACCCGCGATGGCAGAGGATCCGCCGAACGACGACGGCCAGGTCATCGTCGTACCGGGCGACGGGTCGGGCCGCTATGCGCCGCCCCAGATCGACATGCAGGCGTTGGACAGGCGGGGGCAGGCTCCGGTCCGGCCTGGTGGCCCACAACCCGGTCAGGACCGGCAGGTCGGAGTTGACGGGACTGCGGATTCCCCGAGTGGCATCCCACCCGGGTGTTTTATCGGCGGGTTCGGCGTTGGTGCTCCACCGGGTGGTGGCCGTCCTGGTGGGAGTGCGTTCGGGATGCGCTGTCTTCCGCCTCTTCCGGCTAACGCGCCGCCAGCGGCGCCGGCTGCTCCACCGCTTCCGACTCCGGCGGAGCTGGCCGCGCAGGCGTTCGAGCAGTTGCGGTTGCCGTTGCCGGTGCCGCGGCATTCGCCGGATGTGCGGTTGCCGGATGGGCGGGACGCCACGATCGTCGGGGAGAACACGTGGGTGTGGACCGACCGCAGTGTCTGGCATCCGGCGGTGCAGCGGGTGCAGGTCGGCCCGGTCTGGGCCGAGGTGACCGCCACTCCGACGGGCATGACCTTCACCTCGGGCACCGGTGGCTCGATGTCGTGTTCGGGTCCGGGCACGCCGTATGACCGCTCGTACGGATTGCATGCCGCCAGTCCGGATTGCGGCTTCGTCTACACGCGCTCGTCGGTCGGGCAACCGAACGACCAGGCCAGCGCGGAGTGGGCGATCCAATGGCAGGTGAGTTGGGTCGGCTCGGACGGCACGGCCGAGGTCGGTGGTGATTTCCCGCAGATGAGCTCACGAGCGGCGGCCACGTTCGCGGTTGCGGAGGTGCAGGCATTACGAGCGAATTAGCGCACCGAGAGTTGTCATAAACGCATTCTGCGAAGTTCTGATTCTCGCATTTTGTGGACATAAGGAAACCGCATTTCTGGAATGGGGAAGGAGTACCCCGGTGGGTAGTGCTGTGTCTTTTTCCCGGCCGCCGCAGCAGCGCAGCAGCGACTCGGTCGTCACTGACCAGGCCGAGGATGGTGATGGTCCGCGGGTGCCGCGGCGGCGCCGCTGGTGGCTGCTGGCCGTCGCGGTGGTGCTGGCTGCCGTGGTCGCGTACGGCAACTACGCGCTGATCGCGGGCCAGGACGAGCGGGTCGACGTGTTGGTGCTGACCCGGGACGTGGGCTGGGGCCAGCGGATCGGCGAAGGCGATCTCGGCGTGGCCAAGGCGGTGCCAGACCAGCCCCTGGCTTCCATCTCCGCCAACGACCGCGCCGCGGTGGTCGGCCAGGTCGTGCGCTCGACGCTGCCCGCGGGCACCATGCTCGCGCCCGGCCAGCTCACCGCGCAGCCGGTTCCCGGGCCAGGCGAGCGCCTGGTCGGGCTGCAGGTCAAGCCGGGGCACCTACCCGCCCGCGGGTTGGCGCCCGGAGATCTGGTCCAGGTCAGCCCGGTCGCGGGCGGCACCGGCACCGACGCGGGCCAAGCCTCCGCGAGCACGGCCGGGCCGTTCCGCGCGCGGGTGCTGGGTGTCGGCCTGCCGGACTCCACCGGCGCGGTCACGGTCGATGTCCTGGTCGGCGCCGACGCCGCCCAGGCCGCAAGCAGCGCCGCCGCGGGTCAGGTGGTCCTGGTCCAGCTCGGTCCCGGCGCCTAGAAGCAACTGCTGTCTGGAAGGGCGGTGAGGGTGTTGGCAATGATCACGATCGTCTCCGGTAAGGGGGCGCCCGGCGCGACCACGACGCTGGCTGCGCTGGCAGCGGCCTGGCCCGCGCCGGTGCTGCTGGCCGACTGCGATCCCGGTGGGGGTGACCTCGCGGCCGGCTGGTTGGGCCAGTGGGTGGTGGACGGCACGATCCGCACCGATCTCGGTGTGCTGTCGCACGCCACGGCGACCCGGCATGCGACTGCGGGCGATCCGGCCACGCTGCTCGACCACGTGCAGCAGGTTCCTCCGGCCCGTCACGTCGGGTTGCTGGCCGGGTTGAGTGCGCCGGGCCAGCACGCCGCGGTCGGCACCGCCGGGTGGACACGGCTGACCGCGGCGCTGGCCGCGTTCAAAACCGCGACCGGTGTTCCGGCCGACGCACTGGTCGACGTCGGCCGCTACAGCGCGCTCACCCCGTGGCCACTACTGCTCGCCGCCGACTTGGTGTTGGTGGCGGTGCGCCCAACCCAGCGGCACGTCCTGGCCGCGCGCCCGCTGCTGGCCGAACTCGCCGAGCGGATCGTGCCGCAACGGCTCGGTTTGGCGGTGTGCGCCACGACCCCGGCGGGCAGCCGGGAGGTTCGCGCTGCGCTCGGCCGGGAGGCGGGTGTGCAGGTTGCTGCGGATGCGCGGGCCGCGGCGGTGTTCTCCGACGGCCTCGACGCCGGTGCACTTCCGCGCCGTTCGCCGTTGCTGCGCAACGTGCGCCGCGCGGCGCGCCGCTTGCATGGCACCTACCACAACTACACCCCCGCGGAACTGCGCGCTCCGGCGCCGCCCGCCTCGGCGAGCGTGCTCACCGGAGGTGCCCGATGACGTTGCCGCACAACGGTCACCGCCTCGCCGGTCCCACGACCTACCCACGTCCGACCAACATGGCGCCGCCGCCCGTCCGTGCCGCAGGGGCAGGGCCAGTGGTGCCGCCAGCGCTCGCAGTACGGCAGGACGGCGCTGCGGGCGGGTTACTGGACCCGCAGTCCGTGCGGGCGATCCGGGAGTCGGTCGCCGCCCGCCTGGAGCGCGTTGCTGCCGGGGAGACACATCTGGATGTGCCGCTGTCGGCCGAAGAGCAGCAGGCCCGGATGCGCGCCTACGTGACCGAGGAAGTCACCGCGTGGGTGCAGCGCCGTGCCGCCGCAGGGCAAGCGCCGCTGCCGGTCGAGGACGAACAGCGGCTCGTGCGGGCTGTGGTGGCCGCGTTGTCTGGGCTGGGTGCGTTGGAGGAGCTGCTGGAGCGCGACGAGGTGGAGAACATCCACGTGCACGGCTGCAACAACGTCATGCTGGAGTTGGCCGACGGCTCGGTCGAACGGTGGCCGCATCCGGTCGCCGACACCGACGCCGAGCTGATCGAGATGCTCGCGGCGATGTTCGCCCGCCAAGGCCAAACCAGCCGGGAGTTTAACGCCGGTCGCCCGCTGGGGAACCTGCGGATCCCTGCCGGTGGCCCACTGGGCGCTCGCGTCGCCGCGGTGATTGAGGTCAGCGACCGGCCGCGGGTGGCGATCCGCCGCCACCGCCTGGTCGACGTCGGCTTGGACGACCTCGTGACCAACGGCACCCTCGACCCGCTGCTCGCCTCGTTCCTGCGTTCGGCAGTCCTGGCGGGCTGCAACATCATCGTCGACGGCGGCCCCGCCGCCGGGAAGACGACCTTGTTGCGCGCGTTGTGCAGCGAGATCCCCGCCTCCGAGCATGTGGTCACGGTTGAGGAGGAGTACGAACTCGGCCTGCACATCGGCCCCCGTCCGTTGGTGACCCCGCTGGAAGCCCGCCCAGCTAACTCGGAGGGCGTCGGCGAGATCACCTTGGATGACCTGCTCAAGCAGACGCTGCGGCACTCACCGAGCCGAGTGATCGTCGGCGAGGTCCGCGGCGGTGAAGTCACCGCCATGCTCCGCGCGCTCGGGAACGGGGCCACCGGCGGCATGTGCACCCTGCACGCCACCTCCGCCTCCGCGGTGTTCGACCGAATCGGCGCACTCGGGCAGCTCGCCGATCCACCGTTGGCCATCGAGGCCGCGCACCAGTGGACCGCCTCGGCCATCGACCTCGTCGTCCACGTCGCCCGCACCGACCACGACCACCCGGGCGGGCGGCGCCGGGAACGGTTCGTCGCCGAGGTGATCGAGGTCGGTCCGGTCGGCGATTCCGGGCGCCCGGACATCACCCGGATCTTCGGCCCGCGCGCCGAGGATGGGCGCGCCGTCCCGGCCTACGCGCCCAGCCGCGACCTGCTGGAGCGGCTGGAGCGCCACGGTTTCGACCGCACCGGACTCGACACCACCGGTTCCGGTACCTGGCACACCGCTGGTTTCCCGGACGGAGGTATGCGATGACGACCGTGTGGCCGGGGCTGCTCGGCATCGTTGCCGTGGCGGCGGTCACCTGTGCGGTCGCCG
The DNA here is from genome assembly GCF_000411975.1 of Amycolatopsis orientalis DSM 43388. Lineage (GTDB taxonomy): Bacteria > Actinomycetota > Actinomycetes > Mycobacteriales > Pseudonocardiaceae > Amycolatopsis > Amycolatopsis orientalis_D. The sequence goes on from NZ_ASXG01000124.1 coordinate 109,046, forward strand.
CGTTCCTTCCTCCCGCCGAGCGGCGGCCAGGTGAGTCCGCTCGAGGATCCACGCCGCGGCATGCGTCGAGCTGGCAGGCACTCGCCGCGCGGCTGCCGCTGCGGCGCGTGCTGGTCGCGGTGGCCGCGGGTGGGCTGGTGTGGTGGGCCACGAGCTGGCCGGTCGCCGCGGTCCTGGTCGCGGCCGGGGTGGTGACCGTGCCGATCCTGGCGCGCGGACACGACGCGCAGCAGCTCATTGCGCGGCTCGACGCGCTGGCAAGCTGGGTGCGGCGCCTGGCCGACGTGCTGGCCTCCGGCGCCGGTGGCCTGGAGCAGGCGATCGCCAGCTCGGCCCGTACCTCCCCCGAGGCCCTGGCCACCGAGGTGGAGACCCTGGCCGTGCGGGTGCGCACCCGCGGCCTGGAGCCCGCCTTGCGGGCGTTCGCTGAGGACGTCGGTGACGAAGCCGCCGACGAAGTGGCCCTTGCACTAATCTTGCGCGCCCGTGCGGGAGGACGCGGCCTGGTCGACATCCTCGACGCCAAAGCCCGTGCACTGGAGGCCGAGGTGGTCGCGCGTCGCGACATCGAAGCTGACCGCGCGAAACCCCGCACCGATGTCCGCGCGATCCTCGGCATCACCGCGGTCATGGTGGCCGGGCTAGTGTTGTTCGCCCGCGAGTTCCTGACTCCGTTCAACGGACTGCTCGGTCAGCTCGTGATGGCTGGCATCGGTGGTCTGCTGAGTGCGGCGGGGTGGTGGATGCACATCCTGACCCGTACACGCCGTCCCGCTCGGCTGCTCGGCGCGGCCTCCCGCACCCCCGTCGGCGCACTAAAACCGAAACGGCGGCTGGCCGCGGTCTCCCAACCCGAGGAGGTGGTGCCGCGATGAGTTCCGGTCTCACTGCCGCCGCGCTCGGCGCACTCGCCGGGATCGCGGTCGTGTGTGTGATCCTGGCGCTGGTCCGCCCGGCTCCGCTCAACGTGGCCGCCGCGGTCGCCGAGCTGGACGACCGCGCCGCTCGTCACGCCGAGGGTGCTCCACCGAGAAGCCGGTGGTCGACCCGGCTGGAGCGTCTCGCCGGCCACTCGGCTCGGTCATCGAGCCGTTGGTGGGGCATCCCCACTGCCGACCTCGACGTCCTCGACCAGACTCCCGAGCGCTACCTCGCCCGCCGCCTGGCCTGGGCCGGAGGCGCCACCGCGGGTGTCCTCGCGATCGCGGGGTTGGCGTGGTTCGGCGGCATCGGTCTTCCCATCACCGTGGCGGTGCTGGCAGCGGTGGTCGCCGCGCTGGCGGGGTCGCTGGTGCCGATGCTGGCGGTGCGGGAAGACGCTACCCGGGCACGGGAGGAGTTCCGCCGGGCCACCGCCGCCTACCTCGACCTGGTCGCCCAGGAACGGGCAACCGGACGCGCCCCGAGCCAAGCCCTCGCCGAAGCCGCCGCCGTGGCGGACTCCTGGGTGTTCGCCCGGATTAGCCGCACGCTCGGCCGGGCGATGCGCGCCGGACACACCCCGTGGGAAGCCTTGTCCCGGTTGGGAAAGCGAATGGGCGTGGTCGAACTTGCCGACCTGGCCGACATCCTCGCCACCGCCGCTGACGGCGCAGCCATCTACACCACCCTGATTGCCAAAGCTGGTGCGCTGCGTTCCGCCGCGCTGGCCGGTGACAAGGCCGACGCCAACGCGCGCTCCCAACGCCTCGCTCTGCCGGTGGCGCTGCTGCTGGTCGCGTTCCTGCTGCTGGCGATATTCCCGGCGCTCATCCGCCTGTTGACCGGGGGCACCTAGCCGGAGCCACCGCAAGAGAATCGTTGCGGGACAACGCATTCCCGCCACTCAGCGAAGGAGTTGACCTCGGATGACCAACACCATCCACGACATCGTCACCAGGGCGCGCCAACACTACGTGCGCCTGGGACTCGTGCTGACCGGCCTGGTGCTCGCCTGCGCCAGTGCCCTCGACAACCGGTGGGCGCGGATCCGGGCGTCCGGGGACCGGGGATCCGAATCCGTGGAGAAGGCCGTGCTGGTGGCCATCGGCCTGGCTGTGGCAGTCGGACTGGGGTTCGCCATCCGTGCCCTCGTCACCCAACTTCAAGGCCAGCTCAAACCTCCCACGCAGCCGTGATCACCCGAGCCCGGTCTCGTAACGGAGTCAACAAACGGAGGAACCAGGATGGCTACGACTGAGGAGATCGAACGTCGTGTCGCCGAGGCCGACGCCGCCCGCAGCGCGAAGCGATCCGCTGCCGCACAACGGATCGGCGAACTCGCCCAGCGCCGGACCGCGGTCGCAGAGCAACTGCGCGACATCGAGCGGGAACTCGGCGAGGCGCTCGCCGAGGCCACCGACGTCATCGGGATCGACGAGCTGGCGCGGTTTACCGACGTCCCGGCCGCGGATCTCACCCAATGGCTGGGCAGCCGGAAATCCAGCCGCCCCCAGCGAAAGAAGCCGAAGCCGACCGGCGGCACTTTGGGTGCGAAGAGCACTATAAGCCGGGGACCGTCCACAGGAGACGGACAGGCGGCGGACCAGGCATCCGTCAGGCGCGAACCTTCCGTGTCCCGTGGCGGCTCGGCGAGCGCGCCCGAGCCGGTTACCGCGGAGGTGGGGTGACGGTGTCCCGCCGTCTGGGTGAGGACACCGGGTCGGAATCGGTAGGGCTTGCCGTGCTGTTTCCCGTTGTCCTGCTGCTGATCCTCTCGGCGGTGCAGGGCGGGTTGTGGTGGTACGCGCACGCCGTCGCTGCCCAGGCAGCGCAGGCCGGAGTCGACGCCGGTCGCCCGGTCGGTGCCACCAAGATCACCGCGGTCGATGCCGCGCGCTCGTTCACCACCCGAGCCGGAAGCGGCGTACTCACTGCCCCCGAGGTGCAGGCGGCAGTCACGGCGGAGACCGTCCGGGTCACTGTCGCGGGCACCGCCCCTCGTCTGCTTCCGATTCCGGGCTTGGATTTTCGCGTCGAAGCCAATGCGCAGGCGAGCAAGGAGCGGTTCACCGTGCCGCTGGCCGCCGGGAGTGGCTCGTGAACCACAAAACCCGCTTCCGTCGACGTGGCGTCCGGTCGCGGCGGTGGAGTGATGCGGGCTCGGTCAGCGTCGAGGCTGCCGTGCTCGTGCCCGCCGTGCTCTTCGTCGGGCTGCTGATCGTCGCGGGCGCCCGCACCTCCTCGGCCCAGCAGGCGGTCGACAACGCCGCCACCGCCGCCGCGCGTGCCGCCTCGATCGCTCGCGGCCCGGCCGCGGCACAGCAGGCCGGAGCGGCGGTTGCCCGCGAACGGCTGGCGCGCGAGGGCATCACCTGCCGCGAGTCCAGCGTGTCCGTCGACGCCAGCCAGATTGCGGTCGGCCGCACCGGGCAGGTCCGGGCCAGCGTGACCTGCCGCGTTCCGCTCAGCGATCTCGCCCTCCCTGTCCCTGGCGACACCCGAGTCACCGGTGCCTTCACCAGCCCGGTCGACCCGTATCGAGGCGTCCCATGACTGCCCGAGCGACGCCGCGCGATGCCGGGTCGGTCAGTGTGATGGTCGCGGTCCTGGTGCCCGCGCTGCTGCTGGTGTTCGCGTTGGTGGTCGACGGCTCCGCGCGGCTGCGAGCGATCTCCCGCGCCGACGCGGTCGCGGCCGAGGCCGCCCGCGCGGCCAACACCGCTGTGGACACCCGCAGCCCGAGCGTCGGGGTCGACACCGCGACCGCAGCCCGCACCGCGGCCGACTATCTCACCCGCGCCGGACACCCCGGCCAGGTCACCATCACCGGACCCCGAGCAGTGCGGGTGACGGTCACGGTCACCGAGCCCACCACGATCGGCTTGCTCGGCGGCAGCGCGCAGGCCACCGGCACCGCGCTGGCCCAGCTCGGTGTCGGCACCCGAGACGGCGGCCTGCCGTGACCTCCCCGGCTGCCCAGCGGCTGCGCGGCATGCTTGCCGCGCTGGCGCTACTCGCCTTTATCGTCGGGATCCCTTGCGGACTCCTTGCACTCGGCGCCGATCCCGGCCGGCTGATTCCTGACCGCTGGCCAGATTCGGCTCCGATCAGCCAGTGGCCCGAGCGGATCTGGAACACCCTGCGGTGGGCGTGGATCACCGGCGACCTCGTCGTCGCCCTGGTGGTCGTCGTGGCGTGGGTGGGCTGGCTGCTGCTCACCCTGTCCGTCACGGCCGAAGTGATCCGCCAGACCCGGCGTGGCGTCCGTACCGCTCGTGGTGTGCTGGCCCGGGTTCCGAGCGGCCAGTGGATCGCCGGACTCGTCGCCGCAGCCCTCGTGCTGATCTCGTCGGGCACCGCCTCCGCCCTGCCCGCCACCGGAAGTCCCATCGTGGCGACCGCCCCGCACCGGCCTCCACATCAGACTTACGCCACCGCCGAGTCGGTATCGGAGCAGGCAGACTTGCCGGCACAGCCCCAGCCGAGCCGGAGCTGGGTGGACCCGTCCGCACGGCCGGACTGCCCCCGCATCACGGTGCACGAGGGAGACACGGTGTGGGGGCTGGCCGAGCACCACCTCGGCGACGGCCGCCGCTACCACGAAATCGAACGCCTCAACGCCGACCACATCCCCAACGCCCACAAGCTGTATCCGCACGATGTGCTGCTCCTGCCACCGGATGCGGTGAACTTGCCCGCGGATGCCCTGGATGCCGGGGCGAGCTTGCGGACCGTGCCGGTGAAGCCCGGCGACACCCTCTCCGCCATCGCCGGTCGCGAACTCGGCGACGCCGATGCCTGGCCCGCGCTGTTCGAAGCCAACCGCGGGCTCCCACAATCCGACGGGCGCGTCCTGCGCAACCCCGACCAGCTCCTGCCCGGCTGGCAGATCCACCTCCCCGCCGCAGCACCAACCTCCGCCGCACCGGGACCACCGCCAGCGCCACCCAGTCCGACCCCACCTCCGCCCGCGCCGCCGAGCAGCTCACCCACAGCGCCAGCGCCACCCACCAGCTCCCCGAGCCCCGGGCACGACCAGGGCACCCAGGCCGGCCAGAACACCCCGGTGCAGCTTCCCGGCGGTGGGCTGGTCGGGCTCGGCCTGGCGCTGAGCGTTGCGATCCTGCTCGTCCTCGCACGGCGGCGGCGGCGCGCTCGCCGCACCCCGACCGGCCGACTCACGCCAGCAGATCACCGCCCGGGGCCGCCTGATCCCGTGCAGCCCGGCTCGGTGGTCGCCACCCTCGATCACGCCGCGCAGCGCGCCCTATACCGCCACGGCACCGACCCGGACGAAGACGAGCACGATCGCCACGATGCCCTCGCCCGCAGCATCGAGGTCGGCACCCTCGCGGCGGGGCGGCGACGGGTCTGGCCGCCGCCCGCGCCGGGCCTGACCGCTCACACCGGCACCAGCGCCCAGGTGCTGGACCTGGCGGCCATGGCCGGGCTCACGCTGACCGGCTCCGGTGCCGTGTCCGCCGCCCGCGCCGTGCTGGCCACCGTGCTGGCCGTCGACGCGCGCTACCCGGCCCACGCGCTGCTGGCCGACCCCGCCACCGCTGAGCTGATCGCCGGAGGCGCTGACCTGGCCGCGCTGCAGCAGACCCCGGGCGTCGAGGTCACCGACTGCGAGACCGCGGCGCTGGCGCGGCTACGCACCGAGCTCGCCCGCCGTACCCGGCTGCGCGACGACGACCAGCTCGACGCCGACCTCCACGGCGAAGAAGGCCCCCAGGAGCGGCTCGGCGAGAGCGCGGAGCTGGTGCCGCTGCTGTTGGTAGCAGCCCGCCCGTCTCCGCAGTATCGGCGGGAATGGGCCACGATCGGCGACGAAGGCCGCGCGGTCGGCATCCACGCCCTGCTCCTGGGTGACGACCAGCTTCACGAGGCCGGCGACTTCACGCAGCTGACCCTCGACGCCGACGGCACCATCGCCGCCGCGCACGGCCCCGGCACTGAATGGGTGGCCGGAGCACGCGCCGAAACCCTTACCCCGGCCGAAGCAGGCGAGATCTGGCACCTGCTGGCCGCCGCCCGCACACCTGCGCCCCGCCAACCCCACGACGACACCACCCGGGACGACTACTCGAAGGCGGACGACGCTCACGGCGACCGCGGCGCGGACTCCGATGCCGCTGCCAGTGCCCCGTACGACAAGGGACACGCCACGACAGCGTACGAGGATCAACCGGCTGTGGTGGTGCAGTTGCTCGGCGGTGTGCGCGTGCACGCCTGCGGCAGCCATGTCCGTGGGCTGCGTGCCCGAGCCCGGGAAATCCTGGCCTACCTCGCCGCCCACCAGCACGGCACCACCGCGGACACGCTGCGCGAGGCCGTCCTGCCCGACCAGCCCGCCGCGCGCCTGCACGAGGCCATCTCCTACGCCCGATCGGCCCTGCGGAAAGCCACCGGCGAGAACGAAGCGGTGTTCGTGGTCGCCGAATCCGGTCGCTACCGCCTCGACCCCGAGATCATCACCGCCGACGTGTGGACCGTGGAAGACAGCCTCACCCGCGCCCGCACCACCAGCGACGCCGGCACCCGCCTGGACGCTCTACGCCGCCTCGTCCGCGTGTGCCGTGCCGGAGCACCGCTTCAGGGCGCACCATACTCGTGGGCCGAACCCGTGGCCGAGCACTGGCGCAGCCACACCGTCGACGCCCTGGTCGCCCTCGCCGGCGAGGTCCGCGAGACCAACCCCGACGAGGCGCTCGACGCGCTCGCCGTCGCCACCACCTGGGACCCCTACACCGAAGCCCTCTACCGGCGCACCATCGCCCTGCAACGCGACCTCGGCCGCCTCGACGCCGCCCACACCACCTACCGGCGCCTGCAAGCCAATCTCCGCGATATCGACCTCGAACCCGATCCCGACACCACCGCGCTGCTCGATAAAGCACCTGTCCCGCAGCGATAAATCGGCCGCTTCCGCTCTACATAAAGGTGTGCTCCACTCCGGTCCAGACCACAACGAAGGACCCAAACGCCGACAACCAGGCCCCGCAATGAGTAAGCACACGTTCCGTCGACACAATCACATGAAACCGCACCGGCGGACGAAAAGGGCTCACGCGCCCGCAATTCACCTCATTGCAACGAGGCCAGGTTTTCCGGCGGCCAGCTGCACCCGCAGGAGCCCATTCGAGGGCGGTGCAGCCGCGAAGGGGCGGTGTCGGTGGGGGGTCATCCGGGACGTCGTCCGGGACGTCGAAGGCACGTCATCTTAAGGATGACCCCCCCACCGACCCCCTTGCACTCCACAACACCGCAGCTCAGCCCGCCTTGCGCCATGAGGCCGACGAGCCAGACTGGTCACGATAACCACTCCGTATGGACCTCTCACCTGACATGCTGCTCACCTCCCTGCGGCTTTCGCCGTTGTTTTGTGTCGCATAATGCGACACAAAACAATTCCGCCGAAAAATGGCGGAATTGTGCGGCCATTCCTGCTGTCCACCCGCCTCCTATGCGCGCCTGCGCGCGCCTGCGCGCGCCTGCGCGCGCATTCGCGCACGTCACGCGCCCGGCGCGGCTAGGCAAAAAACCCCGAAAAAGTCCGCGCCGGGCTATTGCGTGCCCTATCACACCGAGCTAGCGTGGAAATATCAGCGGGAACGGAAACCGCAAAAACCGAACAACTCCGCATCCGCCCGAAATATGCCCGAACGACAAACGGGAAAACACATGAGCACATACGCCCAATTTCTGACCGGGCTCAATGGCACCTGGCTCGGCACCCTGCAACGTGACAGCTACCCCGCGGGGGTGGCCGCGGTCGGCCCCGGGCGGCTAGCCCTGACCGCTACCGACCCCGACACCTTCCGCGACGCGGTCGAAGACCTCCTGGCCGTGTGGGAAGACGAGGGGCACGGCGCCGCGATCTACCCGCGGCATCGTGACGACACCCCGCCGCTCGACACCGACTACGCCTACGCCTTCGACGGCGCGAAGGTTTGGATCCGGAAACCGGACCACACCTGGGTCCTCGCTGCTGACCACCCCGGCGTCAAGGCCGCACTAGGTCGCAAGTGAGTCCACAGTGGACAGTTAGGAGAAGTCATGACGAAGATCATGTTCGACTACTTCCGGGTACTCGAAGGCTACGAATTCGAGCCCGACGACAACGGCGAAACGTTCCGCAGCCCCGGCGGCCAGGTGTCGGTGACCATCACCGACCGCGAGGGCTCGCTCACCGTGACCGCGCTCACCGGCGACCGCGCCCGGCTGATCCGCTGGACCACCCTGATCAGCGGCGCGCCCGCCGAGGTGCTCGACGCCACCCTGCGCGCGGCCGAACCCGAACTAGCCAACTACGTCCATAGTGGACGGACGACAGCGTCCGCGCGCCCCGGCCGACACTGGACCAACCAGGAAATCGTGGCGGCGCTGACCCGGATTGCCGACCGCAGGTACCCGCGTGCGCACCCCCGTCCGCCCGCCGACCCAACCGGACAGATTTCAGCGCACGGCATCTGAACCTATATGTCCACAGTGGACAGAACGAGGTGTAGTAACCATGAACGAGGCGTTCAAGGCCGGCATGAAGGCGCTCCGTGAGCACATGGCCCGCGAGGTCGAGAAGGCGCCCGTGCCACCGGACGACGTGCTCGCCCGCACGATCACCCGGCGCGACGTCCGGCAGTACGACGTCTACTTCATTTGGGGGCCGGGTCGGGATATCGCTAGCCGGAACGATTGCGGGCACGGCTACTATCTGACCGATTCGTGCCCCGGCTGCGACGCCGACGACGACAACTAGATAAGAGTCCACAGTGGACCAAAGCTAGAAGGGGCGGCACCGATGACTACCGCGGAAAGCAGCGGCGCACCTGTAACCGCGGCCGACATCACCGACACCGTCATCCAAACCGTGCGCCTGCTGTGCGGGCACGAGTTTCGCTACCGGATTACCGAACGCTGGCGGATTCCGGATTCGCGCGAATCGGCGTGGCATGGCGCTGTGTGACGTGCGACCCGACCGGCGACACCAAACCGCGGATCGCTGCCGTGCACAACGCACCGGCGACCGATCACGCACCCGGGGTCTACCCGTGCGGGGCTCCGCTGCCGCGCACCCGGCGCGTGCCAACCCGGGACCTGCGCCGCGGGATGCAGCTCCTGCTGCCACACGTTGTGGACCTCGGGCGCCCGGTACGCACCGTCGCCCGTGTCACCGAGAACGGCATGGTCAACCAGCACGACGAGCTGCTCGTCAATGTGCACTACGCCGAACCGGCCGACGAGAACTGGGGCGCCGCGAACAGCGGCTGCTGGAACTCGGAATGGTACGTCATCGAACCCGGCACGCCAGCGCGCTAGTCGCCAACCACATGCGTCCACAGTGGACCATTGACCGCCACTGGAGGGCGACCACGTGACCACAAACACCACCACCCAGGAAATCACTCCGCAGGACTACGGCATCCATGTTTCGTGCCCCACGGGGGTACCTGCGCGCCGCCTACGGCCAACCGGCGGCCGTCGCCTACTACGCAGGCCGCTCGTGGGTCGCGCGGCCGATGACCGATTTCCGACCCGATCAGCCCGGTCCGCACGGCCGGTGGAAGGTTCCCGGTCACGAGGTGACCGCCGACACCTATGAGGGCGCCTTCGCCGCGCTCGGCTTCCCGCGCGATCTCGACCTCGACCGCCCCGGGACGTGTAGCGCAATCGCAATCCGTAGCCGTAGCCGTAGGTCCACAGTGGGCAACCGTTAGGAGGTCTCCATGATCCGCAGTGCAGCGATCTACCTCGGGCGTGACCCGGTCGACACCATCTGGCTGGACACGATGTACGCGGCCAACATCCACTCCGAGCGGGTGTCGCTCCTGGTCGCCACCCTCGACTCCGGCCGAGACGCGCTGGAGGCCACCGACCTCGGCGCCTATCTCGCCGGTGTCACCAGCCTTGCAGACGAATGGCGTGACCGGTACGGCTCCGTCGACTTTCCCGCCTGCACCGTCCTGTCATCCCGGCAGCCCACCTACAGCCTGACCTACGGCGCCGGGCGCACCTGGGTCCGGCGCGGCACCGACCCTTGGCACCGGGCGACCACCGACCCGGCCGGGTCGCCCGAAACCTGCGACGACTTCAACCGCGTGCTCGCGTTCTTCGAAGGTGTCCCGGGCGACCCCTGCGAGGTATTGCTCCGTGAAGAAGCCTGCCGCTAGCGCACCGCGCGGCGCCGAACGTACCAACTCCGCAATCCTTTGTATGTCCATAGTGGACAGAAAGGCGTGATGTGCCATGACGAACTATGCCGCCTTCTACGTCGGCAGGGGTGAGAACGCCGAGTGGATCGGCACCGTGCGGGGCGACGGCGTACCCGGTGGGTTGGCTGCGGCAGAGGCCGGGCACCAGCCCCTCGACGCCACCAGCGAGACCGCCTACCGCGCTGCGGTCGCCGCGTTCCTGCGGGTATGGGAACAGTGGGTCGACCATGCCTACGTGCCCGACGAGTCCGACCCGAACGACTACAGCGAACTGGCCGACCTCGCGTATGCCTTCGACGACGGCCAGGTATGGACCCGCCGCACCCTCACCGACCCGTGGGAACCGGCACACGGCGCTTCGACGTCGTCGCCCGTTTCTGACCGCACCACGGCCGACACCGACGCGACATTGCCGAGCGTGCAGCGGGGTGATCCGGTGCCCGGTGGCGTGACTGTAGTCGCGGTCGAGTCCGTCGGCCCCGGCAGTGTGGACGGCTGCTGGGATTGCGGACGGGCGTTCACCAGGGGTGAGGTGGTGGTGCGGGTGTGCGAGGTCGCCGCGCCGGAAGAGCGGTACGTCCTGCACCGGCACTGCGTGGGGCTGCGCTACCTGGACCGGCCCCGCTATGTGCCGGTGCGCGAGCACGCGCAAACCTTCGCCCGTGTCGGCCGGGCCGTGGATGCCCTGGCCGAGCTGAGCGTTCCCGGCGGTGAGTTCGAGACGCTGATCGATGAGCTGGCCGACTCCTTCGGCGTGCTCCGCGCACTGGTGGAGGTCTGACCCGGCTGTGATGGCGCGTCGTGCAACGCGGCCACGCCTGGCATCCATAATGGACCGTGGGCTCCAGGTGTGGCCGTGCTTGCCCTTGCCCTGTTACCGGTCACGGTCGCATTTCGCGTGTCGGTAGACGTGCTGCTACCCCGACGGCCCGCGGTGGGCCGTCGGGGTAACGGTTCGCCTTTACGCGGTCCAGGTGAAGCTGGCGGGGCTGTCACCGTCCTCGGTCGGGATGATGGTGATCGTCCAGAGCCAGTCGCATCCCACATTGCCGGGCAGCTTGCGGTGGTCGTAACGGCGCCCGCAGCGCATTGTCAGGGAACGGTCGGGTACCAGCCAATGGTAAGCCAGCAGGGCGACGTCGACCCAGGTCCGGCACCCGCAGCACGGGTAAGTCAGCACGGCGTACCGGATCCTGTTGCGGCGCAAGAGCACGGCGGGCTCGGTGGTGGTGTCGCCGCGCCGGTAGGTGCGGCGGGTCACCGCTGCCACCCCCGTTCGACAGTCGCGTAGGTGATCCACTCGCTGCGGATGTCCTCGACCAGCCGACCGGTCTCGCGGTCGTGCACGCTGATCCGCGACCCGATCCCGATCACCGGCCCGGACACCCGGCGCGGCACGTCTGCGGCACGGTGAGCCTCGGGGATCGTGGCCACGACGGCGAGTTCGTCACCGCGGTCGGTACCGCGGTGGGCCGCCCGCAACAGGGACAGCGGGTAGGGCGGGGTGAGCTGCATAGGAAAGTCCCTCCTTCGACGGGGTATCGACTGGAATGCCGGACCGGGGCGCCGCCGGGTCGTCGGCGGCGCCCCGGTCCGGGCGGCGGGTCAGTCGGCGGCGAGCTGGTAGCGGCGCGGCTCCCCCTGGGTCAGCGCGACCGTGCCGTTCTCAGCGAGCTTGTCCAGCGCGTTGCGCACGGCGCCGGAGGATCGGACCAGCTTGCGGCCGATCTCGCCGGCGGTGTAGGCGTTGTCGCGCCGATCCGGCTCGGACAGGAAGTCCTCGACCAGGCCGTGCAGCGCGCCCTTGGGCAGCCTGCCGCTCGGCGGCGCGTCGGTGACCGACTTCGCCGTAGCGGCCTTGGTTTCGGCGGTGTCGGCCTTCTTCCGCCGCGGCGCGGTCGTGTCGCGCTTGCGGGGCTTCGAGGTGTCCTCGACCGGCTCCGGCGGTGCCCAGCGGGCAGCGGCCTTGCGCCCGTCGTTGTCCTCGTCGGTCAGCCGCACGGCCTGCCCGTCGGTGGCCCAGACCGCGAGGAGCTTGGTCGCGGTCGACCCGCCGATGCCTGCCAGGTCGGCCAGCTCTCGGGCGGTCTTGCCCGGGTTGCGGCGCAGCGCGGTGCGCAGCTTGTCCGCGGCTGACGGGCCGCTGCTGCCGTTCGTGGTGGCCTTCGCCGTCTTGGTGGTGCGTGGCATGACGATGCACTCCCTTGAATCGGGTTGGTTGTGATGGTCATGCCCCCGGGGGCTTGTAGCCCTCCGGCGCGCTACCGGGGTTGTTCGGGCCACGCGTCCATCAACGCTCGATCCCCGGGCGAAGTCAACGGGTCCGTCCAAACAAGACGGACGTCTTCCTGTGGCGCCCGTTTGTGACCGGTCGCCGTAGTTGGCGACGTTTGGTCACTACGGTTGGCGAATGGCATGTGCGGCGGCCAAAGACAAAGGCATGCTTGACATCTACCCGCAGATCGAGCGTGGATGGAACCCGCAACGCATCGCGGCTCGGTTCCTAGTCGAGCCAATAGACCCAGCAAACGAGAGTCGATGTAAAGCCGAACACCTTGCGGAGGCAACAGATGATCAAGCTACGTACCTGGACCTGTGGCGATCCGGAGCCGTACCCCTGGCCGGACCTTCGTGACCGCCAAGGGCGCAAATGGGTCTCGTGTCCAGCGGGTTGGCATCTTGACCAGTCCGATTCGGGCGGTGCCCTGTGTGTCGGCTGGGCCACGTTGACGAAGCTGCATGGCCCGCTCGCCGAGGAACCTTCATGCGGCGTCCGGTGACAGCACGCCACGCGAGAATCGATTCGATGGACTTCGTCCGCCAACTGCCGTGACCAAGCTCCGCGAAATATGGCGACCTGGCACACCAGGTTTCCGTTGTGCTGCTTGACATTCCGGCACGAGTCGAGCGTCCATGTTGACCGCGCGGGAACCGCGCAACACCTCCACGGAAAGGACACCGCAACCATGCTGGACACCGCCCCCGCGACCGAGAACGGACACCCCGTGGATTACGTGATCGGCGATCATTTCGACGACACGGCGACCCTGCCGCTGTCCGACGTGGCCAAACGGCTCGAACGCGACATCCTCGACGTGCAGGGCGATGACCTGATCGTCCGCGAGGCCGCGTTTGATGTCACGGCCGCGGATTCCGGCCCGCATGGCGTCGTGCGCGTCGCGGTGTCCGGGCTGGCGACCGCTGCCGCGTCCGCCGGGACCGATAGCGACGTCATCTGCGACACGATCCAGAGTGTGTTCGAGCTGGCTAGCAACTACAACCGGGTCGAGCGCCTGCGGCCCGACCAGTGCCGGTTCATCCTCGCGGTCGACGTCATGTCCGACTGCGACGGCATCGTCGGCGGGTTCATCGGAACCATGCGTTTCCACGATTGGTGACCCGACTCCGCGTGCCGGTGGTCGCCGTTCGAGGCGAACGGCGACTACCGGCGCCTACTGCCCGCGTTTCGTTGCGACGCTTGACATTCCGGGCCGAGTCGACCGTCCATTCGGTGGTCGGAACACCCCGGCGCCCACGACACGGAAGGAACACCGACCCATGAATGCACCCCTGTTCGCCACCTTGACGGTGCGCGCCGGCGACTTCGACGTGCACGGCACGTTCGGCTCGCACGGCGACGCGGCGGTGGCCGCCGACTGGCTGACCGACGAGGACACCTTCGCGCGCCCCCTCGTGTTGCACCGGCCGGACGCCGACCCGCTGACCACCCACGCCACCGCCGACATGACCGGCGACGTGATCGAGCTGCCCACCGTGGTCGCCGACCTGCTCGCCGCCCACGACACCGACCCGGACACCGCGGGCGCGGTGGTGGTGTCGCTGCTGATCGACCCGCCCGCCCGGCGGCTGGCGCTGTTCGTCGGCCCGTTCGCCACCGTCACGTCGGCGCGGGCCTGGATCGCCAAGGCGGCGGGTGCCTCGCGGTCGGGCACGTACCGGGCGGGGCTGCGGATTCACCCGCTGCGCCGCACCGACCTGGTCCCCGTGGCGACCGTGGCACCCGGGCCGGACACCGCGCCGGGCATGGCCGAGGAGGTGGCCTGACGTGACCGTCCGGCTGGAGGTCGCCCCCGCCGCACCCGTACCGGCGGACAGCACACGCAGCCTCGCGGACCTACGGGTCGCCGAGGCGCTGGGCCACGAGGCCGCGGTACTGATCGCCGATGGCGGCATTCAGGCGGTCCCGATGCGGATGCCGCCCGGCGCCTGGGCGCTGCTGGTCACCGCCGCGGACCGGCGGGCTGCCAACGGCGAGGTGGTGCTGTTCGCCGGGCAATGGTGCGAGCACGAGTACCCGGCGTCCGGGTGCGATGGCGACCTCGTCCTCCGGCTGGCCCCGCCCGCAACGACCGATGCCGACGACGCGGTGGCCGTGCGGCTCGCGCTGGCCGACCACGGCCGGTGGATGCCCGCGGGAATGTGGCCTCGCCTCGGCGGCGACTGGCCCGCCGTGGTGGCCCCTGCCGCCGCCGCCATCATGGGCAGCTACATCGACGCCGCGGAAGCCGACCCGCCCGCGCCGCGCCCGATGCGGGTGTTCGGCAACCGGTCGGTGGCGCGAGTCGGCGTGCGTGACCTGCTCGACGCGGGCCTGCTGGACGCCGGTGACGAGCTGGTCTACCGGCGGCCCGGTCTCGGCGTGCACCGCACCGGCCAGGTGACTGCGCAGGGCATGCTGCGACTGGACGACGGCCGCCTGTTCACCACGCCCTCCGCCGCGACCACCGCGCTTGGCAGCCCGCACCAGAACGGGTGGGCCTTCTGGTGCCGCGCCCGCGACGGCCGGACCCTTCTCGACCTCCGCAACGAATACAGGTCCACTATGGACGGACGCCGTGCCGCGGGATGAGGTGCCCCGCATGACCCCGGGCGCGGCCTGCCGAGTGTCCACACCGGACGCGAAGCGGGCCGTGCTCGCCACCTTCCACCATCCGCACTGGACCGCCCCGGTTCGTGAGGCGCCCGGCCTGCTCCGCCATCGGCGCCACGACTGCGAACTGCGCGTGCGTGCCTCCGACGGGGTGGTGTGCTACGTCGCGTTCCGCACCGCCAGCGAACCCGCCAGGCCGCGCCCGGCGCGCGTGCGGGCCGCACCGGCACGCCGACGCCGACGCGGCGGCGCCGGAACCGTCTGGCCCACCACCTGGCGCGAACTCCGAGCCCGGCTGCGGGCGACCGGATGCGGGCTGACCCGCCGCGGAAAGCACTGGCGCGTCGCGTTGCCCGGCGGACGGACCTACACCCTCCCGTGTACCGCGTCGGACCACCGCGCCCTGCGCAACGCCGCCCACGAGCTGGCCGGACTCGGCGTCGACCTTCGTCGGCCTAACGAACAACGCTACCGACGCGCGGCAGGCTGACCTCGTGTCAGGCGGATCATGGGTGCTCATCGAATGCCGCCCGGATCTCGCTGTGTCGCTTGCGGGGCACACAGCGGTGGTCCGTTCTGCTGCTGGTAGAAGCCAGCCGGGTCGACGGGTTGTCCGCCGGGCTCGACTTGGAAGTGCAGGTGCGGGCCGGTGGACTCGCCGCGGTCGCCGACCTCGGCGATTGGCTGTCCAGTTTGGACGGGCTGGCCGACGGCGACGAGGTTGCGGTTGTTGTGGCCATAGGTGGTGATTACCCCGCCTGTG
Source organism: Amycolatopsis orientalis DSM 43388 (assembly GCF_000411975.1). Taxonomy (GTDB): domain Bacteria; phylum Actinomycetota; class Actinomycetes; order Mycobacteriales; family Pseudonocardiaceae; genus Amycolatopsis; species Amycolatopsis orientalis_D. Next base: position 124,836 of record NZ_ASXG01000124.1, read on the forward strand.
TGTTCGATGCGAACCCACAGGCCGTAGCCGCTGGCCGGGCCGGAGGCGATCACGCGCCCGCCGCTGGCGGCCACGATCGGGGTGCCGATCGGTTCGGCGATATCCTGCCCACGGTGGAATTCCCCGCCCCGTGGCCCGAAGCCCGAGGTGCAGCGCCCCGCGACCGGGGGCACCCACCCTCCGCTGCTCGGTGGAACTGGGGCAGGGGCGCAGGCCACGCCGGTCAGCGCGCCGACCATCTTCCGCGCGACTGGCTCGAATTTGGCGTATCGGTCGGGGAAGCCGGAGGCTTGCACGGCTTGCGCGGCGGGTGCGAGTCCCATCTGTTGCCAGTTCGGCAGCGCGAGCAGGTGCCGGTAGAACTGGGTGGCGGCGTAGGTGGGGTCGGTGACTTGCTGCGCGCTGCCCCAGCCCATCGAAGGGCGCTGCTGGAACAGCCCCAAGGAGTCCCGGTCGCCGTAGTTCAGGTTGCGGAGCTGGGACTCGGTGATCGCGGTAGCGACCGCGATCACCCATCCATACTCGGGGACGTTGAGCTGTTTGCCGACGGCGAGGATGGTGGCGGCGTTGGCTATCTGGTCGGCGCCGTACCCGGCCACGCTGCCGGTGGGTGTGCCGGTCGTCGCGCAGGCGATGACCCCGCCTTCGCCGCCGCTGGCCCCGTCGGTGCCCAGGACCGCGCCGAGGGTGGCGGAGAGGAGCAGTACTGGCGCGAGGGCCACGCAGCCTGCGGCCACGGCGATTTTCACGCTGGCTTTCACGCGGTCCTCCTCATCGGTCGGCGGGGGCTCGGGTGCGGGCGAGGTCGGCCAGGTGCTGGCGCTGGCGGGCGTGCAGCGGCAGCCAGATCGGCCCGGCCGGGGTGCGTAGGTCGTCGGCGCTGGCGGTCGCGATGTGCCACGGGACGTCCCCGTCCGCCAGCGCGGGGCCAGTTGCGTCGGCGGCGGCCAGCCGGTCGCGCAGGTTGGCTTCACGGGCGGGCGAGTGGAGTCCGAACAGCACCCAGAACCCTTGGCGTTGCTGGGTTTTCCGCGCGGGGTGGGGGCCGCCCGCGCGGGCGAGTTCGGCGTAGCCGTCGAGCTTCTCCACTACGCGGGTGAGGGGTTCGGTGCCGGTGTCGTGCTCGTAGCAGGCCACGAGCTGGACGCCGTGCTCGCGGTAGACGAGCAAGGCGTCGGGGCGGGCGAGTCCGCCGCAGTCGGTGGTGGCGGAGCGTTCGCTGTGCCAGAGCCGCAGCTCGGACTCGTAGCTGTCGCGGGTGTGTGCGGCGAGTGCGGCGACGACGTCGTTGATGCCGAGCAGGTGCGCCAGCCGGGGGTCAGTGGCCAGGCGCAGCACTTGCTCGCGGACGCTGTTCGGCCGGGGCGGGGCGAGCCCGCGCATGGCGGCGAGCACGCCGTGCCCGGCCACGCCGAGGGTGTAGCGCCAGCCGGTGAGCGCCCCGTTCGCGGCAGGGTGACGGAACCGGTCGAGCACGTGCCAGTGCCACAAGGCGAGTAGGCGTCGCTGCGCCCGGTTGAGGTTCGGATACGGCAACAGGTCGGCGATCTGGCCGCTGGTGAGGACGCGGTGCTCGTCCAGCAACCGCAACAGGGTCCGGTCCCGCTCGGTGAGCCGGGATGCCAGCTCGACCGGGTCGGCGACCCCGCCCCGGTGGCGAATCCGCCGAGGCGCTCGAGCTTTCGTCTCGGGCATCTTTCCGTTGTCCGACATAGGAATCCTCCAGTAACGGCTTGCGGGGTGGCGACCGGCGACGTGGGGGTGCAGTCAGTCGAGGTCGCCGTCGAGATCGATGTCGGTGTCTTCGTGCGGGGCGCGGGTGGCGAAGGTGCGGCGGCTGCGAGCGCGGTCGCGGGTCGCGCGGTCAATGCCGTGGGCGCGGGCCGCGGCGCGCAGTTCGTCGGCCCGTCCGTCGATGACCGGGGGCGGGGGTTGGGTGCGCAGCGTGAAGCCGGTGGTGTCGCGGTTGTCGACCGACAGCCGGCACGCGGCCTGGTAGCGGGCCAGCCGAGTGAGGTCGCCCGCGTCGAGGTGCGGGCCGACGTGCGCGGCCAAATGCCGCGCGTCGTCCGGGCTCACGCCGAAGAACAGCTTGTTGCGGGCGTTGGCGTCCAGCGCCTTGGCCAGGCTGGGGGTGAGCTGGTCGAGGTGCTGGTGGGCGAGCACCCAGCCGACGTGGTAGCCGCGGGATTCGGCCAGTGCGTCCCCGAGTGGGGTCGGCAGGTTCAGGAAGTTCTGCGCCTCGTCGATCAGGATGGTGGCGTCGGCGCGGGTGTGCTCGGGTTGGTGTGAACGGCCGATCGCGGTCTGCCACAGCGAGGCCACCAGCAGCGACCCGACCAGCCGCGCGGAGTCTTCACCGAGCTCGCCCTTCGGTAGCCGGGCAAGCAGGATCCCGCCGTCGAGCACGTCGGCCGGATCGAAACTCGATGTGGCGGTGCCGAAGAGGTCAGCGACGAACCGGCGGGCGGTGACCGCGCGCAACTTGGACAGCACCGGACCCGCCTGCTGGGCCGCGGCCGAGGGGGTGAGCTTGTCGTAGGCGCTCCAGAACGCGCCGATCCCGGTGGGGTCGCTGCGCTTGATGCGGCGGGTGGCCTCGTTGCGGAAGCGGGAATTGGTAAGCAGCAGTGGAATGTCGGCCAGGGTGGAGCCTGGCCGCCCGGTGAGGGTGTAGGCCGCGGCACGCAGCGTGTCTTCGACCCGCGGCCCCCACCACGAGGAGTAGATGCGGTGCAGTGTGGACACCAGGTGCTCGGCGACGGTCTCCCCGCCAAGCCCGGCCGGGTCCAGCACGTTCAGCGCCGCAGGAGCGACCTCTTCGTCGGGGTCGATGAGCACGAGTCGCTCGCCGGCCTCGTGGGGCATCCGGTCGAGCAGGTCTCGGATGAGGTCGCCGCGGGGCTCGATGACGGCGACCCCGCGTCCGGCTTCGATGTCGGCGAGTGCGAGGTGCAGCAGCTCGGTCGACTTGCCTTTGCCGGTGGTGCCTGCAATGTGCAGGTGGTGGCGGGCGTCGACCACGGGCAGCACGACCTTGCGCGCTGGTCCGGCGTCGGTGATGCCGAGAGGTTTCGGTGTGCGGCGGCTCCGGTCACTGGCCGGGCGCAGCGTGAGCCGCGCCGGGCCAGCCACCTCCGCGGAGTCCGTGCCTCGGACCGTCGATGCGGGCTTCTTGTTGGTGGGCAACGACAACTCCTCTCGCTGCGGGGGAGTCAGAGGCGGCGGGTGGTGTGCGGGGGCGCGGGCACGCTGCGGGCCTGGCCGCTGGCCAGGGCCTCGGTGCGGGCAGGCAGGTGCGCGAGCGCCGCCAGCTCCCCGGCGGACAGCAGCGCCCCGCGGCGCAGCCGCCGCGCCGCGATCACGACCCGGGGTTTGGGCAGGCGGTGGCGGGCCAGGGCGTTGCGCCCGGCCAGCACCGCGAAGGCACCGAAGAGCGAGTCGGCGATCCCCCGGACTCGGTCGGCGGCCTGCGGCCCGTGGGCGGTGGTGGCGGCGTAGTAGCGCAGCGCGACCTCCCACTGCGGCTGCAGTTTCTTCGCCCGGATCTCGCGCAGTTCCTCGGTCTGCTGCGGATCAAGCCGCCGCGGCGACCGTTCGCTGGTGCCGTGGGTGGCCGCGGTGGACGTGCTGCCGGTGACGATCTCCATCAACTCGCGCACCAGCACCGACACGAAGCTGGCCAGCGCCGAGCGACGTCCCGGGCGAGCGGAGTGCAACCGGTCCACGGTGCGGCGGTAGCGGCGGAGCCGTTGCCCGACTGCGGGGCGGGCCAGGATTTGCACCACTGCCGACTCGCCTTCGGCGAGCTGGCCGGTCACTGCTTCCAGTGCCCGTAAAGGATCGACCGACTCGTCGCGCGGGTCGGGTACGCGCAGCGGCAGATGCTCGGGCCGTTCCGGGCGCACGGTGCCCCCGGTGACCACCAGCCCCGTCTTGCCCGCAGGCGCCGACTCGCCGTTCTGCGTAGGCGTGGTCGGGGCGTGGTCGAGGACGAGGGTGCCGGGCCAGGCGGCGCGCAGCGCGGCGTCGATCCGGGCGGTCGGCACCGGCCCCGGCAGCCACAGGCGAACAGCGAGATCCTCGCCCGGGGCGAGGTGGTACTCGACGGCCAGGTGCGGCACCCCCGCGAATAGGCGTTTCCAGCGGGGCGGGGCGAGGCCGGGCAGGTCCCACCACAACCGGCGCGCCCCGGCCACCGCCGCAGCGGGGTCGAGTCCGGCCGGGGGCAGCACAGTCACCACCCGCGCTCCGACGTACCAGCGGCGTCGCGCCGTGCGCCGCAACCTCACCACCACGGCGGCGCAGGCGGAGGCGAGGACGACGAGCGCGATCAGCAGGGCGAGATGCTGGGTCGCCCACGCACAGGCGCGTTCCCAGACCGTGACGAGCGCGCCGGCAATCCCGGACGTAGGGTTGGTGATCGAGGCGAAAGTGTTCGATGGTGTGCTCATGGTTCGAGGTCGTCCTCCTCGTCAGCGTCCAGTTCGGCCAGAGCCTGTGGGTCTGTCGTGATCAGCTCGTCTTCGGCATCGGAAGCCAAGGCATGGAAGGCAACTCTGTTGGTGCCGGAGACCAGGAGCGCTTCGCCCGGTCCCGCCGCGAGTAGGTAGGCGCGTTCCCCATCGCTGAGGCGGAAGGCGTCGGCGATGGTGTCGATGGCCTGGGGGGACTGTCGCAACAGGACTTGCGTGGAGGCGTTGGACACGATCGCCCTGCCCAAGTCGCTGGAGAGAACGTCCCCGGCGTCCTGGGAGACGAATGCCAGCCCGGCCCAGTACTTGCGCGCCGACTTCGCCAGCCGGTAGAGGAACTTCGCGGCTTCGGGCTGGTGCATCAACAACCACGCCTCGTCCACCACGACCAACCGGCGACGCCGGTGGTGCGGATCGAGCACGCGCCGCCACACCGCATCCAGCGCGATCAGCGTCCCGACCGACTTCAACTCGTCGGGCAAGTCCCGCAACGAGATCGCCACCAGATGCCCGTCCGGAGAGCGCGTGGTCGGGCCGTCGAACAAGCCAGAGAACGAGCCCGACACATACGGCGCCAGCCGCGCCGCCAGGTCGGCCCCGGCCGGGTCGCCGGTCTCGGTGCTGTCGTCGGCGAGGACGTCGGCGAGGTCCGCGAGCAGCGGCGCCGGGCGCGTCCAGGTGCGGCGGTCGGCGGTGATGCCGACCCGGGCGTAGGTGGCGGTGACCGCGCGGTCGAGCACCGCCCGCTCCTGCGGCGTCAACGGCTCGCCCAGCATGACCGCGAGCAGCGTGTGGATGAACAGCGACCGGCGGGTCAACGCGTCCGGGATCCGCTGCGCGCCGGGCGGAAGGTCGAACGGGTTCAACCGCACGCCGGGTGCGCCGAGGTGCAGGTAGGTGCCGCCGACCGCCTCGGTCAGGCGCTGGTATTCGTCTTCGGGGTCGATGACGAAGACCTGCACCCCGACCTCGCCTTCCGGGGTGGGCCGGTGCGGGTCCGGGTACAAGCTGCGTAGGGCTTCGAGCTTGGTGAAGTACGACTTTCCCGCGCCGGAGCGCGCCAACGTGACGGAGTTGTAGTTGTCCTGGCCCCAGCGGTCCCACAACACCAGGCCGTTCGAACTGGCGTTGACGCCGTACAACCGGCCGGTGAGCGGGGCGTGTGGCGACGGGTCCGCAGCGGGTAGGTCCGGGCTGGTGAAGGGGAAACTCGCGGCGAGCGCGGGGGTGTCGAGGGTGCGGCGCATCCCCAGCAGGTCCACCCCGAGCGGCAGGGTGGAGGTCCAGCCCTGCACCGACCGCCACGCCGCCGGTTGCGCGTCCAGCAGCAGCGACGACGCCAGCGACCGCACCTCCTCGACCTCGGCGTCGAGGTCCTCCGCGGTCGGGGCGTGCACCGTGAGATACAGCCCGACTCGGAACAGCTTCGACTCGCCGCGGGCGAGGGCGAAGGCCATGTCCGCGGCGTCGGCTGCGGCGGCCTCGGTCTCCGGGTCGTCCAGCTTGCCGTCCCGTGCCGCGGAGCGGCGCGCGGACTCCAGGCGGCCCTGCTGCTTGCGCAGCCGCTTCGCCGCGGTGGCCGGGTGGAGCGGGTCGATGTGCAGCGCGACATCGAGTCGTCCCGGGTAGGACAGGAGGGGCTCGAGCCACCCGGCGCCGACTTCGGCCGGGTAGCCGGTGATGGCGAGGGTGGCGGTGTAGCCGTCGCCGACGCGCAGCCACCGCGGTCCGACCTCGACCGCGTCCGGCCCCGCCACCGCACCCGCACCGGTCCCGGCCGAGCCGGACGACGGGGTGCGGCCGAGCGCGCGGCGGGCGGCGCGATGCAGCAGGGCGAGCGTGTTCTGTGGGCTCATCGCTTTAGACCTCCACGTCCTCGGCCGCATTGGCGGCGGTGTTGCTCTCGGCGGGGTGAAGTAGGGCGGGGTGGGCGGTGACTACGCCGGAGGCGGTGCCCGCCCGGGTGGCCTGCGGCCCGCCGTTGGGGTCGGCGGCAGCGCCGAGCACGGCATGGGTCTGGGCACCGTCGAGCGGGGCCACCACGACCTCGCAGCCCCGCAACGCGCGAGCCGCTTCCTGCGCGCGCCGCGATACGGTCTGCGCCGCGCTCGTGTCGCGGCCGTGCCGTCCGGTGGCGGGTTGGCGGAGAACGACCGTGACGTGGCGGCGCAACAGGTCCCGGCTGGCCGACAGTTCGCGCAGGAAGTCCACGTGCCCGAGACAGGCTTGCTCCAGCGCGGGGTGGGGAAGCCCGCCGGCCTCGTCGGCGAGCACATCGAGATACGGGTCGAGGTCGAGGCGCTGGGCACGGACCACGATCTGCACCGGACCCGAGAGCGAGTGCAGCCAGCGGGAGAAGCCGCCGATGAGACTGTTCTGTTCCCCGGCGGTGCGCAGCCCGAAGTTCACCGTGGAGCAAGCCGCGGCGTGCGCGGTGCCATGCTGCGGGCCGAGGTCGATCGCGCCCTCTGTCGAGATCGCCTCCGCGGGAAGTCGCAGCGGCGCGGGCAGTGGCCCGGCCTTCGCCGCGACCCACGCCGGGGCGTCCGGCACGGTGTCACCGCGCACGCTGTCAGCGGGCACCAGCCGCTTCGGACTGCGCCGCTGCTTGAGCGCGGCCAGCAGCCACGCATCCAAGGTGAGTCCGTCTCGGCGCACGGTCACCACCGCGAACGCCAGCCCGGCGATCGGGATCGCCACCGCGGCGAACACCACCGGCGACACCAGGGTGTGCGTGGACTGGTACAACCCCCACAACACCAGTCCGGTGACGGCGAGGATCGCGGTCTGCCGCGCGGTCAGGCCGAACACGATCTTGTCTGGCTTCTCCACATCGGCGGGCACCCGCGCCGACATCGGTACCTCCTCATCGCTGCGCATCAGCGACCCCCTTTCTTCGGGTTCCGTGGTGTGGGCTTCGCTGCGGCACGCGGCGCGCCCGGCTGCCGCACCGCACCGGCGCCATTGCCCGCGCGTGCGCCGCGGCCTCCCGCGCTCGGGGTGGACGGCGCGGCACCGGGTGCTTGGAACGTTGGCGCGTGCACGTGGGGCGATGGGTTCCGGCGTGCCGCCGGGGCCGGGCCGGTGCTGCGCGCCTGTGCGCGGGGCATGGTCCGGTCGCGGGCTTGGCTCGCGGTCGCCGGGCGTGGCGCCCGAGACGACCCCGGCGACCGCGTCCCTGCGGTGGCAGAGCGGCGCCGGGAGTCCGGCGAGCCCCAGCGGGTGGACTCGATCGGTGGCGCCACGCTGGCCACGGTCGGCGTGGTCGACATTGGTGCGGGTACGTACGCGCCGGAGGTCGGAGTGAACCCGCCATCGCTGAGCGGTTGCTTGCGGTCGCGTGCGTCGCGGGCCATGCGGGCGGGCGCGGCCCACGCCTGGGCCGCCCGCTGCCGCGCCGCCCGCGCGGCACCGTGCGCCAACCGCTGCGCACCCGAGCCGACCGCCGCGCCAGGACGGCGACGGGGCGCCGCGCCGCCGGGACGCGGGCCAGGGGCTGGGCCACGACCCCGCGGCCGTGCCGGTGCGCCGCCGGAACCGCGACGACCGGACCTGCCACGCGCCGCGGCGGCACCCGCGCCCTTGCCGACGCCGAGCATTCCCAGGCCCTTGGCGAGCAGTGCGTACTTCACGATCGAGGCGATTGTGGAGCGACCGCCGAGGCCGACCTGCTGCATCACCCAGGACGGGATTTTGATCAGGATGAACAGCAGGACGCAGGAGATGACCAGATTCATCAGCCCGCCCGACACACCGAGCAGGTCCGAGTTGCCGGGGCCGGAGGTGCCCTGGACGAAGAACACCTTCACGAACACGATCAGCGTGATCGCTTGCAGGATCTGGATGGCCAGCACGCCGAACAGCGCTCGCCACCAGAGCTTGGCGATGCCTTCGGTGTAGGGGGATGCGTGGCAGACCAAGGCGAGTGGTCCGGCGACGACGATGACGATCGTGATGGTCAGCCGCAGTACGTACAGGGCCAGCAAGACGACGGCCAGGATGAGCACGACGAGGGCGACGAGGATCATGAAGATCCCGCCCTGTTCGAGCTGGCGGTGGATCTCGTCTTTGACTCCGCTGGTGATGCCGCCTGACGAGTCGCCAGCCAGGATCCCGGTGGCGATCCCGTTGACGAAGGTGATCGCGAGTCCGATCAGCGACAAGCTCGCGTTGACGGCGATGAAGCCGACCACGATCCGCGGCAGCGTCTCCTTGAGCGTGACCCGGGTTTGCAGCGTCTCGTGGCTGGCGACGACGATCCCGCCGACGACCACGAACAAGATGAACAGCGAGTTCGCCACCCACCGGGTGATGTCCCACAGCTGCGAGATCTGCGGGTTGCCCGCGAGGTCCGGGGTGGTCATCGAGGTTCGGCCGACCAGGTCGAGCACCGGGTCCATCGCCGAGGTGACCAGGTTGGTGAACCACTTGTTGATCGCCTGCCCGGCCTTGCACACGACGTCGAGCCACCCGCAGTCGGTCGACCCGGATTGCGGCTGCGGTCCCTGCTGCTGCGGCGGTGGTGGTGGTGCCACCGGGTGCGCCGGGTCGACCACGATCGGAGGCGGTTGCACCGGGGTCGACGGCGGCGGGATCGGCGGGTTCCACGTCGGGGGCGGCCCACCGGGGGTGGGCGGTGGGGGAATCTCGCTCGGCCAGTCCGACCCGGGAGGCAGCGGCAGCGGTACCGACGGGTCCACCGTCGGCGTTACCGGCGTCGGTGTGGGCGGAGGGGGCGGGAGCGGGATCTCCGGCCCGGGGGTGGACACGGGCGGCAGGGGCAGCACCGGTGGCTGCGCGTGCGCCTGCCCGGCCGAGGCACCCACGAGCGCCGCAACGAACGCGCACACCAGCCCCGCCAGGACCGCGACGCGCAGCCGTGCGGCCACGCACCGAGCCCGGCGTCGAGTAACGCTGGTGGCCGAGGTGATGGTCGTCATCGGTCAGCCCACCAAGCCCTGGAGAATGTTGACGATCAGCGGCGCGAGCATCGCCAGGCCGTAGCCGATCAAGGCGTTGCGCAGACTCTTCTTCGCTCGCTCGACCTCGCCCGGATCGCCGTCCGCGGACAGGTAGCGGACACCGCCGACGGTGAGGAACAAGGTGGCCAGACCGACCAGCAGACCGATCAGGAAGTTGCGCAGGTTGGTGATGACCTGATCCAGCGAGCCCGGGGGCGCGGCGACGACGAGCGTGTCGGCTGACGCGGGCGTGGCGGCGACGAGCAGCACCACAACGACGGCGCCGAGGAGGGTGACGGTGCGTAGCGTGCGTGGGGGCGTCTCGCGCGGGTGGCGCGGCGATCGCAGAGACATCCAGGATCCCTCCCGAGGACACCGGTGGCGGGTGGGCGCGGTGGCGGTGAGGGGAATCAGGGAGCCGGTCACCGGCCCAGCGGCCTGCTGTGCCCAGCGGATGCGGCGGTGGCGGACACCTGCCGTGGTGCGCGTCTGCCCGGTTCTCGACCTGATTCCCCTCACACTGTTCTAAAGGGGGGTTTCAGGCCGATTTTTTGCAGGCGGAGTCCGACTTTGTTCGCGGATGTTCCGACTTTTTTGGCGCACGCTTGGCGTCGAGCCAGGAAATGAGCGCGGACTCGGCCCTTTTCCGCGCGCGAAACACTCGGAAATACGACTCGCCCAGTTCGTCCGCAGCCTCGTGCAGGCGCATGTCCTCCAGGCGGGTCGACAGGATCAGGGAAGCTTCGTCGGCGGTGAGCACGCCCTCGCGCACCGCCTCGGCGAGCACCAGATCTTCGTGTCCCTGATCGGGCTGGCGTGGTTCGAGCGACTCCCACTGCGGCCTCGTGCGGGTGGCGTAGTCCCACTCGGCCGCGCGCACCGTGGCACCGGCGATCTGGGCTTCCCGCACCAGCCTTCGGGCCAGCGACCCCGCGTCCGGGTCGATCGTCTTGAGCCGGGCGGTGAACCCCGCCAGCACCTCGGAGTCGATGTCGTCAGGGTCGCCGGTGTAGTCCTTCATCAGCTTCCCGGCGGCCTTGCGCAGACCGGGCAGCGCGACGCCGACCGCGCCGAGCACCCACGCCGCGCCGTCGGTCTGGGCGGCGATCACGAGTTGACGCCATACCGCCTCCCGCGCGGTCTTCGGGGTCGCCCGAGCCAGCAGTACGTTGCGCAGCTCGACTAACGGCACCCGTCGCCGCGGAAGCCCGTGCCCGATGCGGGCGCAGTTGAGGGCGAGCGGGTCGGGGCCGGTGCACAACAGTTGGAACGCCGACTCCGCGGCGTTCATCGCCGAGGTGGACTCGACCGACTCGTCGCTGGTGTCACGAGTGCGGCGGCGGTCGACACGGGATGGCCCGGGGCGGGGGGCGTCCGGGGGTGGTGTGGTCGGCATCGGGGGACTCCCTTGTGCGAGCCGATCCACCCGATACAGGGGCGGGAACGGCGTGAACGTGACGCCGTCCATGCCGCCGGAGACCGCTTGCGCAAACCTTCCCTGTTGATCTTGAAATCGAGGGTGCAAGGAATCCGCAAGGGGGCACCCCGACCGCTGTGTACCCGGACTCAAATAGCCGTCTGACCTGGGGTGCAAGGAATCTGTAAGGGTGTGTCGCGCGGTGCCTGAGTGAGCGACCAGCTCCACGAAAAAATCTTGACTACCTCGGTTGCCGCGCTGCGTGCAGACCGGTTGCACTCGTATGCGGGCAAGCGGTCGGGCCGCGGTTGAAGTGGTGCCGCGGGTGGTCAAGCTCGGGTGGTCAACGACCCCCGCGACCGCTCGCCCGGCACCCCGCGGTCCGCGTCGGCAGCACTGTCGGTCGAGCCGGTGACCGCGCCGCGCTGAGTACCCGGCGGAGGCCGCGCACGAGCCCGCCGCGCAGCCGACGCCGCGCTTTTCCGACCGCGTGCGCGGCCCCGGCTGCGTCGGGTGTGGCGCTGCCAGCCAGCACCTCGGGTTCGCGGCCAGCGCACCCCTCGGCGCCGCCGGCGCACTGCGGGCGCCCCTACGCCGCGTGTTGGCGACCGGATGACGCCGGGTAGACGCTCGCGTCCCGGGCGCCGCGCACCGCACGGGCCGCTCCTGGAGGTGTTGGGTGTCGAGGCCCGCTCCTCGTGTCCCGCAGCGCGAGTGCGCTCGGCGTGCACCGCGTCGAGCTCGCACCGGCTCCAGAGGCAGTCGGCGGTGGCCGAGCCCGGCGCAGTCATCGACCCGGCCGCTGCGGCGCGCGCACCGGCGTGCCGCGGCGCGTGGGTGGCCAGGACTCGACGACGCCGACACCTCTCTGCTGCCCGCGGACCACGACGCCGGTCACCGCTTCGCGCCGAGCTGGCACGGCGCCTTCGGTCTCGATCACCGGACGGTCAGCAACGACCGCGACGACACGAGCGAGCGGCGACGGTGCTGCCATGGCAGGGGTACCACGCCGGCCCCGAGCCTTCGCAGCTCGGGAGAAAAAGTTGGGACTCGTCTGCAAAATCCGGCACGAAAACCCCCCTTTAGAACTATGTAAGAGCCCGCAACCGCGAATTGCGAGGACACTCACGATGGGCGTTGTTCCTGTCTCGCCGGAATCCGAAAAAGAAGTCGAAGAGCACCCGCAGTCACGGCCGTGGAAAAGCGCAGCCGTGCCGCTGGGAATTTGGTTGTGCGCACCCGCCCCAGCCGATGAGCACGGCCTGCCGCCGCTGATCGAGGGGCTCACCCGCAGCCTGGTCACTCAGGCCGTGACCGCCTTCACCAGCCGCGGAAACACGGTCGCGGTGACCGGGCCGGACGCCGCACGGATCGCCGCGGTCGCCGACTCCGTGGGCGACCGCCGAGTTGTCTGCGTCGACCCCGAGACCGTCACCGTCGGTGGCCGCCGTGACCGGGTCGGCGGTGGGGCGAGGACGCCGGAACCCAGTTCGGTGGACCTGCTGCTGGCCGCCGAGTTGCCTGCTCCGTGGATCGACACCGATGGCCAGCCCTACACCATCTGGGCGCGCTGGTTGGCGCCCGGCGGGGTGCTCGCCGTGGCCACCCGTAACCCGGCCGGGCAGGGCCGGTTCGCCGACCACACCGGGGCGGTGGTCACCGCCGCGACCAACGCCGGGCTGACCTACCTCCAGCACATCATCGCCGTGCTCGCCCACGTCCAGGGCGACCGGCTTCTCCTCTCGAGTCCGTCGGCCTCGGTCACGTTGCCCGCCGACGCGGTGCACGCCGACGCCCACACGGACCTGCTCGTGTTCCACAACGACTTCGGAGGCGCCGCCTGATGAGTACCTACGAGCCGATTCCGCAGCAGGCGCTGACCCGCGGCAGCGACGCCCTGGTCGAGCTTCCGGTGACCGTGTGGCCGACCGCGCAGCAGGCGCCGCGCACCCAGCGCGGCAACCGGTACGTGCCCGAGGGCACGGCGCATCCGGCGAAGATGCTGCCCGCCATCGTCCGCCACGCCATCGACACCTTCACCGCGCCCGGCGACCTCGTGCTCGACCCCATGTGCGGGGTCGGCACCACCCTGGTCGAAGCCGTCCACAAGGGCCGCGACGCCCTCGGGATCGAGTACGAGAACCGGTGGGCCGACGTCACCGAAGCCAACCTCGCACTCGCCGCCAACGACGGCGGAACCGGCCGGGGCGAGGTGCACGTCGGCGACGCCCGCCAGGTCCTGCCCGATCTCGCCGACCGCTACGCCGGGCGGGTCGGGTTACTGGTGACCTCCCCGCCCTACGGGTCCAGCGTCCACGGCCAGGTGCACGCACCCGGGCACCGCCCGGTGCGCAAGCACGACAACCGCTACAGCCGCGATCGCGCAAACCTCGCCCACCGCAGCCTGCCCACCCTGCTGCGCGGATTCACCGACATCCTGCGCCGCGCGGTACCGCTGCTGCGGCCCGGCGGAGTCGTGGCCATCACCACCCGACCGTTCCGCGTCGACGGCGAACTCATCGACTTCCCGTCGCTCACGTTGGACGCGGCGATCAACGCGGGACTCGATCCCGTCCAGCGCTGCGTCGGTCTCCTCGCGGGACTGCGTGACGGCAAGCTCGTCCCGCGTTCGTCGTTCTTCCAACTGGACTACGTGCGCAAGCTCCGCCACCGCGGCGTGCCCGCCTGGGTCATAGCGCACGAGGACATTTTGGTTCTCAGGGTCGGCCGAAACTCCGTGGGTTCAGGAAAACTGAAGCACCGTCGCGCCGAACCTGGGAGCGGATCTCGGCCAACGCTGGACACCGACGGTGTGGACGGTGGGGGCGCCGAGGGGTCGGCCGGGACGCGGTCGTGATGGGCGTGGAGACGGCGGTCGGTCTCGACCGCGTCTCGCCGCCTGCCCAGGGCGTGCGGGACGAGCGGGAACGACCGCGCGGTGGCCGTCGCCAGCGGCTTTCCCGGCAGCGGCTCCCGCGGTTCTTGCGGCGCGTGCAGTGTGCTTCCGGCAAGCGCGCGTACGGCAGTCGCGCGCAGGCCGACCAGGTGCTGGGCCACATCTGGTCCCGCCCGCGTCCGGGTCGGCGTCTGGAATGCCGCGCCTACCGCTGTCACCACTGCTGGTGCTGGCACCTCACTCACGAGCCCCTCGTCCACCGAGGCGACCTGACGGGAGCGTTGGGCTGATGTCGACTACACCGCAGGCACGGCTGACCGGCACCGACTACGACGCCCCCGTCGTCGTGGAACATGACGACGGGTGGGCACCGTGGAGCGAGTCCGTCACCGACAAGCCCCGCCCGGTGCGCACCTGGCTTTACCGTTTCGTGTGCGAGGTCGCGTGGCCGGTCTTCGTGCAAGAACGGCACCGCCTGGAGACCGCGGCGATCCGCGGCTACCAACGCGAACTCGCCTTCCGCGCGTGGTACCGCCGCTACCTCGATGCGATCGACGGATGGTGGGCGGGGCCGCCACCGTATGGCTACCAGGTGCACCTCCATCGCGTCACCGATGACGAGGGACGCACCCGCACGCTCCGGCGTCTCGTGCCCGACGAGGACTGCGCCCGCGTTGTTCCGGTGATCTTCCGGTGGCACCTCGACGGACACGGGCCATCCGCGATCGCCGCACGCCTGGCGGCCGAGCCCGACCTCTACCCGCCGCCGCGACGGTGGACGGCCAAGGTCGTGCGCGGGCTGCTCACCAATCCGGTGTATCTCGGCTACGTCGTCCACGGCCGCACCCACCACGGAGTCCCGCAACCCCCGCGGCAGTGGACCTGGTCGCTCGATCAAGCCCACCCCGCGCTGGTCGGCCCCGCGCAGTTCTGGGGCACGTACCACCGACTCCACCCGGGGCACCGAGCGCGGCCAGCAGAAGCCGGACCGCAGCGGCCAGGCGTGGCGTCCACCGGCTGCGGCGCGGTCCACCACGACGGGCCGCCTCAGTGAGCGGCGGACGACGCGGTTACCGCCGCCCGGAGGTGACCGTCGAGACGCCCACCGTGCTGCCGATGCCCGAGGCCGACCGGCCTGCTGCGGTCGCCGTCCTCGCGCAATGGCTCGCCGAGGTGTTGGCGGACGAGTCGTTCCAGCAGCGCCATCAGCAGCGCCTCGCCGAGCGCGGTGACCACCGCCGAAGCACCTGATCAAGCAGCTTGCCCTCTACCGAGGAGTCGAGCGTTCGTCGTTGGCCCCAGGCCGACCGGCCTGGGGCCAACGACGTAACCAAGGACGGTCTCATGAGCAACAACTACGCGCCGCAATCCGATCCGGCACCGCACACCTCGCGGACCCGCGTCGCGGTCTACCTCGCCGGCACCGGCATCACAACCGCGATCCGCGCCTGCCTGAGCGCACACCCCACCTGGCGGCAGATCAAGCGCACCTACCGTGACCCCCAACCCGGCCCGCTGGCCACCCGCCCCGAGCTGCGGCGCGCGCTCTCCGACGCCCGCGCCGGAGAGTTCGACCTCCTTCTCGTCCACAGCGCCAGCCAGGTCTCGCGCAACCTCAACGAGCTGAGCGAGATCCTCACCGAGCTGGACGACGCGGGTGTGGCGTTCCGGTTGGCCACCGAATCGCACTTCGACGCCACCAGCATCACCGGGCTGATGGTCACGCGGCTGATGGCCGCCTTCGCCCAGTACGAGCAGGAGCACCGCGAACAGGTGCGCCGCGAACGGGCGCGCCGGGCGGTGCGGTGATGTCGGCGCCCACTGCACCCAAACGCCGCCAGCGTCGCCCCCGGGTTCGGGCCAACCAGGCCACCCAGCCCCAGGCGACCATCGGCGCCGAGGAGAACAGCCCACCGCTGCGGGTGGCGATCTACCTCCGGATCTCCACCGATGAGCTGCACCAGCCCTTCTCGCTGGAAGCCCAACACCTCAAGCTGCGCAACTACGTCACCTCGCAGGACAACTGGGAACTCGTCGGCAAGCCCTACATCGATGAGAAATCCGGGGCGACCACCGACCGGCCCGCCCTGAGACGCGCCCTGGCTGCCGCCAGGGCCGGGAAGTTCGACGTGCTGCTGGTCTACCGCGTGGACCGGCTGTCCCGATCGATCCGGGGCCTGTCGGAGATCCTCGCTGACCTCGAAGACGCGGGCGCGGCGTTCCGGTCCGCGACCGAACCCTTCGACACCGCCACCCCCGCCGGTCGCATGATGGTGCAGATGCTGGCGGTGTTCGCCGAGTTCGAGCGTGCCACCATCATCGACCGCGTCATCAACGGCATGGAGCGCAAAGCCGCCCGCGGCGAATGGCCCGGCGGCTACCGCCCCCACGGCTACGAACGTCACGACGGCGGCAAGCTCGTCATCGTCGAGGACGAGAAGCCCGTCGTGGAACGCATCTTCACCATGTACGTCAATGACAAGCTCGGCACTCAGCTCGTCGCCAAGCAGTTGTCCGCCGACGGCTACCGCACCAAGGCCGGGAACCCCTGGTCCAAGGCCGCCGTGCTCACGGTCCTGCGTAACCGCACCTACCTCGGCGAGATCTGGTTCCGCGACCGCTGGTACAAAGCCGAGGACCACCACCCGGCGATCATCAGCGAGAAGCTGTTCAACGACGCCCAGGACATCCTCGACACCCGCGGCGACGAAGCCGGACACCGTGCCGTCGCCAACTCCGACTACATCCTCGCCGGGCGCCTGTTCTGCAGCCACTGCGGCAAGCGGTACCTCGGCACCGCCGCGAAGGGCAACAAGTATCGCTACCGCTACTACACCTGCTTCACCAAGCACCGCTACGGCACCGCATACTGCTCCGCCGACCGGCTGCCCGCCGACCAACTCGAACACGCCGTACTGACCTCGCTGCTGGACACCCTCACCCGCAGCGACCTCATCGAGCAGGGGCTGGCGAACACCGCCAGCGAGGTCGACGACCAACGCGCCACCTACACCGACGAGCTCGCCGCCCTCGAACGCGACATCACCAAGAACGAGGACGCCATCGACCGCTACCTCACCGCGTTCGAGAACGGCACGATGGACGAGGAAACGTGCTCGCCGCGCGTCCAGAAACTCGCCACCAAGCTCACCGAACAACGCGCCCGCCGCGACGAACTCGGACTGCTGGTGGACGAGGCCACCGCGCCCGAAATGCCCGACACCACCGTCCTGGAGACCCTCCGCGCTGACATCGAGGCCGCGGCCGACACCGGCAGCGTCGAAGCCCTCCGCCGCGTCATGCAGACCTTCGTCCACCGGGTCGACATCACAGGCAGGGAAACAGCGCAACCCACCTTCGTCATCCCCGGCAACGCAGCAGTAACCAGCCAATGTGACGAACCTTCCGCCCGTATGACTACGGAGCGAAAGGTTCGCACACTGGCTGGATCGGTGCCCTCGGCAGGATTCGAACCTGCGACACCTGCCTCCGGAGGGCAGTGCTCTATCCCCTGAGCTACGAGGGCTCGCTTGCGCGACTGAACAGAGCCTAGCGCATGCCCCTTTCCGGCCGCGCACAGAGGGGGCTTAGCGCGGTAGCGTCGGAGCGTCGACGCGGAGGGAGGCGGCGGTGGGCGCCGAGCCGTTCCAGGTCAGGGTGGCGGAAGAGGACGTCGAGGACGTGCGGGCGAGGCTGCGGCGCACGCGGTGGCCGGAGGCGGAGACCGTCGACGACTGGTCGCAAGGGGTGCCGCTCGCGTACGCCCGGGAGCTGTGCCGCAGCTGGGCCGAGGACTACGACTTCGGGTTCGGCGAGCGGCTCAATGTCTTCCCGCAGTTCCGGCAGGAGATCGACGGCCTCGGGATTCACTTCGTGCACCTCCGTTCGCCGGAGCCGGACGCGTTCCCGCTGGTGATCACGCACGGGTGGCCGGGTTCGGTGCTCGAATTCCTGAAGATCCTCGGCCCGCTGACCGATCCGCGGGCGCACGGCGGCGATCCGGCGGACGCGTTTCACGTCGTCGCGCCTTCGCTGCCGGGGTACGGCTGGAGCGACAAACCGAGCCGAGCCGGGTGGGGCGTCCGGAAAATCGCAACGGCGTGGGACCAGCTGATGGTCTCGCTCGGCTATGAACGCTACGGCGCGCAGGGCGGCGACTGGGGTTCAGCGGTGTCCGGCGCGCTCGGCGAGGTGGCGCGCGAGCGGGTCGCGGGGGTGCACGTCAACATGGCGGCGGCGCCGCGCGGCGAGTTCCCGGACGAGACCGAGGAGGAACGCGAAGGCGCGCGGGCGGCGGCGGAGTTCCGGCGCACGGGTCAGGGGTATTCGGCCCAGCAGGGCACGCGCCCGCAGACTCTCGGCTACGGGCTGACCGACTCGCCGGCCGGGCAGGCGGCCTGGATCGCCGAGAAGTTCTGGGCCTGGACCGACAACAACGGGCATCCGGAGGACGCAGTCACCCGGCAACAGCTCCTCGACGCGATCTCGGCGTACTGGTTCACCGCGTCGGCGACGTCGTCCGCACGGCTGTACTGGGAGAGCTACCGCAGCTTCGGCGATCGCGTCACCGCGCCTTCCGGCATCTCGGTCTACCCCCGCGACATCGTCCGGCCGTCGCGGCGGCAGGCGGAGCTCAAGTACCTCGATCTGCGCTGGTTCGAGCGGCTTCCTCGCGGCGGGCACTTCGCGGCGATGGAACAGCCCGCGTCGCTCGTCGAGCAGATCCGCGGCTTCTTCCGGCTCGTGCGCTGATCTTCCCACCCCGCGGAACAGGGCTGGGGAAACGCTCCACCAGGCATTAGAGTGAAGTTAGGCTACCCTGTATTGCACATATGCGCATGTCACTATATATTCGCCCTCGAGACCGGAACCTGGGAGGCGAGCGATGGGACACGGGCACGGCCACGGGCACACCGCCGCTCCGGCGAGCGCGTCCGGCCGCTACGTCCGCGCGCTGCTGATCGCTCTCGCGGTCGGGGCCGGGTTCATGGTGCTGGAGTTCGCGGTCGGCTTCGCGACCGGTTCGCTCGCGCTGATCTCGGACGCCGCGCACATGTTCACCGACGTGCTCGGGGTCGGGATGGCGCTCGCCGCGATCGTGCTCGCCCGCCGCAGCGGGCCGACGCCCAGCCGCACCTTCGGCATGTACCGGGCGGAAGTCCTTGCCGCGCTTGCCAATGCGGTGCTGCTGTTCGGGGTCGCCGGGTATGTGGCGGTCGAGGCGATCGGGCGGATCACCGACCCGCCGGAGGTGCCTGGCCTGCCAGTGCTGCTCGCTGCGGCCGCGGGTCTCGTCGCCAACGTCGTGTCGTTCCTCGTGCTGCGCGCGGGTGCGAAGGAGAGCCTGAACGTCCGCGGCGCGTACCTCGAAGTGCTGGCTGACCTCGTCGGCTCGGTCGGCGTCCTGCTCAGCGGCGCGATCACGCTCACCACCGGCTGGCGGTACGCCGACCCGATCATCGGTGTCGCGATCGGACTGTTCGTGCTGCCGCGCACCTGGACGCTCGCCCGCCGCGCGCTGCGGATCCTGTTCCAGCACGCGCCCGCCGGCGTGGACGTCGGCGAGATCAGCAGCGAACTCGCCGCGCTGCCGGGCGTCGCGGACGTGCACGACCTGCACGTCTGGACCCTCACCTCGGGCATGGAGGTCGCTTCGGCGCACCTGACGGTCAAGGCCGACGCCGAGCAAGCCACCGTGCTCACCAGGGCGCAGGACCTGCTTGCGGCCCGCTACGAGATCAACCACGCCACGCTTCAGGTCGAGGGACCGCAATGCGCCCGCCGGTGCGCGGAGCTGTCCTGGTAGACCGGGGGCTATGCGCAAAAACTTCGACCCCGCCCAGCTGGCCCCGCACGCGTTCTACCGGCTCCTGACCGCCACCGTCGTGCCGCGGCCCATCGCCTGGGTTTCGAGCACGTCCCGCGACGGAGTGGACAATCTCGCGCCGCATTCGTTCTTCACCGTGGCCTCGGCCGCGCCCGCGGTGCTGCAGTTCACCTCGGTCGGCCGCAAAGACACCCTGCGCAACGTCGAGGCGACCCGCCAGTTCGTGGTCAACCTCGCGCCCGAGCCGCTGTTCGAGCAGATCAACGCCACCAGTGCGGATTTCCCGCCGGAGCTGAGCGAATTCGACGAAGCCGGGCTGACCCGCGAGCCGAGCCTGAAGGTCGGCCCGCCGCGGGTCGCGGAATCGCCGGTGGCGTTCGAATGCGAACTGCACAGCACGGTCGGTTTCGGACACTCGACGGTGGTGTTCGGCCGGGTCGTGCACCTGGCGGTCAACGAGGACGTCCTCGACGGCGACCACCCGCTGATCGACCGGCTGCGGCCGCTGTCCCGGCTGGGACGCGACGAGTGGGGGACGCTGGGCGACATCAAGGAACTGGCGCGGCCCACGTACAAAAGCTCGTGAGCGCCCAGGCGCTCACGAGCTTTCGTCCGGGAAGAGCGTCAGGGGGCGGGCAGCGGCTGCGCGTCCCGCGCCTTCAGCATGCTCTTCATCTGGTCCATTTCCGCGCCCTGCGACGTCAACATGCTGCGGCACAACGCTTTCACCGCGTCGATGGACGTGTGGTCCTGCGCGTACTCGGCCATCGCGACCCCGCCCTGGTGGTGCCGGAGCATCAGCTGCAGGAAGTCGACGTCCAGCGCGCGGCCGGACAGCGTGCGCAGCTTCGCGAGTTCCGCGTCGGTGGCCATGCCGGGCATCGGCGCGCCGCCGGCCGGGCTGCTGGTCGGCATCTGCATGCCGGCGTGGCCCATCGGCTCGGTCATCCACGTCATGTACGCGCCGGTCGCCTGCTCCGGCTGGTCCCACAGCATGAGCCAGCCCTTCATCCGCCCGACCTGCTCGGTCTGCGTGCGCTCGATGTCGAACGCGAGCTGGCGGATCTCCGGGTCGGTCGAATGGTCGCGCGCCCAGCCGGCCATGGTGACCGCCTGCAGGTGGTGCACCGACATGTCCTGGGCGAAGCCGACCTCGACCGAACCCGCTCCCGGCGTCGCCGGCACCGCGTCGCCGCCGTCGGTGAGCCGCGTCGCGAACACCCCGATCGCGGCCCCGACCAGCAGCACCGCGATCAGCGTCCCGCCGATGACCACCCACCGGGACCAGCCGGTCCGTTCCGCGGGAGCGGACTCCTCGGCGACCTCGGCGGTCTCGGCGGGTGCACCGGCTTCGGCGGACCGGGCGGTTTCGACGCCGCCCGTCCCGGCCTCGTCCGAGTGGTTTCCGGAGCCGCGCACGGTCACTGCCCGGCCGGCGGCGTCCCCGGCATGCCGCCCTGCTCGGTCTGCGCCCCGGTGCTGCCCTTGTAGTCCATCGGCTTCGCGTCCTTGCCCGGCTTGCTCGGGTCGAACTTCGGCGGGTTGCTCGGGTCGAACATGCCCTTGCCGAGCGCGTCGCACGAGGCGCCGATCTCCGGGTACACGCCGTTCGGGTTGGTCCGCAGCGCGGCGATGAACTGGTCGATGCGCGGGTCGTCGGCGCTGTCCAGCTTCAGCTGGTGGCCCCACGACTGCAGCGAGATCGGCTTGTCCAGGCCCGGGTAGGGCGACATCATCGTGTACGGCTTGCCCTTGACCCGCGCCGCGAGCAGCGCGACCTGGTCGCCCTTCACCTTGTCCGGGTTGTAGGCGATCCACACCGTGCCGTGCTCGAGCGAGTGCACCATGTTCTCGTTGCGCACCGCTTCCGGGTAGACGATGCCGGTGCACGCGGCCCAGTAGCCGTCGTGCGGGCCGCCGAACGGCGGGCTCTGGTCGTAGGCCACCCGCTCGGTGGGCAGGATGTGCACCGATCCGGGGTACTGCTTGATGACCACGCCGGGGATCTTCTTCGACGGGTCCGGGTTGCTCGCGGTCGGCGCGAAGGCGGCGGCGGCCTCGTCCCGGGACGCCTGCTCGCGCTTGGGCGCGGAAGCCTGCAGGTAGTAGACGATGACGCCGGCCAGCAGGGCGACCACCACGACGACGCCGATGATGGTGCCCCAGGGCGTACGCTTGCCCGCCACGACCGAGCGGTTCTTCGCCGCCTTCACCGCGGCCGCGGACGAGCCCTTCTTCTTGGTGGTCCCGTTGGCCATGATTGCCGAGATCTCCTCGTGAGAGCGGGGGAGGGATCCGGACGGACCCTGCCGGTAGCCCAGTGTAGAGACCGGGCGTGCGATCACCGTGAACACCCGCGAGGCGCCCCGGCGAGCGGAACATCCGCCTCCGGTGTGCCCGCCGTCTCGCCAGCGCGTACCGCCGGAAGCGCGCTGCTGAAGCGCACCTAGAATCCGGCGAGTGACTCCCGCCGCTCTCGCCGATCTGGTCCGCAGCTCCGCCGTGCAGGTCCTCGCCGCACGCGGCGTCGACGCCGCCGTGCTGCCGGAGACCGTGACCATCGAACGCCCGCGCAACCCGGACCACGGAGACTACGCGACCAATCTCGCGCTGCAGGTGGCCAAGAAAGCCGGGCTGAAGCCGCGCGAGTTCGCCGAGGCGCTCGCCGAGGTCGTCGCGGGCGCGGACGGGGTGGCGGCGGCCGAGGTCGCCGGCCCGGGCTTCCTCAACTTCCGGCTCGCCGCGGACGCGCAGGGCGAGGTCGTGCGCCAGGTGCTGGCCGCGGGCGCGGAGTACGGCCGCGGCGACGCGCTGGCCGGGCGCCGGATCAACCTGGAGTTCGTCTCGGCGAACCCGACCGGGCCGATCCACCTCGGCGGCACGCGCTGGGCCGCGGTCGGCGACGCGCTGGGCCGGGTGCTCGCCGCGCAGGGCGCGGACGTCACCCGCGAGTACTACTTCAACGACGCCGGCGCGCAGATCGACCGGTTCGTCCGCTCGCTGATCGCCGCCGCGAAGGGCGAGCCCGCCCCGGAGGACGGCTACTCCGGCGGGTACATCAGCGACATCGCGGCCGAGGTGCTCAAGGCCGAGCCGAGCGCGCTGAGCCTGCCCGAAGCGCAGCGGCACGAGACGTTCCGGCGCATCGGCATCGAGCTGATGTTCAGCCAGATCAAGCAGAGCCTGCACGAGTTCGGCACCGATTTCGACGTCTACTTCCACGAGAACTCGCTGCACGAGTCCGGCGCGGTCGAGGCGGCGGTGCAGCAGCTCAAGGACTCCGGCAACCTCTACTTCGCCGACGGCGCCTGGTGGCTGCGCTCCAGCGAGTACGGCGACGACAAGGACCGGGTCGTCCTCAAGAAGGACGGCAACCCGGCCTACATCGCGGGCGACCTGGCCTACTTCAAGGACAAGCGCAACCGCGGGTTCGACCTGTGCATCTACATGCTCGGCGCGGACCACCACGGCTACATCGCGCGGCTCAAGGCGGCCGCCGCGGCGTTCGGCGACGACCCGGCGACGGTCGAGGTGCTGATCGGCCAGATGGTGAACCTGGTGAGCGAGGGCAAGCCGGTGCGGATGTCCAAGCGCGCGGGCACCGTGATCACGCTCGAGGACCTCGTCGAGGCGGTCGGCGTCGACCCGGCCCGCTACGAGCTGATCCGGTACTCCGTCGATTCCTCTTTGGACATCGATTTGGACTTGCTGCGCAAGCATTCCAACGACAACCCGGTCTACTACGTGCAGTACGCGCACGCCCGGCTGTCGTCGCTGCGGCGCGGCGCGGCGGACCTCGGGCTCAAGACCGACGAGTCCGGCGCGGACGTCGACTTCGGGCTGCTCACCCTGCCTGCTGAAGGCGACCTGATCCGCACCATCGGCGAATTCCCGGCGGTGGTGCGGCGGGCGGCGGAGATGCGCGAACCGCATCGCGTGGCCCGCTACCTCGAGGAACTGGCCGGCGCGTACCACAAGTTCTACACCGTGGGCCGGGTCCTCCCGCAGGGCGACGAGGAGGCCACTCCCCTCACGTACGCCCGGCTCGCTCTGTGTGAAGCCGCGCGCCAGGTGCTGGCGAACGGCCTGTCGCTGCTCGGTGTCTCCGCTCCGGAACGGATGTAAACAATGGCGCACCCCGCGGGCCCCCGCCACGCCGACGTCTACCCCCATGCCGACGCCTCCGGGTTCCCGCCCGCGAGTGCCGGCGAACTCGACCAGCTGCCCGCGAAAGTGTGGCCGCGCAACGTTTATCGCGCCGCGGACGGTGTCGTGCGGATCGCCGGAGTCGACGTGCGCGACCTCGCGCAGACGTACGGCACGCCGCTGTTCGTGGTCGACGAGGCGGACTTCAAGTCCCGCTGCGCGGACTACGCCGAGGCGTTCGACGACCCGGCGCTCGTGCACTACGCGTCGAAAGCGTTCCTGTCCGTCGAGGTCGCCCGGTGGGTGGCCGAACAGGGGCTGAGCCTCGACGTCTGCAGCGGCGGCGAGCTGGCCGTCGCGCTGCGCGCGAACTTCCCGGTGGAGCGGATCACGTTCCACGGCAACAACAAATCGGTCGCCGAACTGGACGCGGCCGTCGAGGCCGGCGTCGGCACCGTGGTGGTCGACTCGTACTACGAGATCGCCCGGCTCGCCGAAATCGCCGCCGCGCACGAGGTCGAGCAGAAGGTGCTCGTCCGGGTGACGGTCGGCGTCGAGGCGCACACCCACGAATTCATCGCGACCGCGCACGAGGACCAGAAGTTCGGGTTCTCGCTGGCTTCCGGCGATGCCGCCGAAGCGGTGCGCCGCGTGCTGAACGCGCCGTCGCTGAAGCTGGTCGGCCTGCACAGCCACATCGGTTCGCAGATCTTCGACGCCGACGGTTTCGAGGTCGCCGCCCGCCGCGTCGTCGGACTGCTCGCGGACCTGGCCAAGGAACACGGCCGGGAACTGCTGGACCAGATGAACGTCGTCGACCTCGGCGGCGGTTTCGGCATCGCCTACACCGAAAAGGACAACCCGCCGCCGCCCTCGCAGATGATCACGCAGATTCGCGAGATCGTCCGCAAGGAATGCGCGTACGCCGAACTCCCGGTGCCGCGCATCGCGGGCGAACCCGGCCGTGCGATCGCCGGTCCGGGCACGTTCACCCTGTACGAAGTGGGCACGATCAAGGACGTCGCGCTCGGCGACGAGTCCGCGCGCCGGTACGTCAGCGTCGACGGCGGCATGAGCGACAACATCCGCACGGCGCTCTACGACGCGGTGTACGACTGCCGGGTGGTTTCCCGGTCCGCCGCCGACGGCGACGAGCCGGTGACCCCGGCGTTGTCTCGCGTGGTGGGAAAACACTGTGAGTCCGGCGACATCGTCGTCCGAGACTGCTGGCTGCCAGACACGCTGGCTCCCGGCGACCTGCTGGCCGTCGCGGCGACCGGCGCCTACTGCTACGCGATGGCCAGTGGTTACAACCGGCTGCCGCGGCCCGCGGTGGTCGCCGTGCGCAACGGCTCCGCCCGGCTGCTGCTGCGCAGGGAGACGACGGACGACATGCTGCGCCTGGAGGTTTGAGAAGTGTCCACTGTGTCTCCGAAAAGCCCGTCTCCGAAAAGCCCGTCTCCCGCGGACCGGGCGCCCGTCCGGGTCGCGATGCTGGGCTGCGGCACCGTCGGCAGCGAGGTCGCCCGGCTGCTCACCGAACAGGCCAGCGAGCTGGCGGCCCGCGCGGGCGCGCCGGTGGAACT
The DNA here is from genome assembly GCF_000411975.1 of Amycolatopsis orientalis DSM 43388. Classification (GTDB taxonomy): domain Bacteria; phylum Actinomycetota; class Actinomycetes; order Mycobacteriales; family Pseudonocardiaceae; genus Amycolatopsis; species Amycolatopsis orientalis_D. The sequence goes on from NZ_ASXG01000124.1 coordinate 150,144, forward strand.
GGTCGGCATCGCCGTGCGGCGTCCGGACAAGCACCCGGAACTGCCCGCCGAACTGCTCACCGACGACGCCGCGGCGCTCGTGGCCCGCGACGACGTCGACGTGGTGGTCGAACTGGTCGGCGGGATCGACCCGGTGCGCAGCTGGCTGCTCACCGCGCTGAACGCGGGCAAATCCGTGGTCACCGCCAACAAGGCGCTGCTCGCCGAGTATTCGGCCGAGTTGTTCGAGGCGGCCGACGACAGCGGTGCGGACCTCTACTTCGAGGCCGCCGTCGCCGGGGCCATCCCGCTGCTGCGCCCGCTGCGCGAATCGCTGGCGGGCGACCGGATCACCCGCGTGATGGGGATCGTCAACGGCACCACGAACTACATCCTCTCCGCGATGGACGCCACCGGCGCGGGCTACGCCGAAACGCTCGACGAGGCGAGCCGGCTCGGATATGCCGAAGCGGACCCGACGGCGGACGTCGACGGTTACGACGCCGCGTCGAAGGCCGCGATCCTTGCCTCGCTGGCGTTCCACTCGCGGGTCACCGCGAAAGACGTGCACCGCGAAGGCATCGCCGACGTCACGGCGTCCGACCTGGCCGCCGCGCGCACGCTCGGCCGCACAGTGAAGCTGCTGGCGATCTGCGAACGCGTGACCGCGGACGACGGCACGGAATCCGTTTCCGCGCGCGTGCATCCGGTGATGATTCCGCGCAGCCACCAGCTGGCCGGCGTCGGCGGCGCGTTCAACGCGGTCTACGTCGAAGCGGACGCGGCCGGCGAATTGATGTTCTACGGCCAGGGCGCGGGCGGCGCGCCGACGGCCAGCGCGGTGCTCGGCGATCTCGTTGCCGTGGCGCGCAACCAGGTGCTCGGCGGACGCGGCCCGCGCGAATCGGCGCACGCCGCGCTGCCGGTGCGGCCGATGGGCCAGACGCCCACCCGCTACCACGTGAGCCTCGACGTCGCGGACCGCGCGGGCGTGCTCGCCCAGGTGGCGCAGGCGTTCGCCGCGCACGGCGTGAGCATCGCCGCGGTGCGCCAGCGCGACGCGAACGACACGGCGAGCCTCGTCGTGGTCACTCATCTCGCCCCGGACGCGGCTTTGCAGTCCACTGTGGACGAGATCGCGAAACTCGACGTGGTGCACGAGGTGGTCAGCGTGATGCGGGTGGAAGGCGAAGACGCGTGAGCGCCGCGGGCAGGGCAACCATGGACCTTCCTGCCGCGGCCTCGCCGGTTAGCATGGGGAAACTCCGAAACGAGGCGGCAGCATGAGTTCCTGGCCGGGGATCATTGAGGCGTACCGCGACCGGGTTCCGGTCCCCGACGGGGCGCGCGTGGTCACGCTCGGCGAGGGCAACACCCCGCTGCTGCCCGCCGCGCACCTGTCCGAGCTGACCGGTGCCGAGGTGTACCTGAAGGTCGAGGGCGCGAACCCGACCGGCTCGTTCAAGGACCGCGGGATGACCGTGGCGATCACGCACGCGCTCGCGAGCGGGCTCAAAGCGGTGATCTGCGCGTCCACCGGCAACACCTCCGCCTCGGCCGCCGCGTACGCCGCGCGGGCCGGGCTCACCTGTGCGGTGCTGGTGCCGCAGGGCAAGATCGCGATGGGCAAGCTCGCCCAGGCGGTGCTGCACGGCGCGCGGATCCTGCAGGTCGACGGCAATTTCGACGATTGCCTCGAACTCGCCCGCAAGACCGCGGCGGACTATCCGGTCACGCTGGTCAACTCGGTCAACCCGGTGCGCATCGCCGGGCAGAAGACCGCGGCGTTCGAGATCTGCGACGTGCTCGGCGAGGCACCGGACGTGCACTGCCTCCCGGTGGGCAACGCGGGCAACATCACCGCGTACTGGAAGGGCTATTCGGAGTACGCGAGCGACGGTGTGGTCAAGAACACCCCGCGGATGTTCGGGTTCCAGGCCGCTGGCGCCGCGCCGCTGGTGCACGGCGAACCGGTCTCCGACCCGGACACCATCGCGACCGCGATCCGCATCGGCAGCCCCGCGTCGTGGGCGGGCGCGGTTTCCGCGCGCGACGAGTCGGACGGCCTGTTCGACGCGATCACCGACGAGAAGATCCTCGAGGCGTACCGGCTGCTGGCCCGTCGCGAGGGCGTCTTCGTGGAGCCGGCGTCCGCGACGAGCGTCGCCGGGCTGCTGACCACCGCGGCGGACGGCCGGCTGCCGAAGGGCGCGAAGGTGGTCTGCACGGTCACCGGACACGGCCTGAAAGACCCGGCCACGGCGCTGGAGGGCAACGTCGAGGTGGAACCGCTCGCGGTCGACCCGACGGCCGTCGCGGCGGCGCTGGACCTGCCGTGACCGCGCTGCCGGCGTTCCGCGCGACGGTCCCGGCGTCGACGGCGAACCTCGGCCCGGGATTCGACGCGCTCGGCCTCGCGCTGGCCCGCTACGACGTGGTCGAACTGCAGGTCACCGAGGGCGGACTGAAGATCGAGGTGCTCGACGCGGGAGCGGGTGGCGTCGAGGACGTGCCGACCGACGAATCACACCTGGTGGTCCGTGCGCTCCGGCGGGCGTGCGAGCACCTGGACGTCCGGCCGCCCGGCCTGCATCTGCGGTGTCACAACAGCATTCCGCACGCGCGCGGCCTCGGGTCGTCGGCGGCCGCGGTGGTGACCGGCGTGGCGCTGGGCTACGTGCTGGCCGGGCGTCCGCTCGACGCCGACGCGCTCCAGTTGGCGGCCGAGTTCGAGGGGCACGCGGACAACGCCGCGGCGAGCCTGTTCGGCGGCCTCGTGGTGGCGTGGGCGGAGGACGGCCGGTTCCGCGCCGAACGCGTGGAGCCGAACGCGGCGATCCGGCCGGTGGTCGCGGTGCCGGCCGAAAAGTCGTCCACCAACGCCACTCGCGGGCTGCTGCCGGCGCGGGTGCCGCACGCCGACGCGGCGCACAGCGCGGGACGGGCGGCGCTCGCGGTGCTCGCCGTGACCGAGCGGCCCGAACTGCTGATGGCCGCCACCGAGGACCGGCTGCACCAGGATTACCGCGCCGAGGCGTACCCGGCGAGCACCGAACTCGTGCGTACGCTGCGTGCCCGCGGAGTGCCTGCCACCATTTCCGGGGCCGGGCCGACTGTGCTCGCTCTCACGCTCACGGGAATACTCCCGGCCGGTGTCGACGTTACGGGTTTCGACGTCTCCGAATTGCCCGTGGACCGCGATGGCGTGCAGGTAGTGCCCAGGTGACGACCTGGTCACAGGCTGGACGGCAGCGTGCGCCACGCGGGGGGTGGTTGTTGCACCCGGACAGGGCGCGGTCTACCCTCGGGGGCGTTCGATCACCGTGCGTTTCCGCACCCGATGCCGGGCCTGTTCGCCCCTAGCGGCGGCTCCGGTCCGCATCCTTCGTCGATCCGCCGATTCCGCACCGCCTGGCACGCGGGAGGCGGAGGGACGCAGGCGGGTTTCCGGTTCCGGCGGTGCCGAATTCCGCTTTCTCCGTCCGGAGGGGGCAAACACCCTGTGCTGGCGGCGCTTCGCTGTGTTTCGCACGGCTGGGCGCGAGCCGTCCGCATCGGAGGCAGAAGCCGTCTCGCTACCGGCGGCAGTCCGCTGATCCACCTGGAACGTGGATCGGTCAGGAAGGACATGTGTGAGCAACACCGATCTGTTGAGCGGCGACGTGGAGACCCCCGCCGCGGCCGCTGAGACCAATGGGGCCGCGGCAGCTCCGAAGCGCCGCACCGGGGGCCTGTCCGGAATGGTCATCGCCGAGCTCCGCCAGCTGGCGGGCGAACTGGGCGTGGGCGAGACCACCGGCATGCGCAAGGGGGACCTGATCGCCGCGATCCGCGAGCGGCAGGGCAAGAGCAAGAAGCGCGCCTCCGCGCCGGCCGACACGCTGCCGCTCGACGGCGTCGAGCCGGTCAAGGCGGAGAAAGCCGAGAAGCCCGCCCGCCGGGCCAAGGCCGACGCCCCGAAGGCCGCCGAGGCTCCCCAGTCCGAGGCTGCCCAGGCGGAGCCGAAGGCCGAGCCGGTCAAGGCGGAGGCTCCGCAGGCTGAGGCTCCGAAGGCGGAGACCCCGCAGGACACGAAGCCCGCGCAGGAGCGCCCGGAGCGGTCCGAGGGCCCGTCCGACGGCCAATCCGAGGAAGGCGGCCGCAACCGCCGTCGCCGGGGCGGCGCGAACCGGGGCGACGGCCAGCGCGACCAGCGCGGCGACCGCCAGGGCGGCAACCGCGACAACCGCGACAACAACAACCGCGACGGCAACCGGGACAACCGCGGCGGCCAGGACAACCGCCAGGACCGCCAGGACAACCGGCAGCGGAACCAGCAGGACAACCGCAACAACGGCCCGCAGGACGACGACGAGGAAGGCGGCCGCCGCGGGCGCCGCTTCCGCGACCGCCGCCGCCGGGGCAGCGGGGGCGGCCGCGCCGAGGGCGGCGCGCCGGACACCGAGATCCGCGAGGACGACGTCCTGCTGCCGGTCGCCGGCATCCTGGACGTGCTCGACAACTACGCGTTCGTGCGCACCTCGGGCTACCTGGCCGGGCCGAACGACGTGTACGTGTCGCTGTCGCTGGTCCGCAAGTTCGGCCTGCGCCGCGGCGACGCGATCACCGGCGTCGTGCGCCAGCCGCGCGAGGGCGAGCAGCAGCGGCAGAAGTTCAACCCGCTGGTGCGCGTCGACTCGATCAACGGCCTGGAGCCGGAGGAGGCCAAGCGCCGTCCGGACTTCACCAAGCTGACGCCGCTGTACCCGAACGAGCGGCTGCGCCTCGAGACCGAGCCGCACAAGCTCACCACCCGCGTGATCGACCTGATCATGCCGGTCGGCAAGGGCCAGCGCGCGCTGATCGTGTCCCCGCCGAAGGCCGGCAAGACCACGATCATGCAGGACATCGCGAACGCGATCACGACCAACAACCCCGAGGCGCACCTCATGGTCGTGCTGGTCGACGAGCGTCCGGAAGAGGTCACCGACATGCAGCGGTCGGTGAAGGGCGAGGTCATCGCCTCGACCTTCGACCGCCCGCCGTCCGACCACACCTCGGTCGCCGAGCTGTCCATCGAACGGGCCAAGCGCCTGGTCGAAATGGGCCACGACGTGGTCGTCCTGCTCGACTCGATCACCCGGCTGGGCCGCGCGTACAACCTGGCCGCGCCCGCGTCCGGCCGGATCCTGTCCGGTGGTGTCGACTCGACCGCGCTGTACCCGCCGAAGCGTTTCCTCGGCGCCGCGCGCAACATCGAGAACGGCGGCTCGCTCACCATCTTCGCGACCGCGATGGTGGAGACCGGGTCCACGATGGACACGGTGATCTTCGAGGAGTTCAAGGGCACCGGCAACGCGGAGCTCAAGCTCGACCGCAAGATCTCCGAGCGCCGCGTGTTCCCGGCGGTCGACGTCAACCCGTCCGGCACCCGCAAGGAAGAGCTGCTGCTCTCGCCGGACGAGCTGGCCGTCACGCACAAGCTGCACCGCGTGCTGCACGCGCTGGACTCCCAGCAGGCCATCGACCTGCTGATCTCGCGGCTGCGCAAGACGAAGACCAACATCGAATTCCTGATGCAGGTCTCGAAGACCGCCCTCGGCGGCGGAGACGACGACTGAGTCTCGGTTCGACGCGAACGGCCCGCCCCGGGTTTTCCGGGGCGGGCCGCTTTCGTTTTACGCCGCTCCGGCGCGGCTTCCGGTCAACCGGCAGCCGGGCCGGTCCAGGTCAAGCCGGTTGCCCGAACCCAGGCCTCCTCCGATCGCCGCCACCTGCTGCCCGGAAGCTGACACTGTCGTGCAGCCGTTGCGGCAATGCTGGAACGACAACGGAATCTCGCCTCCGCCGGACTTCGTGTCCCAGCGATCCGACGCGGACGTTCCAGCCGCGGTGGTCGCGCCGGCAGGTGTGTTGGCGCGCCGATGAACACCGATGGCGGAAGCCGGGCTGGCCTGGACCACAGTGGCGGCCAGCACGGTGCCGAGCAGCAACGCGGAAGATCGAATGCGCATGTCCCGCACGATGTCGGCCGCTGTCCGCAGACGGCCACGGCTGCGTGACCGGTGCACGGTAATCGTGCTGCAGTAAGGCTTTCCCTCCGACGGAGCGTTCCTCGCCGACCCCAGGCGCGGCCAGGAACGCTCCGTCGGTTCAGGGTGCTCGTGCCGGGGGATGGCGGGCACGAGCCCCGGCTCAGTGACGGGGAACAGCCGCCGGCGTCCAGCCGCGGTAGTTGTTGAAGTAGCTCGTGGAGCTGCCGTGGCCGATCTTGCCGCCGACGCTCGTGGCGTAGAACCCGCCGTTGCCGTCCGCGATGCCGACGTGGCCGTAGGCGCTGATGTTCCAGTACACGAACGAACCGGCGGGCGGTTTGCCGCTGGTGTGCTTGGGGCTGGCGCCGTTCCAGTGCGCGTTGGCGGACGCCCACACCCCGGTGACGCCGTAGGAGTTCTCCGCGGCCTTCTCGCAGTAGTGCTCCCACCCGGTGCTTCCGGCGTGCGCCTTGTACCAGGCGACCGCGCCGGCCGGGGTGCCGTCGCCGGCTCCGGCCAGGTTCGCCTCGGACAGCTCGGTGAACGTGCCCGCGGCGGGGTTGACGTCCGCCGCGGTGATCCCGTCGGCGGCGTTCGCGGCGGGCGCGAAGACCGCGGCGGACGCGGCCAGTGCCACCGCCGCGGCCGGCTTCGCGAGCCGGGTGAGCAGGTCGGTCGTGCGCATGTCCGGACCTCCAGTGAGTGAGCGATTCACGAACTCGGCCAGCGTCTCGTCAGCGGGTACAAAATCCGTACAATGCGAATGTCCTTCACTACCCACCGTCGCGAACGGCGGCGGAATACCTGGTCACCGGGGTGTGTTGAAGCCCTTGCCAGCGCGTCTGGCAGAATGACCCGCTGAAGTCCGGCACCGGTTCACCCCGCACTGGGGACCCGGGGCCAACGAGAGAGGACACCATGAAGAGCGGTATTCACCCCGAATACGTGACCACGACCGTCACGTGCAACTGCGGGAACAGCTTCGTCACCCGCAGCACGAAGGAGTCGGGTCAGATCCACGTCGAGATCTGCTCCAACTGCCACCCCTTCTACACCGGCAAGCAGAAGATCATGGACACCGGTGGCCGGGTCGCCCGGTTCGAGAAGCGCTACGGCAAGCGGCAGAAGACCGACGCCAAGTAGCTCGTTCGACGGTGCCCACCCGCACGCCCGGGTGGGCGCCGTTGTTCTGTCCGGGCCTGTTCGCGAGAGGAAGACGGCGAAGTGGATTCGAGTTCGCTCAAGGGGCTGCTCGACGAGCACGCGCGGCTGGAACAGGAGCTGGCCGACCCGGCGGTGCACGCCGACCAGGCCCGGGCCCGCAAACTGGGGCGCCGCTACGCCGAGCTGAGCCCGGTCGTGCGCGCGGTGCGCGAGCTGGACCAGGCCCGCGACGACCTTTCCGCGGCCAGGGAACTGGCGGCCGAGGACGCGGCGTTCGCCGCCGAGGCCGAGGAGCTGTCGGCGAAAATCCCGCAGCTCGAAGCGAAACTCACCGAACTGCTGCTGCCGCGCGACCCGTACGACGGTTCCGACGTCGTCATGGAGATCAAATCCGGCGAGGGCGGCGAGGAATCCGCGCTGTTCGCCGGCGACCTGCTGCGGATGTACCTGCGCTACGCCGAGCGGCACAACTGGAAGGCCGAGGTGCTCGACGCGACCGAGTCGGACCTCGGCGGCTACAAGGACGTCACGCTGTCGCTCAAGAGCAAGACCGCGGACGTCGAAGGCGTCTGGGCCCGGCTGAAGTTCGAGGGCGGCGTGCACCGCGTGCAGCGCGTGCCCGCGACCGAATCGCAGGGCCGCATCCACACGTCGGCGTCCGGCGTGCTGATCTACCCGGAGCCGGAAGAGGTCGAGGTCGAAATCGACCCGAACGACCTGCGGATCGACGTGTTCCGGTCGTCCGGCCCGGGCGGGCAGAGCGTCAACACCACCGACTCGGCGGTGCGGATCACGCACCTGCCGACCGGGATCGTCGTGTCGTGCCAGAACGAGAAGTCGCAGATCCAGAACCGCGCGCGGGCGCTGCAGGTGCTGCAGGCCCGGCTGCAGGCGATCGCCGAGGAAGAGGCGGCGGCGAAGGCGTCGGACGCGCGCCGTTCGCAGGTGCGGACCGTGGACCGCTCGGAGCGGGTGCGGACGTACAACTTCCCGGAGAACCGGATCTCCGACCACCGGGTGAACTACAAGGCCTACAACCTGGACCAGGTGCTCGACGGCGATCTGGACGGCGTGCTCGACGCGCTGGCCGCCGCGGACCGGGAGGAACGGCTCGCCGCGCAGGCGGGCTGATTCTCAAACGGCAGCGGGGATTTCCTCGACGCTCGGGTCCTCGGTCCGCTCCGGCGCGGTTTCCGCGCGGGGAAGCAGGCTGAGGGCCGCGAACACCACGGCGAGCACGGTCGGGAACAGCGTCAGCAGCTGGTGCTTCACGCCTTCGATGCCTTCGCCCAACGCGGACAGCCCCAGCTGTCCCGCCGCGAAGAACACCAGCAGGAACGCGACAATCCCGTACTCGCGCCGGTCCCGGCGGAACGCGCGCACCCCGGCCCAGCCGACGAGCACCCAAATCGGCACCAGCACGAACAGCCCGAGCGGCGCGACCAACGCGGCGAGCCCGGAGAACACCGGCACGCGGTACTCCTTGGACAGTCGCGGCTGGCCCGACAGTTCGCCGAAGCTGCCGAGGTTTTCCGGCCGCGCGGTGAGCGCGTCGACGCCGCCCTGCTGCAGGATTTCCGCCGTCCGGCCTGGGTGCGTCGCGTAGTAGTGCAGCACGTTGCGGCGGCTGATTTTGTCCCGGTACTGCGCGTAAACCGGGTCGTGCCAGGCCGCGTGCTCGCCCCACCAGCCGGTGCCGATGTACTGCTCGAACGATTCCGGCAGCCCGAGCGCGGCGAGGTCGGCCTTCGTGTCGTGCTTTCCGTCCACAATGGAATTGAAAATCGCGTGGTACATGTTGGCCTCGCGGTATTCCGCGTTGGCCGGGTCGCCCTGGGACTGAACCGCCAGGGTGCCCGCGCTCACGAGCGCGAGCACGGCGAGCGGCAGCGCCCAGCGTTTCCGCCCGCGCGCGCCGGACGGCCGGGTCAGCAGCAGCGCGAGCGCGAAAAGCGGGATGAGCAACAGGGTTTGCGATTTGGCGTTGATCCCGACGAGCCCGCCGAGGACGGTCACCGCGGCCCCGGCCCAGCGCAGTTTTCCGGGGCGGTGCAGCAGGAACAGGCCGCCGCAGATCAGCAGAATGCCGAGGAACGCCGCGCCTTCGCTGAGCACCGACGCGAAATAGCCGAAGAACGCCGAGTCGCCCATCACGAGCAGCAGCAACCCCGTGGCGATCAGCCGGTTGCGCCGGTTCAGGTCGAGGCCGAGCACGGTGACCGTGATCGCGCCGGCGACCAGCACGCAGGTGAGCGCGCCGAGCACCAGCAGGTTCAGCACCCCGGCCGCGCCGAACAGCGTGCCGATCTTGCCCGCCGCCCAGTCCAGCCAGGCCTGGCTCGAGACGTACGCGGAATCGCACGGCGGCGCGGACCCGTAACTGAACCGCACGAACCCTTCCGAGGGCCGGTCCAGCTGCCGCCCGCCGAGCTGGCACAGCAGCCGCCAGCCGTCGCCGTTGTCGGCCATGCCGACCGGACGCGGCACCAGGAAGCGGAGCAGCAACAGTCCGAGCGAAGCGACGAATACCCCGAGGCCGAAGCGGAGGTCCCTGGATCTCACCGGGCGAGTCTAGAGGGGAGCACGGCACGGCCTTGGGGCACACGGCCTGGTGAGCGGCGATCGCGGCGCTGACCGGGATCGCCGCTCCCGAGACTTCACTCGGTCGCCGCCGCGAACGCGGTCATCCGCTTCTCGTAGCCCTCGTCCGCGCCGAAGTGCACCGCCACCGCGTCCGCGCCCGCTTCTCGATAAGCGCGGTAGGTCTCGGCGGCAGTCTTCTCGTCGAACTGCTGCCGGGCGATCCGCCGCACCCTGCGCTGCGGATCGAGCTGATCCAGCTTCGCGACCCGTTCCGCGAACGCCTCCGGAGAGAGACCCGCGCTGAGCCACTGGTCCCCGGCCCGCACCGCCCGGCGCAGCGCGACCGTCGAGTTCCCGCCGACCAGAATCGGAATCCGCCCCCTCGGTCGCGGCTCGAAATACCCGCCGGCCCGGCCCCGTCCGGTGGTGAACAGCTGGTCCAGCAGCGCAAGGGTGTCGTCCAGCATCGCGCCGCGGCGAGAGAAATCCGCGCCGAGCTCCGCGAACTCCGGCTCGTTCCAGCCCGCGCCGACGCCGAGGATCAGCCGGTGCCCGGACAGCCGGTCGATCGTCGCGGCCTGTTTGGCCAGCAGATGCGGTTCGCGCAGCGGCACGATCACGACGGACGTGCCCAGCTGGACGCGTTCAGTCGCCGCGGCGAGGTAGGCGAGCGTCGCCAGCGGTTCGTACACGCCGCCGAAGACCTCGCCGAACGGTTCCGGCGGCAGCACGTGGTCCGGCAGCCAGACGGATTCGTAGCCCAGCTCCTCGGCCAGCCGGGCGAGGTCGGCGAGACGGCGCGGGGTCAGGTCGGGCGTTTCGTTCGGCAGAACCACTTGGCGGCTCATCGCAGCCCCTTCCGGATCGCGGTGAGCCAGGCTTCCGGCGCTTCGTCGGCGATGCCGTGCCCGGACGCGATCTCGACCAGCTCCGCGCCGGGAATGCGATCGGCCAGCTCGCGCGAATGCCGCGGCGGCACGAGGGAGTCCAGCGTCGTGGCGATCACCAGTGTCGGAACCGCGATCGACGCCAGTTCGGCCCGGGTGTCGACGGAGCGGACCAGCTCGACCTGCTTCGCCGTGCCCTCGGGTACCGACTCGGCCAGCCCGGCGGCCGCGTCGGCGAGCTGGTCCGGCGCGAGCGCGGCGAGAAACGGCTCGCTGGCGGCGACCAGCAGCAGGTACTTGGCGAGCAGCGTACGGTCGCCCTCCAGCAGGTGCGCCCACAGGTCCAGCGCCAGTTCCGTCCGCGCGTCCGGCCGGGCGAGACCGGCGGTGAGAATGAGCCCGGTCACGCGGTCCGGATGGCGGGTGGCCGCGCGGACCGCGACGGCCGTGCCGAGCGAGTAGCCGAGCACGGTGAATTTCTCGACCCCGGCGTCGACGGCGGTCGCGACCAGTCCGTCGGCGAGTTCGTCGAGCGTGCCGCCCTCGGCCGGGTAGTCGGCCCCGACCACGGTGTGCGTGCGGGAGAGGTCGTCCAGAAGCGGGCCGAAGTTGGCCGTCACGCCGCCGCCCGCGCCGTGCGCGAGCAGCAGGCCGGGGCCCTGCCCGAGGACCAGGGGAGCGAAATGTTCTGTCATGGGCGCGACGTTAAGGATTGACACCAGTGTGAAGGCCAGAAGCAGGGGAAAATCGGATGCTGATCGGCGAACTCGCGCAGCGCACCGGCGTCGCGCCACGGCTGCTGCGGTACTACGGCGAGCAGGGGCTGCTGACCTCGACGCGCAATTCGAGCGGGTACCGGGTGTACGACGAGGAGGCCGTCGTCCGGGTGGCGCAGATCCGGAAACTGCTGGCCGCGGGCCTGACCACGGAGATGATCGCCGGGATGCTGGACTGTGCGAGCGGACCCGCCGCACACCTCGACCTGTGCCCGGACCTGGTGCGCCGGCTGCGCGGGGAACTGGCCGAGGTGGAGCGCCGGATCGGGGATCTCGCTCAGCGGCGCGAAGTCCTGTCCGGGTATCTCGGCCAGGCGTGACCCCCGCGCGGCCGGGGGTCGATACGCTGGGCAGCACCCCCGCCGGGGGGAGTTTCGACGAGTGAAGGACGACCAGTGAATCGGCAGCCGCTGCGCCTGGCCATCATGGAGGCCACCCGGATCCTCACCGAGGCGGGCGTGGAATCGCCGCGGTCGGACGCGGATCTCATCGCCGCGCACGTGCTCGGCGTCGACCGGGGCAGGCTGCCGATGGTGCCGCTGGTCGACCCGCCGGTGATCGAGGCGATCGGCCAGCTGGTCGCCCAGCGCGCGAAGCGGATCCCGCTGCAGTACCTGACCGGCTGGGCCGCCCTCGGCAACATCACGGTCAACGTCGGCGCCGGCGTGTTCGTCCCGCGGCCGGAGACCGAACTGCTGCTGGAATGGGGCGTGAAATTCCTGCAGGGCCGCGAATACCCGGTGGTGGTGGACCTGTGCACCGGCTCCGGCGCGCTCGCGCTGGCGGTGGCGCACGAGCGCCCGGACGCGGTGGTCTACGCGGTCGACGTCGACCCGCAGGCGCTCGCCTGGGCCCGGCACAACGCCGACGTGCACAGCGCGGCGGGGAACACCCCGATCCGGCTCTATTCCGGGGACATCGCCGACCCGACGATGTTCGCCGAACTCGACGGTCTCGTCGACCTGGTGCTGTGCAACCCGCCGTACGTGCCGGAGGGCACGCCGGTCCCGCCGGAAGTCGGCGAACACGACCCGGCGCGCGCGGTCTTCGCGGAGGAAAGCGGCTTGGCAGTGATCCGGCACGCCATCGCGGCCGGCGCGCGGCTGCTGCGCCCAGGCGGCGGACTGGCGATCGAACACGACGACACGCACGGCTCGGCGGTCCCCGCGCTGGTCCGCGCCCGGCGGGTGCTGACCGGGGTGGAGGACCACCCGGACTACAGCGGCCGAGCCCGGTTCGTGACCGCCCGTCGGCTGGGCTGATCTCGCGCTGCTCTCCCTGCCTTGTGGAGGGTCGTGAAGGGCTCCTTGGGGGAATTCAGGTCCGTGAAGGGGCCCCTCACGGCTGGCTGGTTGGTCGTGGGGGAACCCTGAAGGAATCAGCCGCGGTGAAGGTGGCCCTCACGGAACCCCCCCCCGCGCCGCGCTAGCACTGCGCCATTCGCACCTTTTCCTTCCTCCTGCCCGACTTTCGTCGTGCGGCAGCGGGGTGGATTTCGTTCGCTCGCCTAACGATCACCGTTAGCGTCGGGCCTCGGGACCGCCGGGCGGACCGGCGGACTGTGAGGAGCGAGGATGAGATCCCCCTTACCCCGCCGGAATCACCGCACCCGGGCCACCCATGTCCAGACCACCCGCACCGAAGCCGCCAGCACCAAAGCCGCCAGCACCCGGACCGCCCACACTCGGATCGCCCACACTCGGATCGCCCACACGCGGATCGCCCACACCGGGGCCGCCCACACTCGGATCACTCGCGCCGGGAACACCAGCATCAGGACCACCCGCACCCGGATCGCCCGCGCCAGAACCACCCGCGCCAGACTCGCTGTCGTCGTGGCGATGGCGGCGCTGGGGCCCGCGTTGCTCTCCGGGACCGCCGCGGCCGATCCGGTCACCCCGGGCTGGCCCGCGCCGCTGGACGCCGCGCGCTGGGCCGACCAGGCGAGCATGACCTGGCACGACTACCGCGCCGTGCCCGGGACCAACTGGGCCGATCCGTCGTTGAAGCCGACCGTGCGCAAGTTCAAGGGCGCCGTCGTGCTGGCCGACTACCCGGACGAGGATTTCGTCGTCACCAAGCCGGCGCGTTCGACCGTCTTCGGCAATCCGTCGCCGTCGGCGAGCAATCTGCCGCGGGAGAAAGTCGCGCGGCACTACCAGGAATTCCTCAACGAACCCGGAACCCTGAACCACGGCCACACCATCAACGAGTACTGGATGGAAGACTCCGGCGGCCGGTTCGGCGTCGACCTCACCGCGTTCGGGCCCTACCGGATGCCGGGCAAATCCTTCGAGTACGGCATGGAAATGCAACCGCAGGACTGCCCCGCGAACGCCGACTGCACGCGGGACCTGCGCAAGGACGCGGGCGACGCGTGGCGCGCCGACGTCGGCCCGGCGGCCGGCCAGTTCGACTTCGTCTTCTTCCTTTCCGCGGGCCAGGACGAAAGCTCGACGTGGCAGGAATTCGGCGAAATGAAATTCGGCTCGAAGGAGAACGTGCCCGCCGAATTCGGCCCGCCGGGCAGCAAACCGGGCGAGAGGAACTGGGCGCACACCCGCTACGTGCCGTGGACGTCGTGGGCCTCGGCGGCGAGCATCTGGCCCAACGCGGCCAACGGCTCCTCGACCCAGGCGGAAAGCTCCGGCCAGGCCGTGTTCGCGCACGAGTTCAGCCACATCCTCGGCATCGGCGACAACTACAACAACCCGTTCGGCAATCCGCCGCGGCGGTCCTACACCGGGCCGTGGGAAATGTTGTCGCGCGGCAGTTTCAACGGTCCCGGCGGCCCGCACACGCGGTGGCAGATCCCGGCCACCGAAGGCGGTTCGATGGGCGCGCACCACATGCTGCGCAACAAACTCAAGCTCGGCATCGTCGATCCGAAGTCCGTGCTGAACCTCGACCGCGACCAACTCGCCACGACCGGTCCCGTCACCGCCCGCGTGACCGCGCGGGAAGCGGTGCCGGAGCAAGGCGCGTACGCGGGCATCACGATCGCGCTCACCGGCGGTGACCGATCACCCCAGTGCGATCCGGCGAAGGACCCGAAGTGCGACGGCGGCGGGTACGACCACTACAGCGTCGAGGTCGTCGACCGGATGGGGTCGGACTCGTTCGCGCCGGATTCCGGTGTCCTGCTTGCCAAGACCAAAAACCGCGACGCCGCGCCGTTCGAATGGATCGTGGACGCGAACCCGCAGGACATCGGCCTCACCGACTACGTCCGCCCGGACGGCACGCCGGTCAAGATCACCGTCGGCGACTACCGGCAGCTCAACGACGCCACGTTCAAGGCGGGCACCGGAGCTTCCAGCGGTTACGAGTACACCGACGAGGCCAACCGCTTGCGGTTCCTCGTCACCGACCTCGACCGGGACAGCCGCGGCGTGCTGTCGTACACGATCACCGTCGCGTCGCTGGACGGTGCCGGACCGCAAGCGCGCGGCGCGTGGTTGTGGCCCGCACTGCCCGCGTTCGCCCAAAGCGGCCTCGCCACCTGCGATTTCCGCCTCGCCAACCCGGGTTCGGCCCGCGGCGCGACAGCCCCGTATGACCAGGACACCTACCGGCTGACCGCGTCCACCGACACCCGCGGCTGGGAAGTCCGCCTTCCGAACGCGTTGGCCACCGCGAAATTCGGCGGTTCGGCGCACGTCCAGGCGTACGCGAAACGCTCGGCAGGCGCACCGCACACCGCTCGCGTGCGGCTGACCGCGACGTCGATCGCTGACCCGACGAAGACCACGACGACCGCCTGTACCGCGATCGGGTTCTGAAACCGGGAAAGGCGCCGTCCGTCCCGAACGGCGGATGGCGCCTTTTGACTGGGTTGCCCGCTATCGAGCCAGCCCCTACCTTGAGGCGGCCGACGATCAGACTCTGGGGGAGTCATGGACTTGCGTCATCGGATCACCGCCGGTTGCGGCGCGGCGCTCATCGCCGCCAGCGCATTCACCGCGAGCGCGACCAGCGCGTCCGCCGCGGCCGGCCCGACCACCCTCCCGGCCAGCGAGTACACGCTGACCTCGGACTACCACAAGTACGACGCGATTTACTCCGGTCTTTCCTCGAAGCTGCACGCCGTGCCGGTGCACACCGTCATGGAGAACGCGAACCACGACCGCAAACCGCTGCCGTCCAGCTTCCAACCGGCTGGGCTCACCGGCGGTTTCCGGTTCGACGACGGCGACAACGACGACTGCACCAGCTACCCGCAGGGCATCACCACCAGCCGCGACGCAGTCGGCGGCGACAACGGCGGGAACTACGACGGGCACCAGCTCGTCGCGGTCAGCTGGTACACCCGCGACGCCTGCGGCGGCAAACAGGTCCGCAGCCGGATCACGCTCGCCGACTGGGACGCGACGTACCCGAACAAGTACCGCAAAATCCTGCTCGTCGAACCGACCGGCACGAGCGCTTCGCCGAACTACCGGGACATCCCGATCCACGCCGGCGGCGTCTCGTGGTACGGCGACTACCTGTACGTCGCCGACACCGGCGGCGGCATGCGGGTCTTCGACCTGCGCAAGATCCTCGAGGTCAACTCCGGCGGCACCGCCGACCAGATCGGCCGTTCCGGAGGCCAGTACTACGCGCACAACTACCGCTATGTCCTTCCGCAGGTCGGCACGATCGCCGCGCACACGACGTCCGGGACGAACCTGGCCTGGTCGAGCATCTCGCTGGACCGGGTGAGCAAGTCGATCGTGATGACCGAGTACACCTGCAAGGCCGACTGCACCGACTACCCGAACCGCGCGCCGCGCGCGGTGCGCTTCCCGTTCGCGTCGGGAGCGACGACGTTCGCCGCCTCCACGACGGCGAGCCAGGCGCTGAAACTGCCTTGGTACAACCTCAACGGCGTCGCCTCGCACAACGGCCGCTGGTGGTTCAACTCCTCGGCGCAGAAACAGCTCTACTACTGGACCCCGGCCGCGGGCCCGGCCACGCACGCCTGGGTGAGCAGCGGGGAGAGCATCTCGTACTGGGAGGACCCGAAGGACGCGGATCTGCTGTGGTCCCTGCAGGAGGGGAAGGGGAACCGGAACGTGTTCGCGGTGAAGCAGGCCAGCTACGGCAGCTGAGTCGCCGCCGGGCTGCGCCAGTGCACCGCATCGCCTGCCGCACGGCGCGGCGGCGAACCCGCTCAACGCGGCGCTGCTGACCCCGCCATTCGGGACAACCACGCACCGAATGCCGCATTGGGCGCATCTCACGCACCCAATGCGGCATTGGGGCAGGCCGCCGAGCCAGCCAGCCGGTCATGGGTCGGTCAGCGCCCCTAGCCGGCGAAAGAACCCGCCTCGGGGCGCTCCGAGAGAGTCCGCGCCGGGGGATAGGCTGCTGCCATGAGTGCGGTCTACGACTGCGGCAAGCGCGAATCCCGAGCCGAAGGCCTGTCCGCGGCGGCCGCCGCGGTGCGGTCGAGCCGGCTGGTCGTCCTGCCGACGGACACGGTGTACGGCATCGGCGCCGACGCGTTCGATTCCGGCGCCGTCCAGGCGTTGCTGCGGGCGAAGAACCGCGGCCCGGACATGCCGGTCGGCGTTCTCGTCGGCTCCTGGTCCACTGTGGACGGTCTGGTGCTCGGCGTTCCGCCGCAGGCGCGGGCGCTCATCGAGGCGTTCTGGCCGGGCGACCTGTCGATCGTGCTGCCGCACGCGCCGAGTCTGCAGTGGAATCTCGGCAACTCCCGCGGCACCGTGATGCTGCGGATGCCGCTGCATCCGGTCGCGCTCGAGCTGCTGCGCGACGTCGGCCCGATGGCGGTGTCGAGCGCGAACGTCTCCGGGCGTTCGCCCGCTTCGACGGTCGAGGACGCGCAGGAGCAGCTCGGCGACGCGGTGTCGGTGTATCTCGACGGCGGGTCGAGCGGGGAAACGGTGGCGTCGTCCATCGTGGACCTGACCGGAGACAGGCCGCTGGTGCTGCGCGAGGGCGCGGTCAGCAAGGCCGCCATCGCCGAGGTGATCGGCGTCGCCGAGGAGACGCTGGACTGAGCCGGGGAAGCGACTGCCGTTCACCGCGACCGCACGCGGGCGCGGTAGCGTGGCGCGGTGACTCCGACCTCCCGGCGGGCGTGACGCGGTCATGCCTGTAGTCCAAGGACTTCTCCCGATCCGGGAGTACCTGCTCGTCGCGCTGACCGCGACCGCGGTGACCTACCTGCTGACCGGCGTCGTGCGGCGAGTGGCCATCCGGATCGGCGCGATCGCCAACCCCCGCGCGCGCGACGTGCACGTCAAGCCGATCCCGCGGATGGGCGGCGTCGGCATCTACCTCGGGATCGCCGCGGCGATGGGGCTCGCGCACCAGCTTCCCGCGCTCAGCCACGGGTTCGACGTCTCCTACGACGCGGTCGGCGTGCTGCTCGCGGCCGGGGTCATCTCGCTCATCGGCATCCTGGACGACCGGTTCGAGCTCGACGCGTGGACGAAACTCGCCGGACAGGTCATGTGCGCCGGGATCCTGGTGATCTTCGGCGTGCAGTGGGTGTCGTTCTGGGTGCCGTGGGGCGGCAACGGCGATTCCATCGGCTCGGTGCTGGTGCTGGACAAGAACCAGGGCGCGCTGCTGACCGTGGTGATGGTCGTGGTGATGGTCAACGCGATGAACTTCGTCGACGGCCTCGACGGGCTGGCCGGCGGGCTCGGGTTCATCGCCGCGGCCGCCACCTGCGTGTTCTCGCTCGGCCTGCTCGACAACGCGGGCGGCGACTTCGGCTCGTACCCGCCCGCGCTCATCGCCGCCGCGCTCGCCGGGGGCTGTCTCGGTTTCCTTCCGTACAACTTCCAGCCGGCCAAAATTTTCATGGGCGACTCCGGATCGATGATGATCGGGCTGATGCTCGCCGGGGCCACCACCTCGGCCAGCGGCCGGGTCAACTACACCCGGTTCTCCGCCTCGGACGCGCTGGCCCTGCTGTCCCCGCTGGTGGTCGTCGTGGCGGTGCTGTTCGTGCCGGTGCTCGACCTCGTGATGGCCGTCGTCCGGCGCACGCGGCGCGGGCAGAGCCCGTTCGCCGCGGACAAAATGCATCTGCACCACCGGTTGCTGGAAATCGGCCATTCGCAACGGCGCGCGGTGCTGTTGATCTATTTGTGGGCCGGAATTCTGTCTTTCGGCGCGGTCTCCATCACGATTTTCGACAGTCCGGTCGTGTTCTGGGCCATTGGCGCCGCGCTGCTCGTCGCGGTGCTGGTTTCCCTGGTGCCGAGGCTGCGTTCCCGGCACCGCCCGGGCGTCTGAGGCCGCGGGCGGTCTATACTGGCGGGTCGAACCGAACGAGGAGCGAATGCAGTGAGCGACACCGAGACGCCCGAGACGTCCCAGGCACCGGCTCAGGCCACAGCTCCGGAGAACCCGCACGCCGCTCCGGTGCGCCGGCTCGCGCGCTCCATGACGCGGGCCTCGCTGCTGTTCACCCCGCCGTTCATCCTGGTCTGCATTGTGCTTTTCACCGTCCTCAACGGACTGCACGGCTTCCTCGGCGCCCTGGTCGGCGGCGTGCTGGCGATGATCGCCTCGCTGTCGACGCTGGGCATGATGAAGGTATCCGCCGGACAGGACCCCTCGCTCGTGATGCTCATCGCTCTCGGCGGGTACGCGGCGAAGGTCATCCTGCTGTTCCTCGCGCTCACTCTGCTCAAGGGCGTCACCGTGCTGCACCCGCTTTCGCTGGGCATCACGATGATCGTCGCCATTCTCGTGGCCGCCGCCGCGGAGTTCGCCGCATTCCGCAAAGCGCGTATTCCGACCATCATTCCCGCCGCGAATTGACGGGTTCGGGACAAGGGTCCCAGCCGGATCCGGGACTTAGGTCCTGGACCGTTCGGCTGGTAAGGAGTACGCCTGTACGGCAGTGATTGACCTGCTGGTATGGTCCGCGTCATGGGTGGCGGCCTCGGCCGCGCACTCCCGACGACGAACCGCGATCAGCAGTGTGGCGACCGGATGGTTCCGCCTCTCTCCAGCTGGTCCGAAGTAGACCGCAGGGCAGTGTTCACGCGAGACATCCCTCGTGCACGGACCGGTGAATGGGCTCCGCGCGCGGTGGGTACCGCCGCCTCCGGCGTCCCGATGCGTATCGGGTACGTTAAGTCCAGATCGTGACGATTCCCCCGGCGGAGTGAACGCCGGCCGGGAGAACCGGGAGGAGCCCAGTGGCCGCGCTGGTACTGACCGAGGGTGCGACCTTCGCGCCCCCTGGCGCCGAAAGCTTTGAGCTGCCGCCGTTGTTCGGCTTCGTCACGAAGCCGATGCTCCTGGTGGTGCTCTCGGTGATCATCATCGCGGGGTACTTCCTGCTGGCGACGCGCAAGCTGAAGATCGTGCCGACCAAAAGCCAGTTCGTGGCCGAGGGCATCTACGACTTCGCGCGCAACAACATCGCCCGCGAGCAGATCGGTTCGAAAGACTTCAAGCGGTTCGTGCCGGTCATCTTCGCGCTGTTCACCTTCATCCTGCTGAACAACCTGTACGGGGTCATCCCGTTCCTGCAGTTCCCCACCATGGCGCGGTTCGGGTTCCCGATCGCGTTGTCGGTGCTCGTGGTCTACCCGGTCTACCACTACGTCGGGATCAAGAGGCACGGCCTCGGCGGGTACTTCAAGAAGGAGCTCGCCCCGGCCGGCGTCCCCGGCCCGGTGCTGCCGCTGTACGCCCTGATCGAGTTCGCGGAGAAGTTCTTCCTCAACCCGCTCACGCTCGCCATCCGGGTTTTCGCCGCCATGTTCGCGGGACACCTGATCCTGGCGGTCTTCACCCTCGGCGGCACCTTCCTGCTGACCGAGACCTCGAGCATCGCGCTGAAGCCGGTGTCGCTGGTGGCGTGGATCTTCGCCATCGGCCTGACGTTCCTGGAGGCGTTCATCCAGTGCCTCCAGGCGTACATCTTCGCCCTGCTGTCCGCGGGGTACATCGGCGCCGCGCTGGCGTCGGAGCACTGAGAACACCTAAAGACCCCGATCCGCGTGAGTGCGCGGACCGAAGTGAAGGGAAACGCACGTGAGCAACATCGTTCTGGCCCAGGCCGCCGCCGAGACCATCAACCTCAACAAGGGCCTCGCCGCGATCGGCTACGGCCTGGGCGCGATCGGCCCCGGCATCGGTGTGGGCCTGATCTTCGCCGCGGTGATCAACGGCACCGCGCGTCAGCCGGAGGCCCAGAGCAAGCTGCAGGGCATCGGTTACGCCACCTTCGTGCTCACCGAGGTGCTGGCTCTGATCGGTATCGTCATCTACTTCATCGCCTCCGCCTGAGTCGTCCGCTCTCGCTAAGGAGACGTTGTGCTGAAGACCCAAGTGGTGCTCGCATCAGAGAACCCGATCGTCCCGAACATCTCGGAACTGATCCTCGGCATCGTCGCCTTCCTGATCCTGCTGTTCATCCTCAAGAAGTACGTGGTCCCTCGTTTCGAGAAGGCGTACGAGGAGCGGGCGCAGAAGATCGAAGGCGGGATCGAGAAGGCCGAGAAGGCTCAGGCGGAGGCCGAGAAGGCGCTGTCGGAGTACAAGGCGCAGCTGGCGGACGCCCGTTCCGAGGCCGCGAAGATCCGCGACGACGCCCGGCTCGAAGCCGAGCAGATCAAGGCGGAGCTGCGGGAGCAGGCCGAGGCCGAATCCCGGCGGATCGTGGCGCAGGGCCACGCCCAGCTGCAGGCGCAGAAGGCGCAGATCGTCGCCGAGCTGCGGGCCGAAATGGGCCGCAACGCGGTCGAGCTGGCCGGCCGCATCGTCGGCGAGTCGCTCGAGGACGAGGCGCGCCGCCGCGGCACCGTCGACCGGTTCCTCGCGGAGCTGGACACCGCCGGGGCCACTAACGGAGCGGGGAAGTAACCAGAGATGACGCTGCATGCTGCGAGCCGTGAAGCGCTCGACCTCGCCGAGCGCACGCTCGGCGAGGTGCTGGCCGGAGCGGGCGCCGAACCCGCGAAGGTCGGGGACGAGCTGCTCTCGGTCGTCGACCTCCTCGACCGCGAAATCGGCCTGCGCCGTGCGGTCGGCGATTCTTCGGTCGCCCCGGAGAGCCGCCAGGGCCTGGTCCGCCGCCTGTTCGACGGGAAGCTGAGCGAGCAGGCCCTGAAGGTGCTCGACACCGTGGCGGGCAGCCGCTGGTCCAGTCCCCGCGAGCTGGTGGACGGGCTCGAGTCGATCGGCCGTTCGGCGCTGCTCACCGCCGCCGAAAAGGCCGGGAACGTCGAGACCGTCGAGTCTCAGCTGTTCCAGGTCGCGCGGATCGTCGCGGGCGCCCCGGAACTCGAGGCGGCGCTGTCCGACCTGACCGCTCCCGCGGAAGCGAAGCGGACCCTGGTCCGCGAGCTGTTCGCGGGCAAGGTCGACGCGGTCGTCGAGACCCTGGTCGAGCAGGCCGTGCAACGCGCCAAGGGGCGCGGCATCGGCAACGCGCTCGACAAGCTGGTCGCGCTGGCCGCCGAGCGGCGCGAGCGCTCGGTCGCGTACGTGACCTCGGCGAACGCGCTCACCGACGAGCAGCGGGCCCTTCTCGGGACCAAGCTCGACGGCATCTACGGGCGGCCGATCGCGCTGCACGTCGAGATCGACCCGGCACTCGGCGGCGGCCTCGTCGTCCGCGTCGGGGACGAGGTCATCGACGGCAGCACCTCCGGGCAGCTGGCGGCGGTGCGCCGCACGCTGAGCCGGGCCTGAGCGGCACAACAGACTTTGCACACTGGACAGAACAGAAGCGAGAGCGGGAACGAAATGGCGGAGCTGACGATCTCCTCGGACGAGATCGCCCACGCGATCGAGAATTACGTCTCGAGTTACGCCCCTTCGGTGGAGCGGGAAGAGGTCGGCGTCGTCGCCGACGCCGGTGACGGCATCGCCCACGTCGAGGGGCTGCCCTCGGCCATGGCCAACGAGCTGCTCGAGTTCCCGGGCGGCGTCCTTGGCGTGGCGCTGAACCTGGACGCGCGCTCCATCGGCGCGGCGATCCTCGGCGACTTCGAGAGCATCGAAGAAGGCCAGCAGGTCAAGCGGACCGGCCAGGTCCTCTCGGTGCCGGTCGGCGACGGCTACCTCGGCCGGGTCGTCAACCCGCTCGGCCAGGCCATCGACGGCCTCGGCGAGATCGAGACCACCGGCCGCCGCGCGCTGGAGCTCAAGGCCGCCTCGGTGGTCGAGCGCCAGCCGGTGTCCGAGCCGCTGCAGACGGGCATCACCGCGATCGACGCGATGACCCCGATCGGCCGCGGCCAGCGCCAGCTGATCATCGGCGACCGCAAGACCGGCAAGACCGCGGTCGCGGTGGACACGATCATCAACCAGAAGGCCAACTGGGAGACCGGCGACCCGAAGAAGCAGGTCCGCTGCATCTACGTCGCGGTCGGCCAGAAGGGCTCCACGATCGCCTCGGTGAAGTCGGCGCTCGAAGAGGCCGGCGCGATGGAGTACACCACCATCGTCGCGGCCCCGGCGTCCGACTCGGCGGGCTTCAAGTGGATCGCCCCCTACACCGGCTCGGCCATCGGCCAGCACTGGATGTACGAGGGCAAGCACGTCCTGATCGTGTTCGACGACCTGTCCAAGCAGGCCGACGCCTACCGCGCGATCTCGCTGCTGCTGCGCCGCCCGCCGGGCCGCGAGGCGTTCCCCGGCGACGTCTTCTACTTGCACTCCCGTCTCCTCGAGCGCTGCGCGAAGCTCTCGGACGAGCTGGGCGCGGGCTCGCTGACCGGGCTGCCGATCATCGAGACCAAGGCCAACGACGTGTCGGCCTACATCCCGACGAACGTCATCTCGATCACCGACGGCCAGTGCTTCTTCCAGTCCGACCTCTTCAACGCCGGCCAGCGCCCGGCCATCGACGTGGGTATCTCGGTCTCCCGCGTGGGTGGCGCCGCGCAGGTCAAGGCGATGAAGAACGTCGCGGGTTCGCTGCGCATCGACCTGTCCCAGTACCGCGAGCTGGAGGCGTTCGCCGCCTTCGCCTCGGACCTGGACGACGCGTCGAAGGCGCAGCTGGAGCGCGGCGCCCGGCTGTACGAGGTGCTCAAGCAGCCGCAGTACTCCCCGGTTCCGGTCGAGGAGCAGGTCGCCACGGTGTACCTGGGCACGAACGGCTACTTCGACTCGGTCCCGACCGAGGACGTGCGCCGCTTCAACCAGGAGTTCCTCGAGTCGGCGCGGCGCAAGCACGCCGAGGTGCTCGGCGCGATCCGCGACACCGGCAAGTTCGAGGACGACACCCGCGACGCGCTGATCGCGGCGGTGAACGAGTTCAAGAAGGAGTTCACCACCTCCGAGGGCAAGCCGCTCGAGTCGAACGCCGACGCGATGGCCGCCGAGAAGGTCGGGCAGGAGACCGTCAAGGTCAACAAGCCCGCCCCGAAGAAGTGAGCTGGTAGCCCATGGCCGCACAACTCCGGGAGCTTCGCTCGCGCATCAAGGCGACGAAGTCGATCGGCAAGATCACCAAGGCGATGGAACTCATCGCCACCGCGCGCATCACCAAGGCGCGCGCGAAGGTCGCCGCTTCCCGGCCGTACGCGGACGAGATCACCAAGGTGCTCTCGGCGCTGGCCGGCGCGGCGGCCAACCTCGACCACCCGCTCCTGGTCGAGCGCCCGAACCCGAAGCGCGCCGCCGTCCTGGTCGTCACCAGTGACAAGGGCCAGTGCGGCGGTTACAACTCCAATGTGCTGAAGGCGACCGAAGAGCTGCTTGCCCTCCTCAAGTCCGAGGGCAAGGAGGTCGACGTCTACACCACCGGCAGCAAGGGCCTGAACTACTACCGGTTCCGCAACCGCCCGGTGGCCGGCAGCTGGACGGGCTTCTCCGACCAGCCGGCCTACCCGGACGCGGTCGCGGCGGCCGAGACGCTGGTGCAGTCCTTCAACGCGGGTGTCGACGACGCGGCGGGCAACGCGGACGGCATCACCGGGGTGGACGAGATTCACGTCGTCTACACCGAGTTCGTGTCGATGCTGACGCAGCGCCCGGTCGCCAAGCGCGTCGCGCCGCTCGAGGTCGAGTACTCCGAGGGCGAGGACGAGAAGCCGGCCGGTCTGCTGCCGAGCTACGAGTTCGAGCCGAGTGCCGACAAGCTGCTCGCCGCGCTGCTGCCGAAGTACATCAACACCCGGCTGTACGCGGCGCTGCTCGAGTCCGCGGCGTCCGAGCTGGCCGCCCGCCGCACGGCGATGAAGGCCGCGTCGGACAACGCGAACGAACTGGTGAACACGCTGACGCGGGAGGCGAACCAGGCCCGGCAGGCGCAGATCACCCAGGAGATCTCCGAAATCGTCGGTGGCGCGAACGCGCTCACCGCAGCAGGAAGTGATGACTGATGACCAGTACTGAAGCCCCGCGCGCCAAGGGGCGCATCGTCTCGGTGACCGGGCCGGTCGTCGACGTCGAGTTCCCGCGCGGTTCCGTTCCCGACCAGTTCAACGCGCTCAAGGTCGACATCGAGTTCGAGCAGCTGCGCAAGACGGTGACCCTCGAGGTCGCCGCGCACCTCGGCGACAACCTCGTGCGCACGATTTCGCTGCAGCCGCAGGACGGCCTCGTCCGCGGCGCGGAGGTCACCGACACCGGCGGCCCGATCACCGTCCCGGTGGGCGACAAGGTCAAGGGCCACGTCTACAACGCGCTCGGCGAGTGCCTGGACGAGCCCGGCTACGGCGAGGACCTCGAGCGCTGGGGCATCCACCGCAACCCGCCGGCCTTCGACCAGCTCGAGGGCAAGACGGAGATGCTGGAGACCGGCCTCAAGGTCGTCGACCTGCTGACCCCGTACGTGCAGGGCGGCAAGATCGGCCTGTTCGGCGGTGCCGGCGTGGGCAAGACGGTGCTGATCAAGGAAATGATCACCCGCGTCGCCCGGAACTTCGGCGGTACGTCGGTGTTCGCCGGCGTCGGCGAGCGCACCCGTGAGGGCAACGACCTCTTCCTGGAGATGTCCGAGGACGGCGTCATCAACGACACCGCCCTCGTGTTCGGCCAGATGGACGAGCCGCCGGGCACGCGTATGCGCGTCGCGCTGTCCGCGCTGACCATGGCGGAGTACTTCCGCGACGTCCAGAACCAGGACGTGCTGCTGTTCATCGACAACATCTTCCGGTTCACCCAGGCCGGTTCCGAGGTGTCGACCCTGCTGGGCCGCATGCCTTCGGCGGTGGGCTACCAGCCGACGCTGGCCGACGAGATGGGTCAGCTGCAGGAGCGGATCACCTCGACCCGAGGCCGTTCGATCACCTCGATGCAGGCGATCTACGTGCCCGCGGACGACTACACCGACCCGGCCCCGGCGACGACGTTCGCCCACCTGGACGCCACCACCGAGCTTTCCCGGTCGGTGTTCCAGAAGGGCATCTTCCCGGCGGTGGACCCGCTGGCGTCGACGTCGACGATCCTCGACCCGGCGATCGTCGGCGAGGACCACTACCGCGTGGCCTCCGAGGTCATCCGGATCCTGCAGAAGTACAAGGAGCTGCAGGACATCATCGCGATCCTCGGCATGGACGAGCTTTCCGAAGAGGACAAGCTGACCGTGCAGCGGGCGCGCCGGATCGAGCGGTTCCTGTCCCAGAACATGCTGGTGGCCGAGGCCTTCACGCAGATCCCGGGCTCCACGGTGCCGCTGGCCGAGACCATCGAGTCGTTCGACCGGATCACCAAGGGCGACTTCGACCACTACCCGGAGCAGGCGTTCCTGGGCATCGGCGGTCTCGAGGACCTCGAGAAGAAGTACCACGAGATCACCGGCAAGTGAGTGCGTGAGACCGGCGGGGGCACTGTCCACAATGGACATCGGCCCCCGCCGTTCTCGTAACCGAAGCAAGACCTATTACACTCGGTGGTGACACCCCGAGCGAAGGAGTGCTACGTGGCTGAGATGTCCGTGGAGCTGGTTGCCGTCGAGCGCCGGCTCTGGTCGGGTACCGCCACCTTCGTGGTGGCGCAGACCACCGAGGGCGAGATCGGCATCATGCCCGGACACGAGCCGGTGCTGGGCCAGCTCGTCGAGGGTGGCGTGGTCAAGGTGAACACGACGGACGGCGACGTGCTGACCGCCGCGGTGCACGGCGGCTTCCTGTCGGTGACCGCGACCGGGGTGAGCGTGCTCGCGGAGAGCGCCGAACTGTCCGACGAAATCGACGTGGCGGCCGCGAAGGCAGCCCTCAGCACCGGTGACGAGGCCGAGCGGACGAGGGCCACGGCCCAGCTCCGCGCGGCTGGACAGTCGGTCTGAGCGGACTAGACGGGCAGGAGCCGGGCCGTGCAGATCGCTGTCGTGGTGCTAGTGCTCCTGATCGTGCTCGTCGTCGTGGTCGGCTGGTACGCCCAGCGATGGATCCGGATGCGCCGCGGCGGCGGCGTCAGCGTGGCGCTGCGGTGGCGTCCGGACAGCCCGCGTTCGAGCTGGCACCTCGGCCTCGGCAGGTACGAGGGCGAGAAGTTCGTCTGGTACCGCGTGTGGAGCCTGCGCACCGGCCCGGATCGCGTCTTCCAGCGGGACAGCATGCAGATCGCGGACCGGCGGGATCCGTCCGGTTCCGAGGCGTACGCGGTGCCGGAGGGCTCGACCGTGCTGCGCTGCGAGTCCTCTGATCAGGAAGCGATCGAGATCGCGATGGGGCCGGGTGCGCTGACCGGGTTCCTGTCGTGGCTGGAGTCGGCTCCGCCGGGGCGAAGGCTGCCGCGCGCCTCATGAGTTTCGCCTAGCCCGTCACTGTGGAAACGTGGTGGCGGGCTTGGTGCTTCTCGCACTCCGGCGTCGTGAGTGTTCGCGCCGGTTAGAACCGGCATTGCCGCTCACGAGGCACCCGGCTGCCACAGGACGTCGCCCTCCGGGTTCGCCAGCCGGGCGAGGATGAACAGCAGGTCCGAGAGCCGGTTCAGGTACTTGGCCGCGATCGGGTTCGTCGTGTCCGGTTCGGCCTCCATCAGCGCCCACGCGGACCGCTCCGCGCGGCGGGAGACTGTGCGGGCCTGGTGCAGGAACGCCGCGCCCGGGGTGCCGCCCGGGAGGATGAACGACGTGAGCTTCGGCAGGCGCTCGTTGAACTCGTCGCACCAGCCCTCGAGCCGTTCCAGGTACGCCTCGGTGATGCGCAGCGGCTCGTACGGCGGGTCTTCCTGGATCGGCAGGCACAGGTCCGCGCCGACGTCGAACAGGTCGTTCTGGACGCGGCGCAGCACCGCGGTGAGCTCGTCGGGCAGCCCGCCGAGCGCGATCGCCAGGCCGAGCACGGAATTGGCCTCGTCGGTGTCGGCGTAGGCGGACAGCCGGGCCGAGGTCTTGGGCACCCGGGAGCCGTCGCCGAGCGCGGTCGTGCCGTTGTCGCCGACCTTCGTGTAGACCCGGTTGATGCGAACCACCATGTGCTCGACTCTACCGGCCCGGGTTCGGGCAAAACTGGGCGAGAGGGCATGATTGGCGGCCATGAGCGAGCACTTCGACGTGCATGGCGGAGCCCGGCTGGTCGGCGAGGTCGACGTGGTCGGCGCCAAGAACAGCGTGCTGAAACTGATGGCCGCGGCATTGCTGGCCGAAGGCACCACGACCATCACGAACTGCCCGCAGATCCTGGACGTCCCGCTGATGGCCGACGTTCTGCGCAGTGTCGGCTGCGAGGTGGAGATCGAGGGCGACACGGCGCGCATCACCACGCCTGCCGAGCTGTCGCACCGCGCCGATTCGCCGGCGATGGGCAAGCTGCGCGCCTCGGTGTGCGTGCTGGGCCCGCTGGTCGGCAGGTTGAAGCAGGCGGTCGTGGCGCTGCCCGGCGGCGACGCGATCGGCCAGCGTCCGCTGGACATGCACCAGAACGGCCTGCGCAAGCTCGGCGCGACGAGCACCATCGAGCACGGCTGTGTCGTCGCGAAGGCCGAAACGCTGGTCGGCACCCAGATCTGGCTGGACTTCCCGAGCGTCGGCGCGACCGAGAACATCCTGATGGCGGCCGTGCTGGCCGAGGGCACGACGGTGATCGACAACGCCGCCCGCGAACCGGAAATCGCCGACATCTGCACGATGCTGACCGAGATGGGCGCGAAGATCGAGGGCGCGGGGACCTCGACGCTCACCGTGCACGGCGTCGAGCAGCTGAACCCGACCGAACACCGCGTGATCGGCGACCGCATCGTCGGCGCGACCTGGGCCTTCGCCGCCGCGATGACCCGCGGCGACCTGACCGTGCGCGGCGTGAACCCGCACCACCTCGACCTGGTCCTGGACAAACTGCGCCTGGCCGGCGCGGACGTGACCACCTACGACGACAAGGGTTTCCGCGTCGTCCAGCCGGAACGCCCGAAGGCGGTCGACTGGGTGACGCTGCCCTATCCGGGTTTCGCCACCGACCTGCAGCCGTTCGCGGTCGCGCTGTCGGCGGTGTCCGAGGGCACGTCGATGATCACCGAAAACGTGTACGAGGCGAGGTTCCGGTTCATCGAGGAGATGATCCGGCTGTCCGGCGATGCCCGCACGGACGGCCACCACGCGGTGGTCCGAGGCGTGGAGAAGCTGTCGAGCGCGCCGGTGTGGGCGTCGGACATCCGCGCCGGCGCCGGGCTGGTGCTGGCCGGGTTGTGCGCGGACGGCGTGACCGAGGTGTGGGACGTCTTCCACATCGACCGCGGGTATCCGCATTTCGTGGAGAACCTGAATCGGCTGGGCGCGCGGATCGAGCGCGTGACGGGGGAGCCGGAGCGGGCTTGAGCGGCGGCTCGTGAGCGTTTGCGCCGGTTCTGACCGGAATGGACACTCACGAGCTTTTCAGTGCCCGCACCACCACATCCGTCACCTGATCCAGGTACCCGTCCTCCGCCGGAACCCCGCGCACGATCAGCCGCCAGTAGACAATCCCCGCGCCCATGTCTAAGGCCAGTTCGACATCGGTGTCCGCCGGGATTTCCCCGCGCTCGATCGCCCTGGTGAACACTGCCCGGTTGATCGCCCGGCGCGGGCCGCCGATGGTTTCGCGGGCGAATTCGGCCATGGCCGGGTTTCGGCGGGCTTCCGCGATCAGGCCGGGGAAGATCCGCGAAAACCGCGGGTGCGTGATCCATTCGCAGAGCGCTTCGAGGGTGGCCCGGATATCGCCGCGCAGGCTGCCGGTGTCCGGGTCCACCGCGCGCGCCACGCTGAATTCCGCGATGACCGCGCCGATCATTTCGTCTTTCGACGGCCAGCGCCGGTAGAGCGCGCTCTTCCCGACTCCCGCGCGTTTCGCGACCGCTTCCATCGACAGCCTGCCGAAGCCGACCTCGGCGAGTTCGTCGAGCACGGCTTCGGTGATGGCGTGCGTGACCTCGGGCTGCAGCACGGCAGCTCCGGTCGGCGTCCGGCGGGGCGTCATGCCGCTCAGCATAGCGTGTGGACGGGACGGTACCGTCCCGTGTACGTTGACGACGAGACGGTACCGTCTCGTCCATTCCTGAGGAGGGGACCATGACAATCCTCGATCGCGCGCTCGACCTGCTGGTCCAGCACGACATGGCAGGTTTCGTGCAGTTGTTCGCCGAGGACGCTGTCGCCGAATTCCCGTTCGCCGCGCCCGAGCAGACCGAGCGCGTCGAGGGCCGCGCCGCCCTCGCCGAGTACCTGCGCGACTATCCGAACCTGCTCGACATCCGCGAGGTCGTCGCGAAGACCGTGCACCAGACGACCGACCCGGAGGTCTCGATCGCGGAGTTCGAGCTGGCCGGAGTCGCGGTCGCCACCCAGAAGCCGTACCGCCTGCGCTACGTCGTGGTGCTGACCGTCCGCGACGGCCTGATCCGCCGCTACCGCGATTACTGGAGCCCGCTCGCCGTGACCGAGGTGCTCGGGGTGCCCGGTGTCTGACGTCCTCGTGCTCGGCTCGACCGGCACCACCGGCAGCCGCGTGCTGCGCGGCCTGCACGACGCCGGGGTGCGTGCTCAGGCGGCGACCCGGAATCCGGTCAAGCCGGGCCAGATCCGGTTCGACTGGGACGACCCCGCGACGTACGGCCCGGCGCTCGACGGGGTCTCGGCGGTCTATCTGATCGCCCCGGTCGCGGCCGATCCGCAGCCGCTCGTCGAGGAGTTTCTCCAGCACGCGCCGGACGCCCGCGTGGTTTTGCTCAGCTCGTCCGCGGTAGACGAACACACCCCGGTGGTGGGCGGGCTGCCCGGCCTCGTCCGCCGTCCGCCGGGCTGGGCGGTGCTGCGGCCGTCCTGGTTCATGCAGAACTTTCTGCCCGGCCACCTGGTCGGCGACAGCGCCCGCAGGGGCCGGATCGTGACCGCGACCGGCGACGCCCGGGTGGCGTTCGCCGACGCCGGCGACATCGCCGCGGTGGCCGTCCGCGCGCTGCTCGACCCGGAACCGCACAACACCGACCACCTGATCACCGGCCCGCGCGCGCTGAACTACGCGGAGGCAGCCGAGATCGTCGGGGAACAGCTCGGCCATCCGGTCGTGCACGTGCCGGTTTCGCCTGAGGAGTACCAGCGGTTCCTGGTCCGCGACGGCCTCCCCGAGTCGTACGCCGGAATGCTCGCCTCGCTGGACGAGGCGATTCGCGGCGGCGCCGAGGACCGCGTGACCGACACCGTCGAGCGGGTCACCGGACGACCCGCCCGTGACTTCCGCACCTTCGCGAAAGAGGAGATCCGATGAAGCCGCTGCTGTTCGAGGACGACCCGCAGTTCTGGTTCGAAACCCTGGTCGCGCTGGGCCAGATCGCCTACGGGGGCGCGGATTTCGGGGAGATCGCCGCGATCGCGTCGACCATCAAGTCCGGCGACTACGACAGCTGGCACGACGCCTGGCTCGCCACCGCCGAGCGGCTCTACGCCGAAGCCGCCACGATGCACCCGGTCAGCGCGCGCGACGCGTACCTGCGCGCCTCGACGTACTACCGCCGTGCCGAGTTTTTCTTGCACGGCAACGCCGACGACCCGCGAATCACCTACGCCTACGAGCGCAATGTCGAGTGTTTCCAGCGCGCGGTGGAGACGATCGACCACGTCGACCGGATCGAAATCCCCTACGACGGCCACGTCCTGCGCGGCTACTTCTATCGCGCTTCCGGCGACGGTCCGAAGCCGCTTCTGGTGGTGCACAACGGTTTCGACGGCAGCGCCGAGGACCTGCACTTCATGGGCGCGACGGCGGGTCAAGAACGCGACTACCACGTGCTGACCTTCGACGGCCCCGGCCAGCCCAGCGCCGTCCACCGCGACGGATTGCTCTTCCGCCCGGACTGGGAGCACGTCGTCAGCCAGGTGCTCGACTACGCCCTCGCGCGCCCGGAGGTGCTTTCGGAGAAGGTCGCGCTGATCGGCTGGAGCCTCGGCGGGATGCTCGCGCCGCGCGCCGCCGCGTTCGAGCCGCGGCTGTCGGCCGTCGTCGCGGTGGACGGGCTCCTCGACGCCGGCGAGGCCTTCGTGCAGCAACTGCCGTGGGACCGCGCCGAACTCGTCCGCCGGGCGAACGCACCGGAGGACCCGGAGCTGGACGCCCTTCTAGCCGCCGCGAAGGAGCAGAGCCCGACCGTCCGCTGGGCACTGGCCCACGGCCGTTACGTGATGGGCGGCTCGACCGACCGCGAGTTCCTGGCGAAATACCTCGAGTACCACCTGTACGACGGCGTGGCCGAGCGAATCACCTGCCCGGCGCTGATCTGCGACGCTCCGGAGGATCTGTTCTTCACCGGCCAGCCGCGGCAGCTGTACGACCGGGTCAGCGGCCCGAAGAAGCTCCTGAACTTCACCGCGGAGGAGGGCGCGGACGCGCACTGCCACGTCGGCGCGATGCGGCTCGCGAACGGCCGCATCTACGACTGGCTGGACGACGTTCTCTGAGCCGGGGTCAGGATTCCAGGGCCAGCGCCGCGCCGAACCCGACCAGCGCGGTGCCGGTCACCCCGTCCAGCGCGCGGCGGACCTTGCGGCGGTTGAGCCACTCGCGGACCCGGTGCACGAAGAACAGCAACGCCAGCAGCCAGATCGTGCCCAGCACGGCGACCGTGTACGCGAGCACCAGCGCGTCCCAGGTCGTCGTGCGCACGGGGTCGAGGAACTGCGGGAGCACCGACAGGTAGAGCACCAGCACCTTGGGATTCGTGATGTTCGACAGGAACCCTTCGCGCCACCGCCGGAAGCCGCTGGCGCGCTTGCGCTGGGTGTCGGCGACGGCGTCGTAGTTGCCGCGCCAGGCGCCCCGCAGCGCCTGGAAACCGAGGTACAGCAGGTATGCCGCACCCAGCCACTTGAGCGTGAGGAACACCGGCTGCGAACGGGCGATGACGACACCCAGCCCGAGCGCCGCGGCAGTGCCCTGCACCGCGTTGCCGGCGAAGATGCCCGCCGTGGCCAGCAAGCCGCCGCGCGCCCCGCCGGACAGCGCGTTCTTCAGCATCACCATCGTGTCCGGCCCCGGCGCGAGCACGATGAGGACCACGATCACCAGATAACTGCCGTACCCGCTCCACGTCACGTCTGACCACGGTAGATCCTGGCGCGGCCGGCGTCTCGCGGATTTCCGTCACAACGGTTCCGGCCGAGGGGCAACCCGGGCGAACCGGACGGCGTGCACTCGTCGGGAGCGAGGAGGGCGCGATGTATCCACTGGCGGAAGACGAACAATTGCTCTGGTCGGGGCGACCGCAGCGGTTCCCGCGGCGGTTCGCGGACTATCACGGTTACGTCGTAGTGACGTTGGTCTTCGTCGCGCTCGTCGTGCTCAGCTCCCTCGCCGCCGTCAAGTTCGACGTGGAGCTCGCTGTC
This sequence comes from Amycolatopsis orientalis DSM 43388, assembly GCF_000411975.1. Taxonomy (GTDB): domain Bacteria; phylum Actinomycetota; class Actinomycetes; order Mycobacteriales; family Pseudonocardiaceae; genus Amycolatopsis; species Amycolatopsis orientalis_D. Next base: position 183,280 of record NZ_ASXG01000124.1, read on the forward strand.
GTCGGGGTATGGATGGGCTTCTTCAGCATGGCGCTCGTGCAGACCTCCGAACGGAACCGGCAGCGGAAGCTGCTGCTCGGGGTGCTGACCTACCTGGTGACCGACCGCAGGCTCGTCTTCGTCGCCGACCGTCCGGGCGGCGTCGAGTTCCGCTGGGTGTGGCTTCCCGACCTGGGCGAGCCGCGGGTGCGCGACCACGGCGACGGCACCGGCACGGTCGGCTTCCGGGGGCATTCGTGGGGCCGGCTGCGCTACCAGAAGTTCTGGGCGCAGTCGTCGCTCACGACGATGGTGCCTGAACTGATCGCGATCGAAGGCCCGGAGCACGTGGCCGAGTTGATCACCCGGAACGCGCCGCGCAGTCCGGCCGTGGGGAGCACCTGCGGCACCGAATAGTTCTGGCTGGGCAACCCGGGCGAACCGGGCGGCGTGCACTCTTCGGGAGCGAGGAGGGCGCTGTGTATCCACTGGCGGAAGACGAACACCTGCTCTGGTCCGGGCGGCCGCAGCGGTACCCGCGCCGATACGCGGACTACTACCTTTACGTACTCGCGGCGGTGGGCTTCGGAGCAATGGCCGGGTACGGCGTCATCGCTGTCGTGCAGTTCGACGTGGGTGTCGCCATCTTCGCGGCGTGGCCAGGCTTCCTCGGCCTGGTGATCGGGCTGGCTTCCGAACGGAACCGGCGGCGGAAGGCGTTGCTGCGGGGCTTGACTTACCAGGTGACTGACCGCCGCGTCGTCTTCGGCGCCGACCGTCCGGGCGGCGCCGAGTTCCGCTGGGTGTGGCTTCCCGAGCTGGGCGAGCCGCGGGTGCGCGACCACGGCGACGGCACCGGCACCGTCGGTTTCGGGGCTCCGCTGCACGTTCGGATGCGCGACCTGCAGTTCCGGGCGGAGTCGCCGCTCGTGGCGATGGTGCCGGAGCTGGTCGCCATCGAGGATCCGCAGCACGTCGCCGAGTTGATCGCCCGGAATGCTCAACGCGCCTCGGCGGCGGGAAGCGCCTGCGGCGCCGAATAATTCCGGCCGAGCGGGCAACCCGGGCGAACCGGACGGCGTGCACTCTTCGGGAGCGAGGAGGGCGCGATGTATCCACTGGCGGAAGACGAACAACTGCTCTGGTCGGGGCGGCCGCAGCGGTACGTGCGGCGCTACCGCGACTACCACTACTACCTCGCGGTAGGGATCCTGCTCGTCGTCGTCGCGGCGCTGTCCGTGGGCCAGGACCTGGGTTACGAGGTCATGCTCGGCTGGCTCGTCGTGCTCAGCCTGTTCGCCGCCAGCGGGTTCGAGCGCAACCGCGAGCGGCGCGGCTTCATCGCCGGGACCACGTACCTGGTCACCGACCGCAGGCTGATTTTCGTTTCGCAGTGGCCGCCTGGGGCCGAATTCCGCTGGGTCCAGCTCGCCGATCTCCGCCCGCCGCGGGTGCGCGACCACGGCGACGGCACCGGGACGATCGACTTCCGTCCCACGGTCCGCGAGTGGCTGCGCGACCAGGGCTTCCGCTCGCGGCCCGCCTGGTTTCCGATCCTGCCGGAGCTGATGGCCGTCCGGGACGCCGCCCAGGTCGCCGAGCTGATCGCGCGGAACGCGGAGCGCTGCCGGGTCGTTGGGTAGCACATGCTGCTGACCTTGCTGGGTCTTTCGGTGCCGGTCGCCACCATCGTGCTGCTGATCGTCGGCGGCTGGGAGCTGCGCCGGAAGAAGAAACCGTCCCGCCTCAAGGCGCGGTTGTCCTCGACCTACCTCGACGAGGTCACCACGTTCCTCTACGGCACCAAGCGCAACGAGCTGGACCACCGGGATTCGGTCGAGATGACCCTCGAACAGGACGCGCAGGGCGCGCCGCCGCTGGGTACCGTCGACCTGGACCGCGGGGTAGTGGTCGTCCGGCCCGGCGCGTCACCCGGGCGTGGCCGAATCCACTCCGCCGATTAAGTTACCGGCGGGTACACTCGGGCGGTCGTCTCGGCGAAGAGAGGTGCACCGTGCCGTACCCCACCGACCACGAGCGCGACCGCCCCTGGGTGATGCGCACCTACGCGGGGCATTCGTCCGCCGCCGCTTCCAACGAGCTGTACCGGCGGAATCTCGCCAAGGGGCAGACCGGGCTGTCGGTCGCCTTCGACCTTCCGACGCAGACCGGCTACGACCCGGACCACGTGCTCGCGCGCGGCGAGGTCGGGAAGGTCGGCGTGCCGGTCTCGCACATCGGCGACATGCGGCGGCTGTTCGACGGCATCCCGCTCGCCGAGGCGAACACCTCGATGACCATCAACGCGCCCGCGATGTGGCTGCTCGCGCTCTACGTCTCGGTGGCCCGCGAGCAGGCCGAAGCCGAGGGCCGCGACGTCGACGAGGTGCTGGCCAAGCTCACCGGCACCACGCAGAACGACATCATCAAGGAATACCTCTCCCGCGGCACCTACATCTTCCCGCCCGGGCCGAGCCTCCGGCTGATCACCGACATGATCGCGTGGACCGTGCACCACGTGCCGAAGTGGAACCCGATCAACATCTGCAGCTACCACCTGCAGGAAGCGGGCGCGACGCCGACGCACGAGGTCGCCTACGCGCTGTGCACCGCGATCGCCGTGCTGGACGCGGTGCGCGACTCCGGCCAGGTCGACCAGGCCGACATGGAGAAGGTCGTCGCGCGGATCTCGTTCTTCGTCAACGCGGGCGTCCGGTTCGTCGAAGAGATGTGCAAGATGCGCGCGTTCACCCAGTTGTGGGACGAGCTGACGCGCGAGCGCTACGGCGTGGAGAACCCGAAGGCGCGGCGGCTGCGGTACGGCGTGCAGGTGAACTCGCTCGGCCTGACCGAGGCGCAGCCGGAGAACAACGTCCAGCGGATCGTGCTGGAAATGCTGGCGGTGTCGCTGTCTCGCGGTTCGCGGGCGCGCGCGATCCAGCTGCCGGCGTGGAACGAGGCGCTCGGGCTGCCGCGGCCGTGGGACCAGCAGTGGGCGTTGCGGATGCAGCAGGTGCTCGCGTTCGAGACGGATCTGCTGGAGTACGAGGACATTTTCGACGGGTCGCACGTCGTGCAGGCCAAGGTCGACGAAATCGTCGGCGGGGCGCGCGAGGAGATCGCGCGGGTGCAGGAACTCGGCGGGGCGGTGGCCGCGGTCGAGAGCGGGTACATGAAGTCGCAGCTGGTCGCGTCGCTCGCGGAGTACCGCCGGGCGATGGAGAGCGGCGAGCGGATTCTGGTGGGGGTCAACAAGTTCGAGACCACCGAGCCGTCGCCGTTGCAGGCCGAAGGCGCCAAGGCGATCGAGACGATCGACCCGGCGGTGGAGAAGGCCGCGGTCGCCGCGGTGGAGAAATGGCGGGAAGAGCGGGACAACGCCGCGGTGGCCGAGGCGCTCGCCGCGCTGAAGGCCAAAGCGTCCACTTCGGACAATCTGTTCGAGCCCACTGTGGACTGTGCGCGGGCGGGCGTGACGACCGGCGAATGGTCCGGCGCGCTGCGCGAGGTGTTCGGCGAATACCGCGCGCCCACCGGGGTTTCCGCCGCGGCGGCGGCCGGGAAGGGCGATCCGGAACTGGAGCGCGTGCGCGAACTGGTCCGCCGGACCGAGTCCGAACTGGGCGAGCGGCTGCGGATTCTCGTCGGCAAGCCCGGGCTCGACGGGCATTCCAACGGGGCCGAGCAGGTCGCGGTGCGGGCCCGGGACGTCGGGTTCGAAGTGATCTACCAGGGGATCCGGCTGACCCCGGACCAGATTGTCGCGGCGGCGGTGCAGGAAGGCGTGCACGTGGTCGGGCTGTCGGTGCTGTCCGGCTCGCATCTGGAGGTCGTGCCGCTGGTGGTCGACGGGCTGCGCGCGGCCGGGGCCGGGGACATCCCGGTGATCGTGGGCGGGATCATCCCGCCGGACGACGCGGCGCTGCTGACCGAACGCGGCATCGCGCGCGTGTTCACGCCCAAGGACTACGAGCTGACCGACATCATGGCCGGGATCGTGGAACTGATTCGCGAACGGCACGGGCTGGCCAAAGGATAGGTCCCCGTCGGAGCTTGACTCACTTTGCCTGATTGATGGTGAGTAACCCACCTCCTCGCGGTGAGGCGGCGATGCCGCGATCGCCAGGGGTCGCCGACCACTGTGACGCAGGTCACGGTGGTCGGCGACGGGCGCTCGGCGGGCGAAGGCGCTGGAAATTGACTAACCATGCCGCATTTCCCGCCGATCCCGAATTGCTCGTTTCCGCACGGCGAGCCAGTCATCGTTACCGGACCGTGAAGTCCGCGGAATGCCGCTTCGTTGTCCTTTGTGGACCATAGCGCACGGCAAGATTCCCTGGTCTGGAGGGTCTTCCCGAATGATCATTTGCGCGTTTCGCGGGAAGAAGCGCACGGTTGAGCGTTTCTAATCGATAACAGAACCGACCGGGCACAAGAGATTCTTTGACCATGCCGCGGCCGCGACCTACGTTCGATCCTTGTCGGCGTCACTGCCGCCAGCTTCGCGGGGTGGGGTCCCTGGCCGGTTGTGACCGGAAATCGCAGGTCACCGATGCGTGACCCGATCAGGGCAAAGGGGCCGCAGACATGGTTCACGACGAATGGAAGCGCCGGGACTTCTTCCGGCTGGCGGCGTCCGGAGCGATGGTGCTGGGCGGGACCGCGTTCGCGGCCGCGTGCACCCAGGCGCCCCAGTCGGGCGGGCAGGGCGGCGGCAGCGCGCTGGAGCGGGCGAAAAAGGCGGGCACGATCAAGGTCGGCATCGCCGGCGAGATTCCTTACGGCTACACCGAGGGCGGCAACGTGACCGGCGAATCGCCGGAAGTCGCCAAGGCGGTGTTCAAGAACATCGGCATCGCGAAGGTCGAAGCGACCCAGGTCGAGTTCAAGCAGCTGATCCCGGCTCTCGCCGCCGAGCAGTACGACATGGTCGCGGCCGGGATGGCGATCCTGCCCAGCCGCTGCAAACAGGCCGCGTTCTCCGCGGTGGACTACGTGACCCCGACGGCTTTCCTGGTGCCCAAAGGCAATCCGAAGCAAGTGCTGAGCTTCGAGGACGTCAAGGCGAAGGGCGTGAACCTCGCGGTGCTCTCCGGGACGGTCGAGCAGCAGGTGGCCAAGGCGACCGGAATTCCGGACAGCCAGCTGCAAACCTACGACGGCCAACCGCAGATGCTGCAGGCGTTGCAGGCGAACCGCGCCTACGCGGGCGCGCTCACCGACATCTCGCTCAAGGCGCTGCTCAAGCAGAATCCGGGCGCCGCGCTGGAAGTCACCAACGGCTTCGTGCCGGTGGTGCAGGGCAAGAAGCAGATCCAGGCCGGCGGATTCGTGTTCCGCAAGAGCGACAGCGATCTCGTGTCCGCGTTCAACACCGAGCTGGCGAAGCTGCACCAGAACGGCCAATGGCTCGAGATCGTCAAGCCGTTCGGCTTCACCAAGGACAACCTGCCGCCCGCCGACGTCACGACCGAACAGCTCTGTTCGGCTTCCTGACGGCGGTGGACGGCTGATGTTCGACCACTTCGGACTGTTCGTCTCCACGATCGCGAACGGACTGCTGCTGACGGTCGAGGCGACGGTCGGCGGCATCCTGGTCGCCAGCGTCCTGTCGTTCCTGGCCGGGCTGGCGATGCTGTCGCGGTTCGCCTGGCTGCGCGCGATCACGCGGATCTACGTCGAGGTGTGGCGCGGGACCTCGGAGGTGGTCCAGCTCTTCTGGATCTACTTCGCGCTGCCGGTGCTCACCGGCTTCCAGATCCTGCCGCTGTGGTCGGGCATTCTGGTGCTGGGCTTGAACTTCGGCGCGTACGGCGCGGAGATCGTGCGCGGTGCGGTGCAGTCGGTGCCGCGGGAACAGCGGGAAGGCTGCATCGCGCTGAACTTCACGCCGGCACAGCGGATGCGGCGGGTCATCCTGCCGCAGGCGCTGGTCGACATGGTGCCGCCGTTCACGAATCTGTTCATCCAGCTGCTCAAGGGCACCGCGCTGCTCACCTTCATCACGGTGCTCGAGATGACCTATCAGGCGAGCCAGGTGCTGGTGACGCGCTACACCGGGCAGGCCGCGTTGATCTGGACCATCGTGCTGGTGTTCTACCTGGTCCTCTCGATCGTGATCACCAGCGGGATGAAGGTGCTGGAACGGCGGGCGGCCGCGCGAGTGGGCCGGGCCCCGGCGCGGCGGCGGGCAGTGCTCAGCGGGGCGGGCACATGACCTGGGACTGGGCTTATCTGTGGACGGTGCTCCCTTCGGTGCTGAAGGGGCTCCTGGTGACGTTCGAGGCCACTGTCCTCGGCGCGCTTCTCGCGTACGTGCTGGGTTTGGTTTTCGCGATCCTGCGCCGCTCGCCGATCCGCGTGGTCAGCTGGGTGATCTGGCTGATCGTGGAGTTCGTGCGCAGCACTCCGTTGCTGGTGCAGCTGTTCTTCCTGTTCTTCGTGCTGCCGCAGTTCGGGATCACGCTTTCGCCGCTGACGGCCGGCGTGCTCGGCCTTGGCCTGCACTACGCGACCTACACCTCGGAGGTGTACCGCGCCGGGATCGAAGCCGTCCCGAAAGGACAGTGGGAGGCGGCGGTGGCGCTCAGCCTGCCTCGGGCGCGCACCTGGCTGCGGGTGATCCTGCCGCAGGCGATTCCCCGGGTGCTGCCCGCGCTCGGCAACTACACGATCTCGATGTTCAAGGAAACCCCGCTGCTGCTGGCGATCGGTGTGCTCGATCTCGCCGGGGCCGCGTTCGAGGTCGGGTCCCTGAACTTCCGCTACGTCGAACCGCTCACCTTGGCGGGCGTGCTTTTCTTGGTGCTGAGCTATCCGGCTTCCCTGCTCGTGCGATTCCTGGAGCGTCGTTTTGGCCTCAGCAGATGAACCGATGATCCGGTTCGACCGGGTCGTGAAGAAATTCGGCGGCAACACCGTCCTGCGCGAACTGGATTTCACCGTCGCGCCAGGGGAATTCGTCTCGCTGATCGGGCCGAGCGGTTCCGGCAAGACGACCATCCTGCGCCTGCTCATGACGCTGGAGAAAGTCGACGGCGGCATGATCGAGGTCGGCGGCCGGCCGCTGAGCCACATGCCGCGCCGCGGCAGGCTCGTGCCAGCGGACGAGAAATACCTGCGCGGCATGCGCCGCCGGATCGGGATGGTGTTCCAGCAGTTCAACCTCTTCCCGAACATGCGGGTGCGGCAGAACATCACCGAGGCCCCGATCCGCGTGCTCGGGCTGTCCGCCTCCGAGGCCGAGGCGCGCGCGATCGAACTGCTCGAACTGGTCGGCCTCGCGGACAAGGCGGACGCGCATCCGGCGGAACTGTCCGGCGGCCAGCAGCAGCGCGTCGCGATCGCCCGCGCGCTGGCGATGCGGCCCGAGGTGCTGCTGCTGGACGAGATCACCTCAGCACTGGACCCGGAGCTGGTCGCCGAGGTGCTGCGGGTGCTCCGCGAGATCGCGACCACCACGGACATCACGATCCTGTGCGTGACGCACGAGATGCAGTTCGCGCGCGAGGTGTCGGATCGCGTGATGATGTTCGACCGCGGTCAGGTGCTGGAGGACGCGCCGCCGGACCGGCTGTTCACCGCGCCGGAGCACGAGCGCACGAAGGAATTCCTGCGCGCGGTCATCGACCGGGAGTGAGGATTTCCCGGGTGGACTTGACTGTCGCGAACCCGCCGCCGTGCAGGTTCGTGGCGGTGGCTCGGGAGAGTTCTTCGGCGGTGAGGGTGGTGCCGTCCGGGCCCTGCAGGTCGAAGGTGAAGGTGGCGTCCAGGGCGAAGGTGACGTCGTAGCCGAGGTTTCCGCCCATGCGTGCGGTGGTTTCGCAGCAGAAGTTGGTTTGGATTCCGGCCAGGACGAAGCTGGTGATGCCGCGGGTCTTGAACCAGGCGTCCAGATCGATGTCGCCGAGGAAGGCCGAGTTGACCTTCTTGCCGAAGACCAGGTCCGCGCGGACGCCGTCCAGCTCGGGTTTGAAGTCGTTGCCTGGCTGGCCCGGGCGCAGCGGCGAATCGGGTTTGCCGGAGTCGTGGTGCACGAGCACGACGGGGTCCCGGCGGTCCTGCCAAGCTTGCACGAGGGCTTTGATGTTCGCTTCCGCGTCGGGGTTGTTGCGCGGGCCCCAGAACGCGGCGTCGTCGAAGCCTCGTTGAACGTCGATCAGCAGCAATGCGGTGGTCATGGCTCGATTCTGTCCGGTCGAGCGGCCGCCGGGGAGTGGCAGAAGAGGCGCGATGCGGTACTTTCCTGCCATGCGCACGATCGGGGTGCTGCTCCTGCCCGGCAGCCGGATGTTCGACCTCGCGGTGATCGCGGAGGTGTGGGCGCAAGACCGCACCGACAGCGGAATCGGCCCGTTCACCGTGCGGGTCTGCGCGCCCGGCCGCGGCCGCACGCGCGTGTCTCCGTTCGGGGAAGTCGTTGCGACGCATGGCCTTTCCGGATTGGACGGCTGCGACCTGGTGCTTGCTCCGGGGCGGGACGATCCGCTGGCGGAAGTGCCTGCCGCGGCCCGGGCCGCGCTGCGGCGGGCGCATCGGGCCGGGGCGACGGTGGCCGGGCTGTGCTCGGGAGCCTTCACGCTCGCCGCTGCCGGCTTGCTGGACGGGCGGCCCGCGACCACGCATTGGCGGGACCTGGACGCGCTCGCGACGGCCGCGCCGGCCGCCGACCTCCGGCGCGACGTGTTGTACACCGAGCAGGACCGGGTGCTGACATCAGCGGGCGTCGTCGGGGGCCTTGACCTCTGCCTGCATCTGGTGCGGCGCGCGCACGGGGCGGAGGTCGCCGCGCGTCTTGCCCGCCGTCTGGTCATGCCGCCGGTGCGGGAAGGCGGGCAACGGCAGTACGCGGAATCCCCCTTGCCCGCCAATGCCGCCCGTCCCGGAATAGCGTCCACAATGGACTGGGCGATGACCCGTCTCGCGGACGAGATCGGCGTGCCGGACCTGGTCGCGCACGCCGGGATGAGCCCCCGGACTTTCCACCGGGAGTTCGCCGCGGCGACGGGCAGCACGCCGGGGCGGTGGCTGCTCGTCCAGCGGGTCCAGCACGCGCGGCGGCTGCTGGAGACCACGGACCTGCCGGTCGCCCGGGTGGCCGAACGCGCGGGGCTCGGCAGTGCCGCCAACCTGCGGCGCCGGCTGCGGGCGGAGGTCGGGGTCGGCCCGGATTCGTATCGGCGCACTTTCCGCGTGCCGCCGGTCGGGGTTACGGTCGGGGCATGGGCGAGTACGAGCACCTCCTCGTGAAGCGGGACGGGGACACGGTCACCATCACGATGAACCGCGCGGCGCGGCGCAATTCGCTGTCCGCCGACCACCTCGGCGAGCTGCTGGCCGCGTTCCGCGAGGCAGGCGAGTCCGACGCGACCGGCATCGTGCTGGCCGGCGCGGGGCCGGTGTTCTCCGCCGGGCACGACTTCGGCGACGTCGCGTCCCGGGACCTGATGGGGGTGCGCGAACTGCTCACCCTGTGCACGACGCTGATGCGCACCATGGAATCGGTGCCGCAGGTGGTGCTCGCGCGGGTGCACGGCCTGGCGACCGCGGCCGGATGTCAGCTGGTGGCGTCGTGCGACCTGGCGGTCGCGGCGGAGTCGGCGGGTTTTGCGCTGCCCGGCGGCAAGGGCGGCTGGTTCTGCCACACGCCCGCGGTGCCGGTGGCGCGCGCGATCGGCCGGAAACGCCTGATGGAACTGGCCTTGACCGGCGACGTGATCGACGCGGCGACCGCACTGGACTGGGGCCTGGTCAACCGGGTCGTCCCGGACGATTCCCTGGACGAGGCGGTCGCCGACCTGCTCGCCCGCGCGACCCGGGGCAGCCGGGCGAGCAAGGCGATGGGGAAGCAGACGCTGTACGCCCAGCTGGACCGTCCGGAAGCGGACGCGTACGCGATCGCGGTCGAGGTGATGGCGTCGGCTTCGCAGCTGCCCGGCGCGCGGGAGGGGATGGCGGCGTTCTTGGAGAAGCGCAAGCCCGAGTGGACGGATTGACCGCTCGACCTGGCCTCGTGCGGTGGTCCGTGAAGGGCTCCTTGAGGGAATCAGATTCCCTCAAGGAGCCCTTCACGGACCTTCTGCGGCGGCGGCTTTTCCGCGGTGACGTAAGGACGTTCAGCGGCGTTCGTGCAGCAGCAGCAACGTGTACGCCGCCACCGATTGCGCGTCCGAGATCTCTCCGGTGGAGATCATCTTCTCCACCTCCGCCCGGCTGAACCACGCCGTGCGCATGTCCTGTTCCTCCAGCTCCCGCTCCGGTTCGCCTTCGGTGAGCCCGGTCGCGAGGTACACGTGGCCGCGCTGGCTGGCCATCCCGGGCGCGACGTCGAGCATCCCGAGTTCGGTGAACTCCGCCGCCCGCAAGCCGGTTTCCTCGCGCAGCTCCCGCCGGGCGAGGTCGGCGGGCGGGGTCTCGGCGAGGTCGCGCGCGGTTCCCTGCGGGAATTCCCAGCGCCGCATCCCGAGCGGGTACCGGAACTGCTCGACCAGGTGCAGCCGGTCGCCGTCGAGGGGGATGACCAGGGCGTAGGTCGGTTTGTCGACGACGCCGTAGATGCCGTCGCTGCCGTCGGCGCGGCGGACGGCGTCCTCGCGCACCGTCATCCAGTTGTTCCGATACACCTCGCGGGTCGCGACACGCTGAATGGGGTCCACCTCGCCAGTATCGCCGAGCCTGTCCTACCCTCGGCGGGTGCGTCTCGTGCTCCCTTCCCAGCAAGCCGGTTTCGCCAGCCCGCTCCGTGCGGGGCGGGTCCGATGAGGCTCGTCGTCGCCCGGTGCCAGGTCGACTACGTCGGCAGGCTGACCGCGCACCTCCCGATGGCCAACCGCGTCCTGATGGTGAAGGCCGACGGTTCGGTGCTCGTGCACTCCGACGGCGGTTCGTACAAGCCGCTGAACTGGATGTCGCCGCCGTGCTGGCTGATCGAGGACCCGGACATCTGGACGGTCCAGAACAAGGCGGGCGAGAAACTCGTCATCACGATCGACGAGGTCATGCACGATTCGAAGCACGACCTCGGCGTCGACCCGGGCCTGCAGAAGGACGGCGTGGAAGCGCACCTGCAGGAACTGCTCGCCGAGCACATCAAAACCCTCGGCGACGGCTACACCCTGGTCCGCCGCGAATACCCGACCGCGATCGGCCCGGTGGACATCATGGCCCGTGACGCCGACGGCGGTTCGGTCGCGGTGGAAATCAAACGCCGCGGCGAGATCGACGGGGTCGAGCAGCTGACCCGCTACCTCGAACTCCTCAACCGAGACCCGCTGCTGGCCCCGGTGCAGGGAGTGTTCGCGGCGCAGGTGATCAAACCGCAGGCGCGCGTGCTGGCCGAGGACCGAGGGATCCGCTGCGTAGTCCTGGACTACGACGCGTTGCGCGGCACGGATTCGGACGAGTTCCGGCTGTTCTGAGCGTATCCGCTGGCCAGGGCGTGCCCCGGGTCGCCGCGGTGAGGGGGCTTCAAGATGGCGACGACGAGCTAGATCCTTTTTGCGGCCGGGCCCAATCCCCACTGATGTCGTCTCTCGTCCCGGTCCCCGCCGGGAAAGGGCGTTCAGCTCAAGCTGCGTAGGGAGCTACGTGAACCCCGGCTCCAACGGCAGCCAGCATCGCCCGGATCTGCTCGGCCCGCTCGGCGCTTGTCGCAGCCTCGATCACGAACGGTGAATGCTCTACCAAGTCCATGGCCTCTTTCAGCATCAGTCCCGGCACAATCTCGCGGACGACCTTGATGACCTGGATTTTCTTGTTCCCGGGACTGACCAGGGTTACCGAGAAGGCTCGATGGCGGTGGCGGATGGTCGCATCGATCTTCGTTGGCGTTACAAAGCGAGGGGCTGGCAGCAGCGCGTGGTTGCCGAGCCGAGAGCGCCCACCAACTCACCCGGGCTCACCGACGCGGCTCCTCGTGCTCCGAGGTGGCGTCCTGTGGTGACGTCCGCGGCGTGGACGGCGTCCGGGCCTTCATCGTTCCAGGTTCGCCTGCCCGAGATCGCGTCACTTGGCGTCGAGAGACTCGCGTCGGTCGTTGCGGCCGGTAACGCCGACTGCGTAAAGACGGGCCCACGACCAGGTCGTAGGCCCGCGCCCTCCTCAGCACATCCAGCGTCGCGTCAGAGCGTCGTCCCCGGTTGCGGCGCAGCCGGTCCCGCCGCGCCCCGGCGCTGCGCCGCCTTCGCCTCGAACCACGCCTTCACCTGTTCCTGGAACAGGGTCGTCACCACCAGGCCGGCCAGCACCAGGCCCACGAGCGCCTGCGGGCTGCCGGACACCAGGTTGATCAGCCCGCCGATCGCGGACAGCGCCTCGAACGCCAGCAGCAGCCACCGGCCCCAGTCGTAGCCGAGCAGGATCGCGATGCCGGACGCCAGCAGCCCGACGGCGAAGAGGTAGGACAGGAATTCGATCACGTACAGGACCCCGGCCGGATCTTGGCCGTGGTCCGTCCATCTCGCGATCTCCAGCCGGGCGAAGATGCCGAATACGCCGTTCAGGAGCGCTTGCACGAACACGAACGCCAGCGCGGCACGCAGCCGTCCGGGCATGCGGAGGCCAGGCGTGGGAGCGGTCATCTCGGGGAAGTCCTTTCTCAAGGTCGGCAAAGGTGCGGGGATCTTATGGGCGGCGCGGGGGAACCTTCCCGAATCGGGTGAATCTGTGACCAAGGCGAGAAGTTGCCGGGGGAAGCGACAGGACTCAACAACGGGGCTTCCGGGCACGCGGAATGCACAGGTCAGCGGCAGGTTGGTGAAAAACCGAGGTGTCGGGGTGCCTCTTCGGAATCCATGCAGTACTGTGCCGGTCTGACAGGAACGATGGTGTTTCCTGTGCGAGAATGTTTGATTCGGAGGTGGCAGGGGTGCCGTTCCTCGCCGACGCGAACTTGCGGCTCGACGCGAGTCCGATCGACTACATCGAGTTGGCGTTCTATTTCGTCCTGGTGCTCGGCATCGGCTATCTCGCGCGAAGGCAGGTGTCGAGCAGTCTCGACTTCCTGCTGTCGGGCCGGTCGCTGCCCGCGTGGGTCACCGGTCTGGCGTTCATTTCCGCGAACCTCGGCGCGGTCGAGGTCATGGGCATGTCCGCCAACGGCGTCCTCTACGGCCTGCCGACCGTCCACTACTTCTGGATCGGCGCCATCCCGGCGATGCTGTTCCTCGGCCTGGTGATGATGCCGTTCTACTACGGCTCCAAGGTCCGCAGCGTGCCCGAGTTCATGCGCCGCCGGTTCGGGCCGGCCGCGCACCTGGTCAACGGCATCAGCTTCGCCGCGGCGCAGATCCTCATCGCCGGCGCGAACCTGTTCCTGCTGGCCAGCGTCGTGAACCTGCTGCTGGGCTGGCCGCTGTGGGTGTCGATCGTCGTCGCGGCCGCCATCGTGCTCGCGTACACCGCGCTGGGCGGCCTGTCCGCCGCGATCTACAACGAGGTGCTGCAGTTCTTCGTGATCGTCGTGGCGCTGCTGCCGCTCACCATCGTCGGCCTGGTCAAGGTCGGCGGCTGGCAGGGCCTGGTCGACAAGGTCACGCACAGCCCCGGCGGCACCGCGCAGCTGCACTCCTGGCCCGGCGACAACCTGACCGGCTTCGGCAACAACTTCCTGTCCGTGCTGGGCATCGTGTTCGGCCTCGGCTTCGTGCTGTCCTTCGGGTACTGGACGACGAACTTCGTCGAGGTCCAGCGCGCGATGGCGTCGAAGAGCATGTCGGCCGCGCGGCGGACGCCGATCATCGGCGCGTTCCCGAAGATGCTGGTGCCGTTCATCGTGATCATCCCCGGCATGATCGCGGGGGTCGTGGTGCCGGAGTACTTGAAGGACAAGGGACTTCTGCTGGCGGACAAGCCGGCCACGACCGGGGTCACCGCGAACAACGCGCTCCTGCTGCTGATGCGCGACCTGCTGCCCAACGGCATCCTCGGCATCGCGATCGCCGGTCTGCTCGCGTCGTTCATGGCGGGCATGGCGGCCAACCTCAGCTCGTTCAACACCGTGTTCACGTACGACATCTGGCAGACGTACGTGAAGAAGGACAAGCCGGACGGCTACTACCTGAGCCTCGGCCGCAAGACCACGGTCGCCGCGACCGTGCTGGCCATCGGCACCGCGTTCGTCGCGTCGCAGTCCGCGAACATCCTGACCTATCTGCAGGACCTGTTCTCGTTCTTCAACGCGCCGCTGTTCGCGACGTTCATCCTCGGCATGTTCTGGAAGCGGATGACCGCGGCGGCCGGGTGGATCGGCCTGGTGGCGGGCACCGCGTCCGCGATCACCATCTGGGCGCTGTCGAAGGTGGGCGTGCTCTCGCTCGCCGGGCAGGGCACCAGCTTCGTGGCCGCGGGCACCGCGTTCGTCATCGACATCGTGGTGAGCGTCGGGGTTTCGCTGGCCACCCAGCCGAAGCCGGACTCGCAGCTGGTCGGCCTGGTCTACTCGCTCACCCCGCGCGACGCGCTCAAGCACGACAACACCGGCGAGAACGCGGGCTGGTACCGCAAGCCGGGCCTGCTGGCCGGCATCGTCCTCGTGCTCACGATCGCACTCAACATCATCTTCTGAGGAGGCCCGCATGACCGAGAAAACCTCGCGGCCGCACAAGGCGGGCGCCTTCGACATCCGGCGGATCATCGCGTTGCTGCTCGGCGTCTACGGCGTGATCCTCACGATCATGGGCGCCGGGTTCACCAGCGACGACGACCTCAAGAAGGCCGCCGACGTGAACATCAACCTCTGGTCGGGCATCGGCCTGCTGGTGGTCGCCGCGTTGTTCGTGCTGTGGGCGGTGCTGCGGCCGCTGGTCGTGCCGCCGAGCACTGAACTGGCGGAAGAGTCACCCTCCGAATAACCCGGGCCCCGCCCCGCCGCCGCCCTTAACGGAGTGGCTTCGCCACACGGAAATATTCAATGTCCCCACGCCCGGCAGCCTGGCCCGCTAGGTTGCCGGACGTGGTGCACGATCTCCGGTCCGGCCGGTTCCTCACGTTGTCCGCACTGGTCGCCGCGGGCGCGATCGCGCTGTCCGCGTGCGGCGGCCCGGATCTGGGCAAGGAGAACTTCGCCCGGACGACCGTTCCCGCCGCCGGGGACGGCGCCGCGACGTCCGGCCCGATCACCGATCCCGCGGTCGCGCCCGCCGTCCTGCGCGACCTGCTGCCGTGCCAGTTCGTGGACAAGACCGCGATGAGCCCGCTCGGCACGATGCAGGGCGAGGCGACCGCGTCGAGCACGCAGTTCGACTCCTGCGTCGCGAAGGCGACCGACCCGGGCGGCAAGGAGATCCGGGCGAGCGTCGAGGTGGGCGGGCTCGTGACGTTCGCGTCGGACAAGACGACCGGCGCGGTCGGCGGGCTGCCGCAGGTCGAGGTGCCCGACCTCGGCGGCGGGTCCGGCTGCGTGGTCAGTGCGCTCACCGCGCGGAACCCGGACCTCGGCGTGTCCTTCCGGGTCGACTACACCGGCGGCGACGCCTGCGCCGCGGGCCGCAAGCTGGTCGCGACCGCGGTCGAGAAGCTGCACGACAACCCGCAGAAGTACACCCCCGGTCCGGGCTCGCTGCTCGCCGTCGACCCGTGCACGGTCCTCGACCAGGCCGCGGTGGACGGCGTCGTGAAGGGCGGGAAGCCGCGCGTGTCCGGACTGCACTCCTGCGAATGGGGCCTGATCCCGAGTGTCCGGGTGACGATGTTCCCGAGCATCGCGCCGACCGAGGGCGACGGCTGGCTGAAGGCCGACGTCGGCACGCCGAACCAGGCGTATGCGAAGCAGGGCACCTCCGGATCGAGCTGCCAGGTCAAATGGCAGCACCGGCAGTGGAAGGAAGACCACGTCGAGGTGGTCCAGCTGGAGTACTCGAACTCCGACGCGCAGCCGGACAAGGACGACCCCTGCGGCAAGACCGTCGGGCTCGCCAAACAGCTGGCCGGGAAACTGCCCGCGGCGTGACCCGTGGGGCGCTTTGCGGCGCGCCCGGCGACCTCATAGGTTGGGTCCGTCCACGACGCCGAGGTGCCGGAGGTCCGCCATGAAGAAGATCATCAACGATCCGGCGGCCGTGGTCGCCGAATCGCTGAGAGGGCTCGCGGTCGCGCACGCGGACCTGCTGCGCGTGCGCGACGATCCGGCGCTGGTCGTGCGCGCGGACGCGCCGGTGGCGGGCAAGGTCGCGGTGGTGTCCGGCGGCGGGTCCGGCCACGAACCGCTGCACGGCGGGTTCGTCGGCCCCGGGATGCTCGACGCCGCGGTGCCCGGGCCGGTGTTCACCTCGCCGACCCCGGACGCGGTGCAGGGCGCGATCGCGGCCGCCACCGGTCCGGCCGGGGCGCTGCTGATCGTGAAGAACTACACCGGCGACGTGCTGAACTTCGAGACCGCCGCCGAACTGGCCGCGGCCGAGGACCTGGACGTGCGCAGCGTGGTCATCGACGACGACGTGGCGGTCAAGGACTCCACGTTCACCGCCGGGCGGCGCGGCGTCGGCGGCACCGTGCTGCTGGAGAAGATCGCCGGCGCGGCGGCCGAGCGCGGCGATTCGCTGGACGCGGTGGAAGCGTTGGCGCGCAAGGTGATCGGGCAGGTCCGCTCGATCGGGGTCGCGCTGTCCGCGCCGACCGTGCCACACGCCGGCGAGCCGAGTTTCGACCTCGGCCCGGACGAGATCGAGTTCGGCATCGGCATCCACGGCGAACCCGGCCGCGAGCGGATCCCGGCCGAACCGGCCGACGCGCTGGTCGCCCGCATGGTCGACGCGGTGGTGTCCGACCTGCCGTTCTCCGCCGGCGACAAGGTGCTGCTGTTCACCAACTCGATGGGCGGCACGCCGCAGATCGAGCTGTACCTCGCGCACGGCATCGCCGAGCGGCTGCTGGCCGAGCGCGGCATCCTGGTCGAGCGCAGGCTGGTCGGCCCGTACATCACCAGCCTGGAAATGCAGGGCATCAGCCTGACCCTGCTGAAATTGGACGACGAGCTTACGCAGCTGTGGGACGCGCCGGTGCGCACGCCCGCGCTGCGGTGGGGGATCTGATGGCCTGCACTGCCGAAGGGGTCGCGGCCGCGTTGCGCGCCGCCGCCGAAGTGATCGCCGAGCACCGCACCGAACTGGTGGAGCTGGACCGCGCGATCGGCGACGCCGACCACGGCGAGAACCTGAGCCGGGGCTTCACCGCGATCGTCTCCGCATTGGAGACCGCGGTGCCGGAAACCCCCGCCGGGGTGCTGAAACTCGCCGCCACCACGCTGATTTCCAAGGTGGGCGGCGCGGCCGGCCCGCTGTACGGCACGGCTTTCCTGCGGGCGTCGGCGAAGCTCGGCGACGCGGCGGAGCTCGACGTGCCGCTGCTGCTGGACGCACTGCGGGCGGCCCTGGAGGGCGTGCAGGCGCGGGGCAAGGCGGTGGGCGGCGACGCGACGATGGTCGACGCGCTGCTCCCGGCCGTCTCCGCGGCCGAAGGCGCGGCGGACGGGACGATCGCGGACGTGCTCACCGCGGCGGCCGACGGGGCCGACCGCGGCGCGGAGTCCACTGTGGACCTGATCCCGCGCAAGGGCCGCGCCTCCTACCTCGGGGAACGCGCGGTCGGGCACCTGGACCCGGGTGCCCGTTCGACGGCGCTGCTGCTGCGAGCGTTCGCGGAGGCGGCCCGGTGACCGTCGGAATCGTTCTTGTCTCGCACAGCGCGAAGCTGGCCGAGGGGCTGGCCGAACTGGCCGCCCAGATGGCCCCGGACGTCCGGATCGTCCCGGCGGGCGGCCTGCCCGACGGCGGCGGCATCGGCACCGACTACGACGAGGTCGTGGCCGCCACCCAGCGCGCGGACTCCGGCGACGGCGTGGTGCTGCTGTACGACCTCGGCAGCGCGCAGATGACCGCCGAACTGGCGGTGGAATCGCTCGCGGACCCGGCCGCCGCGGTGGTGGTCGACGCGCCGCTGGTGGAGGGCGCGGTGGCGGCGGCCGTCGCGGCGCAGGGCGGCGCGAACACCAAGGCGGTGGGCGAGGCGGCGGCGAGCGCCGGGGTCGCCCCCGACCTGGCCGCGGTCGAGCCTCCGGCGGCGGGCGAGGAAGGCGTGGTGGAGAAGGAGTTCACGCTGACCAACGACGTCGGCCTGCACGCGCGCCCGGCCGCGGTCGTGGTGCGCAGCCTGGCGGAATTCGAGGCCGAGGTGTCGATCCGGCTGGGCGAGCAGGAGGCGGACGCGCACAGCGTGCTGGCGCTGATGTCGCTCGGCGCGCGGCAGGGCGACCGGATCGTGGTGCGGGCTCGCGGGCCGCAGGCGTCCGAGGCGGTGGCGAAGGTGGCCGAGCTGGTGGAGTCGAACTTCGGGGAGTGACGCCGGCTTTTCCGTCCGGGTGACTTCGCCGGGACTGACTCGATTCCGATGTGCTTTCGAGAGGCCCGCGTGGCACAGTGAGCGGCAATTACCAGCGGGTAACCTCTGGAGGCCCTGTGGCACGGGAAATCTCGACGGTCGGTGTGGTCGGACTGGGCACGATGGGCGCGGGCATCGCCGAGGTGCTCGCCCGCAGCGGGCTCGACGTGGTCGCGGTGGAACTCGACGAGGCCGGGGTCGAACGCGGACTCGGCCACGTGCGGCATTCCACCGAACGGGCGCTCGCCGGCGGGAAGCTCGACGAGGCCGGCCGCGAAGCGCTGCTGGGGCGGATCCGCGCCACGACCTCGCTCGCCGAGCTGTCCGAAGTGGACTTGGTGATCGAGGCGATTCCGGAGAACCTCGCGGCGAAGGCCGAGGTGTTCGCCCAGTTGGACAAGGTGACGCGGCCGGACGTGGTGTTCGCGTCCAATACGTCGTCGTTGTCCATTACCGAGATCGGTGTGCACACCGCTCGGCCGGGCAAGGTCGTCGGGATGCATTTCTTCAACCCGGCGCCGGTGCTGAAGCTGGTCGAGGTCGTGCGCACAGTGGTCACCGAGCCCGACGTGGTGACCGACGTCGTGGAATTCGCGCAACGGCTGGGCAAATCGCCGGTGGTGATCGGCGACCGGGCCGGGTTCATCGCGAACGCGCTGCTGTTCGGCTACCTCAACCACGCGGTGCGGATGTATGAGCAGCGCTATGCCACTCGCGAAGATCTCGACGCGGCAATGCGATTCGGCTGCGGCTATCCGATGGGTCCGCTCGCATTGCTCGACCTGATCGGCCTGGACACCGCGTACGAAATCCTCGACACGATGTACCACCAATCCCGCAACCGGCTGCACGCGCCCGCGCCGCTGCTGAAGCAGATGATCACCGCCGGGCAGCTGGGACGCAAGAGCGGACGCGGTTTTTACGCTTACGACGCACCGGATTCGCCGGTGGTGGTGGATTCGGTCGCCTCGTCTGCTGTGGACTCGTCGGTGGCTCGCGAAGTGCGTTCCGTGGGCGTGATCGGCACCGGAACAATGGCGACTGGCATCGCGGAAGTGTTCGCCAAACGCGGGTTCGACGTCGTGTTGCGGGCGCGCAGCCTGGACAAGGCCGAAGCGTCGGTGGCGAAGGTGAAGAAGTCGCTCGACAAGGCCGTGGTGAAGGGCAAACTGTCCGAAGAGGACGCCGCGGCCGCGCTCGGCCGGATCCGGCCCGTGACGGAGTTCGAGGAACTGGCCGACGTCGACCTGGTGGTCGAGGCCGTGGCGGAAGAGCTTTCCGTTAAGCAGGCGGTGTTTTCGGCTTTGGACGAGGTCGTCCGGCCCGGCGCGGTGCTAGCGACCACGACGTCCTCGCTGCCGGTCATCGAATGCGCGGCGGCGACCTCGCGGCCGGGCGACGTGGTCGGTCTGCACTTCTTCAACCCGGCGCCGGTGATGAAACTGGTGGAAGTGGTGTCGACGATCGCGACCGCGCCGGACGTTACCGCGACCGCGACGGCAGTGTGCGCGGCGGTCGGCAAACATCCGGTCCAGTGCGGCGACCGAGCCGGGTTCATCGTGAACGCGTTGCTGTTCCCGTACCTCAACGACGCGGTGAAAATGCTGGAGGCGCATTACGCGTCGGCGGACGACATCGACACCGCGATGAAGGTCGGCTGCGGTCTGCCGATGGGGCCGTTCGAATTGCTGGACGTGGTCGGGCTGGACGTGTCGCTGGCGA
Organism: Amycolatopsis orientalis DSM 43388; assembly: GCF_000411975.1. Taxonomy (GTDB): domain Bacteria; phylum Actinomycetota; class Actinomycetes; order Mycobacteriales; family Pseudonocardiaceae; genus Amycolatopsis; species Amycolatopsis orientalis_D. The sequence goes on from NZ_ASXG01000124.1 coordinate 203,353, forward strand.
TCGAGCGGACGCTGTTCAACGAGTTCCGCGAAGAAGGCTTCGCCCCAGCGCCGTTGCTGGAACACCTGGTGACAGCGGGACGGCTGGGGCGCAAGACCGGCAAGGGGTTCAAGGACTACTGACGCTTGTACGGGTAGAGAATAAAGCCGTCGTGGTGCCGATCAGTGCCGTCGCGACGCCCTTTCGCCGGACGTTCTCGGCCACGTACAGATCGGCGAGGCAGCAATTCCCGGAATACCAGATGCTGGCGTGGAACAGGTAATGCGCGATGCCGACCATCGTGCCGTCGATTCGGGCGGCGATGCCGCGGATCCGTCCAGCTCGCTGATCTCCACCGGTCCATCTTGCGCTGATCACCGGCCGCGCCGCCGGATGCGCGCGCCCTCGGCGGGTTCGCCGTCCGGCGGCAGCAGCGGGCCGCCTTGCCACTGCTGGAACACGAGGTTGGTGTGCACCCGGGCGACCTCGTCGCGGGAGGTGAGTTCGTCCAGCACCAGCCGCTGCAGCTCGGCGGCCGAGGTGGTGGCGACGTGCGCGAGGAAGTCGTCCGGGCCGGTCAGGTGGTAGACCGCGCGGATTTCCGGCAGTGCCAGCAGGTGTTCCACGAACTGCTCGACCAGCGGGCGCCGATGCGGCCGGACCTGCACGAAGAGGAACGCTTCCAGCGGGCGGCCCAGCTTCGCCGCGTCGACCTTGGCGTGCTGGCCGGTGATCACGCCGGTTTCCCGGAGCCGTGCCACCCGGTCCAGACAGGTCGAGGGCGCGAGCCCGACCGCCGCCGCGAGTTCCTTGTTCGACGTCCGGGCATCGTTCTGCAGCACTCGCAGAATCTCAAGATCAACCGGACTCAATTCGACTGGACCGCTCATCGATGAATCTTATCCGAGATTGTTGCATCGAGTCCGTGGTGTGTCCGAACGTGACAGACATGACTTCCGCCTTGCGCACCCGAGCCGTCCACGCCGGTCGCGACGATCTCGCCGACCTCGGCCTGCACGCCGCCCCGCTCGACTTCTCCACGACCTATCCCGCGCGCGACAGCGCGGAGGAGGCCCGCCGGATCGACGAGTTCGCCGCGGGCGGGAACGTCACTGGCATCTACGGCCGGATCGGCAATCCGACCGTCGAACGGTTCGAGCAGGCACTGGCGGAACTCGAAGGCTTCGACCACGCCGTGGCCTTCGCGAGCGGGATGGCGGCGGTTTCGGCCTGTCTGCTTTCCGCGGTGTCGCAAGGAAAACGGCACATCGTCGGCGTCCGGCCGCTGTACGGCTGCACCGACCACCTGCTGACCACCGGCCTCCTGGGCACCGAGGTCACCTGGACCGCGCCGGAGAACGTCGCCGACGCCCTGCGTCCGGACACCGGCCTGGTGTTCGTGGAGACGCCCGCGAACCCGACCTTGAGCGAACTGGACATCGCCGCCCTGACCGCCGCGTGCGGCGACGTACCGGTGCTGGTCGACAACACCTTCGCGACGCCCGTGCTGCAGCGTCCCGGCCGCCTCGGCGCCCGAATGGTGCTGCACAGCGCGACGAAGTTCCTCGGCGGGCATGGCGACGTCATGGGCGGCATCGTGGCCTGTGACGCCGAAGAAGCCGCGCGTCTGCGCTCCCTGCGCTTCGCGACCGGCGGCGTGCTGCACCCGCTCGCCGGATACCTGCTGCTGCGCGGTCTGTCGACGCTCCCGCTGCGGGTGAAGGCTGCGTCGGAGACCGCGGCAGTCTTGGCTGAGCGGCTCGCTTCGCACCCGTCCGTGCGCACCGTGCACTACCCGAAGCTGGGCGGCCCGCTGGTGGCCTTCGAGGTGACCGGTGACCCGCACGCGGTGGTCGGCGCGGTCCGGCTGATCACGCCCGCGGTGAGCCTCGGCAGCGTCGACACCCTGATCCAGCACCCGGCGTCGCTGACGCACCGGATCGTCGCCGAGGACGACCGCACCGGCTCCGGCATCACGCACGGCCTGCTGCGGCTCTCGGCCGGGCTGGAGGACGTCGAGGACCTGTGGCTCGACCTGGATCAGGCACTGAAGTCCTGCTGATCGGGCGCGCCGGGCGGGGCTGGGCGAAGGGCCCGGCCCCGCCCGCCGGTCAACTGCAGCAACCGCCGCCGCAGCACCCGCCGCCGGACGGCGCGGGCGCGGAGGCCGAACCGGTGAGCGCGACCGTCGTGAGCAGCTTGACCGTGTCCGTGTGTCCCTCCGGGCACGGGGCGGGCGCGCTGGACTCGGCCATCGGGCGCTGGAGTTCGAACGTCTCGGTGCAGTCGCGGCAGCGGTAGGCGTAGGTGGGCATGCCGTGATTATCGCTGGCGGGCCGCGGCAGTGGGAAGCTGTCCGGGTGGATGTGCCTCAGTACGCGGATGTTCCGCACCTCGGCCAGGTCGTTCCCGCCCTGCTCGGCGCGCTGGGCGTGCCGGGCGAGGACGGCGGCCTTGCCCTGCCCGAAGCCCGCAGCGCGTGCGTGCTCCTCATCGACGGTCTCGGCTGGGAATTGCTCGCTCAGCACGCGTCCGACGCCCCGGTCCTCACCGAACTCGCCAGCAGCCCCCTGCGAGTCGGCTTCCCGTCGACCACCGCGGCGGGCGTCGCCGCGATCGGCACCGGTCTGGCGTCCGGCGAGCACGGCATGGTCGGCTACACCTTCGAGGTACCGGGAAACGGCGTGCTCAACGCGCTGCGCTGGCGTTCCCACGACGACGGCAGCGACCTGCGGGGTGCGCTGCCGCCCCGCGAAGTCCAGCCCCTTCCGACGACCTTCGAACGCGCCGCTGCCGCGGGCATCGAGGCGGCAGTGGTGTCTTCGGCGCATTTCGCCAACACGGCCTTGACCCAAGCGACGCAAAGCGGTGCCCGCTACGCCGGGGTGCACGCGCTGGGCGACCTCGCCGCGCGGACGCTGGAAGTCCTGTCTTCGCGCGCGTTTTGCTACGCCTACCACAGCGAACTGGACCTGCTGGGCCACGTGTACGGCCCCGGCTCGACCGCGTGGCGGATGCAGCTGCGGCACGTCGACCGGCTGGTGGAGTCCATTGTGGACGGATTGCCCGCGGGAGCGGTGCTGGCGGTGGTGGCGGACCACGGGATGGTGACCGTCGAGGAGAAGCTGAACCTGGAGGACTCGCCGGAGCTGCTGGCCGGCGTGCGCGCGTTCGGCGGCGAGGTCCGCGCGCGGCACGTCTACACGGAGCCCGGCGCGACGGAGGACGTGGTGGCCGCGTGGCGGTCGGTGCTCGGTTCGCGGGCTTGGGTGCTGCCGCGCGAGGAGGCCATCGAGGCGGGCTGGTTCGGTGCCTCGGTCAGCGACCGGGTGCGGCCGCGCATCGGCGACGTGGTCGCCGCGGCGACCGGGACGTTCGGCATGGTGCGCGAACTCGCCGAGGCGGTGGAGACGAACCTGGTGGGCCAGCACGGTTCGCTGACGTCGGCCGAACAGCTGGTTCCGCTGGCGATCGCGCGAGGCTGATCCGGAAGCTGGGTTGGTGCCCGGGTCCTGGAACGGCTGTTGGGGCTGGCCTGCTTGACCGGCCTGAGGCCGCTTGGCCGTGGGCTGCGACCCGGTTGGGGAGAGCTGCCTGATCGCCGGAGACCGGTTCAGGCTGGCGGCTCGGGTCCCCGTCGGCTTCGCGGCACGGTCGAGCCGCCCGAACCGGCTCCGGTTACGGTGGCTGCGTGCCTCGACGCAATCGACCCGGCAAAGGCCGTCCCGGTCCGGCGGTGCGCGCGGACGCCGGCGCGGTCAGCGGATGGGCGAGCGCCGAATCCGGCCCGGACGGGGACTGGCTGGTGCGCACCGTGCCTGGCGCGCACGCGGCCAAGACCTACCGCTGTCCCGGCTGCGACCACGAGATCCGGCCCGGCGTGCCGCACGTGGTCGTCTGGCCCGCCGACGAGACCGGCGGCGTCGCCGACCGCAGGCACTGGCATCGGCCCTGCTGGGAGGCACGGGCCCGGCGGCGTCCGCAGCGGCGCCGGTGAACGGAGCAGCGACACCGGCCCGCAGGTAAGGCTCGCCCTGTTCAGCCCTTCGGTCTCGTGCCCCCTGCCTCGATGACGATCATCCTCGCGATCGGTGACGCCCCGGGCGCGGCGTCCGGTCTGATCGGCGGCGCAGTTCGTGCTCGGAGCCGCTGCCCGGCGCGGCCGGTGCCGCCGTTGCCGTAGCGGGCGGGGGTCGCAGTCGGCGCGGTGTACCGGCACTTCCCTGCCAAGGCTGATCTGGTCGTCCGGGTTTTCCGGCAGGTCGTGTAGCGCGAGGTGGAAGCGGTGCGGTCGGCTGCGGGCGGGCCCGTCGATCCGGCGGCCCCCACGGCACTGTCCACCGCCGTAGCGGTGCTGGGGTTCGCACTCGTGGCGGCCGTCGCTTTGGTCGCGCTCGCGCGGCCCGGCGAGCCCGAGACCTAGTAGGCGCACCGAAAGGTCGCGTGCTCGTTCCGGAAAGCGAACAGTCCGGCGGGTTCTGTGTCCACCGCCTCCGGCAGTGGCGGCCGCGGATCGTGCATGAATGCCTCTGCTGGCCCGTCCGTAACCCGCGGCCCTGGTCTAGGTGCTCGCATTGCCAGTGCCGCCACGGGTGATTGTGAGCTGCTCTGGATGCCTTCTCCGGTGGACCTGTTGATCGACGGTGCTGCGGTCGCCCGGCTCGGGACCGTTGTGGCGCAGCGGAATTCCCGGCACGCCGACCACTGTGCGCCGGAAAGCCGTTATCGCTCCTGGAGTTCTTTCTTCCGGGCGCGGTGCCGCCGGACCGCGTCGCGGTTGACGCAGGCGTGGGTGCAGTAGCGCTGCGTGCCGCTGCGGGTGAAGTCGACGAACGCGCGGCGGCATTCCGTCGCGGCGCAGCGGCCGAGGCGGTGCAGGCTGGTCGAGGTCAGGTACTGCGCCGCCGCCACCGAGGTGACCGCGCGCAGCATCTCGGGGAGGCGAATTCCGTCGTCCCGGTAGTGCAGGTGCCAGCTGTACCCGTCGTGCTGGGTGATCCTCGGGTAGGCGGCGGCCTCGGCCAGCAAAGCGTTCAGCAGCCGGACGCGGTCCGCCTCGCCGGTCGTGTCGACGACCTCGACCCAGCGGTCCAGGAACTCGCACACCTCGGCGAAATCCTCGTCGGCGACCGGCGGGACCGGGCCCATCTCCGGCTCGTCCCACCGTCCGAGCAGGTCAGCGAGGTCCTTCGGCCGGTCGTTGGTGAGGCCGGTCACAAACTTGAGGAAACTCCGATGGTAAGAGTTATGCGGCATAAGCCTATTACAGCACGATCTTAGGCATGCCTCACTTGACGAGCCGCGCCGAGCCCGCGGTCGCCGCGCCGTCCTGGGTTCCGCTGGTCGCCGCGTGCGTCGGCACGTTCCTGCTGCTGGTCTACACCAGCATCGTCACCGTCGCGCTGCCCGCGATCGGGGCCGGACTCGGCGCGGGATACGGCCAGCTGCAATGGATCGTCGACGTCTTCACCGTGGCGCTCGCCGGGCTCCTGCTGGGTTTCGGCTCGCTGAGCGACCTGCTCGGCCGCAAGCGCGTCTACCTCGCCGGCTTGGTCCTGTTCTCCCTCGCCACGCTCGTCTGCGGCTTGTCCGCGACACCCGGCGAGCTGATCGCCGCGCGGGTTGTGCAGGGGGTCGCGGGTGCGGCGATGTTCGCGACGATCCTGCCGCTGGTCGGGCTGACCTACGAGGGTCGCGACCGGGCCCGGGCGTTCGCGATTTGGGGGACGGTCGCCGGAGTGGCCAGCGCGGTCGGCACCTTCTCCGGCGGGGTGGTCGCCCAGTTGCTCGGTTGGCGGTGGATTTTCTTCGCCTCCCTGCCCATGTGCGTGGCCGCGATCGTCATGGCGGCGACTTCGTTGAAGGAGAGCCCGCGAGCGCGCGGCCGCCGTGTCGACTACCCGGGCATCGGCACGTTCTCGCTGGCCGCGACCGGACTCACCTATTCCGTCATCACCGGCGGCGATCGCGGATGGACTTCGACCGGCGCGGTGCTCGGCTATCTCGTCACGGCGGTCGCCGTCGCGGCGTTCGTGGTGGTGGAACGCCGCAGCAGCGCGCCGATGGTGCCGCCCAGCTTGTTCGGCACGCGCCGGTTCCTCGGCGTGCTGCTCGTCGCGTTCAGCTACTACTTCGCCGGATTCGGTGCGCTGCCAGTGATTTCGCTCTGGCTGCAGAACGCCACCGGACTCAGCTCGGCGGCGACGTCGGCGGTGCTGGCGTCGCAGCTGGTGGTGTTAGTGGTGGTGTCGGCGCTGATCAGCGGCCGGCTGCACGCGAGATCGCCGGGCCGGGTACTGGGCGGCGCGACGATGCTGCTCGGCCTCGGCTGCCTGACCGCGGTCGCGGTGCTGGCCAGCCCGACCTGGCCCGCCCTGCTGCCGGCGCTGGTCCTGACCGGAATCGGCGCGGGCATCGTGTCGCCGGTCTTCCCAGCGGTCGCGATCGCCTCGGTGCCCTCGGAATACGGCGGTACAGCCGGCGCCGCCGCGAACAGCTCGCGGCAACTCGGCCTGGCGCTCGGAATCGCGGTGACCGGCGCGGTCTACGCGACCCGCGGCGAGGGCAGCGAGGGAGCGACGCAGGGGGTGTTGCTCGTGTTGCTGCTGTGCGGCGTGCTCGCTGTGGTGAGCGGTCTTGCGGCCGGCTGGCTGTTGCGGGACAAGACCGGGGGCAATGTTCAGGAATGACCGCGGTTTCGCCGGCTGACCGGGCTGGAATTGCGGTGACTGCTGTTGTTCGGCCTCGCCGACGGATCTGTCCACAATGGAACTTCGTCTCGCCGGAGTCGCCTGCAACTGGAGTTCACCCGACCGGTTTGGACTCCCGGCGGACCCGCGCCACACCAAGGACTGCACCCTGGGCGGCTCGTCGAACGGACCAGCGCAGCGGCCTCCCGACGGCCGCGAAACGCGCCGGGAACACGGACTGGCCCACATCGTCGCGGCAATCCGTTGGCAGAGCAGCGAATACGGCTGTTCGCGGCGTCGTCAGCTTTCCCGCGCCAGGGTAGGGCAGTCGCAGGCACCCGCCGTGGCTTCGCGGGCATGCCTGCGCGGCGGACGTAGCCGTTCGCGGCGCGGTCGGCTTTCCCGTGCCAGGGGAGAGCGGCCGCAGGTGCCCGCCGTGGCATCACGAGCCTCTGCCAGCGCAGCGGACGTAACTGTTCGCGACGCCGTCAGCTTCCGCGCGGCAGGGGAGAGCAGCCGCAGGCGCCCGCGTGGCATCGCGAGCCTGTGCCATCGCAGCAGACCTAGCCGCTCGCGACACTGCCAATTCCCGCGCACCAGGCCGGTCCAGGCCGACCGCCCGCTACGGGGCAGGCCCAGTCAACCCTCCGCCGCGAGCCCCTCCTCACCAATCCAAATCAACCCACCACAACATCACTCCCCCACTACGGTCATCACCCCCCTGGCCCATCCCTCCTCTCGCACGCGGAGCCTGGGCCCCTTCCTCACGCATGCCCGCGCCCCCGCCTCACCGCCGAAAATGCCGCGCCACCACCCCGTCTCGCTCCTCCTCCACGTACTCCGCGAACCCCAGCTTCTCCACCACCCGCAACGAAGGCGTGTTCGTCGCCGTCACCGTGATCAGCACCGGAATCGCCGGGATCTCCCGTTCCGCCCACTCCAGCGCCGCCCGCGCCGCCTCCGCCGCGTAGCCCTTTCCCCACGCCGACGGGCGGAAGCGGTACGCCAGGTTCAGCACCGTCTCGCCCCGGAACTCCCGGTTGCGCACTCCGGTCATGCCGATCACGTCCGAACCGTCGGCGGCTTCCGGCCTGCCTCGCTCCCGGACCGCCAGGTACCCGTAGCCGAACTCCGCCCAGTGCTCGAGCCAGCTGTCGAACGTCACCTGGACGGTCGCGGTGTCCGACGGAAACGGGTTGTGCCGGTTCGTCTCCGGGTCGGTCTCGATCTCCACCACCGCCTGCCGGTCGGTCTCCACGAAGCGCCGCAGCACCAGCCTTTCCGTCACGATCTCTGTCACGCCCCCGACCATAACGACGGGGTCCGACAAATATCGCGGCAAAAAACCAGAGACAATCTCCGCCATGACCGAACTGCCGTTGGTGCTCCTGCACGCCTTCCCGCTCGACGCCCGCATGTGGGACCTGGTCCGCGCGCCGCTCGCGGAACGTTTCCGGGTCATTACGCCCGACCAGCGGGGTCTCGGCCGGAGCCCGCTGCCGGAGACCGAAGCCGAGCCGGATCTGGCTGACGCCGCGCGGGACGTCGTCGCGCTCCTCGACAAGCTCGAACTCGATCAGGTGGTTCTCGGCGGCTGCTCGATGGGCGGCTACCTCGCGATGGCGCTGCTGCGACAGGCACCCGAGCGCGTCGGGGGACTGGTGCTCATCGACACCAAGGCCACCGCGGACACCCCCGAAGTCGCGCAGACCCGGCTCGACGTCGCGAACCGCGCCGAGGCCGAGGGCGTCCAAGGCTGGCTCGCCGACGCGAACCTGCCGAAACTGCTGGCCGACACCGCGTCTGACGACGTTCGCGCGCGCGTGCGCGTACTGATCGACGCGCAGCCGCCGTCCGGGGTCGCCTGGGCCGCGCGGGCGATCCGCAACCGGCCTGATTCCGTTGATCTGCTGCGCGAGATCGACGTCCCGGCGCTCGTCATCGTGGGGGACCGCGACGCGCTCACTCCGCTCGACGCGGCCAACACCATGGTCGATGCGCTGCCTAACGCGACCCTCGCGGTCCTCCCGGACGTCGGGCACCTGACGCCGCTGGAGGACCCGGCTGGCGTGGTCGAAGCCATCTTCGGCTGGGTCAGCTGAAATATTCGGCCGCCGCGGCGCGCGCTTCGCCTAGCCGGTGCGGGAAACGCTGCGCGAGCAGGAACCGCCACGCGACCGCGAAGAGCGAGCGAAGCTGCGTACACGTCTCGAGGACGGCTTCGTCCGCTTCGCCCGGGTAAGCGGCGAGGAACTCCGGCCCGCCCTGTCGCGCGAGGATCGCCAGGTCCCATTCGAGCGGCCCGCGCCAGGTGTCCTCGAAATCGAGCCAGCACGGGCCGTCTGCGGTCTCGATGAGATTGCCGGGGTGGGCGTCGCCATGCAGAACCTGAACCGGGCCGGACGGCAGCAGCGCGGCGAGCCGTTCGGTCTCCGCGCGGATCCGGTCGGCGAAACCGTCCAGCAACGGGCCGCTGCGGGCGACGGTGTCCAGGAGTTCGCCGACCGGGCCGCGGGAGGGCAGGTCGCCCGGATAGTCGCGCAGCGCGGCGTGGACCCGGGCGAGCGACCGGGCGGTCTCGTCCGGCCCGTGCCGATGGTCCGGATCGTGCGGGGTCCAGTGCCAGAGCGTGACCGGCAATCCCTCGGCGAAATGGGGTCCGGCCGGGGGATCCGCGGCCGGTGAGACGACGCGCACACCACGTTCGGTGAGGTACGCCGAAAGGGCGACGTCCCGTTCGAGCCACGCGGTCGCGTCCGGCCGCAGCAGCCGGGTGGTGGCCGGGACCCTCGCCACGACCGGACCCATCCTCACCAGCACGTTCGAGCGTTCGTGCAGCACCTCGGCGGCATCGGCCGGGAGGCCGAACCGCCGGCCGACGGCCAGCGCGGCGGAGACCGCCGCGGCGCGGTACGGGTCGGTCATTCCGTGATCTAACCAGCCGGTGCGCGCGACTGTCGGTAGCGAGGGCTACGATCCCCTTGACCGCCCGGATCAGGCCCGCCTGAGCCCGAGCGCCCCGAAGTTGACCACCACCAGGCTGCAGTGTTGGAGGCAGGAGTGACGGCCGTAGCCCCCAAGCCGATCGCAACGCGCCCGTATCCCGCGCGCGAGACGGCAAAGGGTTCGTACCTGCTGCGGTTGTTCCGCACGACGGACCACAAGCAGATCGGGATCATGTATCTGGTCTCGTCGTTCGCCTTCTTCATGATCGGCGGCGCGATGGCCATGCTCATCCGGACGGAGCTCGCCCAGCCGGGCCAGCAGTTCCTGTCCCAGGAGCAGTACAACCAGCTGTTCACCATGCACGGCACGGTGATGCTGCTGCTGTACGCGACGCCGAGCCTGTTCGGGTTCGCGAACTTCGTCCTGCCGCTGCAGATCGGCTCGCCCGACGTGGCGTTCCCGCGGCTGAACGCGTTCTCCTACTGGCTGTTCCTGTTCGGCAGCCTGATCGTGCTGTCCGGCTTCCTGACGCCCGGCGGCGCCGCCGACTTCGGCTGGTTCGCCTACACGCCGCTCTCGGACGCCATCCACTCGCCCGGCGTCGGTGCCGACCTGTGGATCGCCGGCCTGGCGGTTTCCGGTCTCGGCACCATCCTCGGCGCGGTCAACATGATCACCACGGTGGTCTGCCTGCGCGCACCGGGCATGACGATGTACCGGATGCCGATCTTCACCTGGAACATCCTGATCACGAGCATCCTGATCCTGCTCGCGTTCCCGATCCTCACCGCGGCCCTGTTCGGCCTGATGGCGGACCGGCACCTCGGCGCCCACGTGTTCGACCCGGCCAACGGCGGGGTGATCCTGTGGCAGCACCTGTTCTGGTTCTTCGGCCACCCCGAGGTGTACATCGTCGCGCTGCCGTTCTTCGGGATCGTGTCGGAGATCTTCCCGGTCTTCAGCCGCAAGCCGGTGTTCGGCTACAAGGGCCTGGTCTTCGCGACGCTGTCGATCGCGGCGCTGTCGGTGGCGGTGTGGGCGCACCACATGTACGCGACCGGCGCGGTCCTGCTGCCGTTCTTCTCCTTCATGACGTTCCTCATCGCGGTCCCGACCGGCGTGAAGTTCTTCAACTGGATCGGCACGATGTGGAAGGGCCAGCTGTCCTTCGAGACGCCGATGATCTTCTCGATGGGCTTCATCGTCACGTTCCTCTTCGGCGGTCTGACCGGCATCATGCTGGCCGCCCCGGCGATCGACTTCCACGTGTCGGACAGCTACTTCGTGGTGGCGCACTTCCACTACGTCCTCTACGGCACGATCGTGTTC